>JAJFJN010000013.1 GCA_021773975.1 Gammaproteobacteria bacterium | reverse complement strand
TAGTGCAGAGATATTGTTCTTCGACTGGGTCATCAGATAGATTGCCAGAAACCAAATGGTCAGTGGTAACTTGCTTGACTGAAAAACAGTGCCAACGCGTAGTGATGCCTGGTGACCGCAATGTTGGCATTGCCATAAACGCTGGTTACCTTGATGTACAAAAGTATATCCCTGATGCTCACAACGGGGACACCGAAAGCCATTAGGCCAACGAACGTGCTCCAAAGCAGCTTCACATTGGGACTCTGTACCAAATTTGGCTATAAAATCTGGCAATGACACTCCAGGCTGGAATTGAATTTGATTCATGGGCATGGCAGCTCTCCAAGATATTTTCTGTCTAGGATTATGCGCCCACCACAGGCTCAGAACGTGAGCCTACTGAGCTTTGTAACTAATCACCATTTATTTTCAGCATTATTAAGACTTGCCTTCGGGAGCGTATAGTTCAGAGTTGTCATTTTTTCAGGAATAATGATGGCAGCTTATGGTGTTCCCTATAAGGCGTTATTCATTGTGTTATTAACCCCTTGTTGGATTCCAGTTGGTACACTCATGACCGTGAGAGGCATTTTCAAATGCCATTTTCAGACTTCATTTACTCTACTATCTATAAAAAATCTTCTGTTGGCCGCTAATTGGTATAGTCAAATATATATCTGAGATAGTGAAATGACAGTGAGAAGCCATGGTTTGATAAAAAGAGGGAATTTTGCGGCATGCCATAGTGTGGCCATCGCGCTTCTATTTGCATTAATCTCAAGTTGGTCAGAATATTCCATGGCTGTTGAGCGCCTGCGTGTAGTTGCGCTGTTTTCAGATAAGGCGATGGTTGAGGTTGATGGCAAAAACCGTTTGCTGAAAAAAGGCAAGACAAGTCCAGAAGGCGTGCTTTTAATCTCTGCTGATGCCAAAGGTGCGGTGCTTGAGATTGAAGGAAAGCGTGAAAATTATGAGCTTGGACGGCATGTTAGCGCATCCTACAGTAAAGCAAAAACCCAAGATGTTCGTATTTGGCGTGATGCTCGCGGTAGTTATACCACTGTTGGCGCTATCAATGGCCGTACTGTGAATATGCTGGTAGATACAGGTGCTAGCTCTGTGGCAATGAGTGAGATAGAAGCAAAACGACTGGGCATCCCATATCTACTGACGGGTATCGTGATACGGGTGAGTACGGCCTCCTCAGGTAATGTAAAAGGTTATAGGGTGGTTTTGGATCGGGTGCAGGTGGGAGATGTGCTATTGCGCAATGTAAAAGGGACTGTCATTGAGGGTGACAGTCCGAGTGAGGTTCTGTTGGGTATGAGTTTTCTGGGGCAGTTGCAGATGGAAAATAACGGCAATGTCCTGCTTTTAAAGACCCGGTATTGAGGCCGTTTATATATCCTGCTCCTTATTTTTCTCGATTAGAGCATAGGCTGAGTGGTTGTGAATAGATTCAAAATTCTCTGATTCCACAACATAAGCGACAATACGGTCATCCTTGTTTAGCTCAACAGCTACATCACGCACCATATCCTCAACAAATTTAGGGTTGTCGTAGGCGCGTTCTGTTACATACTTTTCATCGGGTCTTTTCAATAGACCAAAAAGCTCACAAGAGGCTTGTGACTCGACCATTTCAATAATCTCTTCAATCCAGACAAAAGACTGGGTGCGAACCTGCACTGTGACGTGAGAGCGCTGATTGTGGGCCCCCCGGTCTGCGATCTGTTTTGAACAGGGACAGAGACTGGTTACAGGTACAACTACACGGGTATAGATTGTGGGTTTGCCATTAATAATTTCACCCAGCAGGGTTACATCATAATTTAGTAGTGCAGCAACGCCAGAGATGGGGGCTTTTTTGTTGACGAAGTAGGGGAAGTTGACCTCAATATGTCCCTCTTCAGCCTCCAGTCGTTCGGTCATATCACATAATATATTTTTGAATGACTCTACACTGATCTCTTTCTCATATTCACTGAGAATCTCTACAAACCGCGACATGTGTGTGCCTTTAAAGTTATGGGGCAGATTCACATACATGTTAAAGGTGGCAACGGTGTGTTGCTCGCCTTCATTGCGGTCCTTGACCCGAATCGGGTGGCGGATGTCCTTTATACCCACTTTGTTAATAGCGATGTGACGGCGATCTTCTCGGCTTTGAACGTCGGCAATAGGTTTGGTCATTCGTGATTCCTTGGTTTTAACTTGGGTTGGCAGCAAGGCAATAGATTAATAACTGCGGCCAACAATGTAGTTTGCAATCCAGCGTAGCGGATCAGCTTGTTCATTCATCCCACTGAGACTATCCAGTGCTTCTGTTAGTAGCTGGTCAGCGGTGTCTCTAGCACCTTGCAGGCCGAGTAGGGCAGGATAGGTGGATTTAAGTTGAGCTTGGTCTTTACCTTGGGTTTTGCCGAGTGTTTCAGTATTGCCTTCAATATCCAAAATATCGTCACGTACCTGAAAGGCAAGGCCAATGCATTTAGCATAGTGATCAAGTTTTTGTATCAGTGCATCATCACGCTGCTCTGTTGCCAGAGCGCCCAGTCGTACACTGGCTCGAATCAGTGCGCCGGTTTTGTGAATGTGTAAATTTTCCAATTCAGCCAAATTTAGCTGCTGCCCTTCAGCGGCTAGATCTAATGCTTGCCCGCCCGCCATGCCGCGAGAACCGCTAGCGATTGCCAGAGTTTGTATCATTTCCAGTCGGGTTTCAGCATTGATTCGCATGTTTTTATCTTTGCACAGTATCTGGAAGGCGAGTGTTTGCAGCGCATCACCGACCAGTATGGCGGTGGCCTCGTTATACTGTTTGTGGCAAGTGGGTTGACCTCGGCGCAGATTATCGTCATCCATGGCTGGAAGATCATCATGCACGAGTGAATAAGCATGGATTAGCTCTACAGCGCAGGCTGGGCCATCCAGGTGCTGAGTATTGCCGCTCAGCGCCATGCCAGTAGCATAGACCAGTACAGGTCGCACACGCTTCCCCCCACCAAGCGTGCTGTAGCGCATGGCGGCATGTAGTTGTTCAGGGATGATTGTAGCTGTGGGCAACCAGTGGTCCAGTGCGCTTTCAACTTGGTTTTGGCATGGTTTTAGAAATGCCTGTAACTCAGGATTAGCATGCATCAAAGGGTTCCAGGTCGGCTTTCAGGGTGTTGGCGCTGAGTATTTCGATTTTTTGCTCAGCATTTTTTAGTGCCAACTGACAGGTGTGAGTCAGCTCTACACCGCGTTCAAAGGATTTGAGAGACTCCTCAAGTGTTAGCTCATCCTGTTCCATTGTTTCAACCAATGATCCCAGTTCATTGAGCGCCTCTTCAAAAGAGGGTGTTGAAGCTTTTTTTCGCGCCACATTAATGTCCAGAACATCAAGAAACAGAGCAGCTTACATTACTGCTATTGTTGTGGTCAATGTCCAGCGGGTTTGCTGGTTACAATCAAGCATGTCTATCCGATTAGCACAGGTTTGTCTGGTTCAGCAGGATTAGACTTTGCCTGCGCGCTTTCGTAAAAATCCCTGTAGGTTGGCGATTCCACTCGGGTAGCGATCTTCAGCACACTGTCGAAACCAACCATTGGTCAGAATCGCCTGTTAAATCGAAAAACGAACTCGTTGAGATAGCCCTGCAAGTGCACCGAGCTGACTCCGTGGTGCGTTCCCAAGAGCCAAGCATCAAGGTGTCCGAATACAATGTGGATCATTGGGAGATGCTGGTCCATCTTGACTTGATCTCCTTGGACTGACACAGCTATGTGGTTATAACCAAGATTGTGCAAATTGTCGTAGCCTGTCCACCCGTCAGTCCGGACTTCGGCTTTCTCCTGGACATTGGCCAGAACCATCGGTTCCAGTGTTTCTTGTTTGCGGTTCTGGATCACTTGGAGGCGCAATCTACCCGCGATAAAACTGCGGCCATGTCCTCCTCGGTGCTGTGGACGCTGTCCAGATGGTAGATTTGGATCAGGGCCAAGCGCTTTCTTTCGTGGCAGCACTTCAACCATGCCGATGACAAGTGTCTTATGGTGTCGTCCACGTCCTTCTCCCTGTGTTGCACCACCGACGAGCGTCTCGTCCACCTCGACTGACCACTTAGCACCGATTTGATCCCGCCCGGGCCGAACCATAGCAGCACGCAGCTTGTGTAGCATTAGAAACGCAGCTTCATAGCGCTTGATGCCAAGTTGCCGTTGGAACTGCAGGGCGCTCATACCTGGTGTCTGCGTCGTCACCAAGTACGCAGCCCAAAACCAGACAGGCAGAGGCTGCTGCGTTCGGTGCATGACAGTGCCAGCTGTAAGACTAACTTGGTAACCGCACTGGCGACATTCTATCACGCGTGGTCTGGCCTGAAGACGCCACGGGTCACCTACCTGACCATAGGATGGACATTTGAAACCTTTTGGCCACCGGGTATGTTCCAGATGGCGAGCGCAGGCCGCCGCTGACCGCCAAGGAGTCGAGTAGCCCCAGGGAACCGCCCCCTGAGGCTCTCACAGAACCGGACGTGAAACTCTCGCCTCATCCGGCTCTTATCATTCAATCTTACGCACATGCTCGATTCCAGTGTGCCAAAAGCCGTCTATTCCTTCTTCTGAAAGCATTGACTCTTCTGGCTGCCTGCATCAGTGTCTTGAGCTTCTTGAACTTGCGCTTTGCCCA
>JAJFJN010000113.1 GCA_021773975.1 Gammaproteobacteria bacterium | reverse complement strand
TATACGGACACGTTGATTAGGATGCATTGAGGCTGGCTACTTGGTCGATGACTTGTTGCTTGTGGTGATTAACATTTTATCACCTGAGCCAGCCTTTTTTATCTTTTGTTTCAGAATGTTACGCTTAAGTAAGTGCCATTCAGGTCAGACCGGCGTATTGAAAACCTGGGTCCTGCGAAGGTCATAATAGACCGTACGGACGATAAGGACGATACGCGCATATTTCATCGAGGCCAGAAGGATGGTGCATTCTTCATTACAGGCCGGATATACGAGAGCAATCCTGTCCCTGCCATTGAATTTACAATGTCTTGCAAGCTGGGAGGAGACCATATACGAGGTAGCGACACAATCGGGTGTCACCACAAGCCAGATTAAATGAGTCTACTTCAGTAGCGTGATAGTCTGCCCCCTGAAACAAGTTGTTTCATCAAAATTTATGGAAAATGTTCTGGATGGAGTATGCGAGAATGTTAGCGGGAGCTGCTGAAAAAAGCTTTTTGAACCGTGTGCCAAGATAGGTTTTCCAGTATAGTTAGATGTTTAATTATTTATAGCTGCAGGAATAATCAGCCGTTTTTGTGCGGCCCACTCCATGAGAATTTTGCTAAGTAATGATGATGGCTATCAAGCTCCTGGCCTTAAGGCGCTTGCAGAAGGTTTAGCGACTATCGCCGCTATTGCCGTTGTGGCTCCAGAGCGTAATCGTAGTGGAGCCAGTAATTCACTTACCCTCGAACATCCGCTGCGTGCTAATACCATGGATAATGGTTTTATTAGCGTGGATGGTACTCCAACAGATTGTGTTCACCTGGCTATTACCGGGCTGCTAAAGGATGAACCCGATATGGTGGTAGCAGGCATTAATGATGGTGCAAATATGGGCGATGATGTGCTTTATTCTGGCACAGTTGCGGCAGCTACTGAAGGGCGCTTTCTTGGTTTTCCTGCTATGGCTCTCTCTATGGCAACAAATGCACCAAAATATTTTGAGACAGGTGCTCGTGTGGCAAAAGAGATGGTCGAGCGGATACTGTTACACCCTTTAAGTGCCGATACCATTCTCAATATTAATGTGCCAGATTTGCCTTATGATGAAATCAAGGGTTACCAAGCCACTCGTCTTGGGCATCGTCATAAAGCTGAGCCAGTGATCAAGTCTTTTGACCCAAGAGGCCGTCTTATCTACTGGGTTGGGCCTGCGGGTGCTGAGCAGGATGCTGGGCCAGGAACTGATTTTCATGCAGTACGGGAAGGGTATGTGTCAGTTACACCCTTAAAAATCGACCTGACACGACATGAGCTTTTGCCGGAGATGCAAGCTTGGTTGGATAGATCATAGGTATAGCGGGGCATGGTCAATAAAGAGCTTCTTGGTGTTGGAATGACATCCCGGCGTACACGAGATCGTTTAGTAGAGCGACTGATTACTGAAGGTATAACCAACCGTAGTGTGCTCGAAACAATCCGTGATACACCCCGTCATATCTTTGTAGAGGAGGCGTTGGCCAGTCGCGCCTATGAAGATACGGCATTGCCGATTGGTTTGGGGCAGACTATTTCTCAGCCTTATATCGTAGCGCGTATGACAGAGATACTACTGGCTGGTGGTTCGTTGGGCACGGTGTTGGAAGTGGGTACAGGCTCTGGATACCAAACAGCCATCCTCTCGCCTTTAGTAAAGCGTATCTATAGTGTGGAGCGCATTGAACCGTTTATCAAAACAGCTCGCTCTCGTTTTCAAGAACTTCAACTGCGCAATATTCGACTTAATCATTGTGATGGTGGCATGGGTCTACCTCAATATGCTCCTTTTGATGGAATTATTGTTACGGCAGCTCCAGAAGGCATACCACTAGCATTGGTCGAGCAGCTGGTGATAGGTGGACGAATGGTCTTGCCCATTGGGGTGCGTGATGAGCAAGCACTGGTATTGGTTGTCCGTACTGAAGAGGGTTATGACAAAGAGATGCTTGAGCGGGTAATGTTTGTGCCCATGTTGGGGGGGACGAGTTAGTGAAGCTTTTTTCAACGCTTTATAATCGCGCTATGCAGTGGGCGCGTCACCAGCATGCTCAGTGGTATCTTATTGGCTTAAGTTTTGCTGAGTCCTCTTTTTTTCCTATTCCACCTGATGTGATGTTGATGCCAATGTCACTAGCCAATCCAAAGCGGGCTTTATGGTTTGCCAGTATTACCACTATGGCCTCTGTATTGGGCGGCTTGTTTGGATACTTGATCGGCATGTTTGCTTTTGATCTAGTAGAACCCATATTGCAAAGTGCAGGTTATTACCCAAAATATTTGCAAGCTAAGGCATGGTTTGATGAGTGGGGTTTTTGGGCCGTATTTCTGGCTGGGTTTTCCCCTATACCTTATAAAGTATTTACAATCACAGCTGGAGCCATATCTATGGCAGTTGCGCCATTTGTTCTTGCCTCTTTAATTGGCCGTGGTGGGCGTTTCTTTTTGGTTGCAGTGCTAATGGCATGGGGAGGCGAGCGCATGGAAAAAATACTGCATAAATATGTAGACCGTCTTGGGTGGTTGATTGTGGTTTTGGTTGTTATCACTGTATTAATGGTTCGCTATTAACTTTGTTGCATTTGGTGATGAAATGAGACTCTCACCAACGTCCTTAGTAATTTTATGGTTTCGATTGTCAGTCATGATGATTGCTATGTCGTTACTTAATGCTTGTGGAACCCCCGGTGGGGCTCCGGTTATTACACGTCACCAAACAGTATCCAAGACTCTTAATCGTGCGATTTACTACATAGTTAAGCCTGGTGACACGCTGTATGCTATTGCCTGGAGAGCAGGCGTTGATTATAAAAAACTGGCAGAGTGGAATCAGATTCCGTATCCGTATACTATTTACCCCGGTAAGCGATTGCAGTTAAAACCAGTGCCAAAAGCTTTATCTAGAAGTGCTAGTGCAACTATTAAAAATGGTAAATCTGTAAATAGACGAAAAACGCCGACTGCGTCACAAAAATCAAAAAAAATATCAACAAAACACTCAAGATTGCGTAGTAGTGCCGCTAAAAGTAGAAAGCCGTCTCAATTGTTAGCGTCAGTTCAAAAATTAGAATGGCAATGGCCAACAAGTGGGAGTGTTATGCAGGGTTTTTCAAGGCGTGATCCGACCAGAAAAGGATTGAAAATAAGTGGGCGTGCTGGACAGTCTGTTCTTGCAGCAGAGTCAGGGGAGGTTGTATATAGTGGCAGCGGCTTAATTGGTTATGGACCGCTTATTATCATTAAACATGATAAGAATTACTTAAGTGCTTATGGTCATAATAGAAAATTATTGGTTACAGAAGGTGATACTGTAGCTAGAGGTGAACGAATTGCAGAGATGGGGCATGCTGCCAATGGCAAGTTTTTATTGCATTTTGAAATTAGACGCAGGGGTAAGCCTGTTGATCCCATAGGGCTTTTACCAAAGCGGCGATAATAGCGCTGCCAAGCAGTGGTAGGAGGCAGTATGACGGAAAAGGATGATAGAGATAATATGGAAATAACAGCTGAAGTGAAAAAAAATATGCATGATGTAGAGGAAGAAAATGTGTTAGTAGTAGACGAAAAGCCAAAGGCTAAACCAAAAGCTCGTGCATCTAGCGATATTCCTGATGGTCAGGCTGATGCTATGCGGCTTTACCTGAGCGAAATTGGATTTTCTCAACTGTTAACGGCAGAAGAGGAGGTTCATTATTCTCGGCTAGCACAAAAGGGCGACATACCCTCCCGCCAGCGCATGATCGAGTGCAATCTTCGCTTGGTTGTAAAAATTGCTCGGCGCTATATGAATCGTGGATTAGCCTTACTTGATTTGATTGAAGAGGGTAATTTAGGGCTTATTCGTGCGGTAGAAAAATTTGATCCTGAGCGTGGCTTTCGTTTTTCAACCTATGCTACATGGTGGATTAGGCAGACAATTGAACGGGCGATAATGAATCAGACTCGGACAATAAGATTACCTATTCATGTTGTAAAAGAGATTAATGTTTATTTGCGTGCGGCACGTAAACTAGCACAGACTCTGGATCATGAGCCATCAGCAGAAGAGATCGCAGAGCTACTGGATAAACCCATAGATAATGTAAAGCGCATGTTGGGCTTAAATGAGCGTGTGACCTCCGTAGATACGCCATATGGAAAAGATGCCGACAAACCATTGTTGGATACTATTCCTGACGAGGTAACACTTGATCCCTCTGTTCGTTTACAAAATGATGGTTTAAACGCCAACCTTGATGTTTGGTTGGATAAACTCAATGATAAGCAGCGAGAAGTTGTTGAGCGTCGCTTTGGCTTGCACGGCTATGAGAATTCCACGCTTGAACAGGTAGCAAATGAGCTGGGAGTTACAAGAGAACGAGTGCGGCAAATACAAATGGATGCGCTTAAACGTTTGCGCGTTATCCTTGAGAAAGATGGTTATTCGATTGATTCAATATTTAAATAGTGAGCAATAATTCGCCACTTTTTTCGCAATAAAAATGAGATTGCAGTGTAAATTAGTGCATTAGGTTAATAGGGAGGTTTTTGATGCAAAAAGAGAGACAGTATCCACGTAAAAAACTGACTCGCGATATTATGTGTTTCACTGAATATCCTGGTGAGACGGGGATAGGGCGTAGTTATTTTTTTGCAACACTGGTTGATCTTAGTAAAAATGGAGCGGGACTAAAAATAGAGCAGTCTTGCGCTCCTGATGATGAAATATGGCTGCATGGCTTAGAAGCTGTTCAAGATGGTATTTTAGGGCAGGTTGTGTGGGCCAAAAAAACTGATGATCTATATAGTCTTGGATTACGTTTTATTACACACTAACCCAGCCTGGTCTTAATTATACTGCAACCCCTATGGGGGTTGTTGAATTCACATGTTGTGCTCCCCTTGTAAAATGAGCTTGCTTACATGGCTCCCTCTCCCATGTTTAGTTGTTCTATGTGTGCCCCTTCTTCCTTCTTTTGATTTGAATTTATTAAGTCCCCCTAAAATAGCTAAAAGAATTTTTACTTCAATAGAGCTGCCAATACAAATACCTGGGGAAAAATAAAATTATAAATAGTGAGTGAAATGATGAGGTGCTGAATTTTAAGATTAAAGAGTATGAATTAGTGGTCGATGAATAGCTATATCAGGTAATTGCTTTCCCATTGAAAGCTAATAACCTCGGTAAATCGAAAGAAATGAATTATGTGCTTAAGATACCGAGGCTTAGGCAAAAAAGTAGACTATATTTCCACTGATTTAATAGTGTTGTGCAGTGTATATGGAGTTATCAGTATGAATGCTTTTCCAAAATCAGTTATAACGAGCACCAGCCTTGTTTCTATAAAGCTATGAATAGACTTTTAAGGAATGTTTTTCCATCAGTATTGTTGCTGTTCAATATCTAATTAAATAAAAAGTGAGGAATATCCATGTTTGCTTTATTTAGTTCTGTACGGGCAAAGATATATATAACAGTTACTATTGTCTTCATTTCAGTTATCTCCATTGTTACCGTCTATTCAACTATTGAAGAGCGTAATCGTGTTCGCTTAATGACTGAAGAGCACGTGCGTAGCATCATTAATTTCTATTTTGATGGTTTAAATACAATGATGCTGACAAATACGATGAGCCAGCGTGGAATTTTAAAGAAAAAGATATTAAAACAATCAGGGGTTATAGAGGCAAGGGTTATTCGTGGTCAGCCGGTTATTGATCAATATGGAGAGGGTACAGGTGATGAGGTTGTAGTTGATGATTTAGATGCTAGGGCTTTACGGGGTGAAGCGATAAAAGAGATAAAATCAACGCCCGAAGGTCGCGTGCTTACCATGATAACTCCATTTATAGCATCGAAAAGTAATGAAAGTGTTAATTGTCTTACATGCCACAAAGTTGAGGAAAATGCAGTAAATGGTGCTATTCGTATTAGTTTTTCATTGGCTGATATGGATGAAGAATTAATACGACAATCATGGCTTACTGTGACAGCAAATATTGTATTGGTGCTAATAGGTTTGTTTGTTACAAATATTTTTATGCGTATATGGATTACCCGTCCTTTGGGGAATTTGGTAGAGGTAGTCAACAAACGTGCAGATGGTGATGTGTTGATAAGGGCAAAGGTTGAAGATACTAGTGAAATCGGAGATCTTGCAAAATCATTTAATACTATGGCTGACAATGTAAACCATGTGACAGAGTGCAATAAAGCTGCAGCTGAAGATTTAGTGAAAAAGATTGATCATTTACTTGATATTGTTAACCAAGCATCCAAAGGGGATTTAACCGGCCAAGTCACCTTTTCTGGTGATGATGGTATTGGTGAGTTGGGCGCGGGTGTGCAAACAATGATTGATAATTTACGGACGCTTATGGATGAGCGAAGAGAAGCAGTCTGTAGTTTGCAAGAAAAGGTGGATATTATTCTTGAGGTCGTTAGCAAGGCAGCTAAAGGAGATCTTACTGGAAGTATTAATATAAAAGGTGATGATGCCATTGGGAAATTGGCCGAAGGTGTGCAGGAGATGATTGAAAACATCAATGCTGTAGTTGCACAGGTGCAGCGGTCAGGAATACAAGTAACCTCATCAGGTACTGAGATAGCGGCTACTGCAAAGCAGCAAGAAGTAACAGTAACAAAGCAGGCAGCAACAACCAATGAAATAGTGGCAACGGCTACCGAAATATCAGCTACTTCTAAAGAGCTTTTATCAACAATGGATGAGGTGTCAAATTTGGCTGATAGCACCGCATCGTCAGCAGAAAGTGGCCATGCTGGACTAGCTAGAATGGAAGAAACTATTCTTCACATAGTAAAGGCATCTGGTGTAATTGCATCCAAGTTAGAAGTGCTCAATGATAAGGCTGCAAAAATCAATACGGTGATTACAACAATAACCAAAGTAGCTGACCAAACAAATTTACTTTCTCTGAATGCAGCAATTGAAGCAGAAAAAGCTGGGGAATATGGTCTTGGGTTTTCTGTTGTTGCAACTGAAATACGTCGACTTGCAGATCAGACAGCGATTGCGACATGGGATATTGAGCAGATGGTTAAAGAGATGCAGGCTGCAGTAACTGCAGGCGTTATGAGTGTTGATAAGTTTTCTAAAGATGTACAAGAAAGTGCTCAAGAGGTAACTCAGGTCGGATCGGAGCTGAATCAAATTATTGATCAAGTTCAATCGCTGACTCCACGATTTGAGATAGTTCATGAGGGAATGCAATTCCAATCTCAAGGTGCAGATCAAATTAAGCAGGCAATCGTTCACCTTAGTGAAACAGCAAGGCAGACTGTAGATGCATTACAAAAGTCAAATTCTGCTATTGATACATTAAATGAAGCTGCAGATGGTCTGCAAACTGGAGTATCAAAATTCAAAGTACTGAGTAGTTGAAACAGTTCTCTACTAGTTTGGTATAAAATAATGCTGCTTTTATTATTTACAATTGGTGAGAATAAATATGGAATTAAAGCGACTCTTGTAAAAGAAGTTTGGCCTTTATTGCCATTAAAACCAATACATAGAACACCTGATTATATAGCAGGGCTTGTGAGCATTAGAGGGCAAGTGGTTCCGGTTATAGATATTTCAAAATTATATCTAAATAAACAAGCATCAAATAGAATTAGCACGAGAATAATTCTAGTTAATATAAAGGGCTTGAATGCGGAGGTACATACGCTAGGTATTATTGCAGAGCATGTAACAGACACAATAAAAGTAGAAGATAATGACGCATTTTCTGTAGGAATTAAATCTGAGGGTGGCAGCTTAATTGGCCAGGAGATTTTAATTGATGATCAATTGATTCATATGGTTAATGTTGATGAGTTGTTACAAAAAGATTTGTATGATCGTGTTTTTCGAATGAATGTTAATGATGGCAATTAAAAAATAGTTTAGCCATGGCAATAGAATTAATAGCAGAGCATCTCAAGGTTATAACTGGGCTTGATAGCTGCTCAGTAGGTATATCTGTAGTAGAGCAGGCTGTTAAGAATCGTATGTTGGCTTGTGATGTAAATACCCACATTGAGTATTATAAAATATTACAAAATTCAAAAGATGAACTGAATTTATTAATTGATAAAGTAATGGTTCCTGAAACCTGGTTTTTTAGAGGCTCAGAAACATTTAGATATCTAAGAGAGCATCTTGCAAATAGAGCAAGTAGTGGCTTGCATGAAAAACTAAGAATATTGACTATTCCATGTGCTACTGGGGAAGAACCCTATTCGATTGCTATTACATTAAGTGAATGTGGCTATGCAGCGAACGAGTTTAATATTGACGCGATTGATATTGCAAATGAATCAATAAAACAGGCGAAAGAAGCAATTTTTACTGAGCATTCATTTCGAGGGGCCGATGATTTGTTTAAACAGCAGTATTTCAAACATACTTCCGCTGGATATAAATTAAATGATTGTATAAAGAACAAGGTTACCTTTTTATGTGGGAATATTTTTGACTTAATGGTTGAGGAAAAAAGTAAGTATGATATTGTTTTTTGTAGAAACTTATTAATATATTTTGATAAAGATGCGCAGCATAATGCATTGAAACAAATAGATGCATTGATGGCTGATGATGGTGTTCTGTTTATTGGCCATGGTGAAGCAGGATGTATTATGAATTCGCCGTTCACAAAGATTGAAAGACCAAATGCTTTTGCCTTTTCAAAGGTGCTAAATTCAAAATTTTTTTTTACTGAATCTCCTCGCAAAACTTTCTGTAATAACAGTAATAAAAAACAAGCAAAGCGGTCTGGAGAAGCAATACCAGTAACCGCGATCAATAGTGAATTACAGGCTAATTCGCCAGTATCCAATTATATTGAAGAGGCAATAAGGTTGGCTGATGAAGGCAGGTTAGAAGATGCTATTGCAAAATGTAAGGAGTCTATAAGTGTTGATGGTGTATCAGCTGATTCTCTCTGCTTACTTGGTGTTATACATGATGCAAATGGAAACCGATTTGAAGCAGTAAACTACTATAATAGAGCAATTCATTTAACGCCAGATCATTACCAATCGTTAATGCACTTGGCATCCCATGCTGAGCGCAATGGTGAAAAAGAGCGGGCATCTGATTATAGAGACAAGGCCATGATGTCGAAAAGCACACTGAAGCACCCGTTTACACAGGGAGATTAACTGTGGTGAACGTGGATACAGAAGATAATACTATTAAAGTCTTATCTATAAATGATTGCTGGAATAAAATAGGTGTACAAGGCAGCGGCGATAGATCTTGTATAGAGCTTAATGACGTTGTTCATTGCAGAAATTGTAAGAAATTTATAGCAGCAGGAAGACAGTTATTAGATAAAGAAGTTACTGATGACTATAAAGAAGATTGGCGAGAAAAAATATCAACGACAGCCTGTGGTAATGATAAATTACAGTCAATTGTAATATTTAGATTAGGAGATCAATGGTTTGGTTTGCCACCAAAGTATTTTAATGAGGTAATCAAGTGGAGAGGCATTCATTCAATACCACACAATAGGCTAGACCAGATAAAAGGGCTTGTCGCTATCCAGAGAGAACTGCATGTATGTGTATCTATAGGCCATATTTTAGGGGTTAATCGAGCAGCTTCACCTGGTGTAAGCGTAAAAGATGGCATCTATGAAAGAATGATAGTGTTATCAGGGGCAGATGAAAAATATGTTTTTCCTGTAAGTGAAATACGTGATATCTATCACTATGCTAGCTCAGAATTATCTGAACCGCCTGCTACGTCATCAGCAGGTTCAAAAAACGCCGTTATAGGGATTGTGAATTGGAATGATAAGTATGTAAGTTGTCTTGATTTTAATGTGTTGTGTGAATTGATTGATGGTGCTTTTACATGAGTGAAACAGGGGATTCAGGATTTGCTGATTTATCAATGCTTGAACTCTTTCAAATGGAAGAGCAGCAGCAGTCAGAGGTGTTAACTGAAGGATTATTAAGCTTAGAGCAAGACCCATCCTCACCAAAGTGTTTAGAGTCTTTAATGCGAGCCTCTCATTCTATAAAAGGTGCTGCACGGATGGTTGGATTGGATCCAGTGGTTGATATCGCACATATTATGGAAGACTGTTTTGTTGCTGCTCAAAATGACAAACTGACGATTAACCCTGCTCATATTGATATTTTACTCAAGAGTGTGGATCTCATTTCTAAGATTGCAAGTGCATCTCATGAGTTACCAGAGTGGATTAATTCTAATCAATCTCATTTGGATGATCTTCAAACTAATCTTAAATCTATTCTTGCATCTGATTCGTCAATTGTAGTAAGCAAAGAAAAGGTCGCTAAGTCTCCTTCACAAAATATAGTTGATAGTGTTGAAGCGCTACCAATTAAAGAAATAAAGCAACAAGAAGAAATAAATGATGAGCCAAAAACTAACGTAGTAGAACAAAGTAATTTGCGAATTGATTCGGTTCAAATAGATCGCTTGATGCGGCTCGCTGGGGAGGCATCTGAAGGATCAAGGTGGATGCGTAAATTCTCAGAATCAATGCTCAAACTAAAGCGTAAACAGGTTGAGGTTGTAACTGTTATCGATCTCATTGCTGAAAAAATGAGAGAAGAATCATCTGATCCAAAAATCCAGGAAATGCTTCATGATGCACAACTAAAGGCATCTGACTGCAGGGCTATTATATCCGACAAACTTAACAGTCTTGATTCATTTGAAAGGAAGAATATCAGTGTTTCTAAGCGCCTTTCACAGGCTGTTATAACAAGCCGTATGCAACCATTTGGTGATGGGATTGCAGGGTTTCCGCGGCTGGTTAGAGATGTCTCAAGAAAGCTGGAAAAAGAGGTTAAACTAGAAATAGAAGGCAAAGGCACACTTGTAGATAGAGAGATCTTGGCAAAAATAGAAGCGCCATTAAATCATTTGCTTCGCAATGCCATTGATCATGGAGTTGAATCGCCAGATATTAGAACGGCGTTAGGCAAGTCTGCGTTTGGCACGATTCGTTTGTCTGCATATCATATGTCAGGAATGCTTTTTATTACGGTTATTGATGATGGGCAGGGTGTAGATATTGAAGGGCTACGAAAAAAAGTCTACAAAAAAGGGATGATAAACGGTGATATGCCAGAAATGCTATCTGATGAAGAGCTGCTAGAATTCCTTTTTTTACCCAGCTTTTCAACGAGGGATGAGGTTACTGAAATATCCGGTCGTGGTGTAGGGCTTGATGTAGTTCAAGATGCAGTCCGTGAGATGGGTGGAGTTATTCGCACATTTTCATCATATGGTGAGGGTACAACTTTTCAGCTTCAGTTGCCCCTCACACTCTCTGTTGTACCAAGTTTACTCGTTAAAATTGAAGATGAACCCTATGCTTTTCCATTGGCACGGATTGATAGCATTCATTCAGTAGAATCATCTAGGGTAGAAGTGGTAGATGGACATCAGTTCATCGATATCGATGGTAAAAACATAGGATTAATATCTGTTTCTCAAGTGCTAAATTTAAATACAACGAGCACAATGAATGAAGTGATATCGGTAGTTATTATAAGTGATAGATCCTCATGCTATGGACTGGTGGTAGATGAGTGTTTTGGTGAGCAGGATCTAGTCATCCAAATGCTACCTAAAAAAATAGGCAAATTAAAAGACATTAGCACCGCGGCTATTCTTGAAAATGGACTGCCGATTTTGATATTCGATGTTGATGATTTATTGTGTTCTGTAAACAGGCTCATATCAGATGGAATGATTGGCGATATTGATGAGCAAAAAAATAACAAAAATTCATTTTATAAAAAGAGGATCTTGGTTGTTGATGATTCAATTACTGTCCGTGAAGTAGAGCGTAATATGCTTGAAGCGGTGGGATATGATGTAGATGTGGCTGTTGATGGTATGGATGGCTGGCATATGATTCATCAGCATGATTTTGATCTTATAATTTCAGATATTGATATGCCACGTATGGATGGTTTTGAGCTTATTTGCAAAATAAAATCTAAAGAAAATTACAAAAAAATACCTATTATTGTTGTTTCATATAAAGACAGAGTTGAAGATAGGGAACGTATTTTTAATGTGGGTGCAGATCGGTATCTAACTAAAGGCAGCTTTCAAGATAATAGTCTTCGTGAAGCAGTGGAAGATCTTATTGGGAAATCTATGGTATGAGAATTGCAATCGCAGATGATACCGCATCAGTTTCTGAAGGACTGCGTCGAATTATAGAAGAGTCAGGCGAGCACAAAGTAATATGGGTGGCAAAAAATGGAGTAGAAGCAGTTGATTTATGCCATAAAGATACCCCTGACTTGATTTTAATGGATCTTATTATGCCAGTAATGGAGGGAGTAGAAGCTACAAGATTGATTATGGCCGGCTCTCCATGTCCGATACTTATAGTATCAGCAAGCATTAATAAATATGCACCTCAGGTGTTTTCTGCAATGGGTTTTGGTGCTTTAGATGCAGTAAATACGCCTACTATTATTTCAGGTGGAATAGTAGCAGGAAAAGAAGCTTTGCTTTCAAAAATTGATACAATTGCTCAGCTTACTATTGAAAAAAACCCACCAAAACCAAGGTCTTTGGTTTCAAAATTAACGGCTTCATCACGTGTTTTACATCGATCAAAAAATCCACTGATTGCTATTGGATGCTCAGCAGGTGGCCCCCAGGCATTGCAGGAAATCTTAAGTTGCTTACCATCTGATTTTTCAGTGCCTATTGTAGTTATTCAACATATTGATGAATTATTCTCACGTGAAATGGGGGATTGGCTTAATATGCAATGTTCTTTAGAGGTTAAGATTGCAAATAACCATGATCTTCCACGTGGTGGTGTTGTTTTTTTAGGAGGGACTAGCGAGCATTTGGTAATAAACAGCTCACAGCAGCTTGAATATACAAAGGATCCAATAGAGCTTGTATACCGTCCATCCGTTGATGTGTTTTTTCAAAGTGCAATAAAGCATTGGAAAGGTGATATTACAGCAATGTTGTTAACGGGAATGGGAAGAGATGGAGCTCAAGGTTTGTTGGATTGCCGAGAGCAGGGGTTTTATACCGTGGCACAGGACAAGAAGACATCTGCTGTTTATGGGATGCCAAGAGCCGCCGCAAAGCTTAATGCTGCTGTTGATATATTGCCGATTGAAAAAATAGCGAACAAATTAATTGAACTATATTGTTAGTTATTTTATAGGATAAAACAATGATAAAAGATAATGCAAATTCAGATGATGCTGAACCATTGATAGCGATGCAAAAAAGCCGGGTATTGCTAGTTGATGACCAGCCGATTGTTGCTGAGGCAATTCGTCGTATGTTGGCTGACCAGGATGATATTGTATATCAATATTGTAGAGATTCTGATGATGCAGTTAGTATGGCTATTGAATCCTGCCCCACAGTTATACTTCAGGATCTTGTTATGCCAGACATAGACGGTATGACATTGTTAAGTCAATACAAGGAAAATAAAAAAACAAAAGCAATTCCTGTTATTGTTTTATCGACAAAGGAAGATCCAGAAATAAAAAAAGATGCATTTGAACGGGGTGCAAGTGATTACTTAGTAAAAATACCAGACAAAATTGAATTGATCGCACGAATACATGCACATTCTCGTAGTTATCTTGCTCATAAGCAGAGAGATGAAGCTATTGTTGAATTAAAAAGGTTGCAGGAAGAGTTAGAAAGGAACAACGCAAAATTAGCCCGTTTGTCAGCATACGATGGTTTAACTGATATTCTTAATAGACGTAGCTTTGATGAGTTATTGCAAAAGGAGTGGGTGCGCGCGATCAGAGAAGGTACATCCATCTCGTTAGTATTGATAGATATAGACCACTTCAAATTATATAACGATAATTATGGACATCAAGGTGGTGATGATTGCTTAAAAAAAGTAGCGTTAAAACTTAATGATACAGTAAGCAGGCCAGCAGATTTTGTTGCACGATATGGTGGTGAGGAATTTGCTGTAGTTTTACCTGGAACTGCTTTGGATGGTGCAAAAGAAATTGCAGGAAAGCTTTGTGCAAGTATAGAGAGTTTGAATATAAAGCACGAATTCTCGTCAGCAGCTGATTATGTAACAATAAGCGCTGGTGTTTCTATTATGGAGCCTAAGGGGGATGCTAAAGAAAATATACTTATTGAAGCTGCAGATAGCGCTCTATACCTAGCTAAAGAGAGTGGAAGAAATCAATATAAAGTGGACTCAAAGCCAGATGATTAGAAATGCCGTCAGATCTGAAATATAGCTATGTATAATTGAGGTATAGTACTAATCAAGATCTTTTAAGTTGTCAGATCCAAATGATCTGGTTTATTGTGATGAGAACCCAGCTGCTTAGTATTGCGACTTATTACAAGGGTGATAACAGTAAAGGCCGTAAGGAACCCCAAAAGAAGAAGAATGACCATACGGCGGAACTTGAGCCAAAGCATGTCCTCTGTTGCGGCAAACCAATTCCAGACATTTGTTAAGCCCCTTTTCATAATCCACTGGTGTTTTATAATCCGGCGCTGAATGCAATCGTTGTGAGTTGCAATACACAGCGACATATTTCAAAACATCAGCAATGGCTGATGTTGTTACTGATATGCTTAGTATATGCGTAAATAGATGATGAGAGCATAGTATGGATGGCGATTCAAAAACAATAAACAGACTGGCTTCAGAAGAGCTGGATGCGCTTGTGCTCGAAAAAGGAAGAGTGCTATTAAGCGCAATTCATGCTGCTGAATTGTCACGTGGTGCTAAAGCCTCTTGGCTGGATCAATTGCTGCAACAATTTATGGGGGATGATGCCTTTAGGGTAAATGCGCTGCGTTTTATTGATGTATTGCCTACTTTGAAAAATGACCAAGAGCTGGTGGCGCATCTGCAGGAGTATTTTCCTGCTCAGAATTTTCCACTGCCAGGCATAGCAAAATGGGGGCTAAAGCTGGGTTCCGGCAAGCTAGGTGCTCCTCTGATTGCAGGAGCTGTCCGGAAATCTGTAGCGATGATGGGGAAGCGGTTTCTAGGTGGTGCAACTGCGCAAGAGGTCTTAAAAACAGTCACTGGACTGCGCCAACGTGGACTCTGCTGTAGCCTGGATCTATTGGGTGAAGAGTCTGTATCAGAGGCCGAGGCTGATGAGTATCTACAGCGATATCTTGATCTGTTGGATAGTCTGGTGCCTGAACTGGCAGGGTGGGCACATAAGAATATTCTGGACAAAATCAGCGGGCGTGCTGCACCGCGCCTGAATCTCTCGGTCAAACTCTCTTCGCTCTACTCCCAGATTACCCCCAGAGATTTTGATGGCGGGGTGGAAGCTATTGCGACCCGATTACGTCCATTATTACTCAAGGCCAGAGAGAAAGGTGTCTTCATTACTGTTGATATGGAGCACTATGACTTTAAGGATGTCATCCTAGGTGCCTTTAAAACAATCCTGATGGAAGAGGCATTTCGAGACTGGGCAGATATCGGTATTGCGCTACAGGCCTATCTAAAAGATACAGAGCAGGATTTAGCCCAGCTGGCTGATTGGGCAAAAGAGCGCGGAACGCCCGTTACGGTACGTCTGGTACGCGGAGCCTATTGGGATCAGGAGTGCATTGTAGCTGGGCGTGAAGAGTGGCCGGTGCCAGTTTGGCGACACAAGGCCCAAACGGATGTTAACTATGAGCGCTGTTTGAACCTTTTGATGAGCAATCATCCACACCTGGAAGCCGCAGTCGCCACCCATAATCTGCGCAGTATGGCGGTGACCATGGCAGTGGCAGGACAGCATGGCATTGAGCCGGGGCAGTTTGAGTTTCAAGTGCTGTATGGCATGGGGCAGGATCTGGCGGATGCCATCGCGGCGATGGGCCATCGCATGCGTGTCTATACCCCTTTTGGCGAATTGTTGCCGGGTATGGCTTATCTGGTTCGGCGACTGCTGGAGAACTCATCCAGCCAATCCTTTTCCCGCATGATGGATGCGGAACAACAAGCGGATGATGAGCTGCTTTGTCCTCCACTGGTGATTGAGGATGCAGATGATGAACCCGCTGAAACGGGTTTTTGCAGTGAACCGGTTTATCGATTTGTAGATCCCAATGAACGACAAGGCTTTGCCAAGGCTATTGAGCAGGTGCGTTCTGAACTGGGTCGTATCTATCCGCTGATTATTGGAGGAGAGGAGAGAGAGGCTGGGCAGGTGATTGTCTCTGTTAATCCCGCTCGTCCTGACGAGGTGGTCGGGCAAGTGGCATCAGCGGGAGAGGCAGAGGCAGAGGCTGCACAAAATGCAGCTGAAGCTGCTTTTCAGGATTGGTCAATGTTGCCAACAGTGGAGCGGGCAGATTATCTCCGCAAAGCCGCAGAGGCACTGCGCCAACAGCGTGACTATTTTGCTGCCATTGAGGTCTTTGAAGCAGGTAAGCCCTGGGCAGAAGCCGATGGTGATATTACCGAGGCTATCGATTTTCTGGAGTACTACGCTCAGCAGGCAGAGCGGCTCTCCCCGCCCAGTCGCTTTGATCTGCCGGGTGAATTGAATGCGATGTTTTATCGTCCTCGTGGTGTGGGGGTGATTATTCCACCCTGGAACTTTCCGTTGGCCATTCTTGTGGGCATGCTGTCGGCAGCGATTGTTACCGGCAATACGGTTATTTTAAAACCTTCATCCCAAACCCCGGTTGTTGCCGCGCTTTTTGTTCAACTGCTGCATAAACTAGGGCTGCCAGCGGGTGTGGTTAATTTTCTGCCGGGTCCTGGCAGAGCGGTGGGTGAGTACCTGGTGCAGCACCCTCGCGTTCATTTTATAGCCTTTACCGGTTCGCAGGATGTGGGTATGCGTATTGCCCAACTGGCGGCTCAACTCGTGCCGGGGCAGCAGCATGTTAAACATGTCATAGCAGAGATGGGTGGTAAGAATGCCATTATTGTTGATCAGGATGCTGATCCAGATGATGCCGTACGGGGTGTGCTTGCCTCTGCATTTGGGTTTTCCGGCCAGAAATGCAGTGCCTGCTCTCGTGTCATATTGGTCGGTAAAGAGAATGAATTCTTTATTGAGCGCCTGGTAACGGCTGCCCGCTGTCTACGTGTTGGTAACCCAGAGGAGCCGGGGACCTTTATGGGGCCGGTGATAGAGGCGACTGCCCATGACCGAATGCAGCAGATGATTGCCCAGGGAAAGAAAGATGCCAAGCTGGCGCTGGAGATGGATTGTACTCATCTGGGTGATGGCTATTTTATCGGTCCAACCATATTTACAGATGTATCACCTGGCTCCCCATTGGCAACAGAAGAGATCTTTGGACCCGTGTTGGCTGTGATGAATGCGGCAGATTTTGATCAAGCCCTGATGTTAGCCAATGGCACACGTTATGCGCTGACGGGTGGTGTCTACTCACGTAGTCCAAAACATCTGGAGCAGGCAAAAGTTGGGTTTCAGGTGGGCAATCTTTACCTCAATCGCAAAATCACCGGTGCACGTGTTGGTCATCAGCCGTTTGGCGGATTTAAGCTCAGTGGTATGGGAACCAAGGCGGGTGGACCGGATTATCTGCACCAGTTTCTTGAGCCACGAACAGTGACTGAGAATACCTTGCGCAAGGGATATGCACCGGAGAGCTGATCTGCTCTCTAAGTGTTTCTACAGCCATATATTCAGGAGTTATTTTCTTATTAGCTTCTATACTTGGCTATAGAGCCGATTCAATAGAAAAATTCAAGAATTAAATTCAATCTGCCGATAGGTTGATTGAGGGTTGTTTTTATGGCAAATGTCATGTGCGTGCGATGAAAATGTTGGTTTAGAGGAAAGAGAATTGGAGAGAAAGCCAGAATGAACGCATTAAACAATGTAAAGCTAGGTACACGTTTTCTTATTCTATCTGTTTTTTTAGCGCTGGTTGTGCTGATAGAAAGCGGTGTCATTATTGCCAATAGTCGCGTTATTGCAGACCAGACGACTCAACTCAATAGTAAAGAATTCCCTACCCTTAACAAGGCACATGAGCTGAAATTAGCTGTTGTTCAGGCGCAACAGTGGTTGACTGACATTAGTGCCACACGGGGGCGTGATGGGCTGAACGATGGTTTTGATGAAGCCGAAAATAATGCCAAGGCATTTAGGGTGCTGGTTGATGAACTTAAGGCACTGGATCAAGAGCATGCAGCGCAATATCAAGCCATGGTGCCGACCTTTAATGCTTATTATGCGGTCGGAAAAAAAATGGCACAGGCATATGTTGATGAGGGTCCAGCTGGTGGCAACCAGATGATGGCACAATTTGATGAAGTGGCTGCAAAGATGGCACAAGAAGTGGACAGCTTTCTTTCCGATGTAGAAGAGCGGACAGCAGCTTCACTTTTTGTACAGCAGGAGTTGGTAGCTTCAACTCTCTTAAATGTGAGTATTGGTGCATCTGTTATTTTATTGGGTATTGGCGCAGTCTACTTCATCATGTCTCAGGCTTTAAATCAGCTGCCAAAGGTTGTGGCTGAGTTACAGCGTGTGGCAGAAGGAGATTTAACTTCTGTAATTAACGTTACCCGTGGCGATGAGATTGGTGAGTTGATGCAGGGGTTGCTCTCTATGCGTAACCGACTACTGACAGTCATGTCCAAAATCACAGGCACATCTGTAGAGCTAACATCAGCAATGGAAGAGATGTCTGTGATTGCAATGGAGACTAAATCTAATATTGAGCAGCAGCAATCAGAAACAGATCAGGTGGCTATTGCCATGAATGAGATGACAGCTACTGTGCAGGAGGTGGCAGGTAACATCTCTAATACAGCAGAGGCCGCAAAACAGGCACATAGTGAAACCTCAAGTGGTGAACAGGTTGTTGGTCATGCGATTGATGCGATGCAACAGCTTTCTGGTCAAATTGATAGTGCAGCAGGTGCCATTCAACAGGTAGAGCAAGATAGTGACAGTATCAGTACAGTGTTAGACGTGATTAAAAGTATTGCAGAGCAGACTAACCTGTTGGCACTGAATGCAGCTATTGAGGCAGCTCGGGCAGGCGACCAGGGACGTGGTTTTGCGGTTGTGGCAGATGAGGTGCGCACATTGGCCAGTCGGACACAGCAGTCTACTGAAGAGATTAATCAGATGATTGAGAAGCTTCAATCGGGTTCTAAACAAGCCGTTAAGATGATGGGGCAGAGTCGGGAACAGGCACAGGCCGCTGTTGAGCAGGTGACCTCAGCAGGCGCCTCTCTTGCTGCAATTGCTACAGCTGTTGGGCATATTAATGATATGAGTGTTCAGATTGCTAATGCAGCAAAAGAGCAGCGTATAGTATCGGAAGAGATGAATCGAAATATTATAAATATAAATGATAAGGCATCACACAATGTTGCGGCATCAGAGCAGATTGCGGTCGCAAATCAGAGTTTGGCAACAATGGCAGATGAACTTCAGGGGCTTGTAACGCAATTCAAAATTTAATTTAAAAGGCTCTAGATCCGTAGACTTGATCTGCTGGTCTGAAGTTTAGTACAGCTTAGTTGTACTGGCTTAGTCTTGTTCTGCTTTTTCAGCACAGCTAATGCACTGAGCAGTAGCGGGGTTAATTTCAAGCCGTTTAATGGCTATCTCTTCATCGCAGGCGTTGCAGTAACCGTAATCTCCGTCTTTGATTCTACGCAGAGCCGCAGTGATTTTTTGTAACTCAATCTGTCGTCGTCGTTTTATTTCAAGAGACATGGCTTGCCCTTGTAGGGCATCCATTCGGGATAAACGCCCCACTCGGGTTTGATCAAGTTCAACAGTTTTTGCAGCATCATTACCTGTCTCTACAAACTCAAGTAGTTCCTTTTGTTGTTGAAGCAGTCGGTTCTTGAATAGCTCGAGATCTATCTCGTTAGACATGTCATTTACCTTGGATTAAATCTGAAAATAATTTACACCTTCTAGTAGCAATCGAACAATCCCGCTGATTAGTAGTGCGGCACTTACTGATAATAAAACAGATAACCAGGCCTTTTTATGGCCAAGGGTTTTTAGCATGACGGCAAAGGTTGATACGCAGGGTACATAAAAAGTCAGGAATACCAAAAAGGTAGTGATTTGTATCCAATCAAGATGGGTGCTGACCTCAAATGTCCCCAGCGCCTGATAGATCATTAACAGTGACAGCTCTTTGCGTAGGACGCCAAATAAGATAGGCACACCAAGTACGATAGGTAAGCCTAACCACCATCCTGTAATGGGTGTAAACAGGGTGTTGATGATGCTATCTGCACCCATATAACTGAGTAAGGCTAGCACCACACTGCCTCCGACTAACAGCGGGGTGACAATGGTTAGTATATCGCTGGTCTGCGCCCAGGTTTTATGCAACAGCGTATGCCAGGAGGGCAGAGCATAGGGTGGGATTTCTTGCACTTGACCTGGACCACTGTGTGGGTAGAGACGGGTTAGTAGATTCCCCATAAGCGCAATCACAATGATGGTCAGCATGAAGATTGCAAAGACACCAAGCCCGCCCAGATATTTGCCACCCAGTGCAAGAATTATGGCTGAGCGTGCGGAGCAGGGAACGAAGGTAATCAGAACAGAAGCAATGAGTCGTTCACGGCCGCTACTGTTTTTTGCAGCAGCAGAGATGGCAGGCACATTACAGCCCAGCCCAAGTAACATTTGTACTGCGACCTCTCCGTGCAGCCCGATGCGGTGAAAGCCTCGATCGACAACAAAGGCAATGCGATGCATAACACCGGTCTCTTCCAGAAAAACCAATAACAATACCAGTGGTAGCATAAAAGGTATGACGATGCCGACCAGGCCGATCATGCCATCAATCACGGCATGTCCCACTATTCCTAAAAGAGATTCAGGTTGCCACTCTGCTGCCCAGTCGATTAGTCTGGCGGCAGTCATGGTATCAAGCCAGGTGCTTACTTCAAACACCACAAATAGCACGGCAGCAAAGACAGTTAGGCTACCAAGCAACCCCCACTGAGGATGTAGAAATAACTCATCAAGCCAATAGCGCCAGCCATGCCCTTCATGGGGTGCACCCAGACGGGTTGCTGCTTCAAACAGGCTTGCAGCCTGATAGTGAGAATCGGCATGTAGCTCTTGATCGAGTGGGCGAGGTAGTGTGAGTGCAGCATCACTTCTTAACTGATCTAGTTCGGGTAGTAATTCAGGAAAGTGCTGCTGCATCTCTTGCTGAAAATAGCTGCTTTTAGCTGCCAGTTGCATTACAAGAAATGTATGTGGAATACGGAAAGCTTCATGTAATTCAGCGCGGTTTAAGGTATCTGATAGAGGTTTTAGACTGTCACGAATATGCGGGCTGGGTGGTTGTGGCAGCGGGCATGTTTGTGCGCGCACGGTTCCAGCTGCAGCAGCAAAAAGTGCTGAGATGCCGTGCCCACGTAAAGCAACGAGAGGTACAACAGGAATGCCAAGCCGTTTGCTTAGTTTGTTGGTGTTGATGTGCAGACCTTTGTGTCCTGCTTCATCCATCATGTTGAGTGCCAGTACAACAGGCCGCCCAAGCTGGCATAGCTCAAGTGTTAGCTCTAAATGGCGTTCCAAAGCCGTCGCATCAGCAACTTGGATGATGACTTCTGGAGGAGCAAAGGGGGCAGGTGGCTCAGTTGATTCATGTATAGAGACAGGAGGGCGTTTATCGCCCCACAGTAAATATTTTAAGGTGACTTGATCATCAGCTTGCAAGTGTTGCAGTGAATTGATGCTTGGTAGGTCGATAAGGCTTGCTTCATCGAAACCAATCTGGATGATAGATTCACCGTAAGCTTTATTAGTACCTGTTAGCTCTCCAGTTTGAATGGATGTACTTGAAACGGCATTAAACAGTGTGCTCTTGCCACTGTTTGGCATTCCGACAAGTGCAATATGCAGGCGGTTGCTACCCCGCAGAAGGGAGTGGCTATCGGGTGCTACAACTTCCTGGCTATTATTTTGTATTGGCATGTTTTCTTATGAAATTAAAGGCAGGTGTTATAATTGATTTTATGTCTGACCTAAGTTTTTTTTGGGCTAGAATATAGACGCTATAATGACACCCCTAAATGCGAATGAATATCACTTTACATGTTGGAATTGAAATACGAAAGTCTTTTCCAGCAATTATCCCTGCCTTTTAATATGATGAAAATAGATACTGAAGAACGAAAAAGTAAATCCCAAATTAAGCGAGATATGCAAGCGCTACGCGATTTAGGTAAGAGCCTGATTGAGTTGACAGAGGGAAATCTAAGAAAATTATCACTGTCAGATCGGGTGTATGAGGCTGTAATTGCTGCAAAAGGATTTAAGCGAGAGGCTTTGCGTCGACAAATACAGCATATTGGTGTGCTGCTACGTGATGAAGATGATGCTGTTCTTCAGCGAGAGTTGGAAGAGCTTGCTAAACCACATAGAGCTGAAGTGCAGGTGCTCCATCAGGTCGAACGGTGGCGTGATGCACTTATTGCAGGTGATGCTAATTTGCTAGAGGAGTTGGCTGCCCTGTTTCAAGATATTAATCGACAATATCTGCGCCAGCTGATCCGTAATGCCAGAAAAGAGAACGAAGCTAATAAGCCGCCTAAATCAGCCAGGCTGCTATTTCGGTATCTTTCTGATTTGCAGGCTGAAAATTAATTTTTTTGCAGCTGAATCTCCCAGCAATTATGGATGCGTGGTGTGCGCTCAAAATCCATCGGTAATGTTGATTTGCTAATGTCTTTGATTTGGAGTCCGGGCAGTGCTTCTCTGTCCATTTTAAAACGGCGCAGGTTATTAGAAAAAATCAATATGCCATCAGGCTCCAAAAGTTGTACTGTTTTTTTAATCAGTGCGACATGATCTCGTAATACATCAAATGTACCTTCCATGCGTTTTGATGATGAGAAGCTGGGAGGGTCAAGAAAAATAAGCCCATATTTTTTATTTTGATTTGCCGCTAGATCTAACCACTCCAGGCAGTTGGCCTGTTCAGTCTGGTGATGTTCGCTATCAAATCCATTTAGTATTAGATTGCGCCTGGCCCATTGCAGGTAGGTGTTGGACATATCTACAGTCAGTGTGGATTTTGCTCCCCCTTTGGCAGCGTAAACAGTCCCGGCGCCAGTATAGGCAAATAGATTTAAAAAGTGCTTTCCTTTAGCAAGCTCTGCTAGTTTGCTACGAGTGATGCGATGGTCAAGAAAGAGGCCTGTATCCAGGTAGTCTTCAAAATTAACCCAAAAGCGGCAGTCGCCTTCATACACTTCATAGTAATTTTTGTTAGTGGCTAGCTGCTCATATTGTGCTGTCCCTTTCTGCTGGCGACGTACTTTTAAATAGAGTTGATCTTCAGGTATTTCTAGCACATCCAGTATGACACTCAGTGCCTCGCGAACTCGTCGCTGTGCATTTTGTTGGTCAACATTTTTAGGGGCTTCATATTCTTGCACATGTACCCAGGTTTTATCTCCCTGATAGAGGTCTACTGCAATGGCATATTCGGGAAGATCGGCTCCATAAAGTCGATAACAAAAAATATTTTCACGTTTGGCCCAACGTCGTAAATGCTTAAGATTTTTTTTCAGTCTGTTGGCAAACATGGTCGCCCCTTCGCTGAGCTTCTCCGCAGGTAACGGGGTAGGGGTATATTGCTTTGAGCTGAAGAGTTCAGGCTGAATATCAAAATGCAGTAGTTTGCATTCAAGACGACCATTATAAAGACTGTGTTTGCGTGTAGCGCGTAGGCCAAGTTTTTTGCCAAGCTCAGGATTGCCGGTGATCAAGGATGCACGCCATCCTAAAAAATGCTCTTTTAGTAACTGACCTATTCGAAAATAGAGATCATCCAGATTGGACTCAGCTCCCAGGCGTTCGCCATAGGGAGGGTTGATCACGACTAGGCCAGATTTGTCAGCATCGATAGCTCTGCATTGTTCCAGTTCCAGATGTTCAATCCGTATAAAATCAGCCAGTTTCGCACGTTCTACATTGGTTTGAGCTGCTCGTACAGCAGAGGGATTGCTGTCAGAACCTTGAATAGAAGGTAGGCTTTTTAACCCCTCAGCTTTGCGAGTATGAGCTTCATCCAGCAGTGCTTTCCAGGTGGTAGCATCATGTTTTTTCCAGCCTAAAAACCCCCAATGATAACGCAGTAGGCCTGGAGCAATATCAGCTGCAATTAATGTTGCTTCAATTGGCAGGGTGCCTGAACCACACATGGGGTCGACCAGTGCCCCGCCATTTTTAGCAATCTCAGGCCAGCCAGCACGCATAAGAATAGCTGCGGCCAGGTTTTCTTTTAAAGGTGCCGTAACTCCTGCTTCACGGTAACCACGCTTATGTAAAGAGTCACCTGATAGATCCAGGCAGAGTGTGGCCTCATCACGTCGCAGATAGACGTTGATCTGGATGTCTGGTTGCTCAGTATCAATTGAGGGACGACTATTGGTGCGTTCACGGAATTGATCGACAATCGCATCTTTGACTTTCAGTGCTCCGTAATGGCTATGAGTGATTTGTGACTGCGAGGTATTAAGCTCTACGGCAAAGGTTTCAGTGGGGCTGAAGTGTGTCTCCCACGGAATATTCATAACCCCCTGGTAGAGAGCATCTGGATCAGCGGCTGGAAAACGATCCAGTACCAGTAATACCCTATTGGCAATGCGAGACCAGAGGCAGACTCTGTAAGCACTGGCTAGAGTCCCCGTAAAATTTGCACCTGCCCGTGTTTCGGTCACATTTTCTGCTCCTAGCTCTCGAAGCTCATCAGCTAAGAGAGATTCCATATTCTTTGGGGTAGTGGCAAAAAAATCGTATGTGGTCATGAGGTATCCGCAGGCAGAGGGGTTGGGCATTCTACCTAAGCATTGCGTCAATGGGGAAGCATATAAGGCTTTTCCTTCCTTATATGCTCGCATCAAACACCATTGGTAAAAGAGTATGCTGGATTACCAGTTTGCCTCGTAAAGTTGCAGCTGCTGGAATTGTTTAGCTATGGACTTATGAGGGAGGTGGCTGCCTAGGAGGCTGTCCGAGAATAGAAACCGTAGCGAGGGAAAGCCATTTTGAGTCAGATTTTTTGATCAAATGAGGCGAATATTGGGCATATTTAACGAATTTGATCGGAAAATCTGGCCGAAATGGCTTTTCCGCAGTA
>JAJFJN010000112.1 GCA_021773975.1 Gammaproteobacteria bacterium | reverse complement strand
TGAAGGCTATCTGGCTAAACTATTGATGGCAGCTTAAATTTCATGCGTTTGCCCTGGGGGCAGACCACGGTTATTTGTGTTGGTTTCATGTGATGTCGTAAAAAATGTGGTCTGTCCCCTATTGTCCTCAATATGTTCATTGGCACATTAACGCAGGCCTGACCCCGCGCCGTTTCTCAATATGTTCATTGGCACATTAACGCAGGCCTGACCCCGCGCCGTATTACGCCATCAACCCGTAGCGCCGATGAACGTTTAACCATGGGGGAGGCTTTGCGCTCACTACATGATGATTTTGAAATGCTCTCAATAGCCAAAGGTAAAGCCAGAATCAATAACCTGACATTGCATCTCTACCGAGATAATTTGCAGACACTGGTAATAACAGCCAAACAGACTGAGGTAAATCTAACTAATTCCGATGCGCGATTTGCTGGCGCAAGCATCAAAGATGTAATAACCGGGCGCGATGTCAGCAGTAAAAAAATCATATGGAACCAACGCCAAAGCCGATTTGAAATCCCTGGGAAATATATGGCCCGCTCAACAAAAGGGCAGGCAGTAGGGCGTGGTCTTTATGTGGATCTTGACTTCAAACTTACCGCCATTTAAGCGCATTTTTAATAAAACGCAACTGTTCAGATGCAAAACAATCACGCCCTAGTGAAATTGCAGATGGGAAAAAAGACCATGATTAATAAAGCCAAACTGATCAATGCCCTAAAGTGGGCTGCCGTATTGCTGGCAAGCAGTGGTAATGCGAATGCCTTAAGAGCGTTGCCAGAATTTAGCGCCAGTGACGGAACTGGAACATCTGGTCAGCCGGTTGAAATTTTGATCTCCCTAAATACCCATGGCAATGCAGTGGGCGCGGTGGAGGTTTTTTTCCCTGCCGGCTTTGCAATTACAGATATGGAGAGACTTGGTCAAGCCTCCGGCGCCAATGTAGTTGATCAACCTGATGTCTATCCCAGCACCTCACCCAACTATGGATTGCTCGCCCCCAGCACCCTGAACGGATCAGGGCAAATCTTAAAGGCACACCTGCGTATTCCGTACGGCACATCCGCAGGCATTCACACCTACACTGCCCTGATACGGGCATTTGACTTAAACGGCGCAGAATATACGGGCCAACAAGCCGTGGCGTTTAGTGTAACGACCGATGATACCTATTTTTATTCAGGTTACCAGGTGGCGGCAGGTGGAGAGCGTACCTGTGCCTTGACTAGCAGCGGGGTAGTCTGCTGGGGTGCTAGGAATTGGTATGGCGAAAACAACGTTCCAGCTGGTTTGGTCAATCCCCGTCAATTGGCCGCAGGTTCTATGCATACCTGCGCCTTAGATGACAACGGAATATCCTGTTGGGGAAGTGATTGGAGCGGTGAAAGCACTGTGCCTAGTGGCTTAGTCAATCCCTGGCAAATAGCCGCAGGTGGCGGGCATACCTGTGCCATAGATAACAACGGAGTAACCTGTTGGGGCGCAAATTGGGCAGGTCAAAGCACTGTGCCTACGGGTTTAGTCAACCCTCGCCAGGTCACGACTGGATACAATCATACGTGTGCCTTAGATGATAACGGCGTAACCTGTTGGGGGAGTAATTCTGATTGGTGGGGAGGGTATATCGGTCAAAGCATGGCTCCAGCCGGGCTGACCAATCCTCGTCAAATCACAGCCGGAGCAATGCATACCTGCGCGCTTGATGATAACGGCGTGACCTGCTGGGGCGGTAATTCTGACCCTTGGACAGGGCTCTATATTGGTCAAAGCACACCCCCGCCAAGTTTGGTTAACCCCCGCCAGATAACAGCGGGCGTCATGCATACGTGCGCCCTTGACGATAATGGCATAACTTGTTGGGGGGCGGATTGGGCAGATCAAAGCACGGTTCCAGCGGGTTTAGAAAAGGCACTTCAGATAACAGCGGGGTATGCCCATACCTGCGCCTTGGATATCTATAGAATCACCTGTTGGGGAAATGAATATTCTGGTGTAAGCAGTGTGCCACCTTTATCCTTTGCCTATACGGATACTGATAGTGACAGAACCCTCGATTTCCTGGATCTGGATGATGACAATGACGGCATACCGGATAGCTATGAAAACCAACACGCCTTTCTTGATCCACTTAACCCCTCTGATGCTGCATTGGATCAGGATGGCGATGGCCTCACCAATCTCCAGGAACATCAAAAAGGCACTGACCCCACTAAAGAAGATACTGACAGAGATGGACTGTCCGATAAATATGAACTGGATAACGACCTTGACCCAACCGATGGCATCTGCCCAGCCTGGGTCTGCGGTGGCGGTAAAGGCTGGCGACATGCAATTCCGTCAATCAAATAGATACTGAAGTAAAGCCAGCCAGACCATCAGTGATAACCTGTGATCTTGTGCCAGACCAACAAGGGCGCGTGCAACGCGCCCCTACGGGAGGGATTTTGTGCGGTTGTAGATCAGGTGGATTTGGCTATCCCAGGCATCCATCAAATAAATATCACCGCCGCAAGCGGACGGGGTATTAACTGATCTCTTGATCTAAACGCCGCAAGCAGCGGGAATAGAACCCCCCAAGAGATTCAAACATTGAACACACCATGGATACACCACCACATGCGCCCTATTGATACAGCCACCGCCAGTGATAATCATCTGTGATCCACACAAAGCGATGTGCCAAACCAACAAGGGTGCATGCACCGTGCCCCTACGAAAACAAAGGGTTTTGACCCCTTTTCCCCATTGATCCATGACCCCATTGATCCAAATAGAGTGTTACCCATTTTGCTGGCCTGATACTAATGCTGGCATTTCATCCCATGTTTTTCCCATGAGCAGCCTGCCATTTTGCTTCTTTGCTCGTTTCCTTCCGTCAGCTCCCCAACCGCCCCATTGTTTGAAGAAGAAAGCCACGTTTTGCTGTTCACACTGGCGCTGAACATTGATTGCCCATTCTTTTTTCATCGGGCGGGCTTTCGGGCCTGACTCACCACCAACAATGACCCAATGAATACCGTGCAGGTTGATCTTTCCCAGGTCTTCAAGCAGTGGTTCCACAGACAAGAAGCGGATATGTGCCGGAATATTTCGCAGTTCATCAATTCTTGGCAGCCCATCTTCTCTGTTTTCTACAGACACACCGAGCCAAGCGTTCTTTGGTGCTTCGTATGATTGGAAGAATTCAGATAGCCTTTCTGCCCGCTTGGTCAGTATCTGATAGGTATGCTGTGGTGTTTGCTTGATTACTTCAAAAGTCTGCTGGATAAAATTATCAGGCACCTCTTCGTGAAAGAGGTCGCTCATTGAATTGACAAAGTATATCGTTGGTTTTCTGCGTCTCAGCGGCTCATTTAATCGCTCGGGTAATAGTGTAAGTCCAAAGCCATTTTCGTAACCCCTCACTCCCATGGCCTCAAGCCGCCGGGCCATTGTTTCGGCATAACAATGCTTGCACCCCGAAGATACCTTGGTGCATCCGGTAACCGGGTTCCAGGTCTGTTCTGTCCATTCAATAGTGGATTGTGTGGTCATGGTCAGATTCTCTGTAATCGCTCATTTTCTTTGAAGTGTACGGGTTTCTTTGAGCGCCTATTGGGTATGGGGGCATCAAGATTTGCTACCTTGCCTTCATCTGCCAGCTCCTTGAAAGCCTGCTGCAGATTGGTTTCAAACCAATTTGTTTCTTCCAGCATGTCTGCCAGATCTTCAGTCTGAAATATTCGTGGTGTGTCGGAAAGTTTATCCATCCAGTAGTCTTTTACCACTTTGATATCAATAGTGTCCTCACCGATTGCAGGATCGATTTCAGCCGGGAAGAGTTCATGCTGTCCTGTGGCCTCGATTCGCCGGTTTTGTTTTGTCTCGGCCCGGACTTGTTTTTGTACAATATCCATTTTTTCTGAGGCATCCATAAATTTTACGATCCCCAGTGGATGGTGCGTAAGATAGACAAGGTGATATTTTGTCCTGTCTTTAACAGGATCTAGTATGCTCACATAGGCTGATCGCAGCCTGCCAGCACTGTTAGCCGGAATGGATTTTAGGCCGTCGCGATATAGCTGTATCAGGTGGTCTTCCCTTTCCTTGGGAGACATACCTGATGTATCAGGAATCTCACCAAATATTGCTTGCATGTCTTCTTGAAAAGGTTTTTGAGTATGAGTACGGAGCAGGAAGTCATACATGAAATTGATCAGGTATTCAGATCGATGGCGTTGCAATAAAGGCATTAGTATGGGCATCTCAATAGCATTCTTCCAGCCTTTTGGGTCAATAAAGAAGAATGCAAAATCCCTGGAGCCACACCAACTCAGTATCTCGCTACGTAAGTTATGGAACTCACCATTCATGGCCTCAGTTGTGATGCCATCCAGTTGAGTCTCTTTAAGATAGGCATCAAGCTTCTTGTAGGACTGTTTCCCCTTCTCAATGAACAAGGCTCGAAACTCAACAGACTTTCCACGTTCTTGGAGGCTGTTGCGACATTTGCGCATAACATCCAAGGAAAGTGTGATTGATGTGCCAGATAGATTTTTGTCAGCTTCTTTCCAAGGGCCTGAAAAGCAATCGATGTAGCATATTCGCCTTTCATGTTGGCCAACTATCATGAATAGTCTTTCGAGATAGCTTTCGAGCAGGAAATGTTTGATGCCGCTGTGTTCCCTGCCTTTATAGTGTTCTGATTCCTGCATCCTGGCTACCTGTCCATTGTATGCTTATGTTTACCTATTTCGTAGGAACGCATTTGTCCCACGGTCACGCCCTGAATCTGTACGCGCTCTGCCAAATAGTTCATTGGCTGCATTGTTTGATTGGCGGGAAGCAGTGTAACTGTTCCGTCTTTGTTTTGCTGAAGGTACTTCAGCGTTGCCTCATCGTTATCGATTAGGGCGACAACAATGTCACCACCTTTTGCGTGGTTCCGCTGCTCAATGATGACCATGTCACCATCAAGAATACCGGCTTCTATCATGGAATCACCTTGTACCTTGAGTACAAAGCGGTTGGGACCCATGAAGAAAGCGGTTAGATTAAATGTATCGTGATTTGGGATGGCCTCGATGGGTTGTCCCGCAGCAATCTTGCCGAGCAGTGGAAGAACTAGTTCTGTTGCATGGCTTTCCAGACTGTTTTCAGTTAGGTGGATGCCTCTATGTCGACCAGGGAGCAAGCTAATTAAACCTTCATCAGCTATTGCTTTGAGGTAGCGATGCACCACTCCTTTGGAACTGATACCAATACCGTCAGCAATTTCAGTCAGCTTGGGTGCATAACCATGTCTAAGGTGGTAATCACGAATGAACTGGTAAGTAGTTTGCTGGCGGCCGGTTAGCATAAAAGTTCTCTAAGAGTTCTCTTAACTAGACTATATGTAAGAAATGGAGAATCTGCAATATTTTTGATATCTAAGTTGATAATGCGTCAGGTGATATCATCTACCCAGCAATCAATTTCTCATCAAGAATGTACCGATGCGAATATCGATGCGAGTTGTAATCACATCCCACTAATACCTAACTGTGTGGTTTCCTTGGACATTTTCCACCTGGCGCGTTATAACGTATTGAAATATTTGATTAATTATAGGATAACTCATTGACTCATAAGGCTAGGAAAAGGTTCGGGCAAAATTTTTTACACGACCCTGGCGTAATCCGCCGTATTGTTAGCGCTGTTGCCCCTTCACCTGGGCAGCGGTTGGTAGAGATTGGCCCGGGTCAGGGGGCTATTACCAAAGAACTGCTGAAGGTGGCGGGGCGTTTGGATGCCGTTGAGTTGGATCGTGATCTGATTGTGCCGCTGGCGCGGATGTGTGGCGATTTGGGTGAGCTGCAAATCCACTGTGCTGATGCATTGAAATTCGATTTTCACCAGCTAGTTGAAGAGGGTCAATCTTTACGGGTTATTGGCAACCTGCCTTACAATATATCTACTCCCATCCTGTTTCATCTCCTCGATCAGCTTGATTGTATTCAGGATATGCACTTTATGCTGCAAAAAGAGGTGGTTGATCGAATGGCAGCAGAGGCGGGTAGTAAGGCTTATGGGCGGTTGTCTGTCATGTTGCAGCTGAAATGTGATGTGATGCCGTTATTTGATATTGGCCCAGGGGCGTTCAAGCCTGCCCCCAAGGTCTCTTCGGCCTTTGTCCGCCTGCAACCGCACCCTAAGCCTGTTGTGCAGATTGATGATTATGCGGTGTTTAGCCAAGTGGTCACACAGGCCTTTGCTCAGCGGCGCAAAACACTCCGTAATAGCTTGCGTGAGTTGATTGATGCTGATGCAATGCAAGCGCTTGGAATAGACCCCGTTATTCGAGCTGAACGCCTAACCTTGGATGAGTTTGCTGCGTTGGCTAATGCGGTTGTTGCATCTAAATAAATGCTGATTTTTGAGTAATAGCGAAAAATGAAAGGCTGATTTGAGCCTGGTGTTATCTTTTGTGAGCAGAATAGCTTGTTCCTGTTTCTCTCTGCCTGATTAGGAATATAGATGCCGAAATCCACGTTAGATGATGTGCTTGATCGTTTGCATGCGTTGCAAGCAGAGGTGGAAGAGGAGGTTGATCGCCTGCTTGATGAGAAGCGAAAGCTTTTTCAATATACCTTAGAGCAGGGCAAGGTGCGTTTTGAGCAGGGTATAAAAACCTTGCAGCTACAGCATCGAACAGGTATTTGGGCATATCTTCGCCATGCCCGCATGCGTCATGTGGTGACAGTTCCGCTTATCTATAGTTTGTTGATACTGTTTGTTGTGTTGGATGTAGCGGTAATGTTTTATCAGCAAATTTGTTTCCGTTTGTACAAAATCCCACGTGTTAAGCGGGCAGACTATTTCATTGTTGATCGCCAGCACCTTGTCTATTTAAATGCTATTGAAAAGGTGCATTGTATCTATTGTGGTTATGTTAATGGGTTGATTGAGTATCTGCGCGAAATTAGTGCGCGAACAGAAAAATATTGGTGCCCAATAAAGCATGCCCAGCGCACACCTGACCCACATTATTTAACAGAGCAGTTTGTTGACTATGGCGATGCTGATGCCTATAGAAAACGATTGAAAGAGATAAGGCAGGAGTGGTCGAAAATAAAGCAGTAAGTTGAGACCTTTGCACGAAGCGATCTTTCCACGATAGCAGCGTCGAAAATCTTATCTTCGTGCAAAGGTCTCAAGTTATTAAGAGGGATAGTGTGATGGTGATGGACGTTTGTTTAGAACGCTATATGCCAAGCATGCTATTGAAGCATAGAATCAATTGATGGAAGAGCGAATCCCAGGCTATTGTGCGTTATGCATTTCAAGATGTGGTTGCATTTCAGTTGTTAAAGATGGGGTTTTGGAATCTGTCGAACCTCTTCCTGAACACCCCACTGGAAAGTCACTCTGCATAAAAGGCAAGGCAGCTCCTGAGCTGGTGTATAGCCAAGAGCGCATTCTTACCCCGCTAAAACGCACTAATCCTAAAGAGAGTATTAACCCAGGTTGGCAAGCCATCTCTTGGGATGAAGCCTTCGATATCATCGTAGAAAAACTGCAACAGACAGCCAAAACTTTAGGTTCAGAAGCCGTTGCTTTTGGGGTGACAACGCCCAGTGGTACGGGTATCTCCGATAGCTTTGTTTGGATCAATCGGCTCGCTCATGCGTTTGGCAGCCCCAATACTGTTTTTGCCACTGAGAACTGCAACTGGCATAAAGATTTTGCGCCAAACTATACCTTTGGCAACTCAATTGGAATGCCAGAATATGAGAAGAGTGACTGCATTCTGTTATGGGGATTCAATCCAGCCACCAGTTGGTTGGCGCAGGCTGAATCTATAGCCCGTGCGTTAAAGCGGGGTGCAAAACTCATTGTGGTCGATCCACGCCAGGCAGGTCTGGCTCAACGTGCTGATGAGTGGCTGCGTGTGCGACCGGCCACCGATGGCTTATTAGCGATGGCATTGGCGCATCAATTGATCAGTAATGGCTGGTTTGATGAGCAATTTATTCGCAATTGGAGCAATGCTCCGCTGCTGGTTTGTGAAGATACGGAAGCACTTTTAACGACGGATGATCTTGAGGGTGATTATGCAGTGCACGCCTATCTGGCATGGGATGCTGCTCAGCAAAAGATTGTTATCTACGATCCCCAGATAGGCCAATACCAAGCAGAGCAGCGTGATCTTGCTCTGTTTGGAAGATTTGAGATAGAGACTGATAGAGGTGTAGTCTCCTGCAAAACGGCATTTCAGCTCTATGCTGATGAGTGCAGTCAATACACACCTAACAGAGCAGAAGAGCTGACGGATATTCCCGCGCAGCAAATTAAAGACACTGCTCGTCTACTGCATGAGTCTGGGGCAGTCAGTTATTTCACCTGGACGGGTACAGCGCAACAGAGTCAAGCAACCCAAACAGGGCGTGCTATTTCGTTGCTCTATGCGTTAACCGGTTATATTGATGCGCCGGGTGGCAACGTCTATTTTACTAAGCCTCCAGTTGCCAATCTGTTTGGTTTGGAGCTGTTAACAGAAGCGCAGCGAGCAAAGACATTAGGGCTACAGGAACGGCCACTTGGTCCAGGTATGATGGGCTGGGTTACATCTTATGATCTCTATAAAAGCGTGGTTGATGGAGTGCCATATCGTACGAAAGCATGGGTCAGTTTTGGTGGTAACTCACTGCTCACCAAGCCGAATGCCGATGATGCGGGTGAGGCACTGAAGCAGCTGGATTTCTATGTGCATGCAGATATGTTTCTTAACCCCACTGCAAATTATGCAGATATTGTTCTGCCAGTGGCCTCGCCATGGGAGCGCCCTGGCTTATACCCTGGTTTTCAAATATCACAGCAAGCCGAGTCACTGGTTCAGCTTCGCTCTGCGGTAATTCCGCCTCTGGGTGAATCGCGTAGCGATAGTTGGATTGTCTTTGAACTTGCTAAGCGATTGGGGCTTGGCCAGCATTTTTTTGATGGGGATATGGATGCTGCTCTGCAACAGATGATTAAACCCACAGGGCTGACAATAGATGAGCTGAAATCAAAGCCAGAGGGAGTATCACTGCCATTAAAAACAAGTTATCGAAAATATCAGCAGCAGGGCTTTGCAACGCCCAGCAAAAAACTGGAGATATTCTCTGAGCGCTTCCGAAGCAGTGGTTATGCGCCTGTCCCGCGGTTTGATAATCAAGCGCCTGATAACCGTGATTATCCCCTGCGGCTTATTTCTGCAAAATGGGTGGGTTACTGCCATAGCCAACATCGTCAGATCTCTTCATTGCGTAGGCGTATGCCGGAACCACTGGTTGAAATCAGCCCACAAACTGCGGCTGCTCGTGATATTAAAGACAATGAGTGGATAGTAGTTGAGACAAGCAGAGGGGCAATTCAGGCCAGGGCAAAGTTTAATAAAAGTCTTGCGGATGATGTTGTCTGTAGTCAGTACGGTTGGTGGCAAGATGGCTGTGGAAACTACAGTAATCTAATAAGCGAGAGTGATTTTGATCCTATCAGTAGTTCAAATAGGCTTCGTGATTGTCGCTGCAATGTTGTTAGGTTGAATAAGTGAGTCTGGGTAAGAAATTGATCTTGTGCATTGTCAGGCATCTTCAGGCTCTGTAAATTTCCCTCCTTGGTTTTGTTGATGTGTGATGCAGGATTATCACTGCAATCTGTTTTAACCCCCAAATTTTGTAAGAGTCTAAAAATATGACCAAAGGTTACACCCCTTTTGCTTTGGGCTTTCGCCCTTTCTTTCTGTGTGCTGGTTTGGCCGGAGTTTTTTCGCTTGCTATCTGGCTCTGTTTTTTGGGTGGCCACATGCCGGCCAACAGCTATTATGGCCCGATGGGTTGGCACAGTCATGAGATGCTGTTTGGTTTTACCACAGCCATCATTGCAGGTTTTTTATTGACGGCTGTGCGCAATTGGACAGGCATTAATACCATTACAGGTAAGCCGTTGGCAGCCCTGGTAGGACTTTGGTTGATGGGGCGTATCCTGCCCTTTTTTCCTGTGCCTGATGGTTTGATTGCGGCGGTTGATCTCGCTTTTCTGCCCATGCTGGCACTTGCTTTGCGTTATCCGTTGATGGAAGCAGAATCAAAGGCCAATCGGGTTTTCTTGCTGGTATTGGCACTGGCTACGCTGGCTAATCTGCTGGTGCATCTACAGGCATTGGGTGTGGCTACGGGGTCAGCTGTGGCAGGCACCGGCATGATGCGTTATCTGATCCTGTGGCTGCTGGTTATTATCACGGGTCGGATCATGCCTTTCTTTACCCGTACGGGTGTACCCGGTGTGATGCCAGTTAGTCGAGATGATATTGAAAATCTGGCGGTAATATTTCTGTTCGGTCTGCTGATAGCTGATGTACTGGCTCCGGCCTCCTGGCTATCGGGTCTGATGGCTGCAGCATTGGCAGTTGTACATATTATTCGGGTGAAAGGTTGGTACGACCGCCGAATTTGGGCATACCCTATTGTATGGGTGCTCTATACCGCTTATTTTTGGATGATTGCCAGCTTTGTTCTACAAGCGATGAGTGCATTGGAGTGGGTTGCGCCCAATCTGGCTACTCATGCCTTTACCTATGGCATGGTAGGTATCTTTACTATGGGTATGATGTCGCGCGTTGCACTGGGTCATAGTGGCCGCGCGCTGGTGACGGCGAAGCCTATCAATATCGCTTTTATACTGCTTAATGTGGGGGCTTTTGTGCGTGTACTGATGCCAATCGTTGCGCCGGGGCAGTACAATATATGGCTATTTATATCAGGTGGTTTGTGGTTGGTAAGCTTCCTGATTTTCTGCGTAATTTATGCCCCTATTCTAATGCGTCCCCGACCAGATGGTCAGCCTGGGTAGCGTGTCCCTTTAGAATGCGTAATTTCTCACTACCACCCAAACAGGGGTGGTAGTGAGTTTTACCTGTTTTAGTTATTGCTTGCGTGAGTAAAAGTTTCAGCCTTCTTTTGTTGGCAGAACATCTCTGAACCACGTGCAGCCATTGTGTTGCATGCATAAGAACTCTTGTCGATATAAGCCAGCTCAGAAATTGCTGCTTTGGCATAGGTGCTTGCCATTGCTTCGTTTCCGCAGAACATCATCGAGCCCCGCTCCAACATTAGGTTGCAGGCATAGGTAGGTTTGTTTTGAGAAACAGCTTCTATCTCGGTTGATGGGTTTGCATTGCAAGCAGCTGATGTAAAGGCAAGTGTGATTAAAGAGGCATGAATTAGTTTTTTCATAACGGCGGTTTCCTATAAGCGTAAGTAAATGATGATTTAGAGAATGATTTAAAAAACTTATACGTATTTTTGACTACAAAAACCAGTATGTCAATACCAAATCAACAATGTTGTTGTGTCATCATTTGGTGTTTGCTATCTTTGAATGATCGCTGAATTTGTTATTTGGCAAGTAAAGACTAAAAAACAGCTATGCCATGGATGTGGCTATTCAGATGAGAGATAACAGCGGTATTGAAATTAAGTGAAAAAAGGTTGAATATCGCCAACCCACGCCATTTGTTTTGGATCAAATTAGGTAAGGAAAATATCGCATGAACTATTTTGAAGATAACTCACTCTCCATTGGTAACACCCCATTAATTAAACTGAATAAGGTGGTTGATGCTGATAAGGCGCTGGTACTGGCTAAGATTGAAGGGCGTAATCCAGCCTACTCTGTGAAGTGCCGAATTGGTGCGGCGATGATTTGGGAAGCTGAAAAGCAGGGTCTACTCAAATCGGGCATGGCTGTGGTTGAGCCAACCAGTGGTAATACGGGTATTGCGTTGGCTTTTGTTTGCGCCTCTCGTGGTTATGATATTACCCTGGTGATGCCTGATACGATGAGTTTAGAGCGTCGTAAAGTCCTGAAGGCGCTGGGTGCTAACCTGGTATTGAGTGAAGGTGCTAAAGGTATGGGCGGCGCTATTGCCAAGGCAGAAGAGATTGTGGCGCAAGACCCTGATCATTACTATATGCCGCAGCAGTTTACGAATCCGGCCAATCCGGCTATCCATGAGAAGACCACGGGTCCTGAGATTTGGGATGCTACGGATGGCAAGATTGATGTGCTGATCTCAGGTGTTGGAACCGGTGGCACTATCACGGGGATTTCACGTTATATTAAAAACACCTGTGGTAAAGATATCCTCACGGTTGCAGTAGAGCCGACAGCCAGCCCGGTTATGACTCAGGCAAAGGCAGGAGAAGAGCTAACCCCAGGGCCGCACAAGATCCAAGGGATTGGCGCAGGCTTTATTCCTGAGGCACTTGATTTATCGCTGGTTGATCGGGTTGAGCAGGTCGAGAATGAAGAGGCCATTGAGTTTGCTCGCCGTCTGGCGACCGAAGAGGGCATTCTCTCTGGTATTTCCTGTGGTGCAGCGGCTGCAGTTGCCGCACGTTTGTCAAAGCAGCCTGAATTTGAAGGCAAGACGATTGTGGTGATTATGCCTGACTCAGGTGAGCGTTATCTCTCCAGTGTTCTATTTGAAGATATTGTTGATTAAATATTCTCTCCAAGCTCAGGGTGATCCGCCCTGAGCTTTTTTTGTAATTTCCCCTGGCTTTTTTTCGCTTTTTATACTTGTGCCCCGTGGTTGTGACCCTCACTAAAAAACAGGTGATTTTTTTGAAAAAAATTTCTTTATTTAATAGCTGAGAATTTGCCACTATACCTTTGTCGTGACTGGTTTTTCTTGCAAAATTGGCCTATTTTGGGTCACTTGACAGCTGTTTTCTATAGGCATACTCTTCTCCCTCCAAACACAAGATGTAGTGTTTGCGCATCTGGATAGGCGATAAAAAACACAACATGTAGGGCTGGCTTCTTTTAAGTTATTGATATTTAGCCCTTTCAAGTCTACTCCTAGCTATTGGCAGTATTACTTTGGCTGCCGGGTGTCTTTCAACACCCAATTTATTTTCTAACAACGGCCCTGAACTCATCAAAATAAGAAGAGGAATAGGGTGGTTTGCTATAGCTAACTTGACTTGATTGGGGTTTTAAAAAATGAAGACAGCGCATCTTAAAGCTGTGCCATCAGCGGTGACGATTGATATTCCGCTGCAGGCAGCCTCCCAGGATATCTGGAATACTAAATACCGCCTCAAAACCAAGGATGGCGATGCGGTAGATGCAGATGTTGATGCGACCTATGCTCGGGTAGCCAGGGCATTGGCTGAGATCGAAGAGGGTGCAGAGAATCAGCGTGAATGGGAAGAGCGCTTTCTTTGGGCGCTACGCCATGGCGCTATCCCCGCTGGGCGTATCACCTCTAATGCCGGAGCGCAGGCCTACAAACCCGCCACCTCTACGATCAACTGTACCGTCTCCGGTATGGTGAAGGATTCGATGAATGACATCCTTGGCAAGGTGCATGAGGCGGGGCTCACATTGAAGGCGGGTTGTGGCATTGGCTATGAGTTTTCAACCCTACGACCCCAGGGAGCCTATGTGAGTGGCGCAGGTGCCTATACCTCTGGGCCGCTCTCCTTCATGGATATCTATGACAAGATGTGTTTTACCGTCTCATCAGCGGGTGGTCGTCGTGGTGCGCAGATGGCGACCTTTGATATCGGGCATCCCGACGTAATGGAGTTTATCCGCGCCAAGCGTGAGGATGGCCGCCTGCGCCAATTCAACCTCTCGCTACTGATTACTGAAGAGTTCATGGAGGCAGTCAAACACGACAGCAACTGGAATCTGGCTTTCCCCGTCACCGAGAAAGAGGTGGAAGACGATAAGCTGGATCTGGGCAACCCCGAGCAGGTTGTGTGGCGGGAGTGGCCAGATACTAACGACTACATCGTTGGTGAAACCGGTCTGGCTGCCTGCAAGATTTATAAAACCGTTCGCGCTCGCCGTCTGTGGGACATGATCATGGGGTCCACCTATGATTATGCTGAGCCTGGTTTCATCCTGATCGACAAGGTCAATGAGATGAATAACAATTGGTTCTGCGAGAATGTACGCGCCACCAACCCTTGTGGTGAGCAGCCACTGCCACCCTATGGTGCTTGCCTGTTAGGCTCTATCAACCTGACAAAATTTGTGTGCCATCCCTTTACTGCAGAAGCTTCCTTTGATTGGGAAGGTTTTGGTGCGGTGATCTCAGTCTTTACCCGCATGCTGGACAACGTGGTAGAGATCAATGGTCTGCCGTTACAAGCGCAGCGTGATGAGATTGTACGTAAACGTCGCCATGGTATGGGTTATCTCGGACTGGGTTCAGCCATGACCATGTTGTGCATGAAATATGGCTCAGACAAATCGCTGGAATTTACAGACAAAATCACAAAAACACTGGCGCTGGAAGGCTGGAAAGCCGGCCTGGAATTGGCTAAAGAGAAGGGCGCAGCACCGATCATGGATGAAGATTTTATTGTTACTCCGGAGATGTTAGTTCGGCGTCCAGAGATGGCAGTCGATGGCTGGAAGATAGGTGATGAGCTGAAAGGTCGTGTGCTTTTCTCTAAATACAGCCGCTACATGCAGCAACTGGCGCAAGAAGATCCAGCGCTGGTTGAAGCGCTATCAGAGGTGGGTAGTCGCTTTAGTCACCACAGCTCTATTGCGCCTACTGGCACTATCTCACTGTCGTTGGCCAACAATGCCAGTAATGGTATTGAGCCAAGTTTTGCTCACCACTACGCACGTAATATCATTCGTGAAGGTAAAAAGAGCAAAGAGAAGGTTGATGTCTTCAGCTATGAGTTGCTGGCTTACCGTGATCAGGTTAATGCCAATGCAATGCCGTACTCTGAAAACGAAAGTGAGCAGCTGCCAGACTATTTCATCTCAGCTGATGAGGTAACCCCCAAACAGCATGTTGATGTGCAGGCAGCTGCGCAGAAGTGGATCGACTCATCCATCTCAAAAACGGCCAATGTGCCAACCGATTACCCCTACGAGGAGTTCAAAGACATCTATCTCTATGCCTATGAGCAGGGGCTGAAAGGTTGTACTACCTTCCGCTTCAACCCAGAGGCATTCCAAGGGGTATTGGTAAAAGAGAAAGATCTGGAAAATACCACCTACTGTTTCACGCTGGCTGATGGCTCAACCGTGACGGTAAAAGGCAATGATGATATTGAGTACGACGGCGAGACACACACCGCCGCCAATCTCTTTGATGCCCTGAAAGAAGGGTACTACGGAAAATTCTAAAGCGACATGTATTGCGCGCTAACAAGGTTATGACAATGGCTATTAAAATCGATCAGAAAATTGCGTCTTACACGGTTATTACGGAAGAGGCAAAGAAGGCAAAGGCGGAGCAGGAGCAAGCCCGAGAGCAGGAAAGCAATATCGTACAGATGCATGAAAAGGTTGCCCGGCCTGAGATGCTGTTTGGGTCTACCTATAAGATCACAACACCACTCTCTGACCATGCGCTCTATGTGACGATTAATGACATCATCCTGAACCAAGGCACACCACATGAAGTGCGGCGGCCGTTTGAGGTGTTCATTAACTCCAAAAACATGGATCACTTTCAGTGGATTGTGGCATTGACCCGTATTATCTCTGCCGTTTTTCGTAAGGGTGGCGATGTCACCTTTTTGGTGGAAGAGCTGCGTTCGGTATTTGACCCCAGTGGCGGTTACTTCAAAAAAGGTGGCAAATTTATGCCCTCACTGGTGGCCGAGATTGGCGATGTCATCTACTGTCATCTGGTCATGATTGGCATGATTAAAGAAGAAGCCCCCAGCGAGCATCAACAGAAAATACTGGATGATAAACGCGCGCAGTTTGAGTCTTCCATCCAGATGAAAGACGAAGAGCACAACAGTGAATTTCCTGATGGCGCACAGCTCTGTAAAAAGTGCAGCACCAAAGCAATGATTCAAATGGATGGCTGTTTGACCTGCTTGAACTGTGGTGATTCTAAGTGTTCGTGATGAGGGCATGCTAGTTATATTGATAATGGGATTTGCATAATGAAAAAGGAGGTGATTACCAAATTGCATTCTGATTTTGAGCAAATTGTTCAATTAGAGGAAGAAACAGGAGTAGAGTTTTGGTTGGCCAGAGATCTTCAAAAACTCCTTGGTTATGCAAAATGGGATAATTTCTCTAATGTTATCGAAAAAGGAAAAATAGCCTGCGGAACAGCAGGATACGAAGTGTCAGACCATTTTCTTGATGTCAGGAAAATGGTTGCGTTAGGGTCTGGGTCGCAAAGGCCAATAGGTGATGTGGCTCTTACTCGATATGCTTGTTACTTGATTGCTCAAAATGGTGATTCATCCAAAGATCAGATTGCATTTGCTCAAACATATTTTGCACTACAAACCAGAAAACAAGAGTTAATAGAAAAACGCATTGCTGAAGTAGAGCGTCTTGATGCGAGAAAGCGACTGACCGCATCAGAGAAAGAGCTATCAGGTATTATCTTTGAGCGAGTTGGCGATCAAAGAAGTTTTGGGCGTATACGAAGTAAAGGAGATACAGCTCTCTTTGGCGGTTTAACAACTAAAGACATGAAGCACAGGATGGGTATGCCCGATAATAGGGCTTTAGCTGATTTTCTTCCGATGATTACGATCAAGGCTAAAGACTTTGCTAATGAAATCACTAACTTTAATATTAAACGTGATGATCTAACCTCAGAGCAAGAGATTACAAAAGAGCATATTAATAATAATCGAGATGTAAGAGATTTGCTTGGAAAGCGGGATATAAGGCCTGAGCTGCTTCCGCCAGAAGAAGATGCAAAAAAAGTTGAGCGTAGACTGGTATCTGAAGAAAAGAAACTGCCAAAAAACATTAATTCATTTGATAGCATAAGCTCTTTAGATAAAGAGTAACGTTGTAAGCTATCGAGAGAAAATAAAGTGCCACAACCCACACTTGATATCACCCCATCAGTAACTGTCCATGCTCTGTTAGAGGCTTACCCTCAACTGGAGGATGTCTTGATTGGCATGGCTCCACCGTTTAAAAAACTGAAGAATCCTATTCTGAGAAAGACGGTTGCCAGGGTTGCGACAATTGAAAATATCTCATCTGTGGGTGGCATCCCGCTTGATATATTGATTGGTAGGTTAAGAGAGGCCGTGGGTCTACCGCAGAGTGCCGATTGTTACAGTGATCAGAATTACTTTGGTGAGCCGCCAGAGTGGTTCTCGACGGATAAGATTGTGTTCGCTGTTGATGAGAAAAAAGTAAATGCTAAAGATGGCAAGTCCTTGGTTGCCATTATGCTGGAAGCAAAAGGTGTGAATAGTGGTGATATTATTGAGCTGACCACATCATTTCTGCCTGCTCCAGGGATTGATATTATGAAATCCAAGGGTTACCTGGCCTGGTCACGAAGAGAGGGCGATGGTCTGGTTAGGTCCTATTTCCTTAAGCACTAAAATTCAAATTAATTCTGCAACCCAAGTAGAGCATACCTATGACCAACAATGATGTCTTGCGCCGTATCCGCTATACCTTCGATTTTAATGATACAAAAATGATTGCGCTGTTTGCATTGGCTGATTGTGAGGTCACGCGTGAGCAGATCAGCGATTGGTTGAAGCAAGAGGATGATCCTGCTTATCAAAATTGCGGTGACACCCAGCTGGCTATTTTCCTTAATGGTTTGATTAATGATCGACGTGGAAAAAAGGAGGGGGAGCAGCCCAAGCCAGAGAAACGTTTATCGAATAATATTATCTTTAGAAAACTAAAAATCGCATTAGATCTGAAAGCTGAAGATATATTGGAGATCATGAGTCACAGTAATGTGCCCATAAGTAAACATGAACTAAGTGCTTTTTTTCGCAGGGCAGATCACAAGCACTACCGTGAATGTAAAGATCAGATTTTGCGCAATTTTTTAACGGGTATGCAGCAGAAATATCGTAGTAGCCATTTTTACAAAAAGAGTCCAAATCCAGAGTAAACCTCAGCAATTAGCTTTGCCCGTCTCTCCCTCTTATGTTCCCTTTGCATATGTTGCCAAATAATAACCAACTATTATGTTGGTGTATTTTTGTGTGTAAATATGCAATTCTACCTATTACACTAAGACAAATGTCGTTTTTCAGTTTCTGGTGATGTGAAAAAGATATAGATTGTCTTTGGACTGTTTCCCAAAAAAACAGGTGGATTTTATGAAAAAAAACTTGATTGCAGTGCTGGCTGTTGTGGGTGTAGTAAGCGTTGGAAGCGTGCAGGCTGCGGGCGATGTTGCTGCGGGAAAAGCACGGGCTGCGGGATGTTTGGCTTGCCATGGGCCTGCGGGAAATAGTCTGAATCCTATGTGGCCAAAGTTGGCAGGTCAGCATTCAAACTACATAACGAGACAACTAAAAGCGTTTAAGGCAGGTGTGCGATATGACCCCATGATGTCTGCTATGGCGTTGCCTTTAGACGATAAGGCTGTTGTTGATCTAGCCGCCTATTTTGCGTCTGAGAAACGCTCAGCAGGTGCAGTTGACCCTGTAAAAGCAGAGCAAGGAAAGCAGATCTATTTTGCTGGTATTCCTGACAAAGGCGTGACTGCATGCGGTAGTTGTCATGGGTTGGAGGGTTACGGTAATCCGGGTGCTGATTTCCCCAATATTGCCAGTCAACATGCCTTCTACGTTGGAAAGGCGCTGAAGGATTATCGCGCAAAGAAACGAACGACAGACCCCGGTGGGGTAATGCAGGCTGTTGCAGCTAATCTGACAGATGCTGAAATTGATGTGGTTGCCCAATTTGTGCAAAGCTTGAGGCCTTAAGTTGTGATTGTTCCTTGTCTGTGAAAAAGGCTTAATTCACTGTATTAACTATTCGTAAGCATTAAACGGAAATAATGTTATGAGACCCTTCTTGATTCAATAGTTGCGGCGTGTTGTTCACGGCTAATCCACTCTAAGCTGTTTTTGCAGGTAAAAACAGCTTAGAGTGGATTAGCCGTGCTATCGGTTTGTTAAAGGTCGTCAAAGGAAAGGCCGCTGGGCATGTTTACCTTTAGCCTTTCGCTTCTATCATATGAAAAAAGACATTGATGCTGGGAACGTCAAAGTTGATGGCAAAACGTTACCCTTCCAAACTAAGTTCGAGCAGGCCATTGAGATGCTGTGCAACGTATCAGAAGCGTTTCGTGGCTCCCCTATATTGGTCGTCACGGACAGTTGGTTTGGAAATGATGGCTTATTCAAACCCATGCGTACTATCGCCGGTCAACAGGGTCATATCCTCTCCAGGTTACGCGTCAATGCTTCACTATTTGATTCACCGCCCATACGGTGTAAAAACCAACGAGGTCGAACAAAAAAATAGGGCGA
>JAJFJN010000111.1 GCA_021773975.1 Gammaproteobacteria bacterium | reverse complement strand
ACCTTGATGAGCATGTCTTCCGCTTCAATCGACGCCAGACACCCATGGCCGCGTTTCAAACCCTACTGGGCATAGCTTCAAACAAAAAACCTCTATCTCTTACTCAACTTAGATCGTAGGAGTTAAGTGCCTAAGCATTATTGAACAATATATATGCCCGCACCTGAATTAGTTTAAAGCAAGCACAGAAACACTCCATGCCTACACAGCTTCTCTAGAACAGGGTCTACTTGCCATTAGTCAGATGCACTTATATTTCTTCTAGAATATTAAGAATGCCTCAAGCCAATCATCTGCCAACTGTTCAAGCAGAGGGCGCATCAAGGTTTGGTAGGCTGGGATAGGCATTCTTAGCTCCTGGAGGCTTATTCTTGGAGAACTTTTCCGCTCTATCTTATAGGGGGCATTCTCCCAGTAACAACAGGACACAGCACAGCAAGCACAAAGTGCGTGTTATTAATTACATTAATATTGAACTTCTATACTTAAGAAACGATAAGCTGGCTACCGCTCAATGAGGTACAGAGAAGAGGACGCTGGGACCCTGTTGGAATAGCAACCAAGCTGACCCTCATGAATTGGCAAACCCATCAAAATAGTCCACTGCTGTAGGGGACAAATTACCATTCCCCACTATATAGCACTGGTAGAGCACCTGGTTATTCACCAGGCGCTCTAATCATAAGCTAAGCCATTGATTGTATTAAAATACAAATATTGGAGGGGAAAATTCAATCAGCAGGTCTGCTGCAATAAATTGCCTCTAACTTGCTGATTTTAAAGAAATGGCGCGCCCGGAAGGATTCGAACCTCCGACCCCCTGGTTCGTAGCCAGGTACTCTATCCAGCTGAGCTACGGGCGCTTAACTGAGGGGCGCATTGTGCTGATACGCTCCTATGTTGTCAATGAAAATATTTGCATGGAAAACGCTCCATGCAAATATTGCTATTACTTCTCTTGCCAACCAAATGTATGGCGGAGAGAGAGGGATTCGAACCCTCGATGGGCTATTAACCCATACTCCCTTAGCAGGGGAGCGCCTTCAGCCACTCGGCCATCTCTCCAACTGTAACTTATCCCCTAATGAACCTCTAACTCAGACAAGAAAGCTCTCTATTCTGAGCCTTATCCTACAGCATTGTGGGGTGGATTTCTGATCAATAAAAATACTTTTAGTAATTCAGACTATTAATAATTAACGGGATTCTTTTCAGAACCCCGTTATGTGCATTATCCTTCTGCACCATCCATTGGTGTTTCTGCCTGTTCCCGTTTGATCCTTTCATAGATCTCTTCCCGGTGTACCGATACGTCTCGTGGGGCGTTAATCCCAATTCGTACCTGATTGCCTTTAACTCCTAGCACCGTTACGGTTACTTCATCACCAATCATCAGTGTTTCGCCAACACGGCGAGTTAATATCAACATCTTACATCTCCCTGCCTTGATCCTAAGATCCAAACAACGTCCCACCCAATATGGGGGAGCGATTTCCTATCTGCCCAATGGAAGAGAACGCTGCCAACCAAGCCTTTCACATATGTGGTTAAAATCACCTAATGTAAGGCGGGGTAGATTCTACCAGCACTACGTATTTTTCTAAAGGAAATATTCCGTCTCTAAAACGGTTTTTTTTCAGCCAATTCAAATGCCTCATGCAGCGTGCGCACACCTAACTCAAGGTATTTTTCATCAACTACTACAGAAATCTTAATTTCTGATGTTGAAATCATACGAATATTAATCCCTTCTTTGGCCAGCGCTTCAAACATGGTACTTGCGATACCTGCATGTGATCGCATGCCTACGCCAACTAACGAGATCTTAACGATAGCGTTATCACCTTTTACTTCACGTGCCTTTGTTTCATTAGCCGTGGCCTGTAAAACAGCTAACGCTCTTTTGTAATCATTGCGATGCACTGTAAAAGTGAAGTCTGTAGCCGTATCCTCAGCTATATTCTGCACAATCATATCTACTTCAATATTAGCCGCTGCAATTGGGCCTAATATTTTATACGCTATACCCGGTTGATCTGGCACGCCCAATATAGTGAGCTTTGCCTCATCACGGTTAAATGCAATACCAGAAATTTTTGCTTCTTCCATACCCTCGTCCTCAAAGGTGATCAGGGTGCCTTCGCCCTCTTCAAAGCTAGAGAGAACACGAAGGGGTACGTTATATTTTCCTGCAAATTCAACTGCACGAATCTGCAGTACCTTTGATCCGAGACTAGCCATCTCTAGCATCTCTTCAAAGGTGATTTTGTTTAGTCGACGCGCATGAGGCTCGACCCGAGGGTCTGTAGTGTAGACACCATCTACATCGGTAAAGATCTGGCATTCATCTGCTTTTAAGGCAGCAGCCATAGCAACGGCTGTTGTATCCGATCCACCCCGCCCCAGCGTGGTAATATTGCCATGCTCATCGACACCTTGGAAACCTGCAATCACAACCACACGACCTGCATCAAGATCTGCACGCACCCGAGCAGCATCAATATCTTTAATACGGGCTTTATTATGAACAGTGTCCGTCAGAATGTGCACTTGTCCACCCGTATAAGACCTGGCGGGACAGCCTCGTTTTTCCAAGGCCATACTCAAAAGTGCGATAGTCACCTGCTCACCCGTAGAGAGGAGAACATCCAATTCACGTGGGGTAGGTTGCTCTTGGATAGCATGCGCCAGATCAACCAGTCGGTTGGTCTCTCCTGACATTGCTGAAACAACGACAACAACATCATCACCATTTTTACGGCTCTGTTGCAGCTTGTCCGCCACTGCCTCAATACGATCGACAGTTCCAACCGAGGTGCCACCAAATTTTTTGACGATTAGCGCCATACTTACCAATTATTTAAGAGATTATCTGAATATCATGCAACTTCACTAAAGGGCGCTGATTAAACACGGAAAACCACTAGCCCGCAACTTTTTCCTTCACCCAATCTTTTACCAGTGCTAGCGCCTCTGGTAGCGCGTCTGGCTGACTACCTCCAGCCTGCGCCATATCTGGCCGTCCGCCACCTTTACCGCCTACTTTTTCTGCAACTTCTCGAATCAGGTCACCCGCCTTCATGCGATTGGTTTGGTCAGCGGTTACCCCAGCAACCAGACTCACCTTTCCATCTTTAACGGCGCCCAATACGATCACTGCTGAGCCAAGCTTATTCTTGAGTTGATCCATGGTGTCACGTAACGATTTTGGATCTACACCATCCAATTTTGCAGCCAATACCTTTACACCACCAATCTCTATCGCACTGCTTGCAAGATCACTACCTGCTGCACTGGCAAGTTTACCCTTTAACTGATCCAGCTCTTTTTCAAGACTACGGTTTCGTTCAACCAATTGCGCCGCCTTCTCATCGACATCCTCTCGAGATGCCTTTAGCTGCTCCGCAATGCGGTAGAGTCGATCTTCATCTGCCTTTATCCATTGCAGCGCATGGGCACCTGCTACCCCTTCAATACGGCGCACACCTGAGGCAATCCCCGTCTCTGCTGTAATCTTTATTAATCCAATATCACCCACTGCTTTTGCATGTGTTCCACCGCATAACTCTGTAGAGAAGTCACCCATTCGTAATACACGGACTTGCTCACCGTATTTTTCACCAAACAGCGCCATTGCACCTGATGCCTTTGCATCTTCCAGTGACATAAGCCGGGTTTCTATCATGTCATTTTTACGAATTTGGTCATTAACCATTCGTTCGATTGCTTGTAGCTGCTCACGGCTTACTGGCTCAAAATGTGAGAAGTCGAAACGTAGTCGCGCTCCATCAACCAGCGATCCTTTTTGAGCGACATGGTCACCTAAAACTTGCTGTAGTGCGGCATGCAATAGATGTGTAGCTGAATGGTGCAACGCAGTTGCCTGACGAGTTCCTTCATCTACCTCAGCATTTACCGTATCCCCTAAACGCAGCTCGCCGCCTTGCACTCGGCCAATATGGCCAACAATGCCGCCTCCACCCTGCTTGCGGGTATCAGTAACTTGAAACACGCAATTGTCTATTGTAATGATGCCTTTATCACCCACCTGCCCGCCTGACTCTGCATAAAACGGTGTATGATCTAGAACAACCATCCCTGCATCACCGTTTTTTAGGAGATCTACAGACTCACCTTTCTGGTAAAGGCCAATCACAGTGACTTCATCCTTTAAGCGGTCATAACCAACGAAATCGGTCTCTCCCTCAAGCGTTACCTGCACAGTTTGATCCGAACCAAACTGACTGGCAGCTCTGGCTCGCTCTTTTTGAGCCTCCATTTCGCGCTTGTAGCCCACCATATCCAGAGTAAGCTCACGCTCTCGTGCAATATCAGCTGTTAAATCAGTTGGAAAACCATAGGTATCGTAGAGTCGAAATACGGTCTCGCCAGGGATCTCTTTTCCATCCAGCGTGGCGATATCCTGTTCCAAAATCCTCATGCCCTGCTCTAGGGTTTCAGCAAAGCGCTCTTCTTCTAATTTGAGAACACGCTCGACATGCGATTGGGCCTTGCTCAACTCTGGAAAAGCCTGCCCCATCTCTTTAACAAGAGGATCAACCAGCTGGAAGAAAAAGGTCTCTTTACAGCCCAGTCGATAGCCATGACGAATAGCACGGCGAATGATGCGCCGTAAAACATAGCCTCGTCCTTCATTGCCTGGCGTTACACCATCGACCACCAGAAAAGCGCAGGATCGAATGTGGTCTGCAATCACACGTAGTGATTTCTCTTCTTTATTAGTACAGCCTGTGATTTCAGCAGCCGCAGTAACCAAGTTACTAAACAGGTCAATCTCATAGTTATTGTGCACATGCTGCAACACAGCGGCCAGGCGTTCCAAGCCCATACCTGTGTCTACAGATGGCCTGGGCAATGGGGTCATATTGCCCGCTGCATCACGATTGTACTGCATGAATACCAGATTCCAGATCTCTATGTAGCGGTCTCCATCTTCCTCTGGAGTACCGGGTGGACCACCGGCTACATCTGCTCCATGATCATAAAAGATCTCTGAACAGGGGCCACAAGGACCGGTATCTCCCATTGACCAAAAATTGTCACTCTCATATTTTTTACCACCAGGCTTATCGCCAAGACGGGTAAGGCAATCAGGGTTGATACCAATCTCATTAAGCCAAATATCCGCAGCTTCATCGTCATCTTCGTAAACAGTGATCCAGAGTTTTTCTGCGGGTAGTGCCAGCTCTTTAGTCAAAAACTCCCAGGCATACTGAATCGCCTCCCGTTTAAAATAGTCGCCAAAACTAAAATTGCCCAGCATCTCAAAAAAGGTGTGGTGACGCGCGGTATAGCCCACATTTTCTAAATCATTATGCTTGCCACCGGCACGGACACATCTCTGTGAACTGGCTGCAGTAGCATATGGCCGCTTATCTCGCCCCAGAAACAGATCCTTAAACTGAACCATACCCGCATTGGTAAAAAGCAGGGTTGGATCATTGTGGGGTACCAATGGGCTGCTAGCCACAATCTCATGCCCTTTTTTGGCGAAGAAATCGAGGAAAGTCTCTCTAAGTTCAGCACTGCTTTTCATAGAAGTTCGTTGTATCTTTTTAAGTTAAATATTCTGAAACAGGTATCTTATCTGCTCACCAGTAAATCCACGGTACTCTAAAAATCTGACTCGGCGAGCCTTCTCTTTCAAGCTATCCGGCGGCTCAATGCCAAACTTTTTATCATGAGTTTGGCGTAAAGTCTCTATCCAACACTCATTTTGATCGTTTAAATAAGTGCTAATTAACTCATTATTTATGCCACGTTCACGCAGCTCGCCCTTGATGCGTAGCGGGCCAAAACCCCGTTTTTGCCGTGATGAAAGATACTGCTCGGTAAAACGCTCGTCACTCAACAGCGATCGCCGAACCAAATCATCCAGTACCTTTTCTACCATCTCCTCATCATACGATTTAGCATGCAATTTGCGCCATAGTTCAGCGCGGGAATGCTCCCGACAGGCAAGCAGCCGTACGGCTGCTTGCTCAATCAATGCCTGTTCTGAGGGCTGAGTCAGGCCTTTTCCTCTTCTGCAACAGCCTTAGTTTCAATCTTAGGAAAAGCTGCGGCCCGAATCTTTGCTTCAATATCTGCTGCCATATCTGGATGCTCTTTCAGAAAATTGCGGACATTCTCCTTGCCCTGACCAATCCGATCACCGTTATAACTATACCAAGCACCCGCCTTATCAATCAGCTCATATTTAACACCCAGTGCAATAATCTCGCCCTCATGAGAGATGCCTTCCCCATAGAGAATTTCAAAATTGGCTTGTTTAAAAGGCGGTGCCACCTTGTTTTTGATAACTTTGACTCGCGTTTCATTACCAACAATCTCATCACCTCGTTTGATTGAGCCAATACGGCGAATATCCAAACGAACAGAGGCATAAAACTTAAGTGCATTACCGCCGGTAGTGGTCTCAGGACTACCAAACATGACTCCAATCTTCATTCGGATCTGATTGATGAAGATCACCATGCAGTTGGAACGTTGGATGTTAGCTGTCAATTTACGCAGAGCCTGCGACATGAGTCTAGCTTGCAGACCCATGTGTGAGTCGCCCATATCACCCTCAATTTCGGCCTTGGGAGTCAAGGCAGCAACAGAGTCAATCACCACCACATCTACAGCGCCAGAACGCACCAGCATGTCGGTGATCTCCAGTGCCTGCTCGCCTGTATCTGGCTGAGAGACCAGCAGGTCATCCATATTGACCCCCAGCTTCTCTGCATAGCCTGGGTCAAGCGCGTGCTCAGCATCGACGAAGGCTGCGGTGCCACCCAGCTTCTGAACCTCCGCAACAATATGCAGCGTCATCGTGGTTTTACCTGAAGATTCAGGCCCAAAGATCTCGATTACGCGACCGCGGGGAACACCGCCCACACCCAGAGCAATATCCAGCTCTAATGAACCTGTGGAGACAACCTCAATCTGACGCATTGCACCAGTATCACCCATACGCATAACAGAGCCTTTACCAAACTGCTTTTCAATCTGGCTTAGTGCTGCGCTAAGTGCTTTTTTTCGATTTTCGTCCATAGGAACCCTCTCAAAATGACTGGCAAACTTCCGCGCTCACCTGATGCTGTTAAAAATAGGATTATCACATACCCACAGGCTCACGTCATGAGCCTGTGGCAACGAAAAAGTGGAGGTATTTACAGATTCTGTAAAGGCCAGCGTTTTATCACCTGATAACGCGGGGGACTCTCTCCAAGGCTGGATCCTGCCAGCACAAACTCGCGCACAGGCCATTCAAGCGGGCTATCGAGATTAAAAACCTGTTTCTGCTTCATCTTACGAACCAAGGTCACATGTGGCTTGAAAGGTCTTTTTTCCGGTTTAAACCCACAGCCAGCCAGCCCCAATTGCAACTGCTGAACCAGCAAAGCAAGTGGAGCAGGTATCTTGTTTACACCTAAATAAAGGATGCGTGGCTGTAGCCAACAATCAATCCGGTCAAGATAAAGCGTAAACGGTTCCATGCAAATCTCATCACCAACCTGCTCAATACAAGCACGTTGTTCTGATGTAACAGAGCCAAGAAATGCTAATGTCAGATGTAGATCATCCGGGTGATGCCGCTTGCCATCTTGCCCCGGCAATTCACATGCAAGACGATTAATATGGCTACGCAAATGAGAATCAGGCCAAAGTGCAAAGAAAAATCGCTGCATTGATTCAGCTCAGTAAATCACTAATACCATTAAGTGCGAATGCAACGGCTTGTCGCCGAACCTGATCCCGATCACCTAAAAACTGCTCACGGCATGTCCGCACACTAGCCCCCCTTTGCGCCCAGGCAAAACAGACCGTGCCCACAGGTTTGCCTGGCATGGCCCCCATTGGCCCGGCAATGCCACTGATCGCTACCGCAATAGATGCTTTGCTATTATTAAGTGCACCTAACGCCATCTCTTGCACCGTTTGTTCACTCACAGCACCATAGGTTTCAAGGGTTGCAGCCTGAACGCCTAGCATCTCCTGTTTAGATTCATTGGTATAGGTCACAAACCCACGATCAAGCCAGGCGCTACTTCCAGGAATATCCGTCAGTATTTTAGCAACCCAGCCACCCGTACAGGATTCTGCTGTAGCAATAGAAGCCCCAATTGCAGATGCTTGTTTACTTAGCGCCTCTGCTATCTTTTTTAGATCGCTATCGGTAGTCACGAAGAGAGTATGGTTTACTAAAGATCATATTATGGAATATTTAGGCCTATCTCAATTCAGCCAAAATGAAGAAAAAAGAGCGCAGCCCCCAGTACAACAGTCCCAATAAAGCCTGCAAACCGAGCCAACCCCTTCTTTTCCGTCACCAAATAGAGCATACCTAAGAGTGGGATAATGAGCCCTCCTGTAATGGCTATCTCTATAAGATCCTGAATCTTTTTATCGCCGCCCGCTGCCATTGCGTTTGCAATATCTTCAAGCCGCCCTGCCCATACTGCTTCTGGCACAATAAGCAAACTCAATATCATCAATACCGTTAATTTTTTACATAATTGCATTCCATCATCTCTCACATAGGCACATACGCCATGAATAATAAAGCATAGGGCACTACTTGCCCATAATGACGCACCAACTAAATGCTTTAGCAAATTACAAACAGTTTGCACACTGAATTGAGGGGAATGCAGCTAAAACGGACAAGGGCTAACCCCATTAACTCTTTTCCCGGTAACAGGGTGGTCAAATTCAATGCTTTTTGCATGCAACATCAAGCGTTTCGCCATAAAGAATGCCTCATCTGTAGCATATAAATCACAACCTAAAATGGGATGACCTATTTCACTGCTATGAATGCGCAGTTGATGCGTACGACCAGATACAGGCTTAAACACTACTTTAGTCGCAAAAGGCTCCGACAAACGTTCAATGACACAGTAATTTGTCAGTGCTTTTTTACCCGTTTCATAACAGACTTTTTGCAATGGAAAATTAGGCCTGTCTTTTGCAATGGGGAGTTCAATACAACCTTCCTCTTCAGCAAGATGCCCGTATAAAATAGCCATATAAGTTTTAACCACACTGCGCGCTTGAAACTGCTTGCCAACATACGCATTAATCTCCTTATTAAGCGCAACCACTAAAATACCAGAGGTCCCAAAATCAAGCCGATGAACCATCGTAGCTGTAGGGAAATCTCTAACCAAACGAAAGTGAACCGAGTCTTTATTGAGCGGATGTTTACCTGAAAGCGTCAACAAGCCACTGGGTTTGTTAATTAATAGCAGGTATTGATCCTGATATAGAATATCTATCTCTTCATGACAGACAGGCGTAATAAATGGATCAGCTTGTGGTTGCATTAAGATGGTTCTATTTTCTGCACTACACCCAGCTCTGCTGCTAACGATTCAGCAGCACGTGCCGCCTTGGCGGCCTCCACCATCTCGGGTGTTTCCAAACTAATACGCCCCAACATTCCGCCTCGAAACTCTTTCAACAGCGCTTCAGATGCTTTGTGTAGATCAACATGACCACCTGTACGCAGTGCACCGCGTCGTCGGCCAATCTCTTCAAGTAGCGTGATGCCATCTTTGGGTAACTGCTTAAGTTTATAACGCTTGAGCATCGCATCAGGCTGGTACTTAAGAAAGTAGTCTGCCGCATAAAGTGCCACATCTTCAAACTCAATAGCTGTATTTTTGATCGCTCCCGTCACGGCCAGGCGATAACCACTGTCTTCATCTTCTACCTTAGGCCAGAGCATGCCCGGCGTATCAGAGAGTGCAATACCATCAGCCAGGCGAATATTTTGCTGTGCTTTGGTTATTGCAGGTTCATTACCCACCTTTGCCAGCGCCTTACCAGCCAAACTATTCATAAGCGTAGACTTACCTACATTAGGAATCCCCACGATCATAATGCGCGCTGGCTTTAATTTAAAATTGCGCTCCCCCAACATCGTCTTGGCTACATGGGATATCTTTTGGATTAACTGACGTGCCTCACCCTTTTTCTCCGCTACGATTGAAATCGCTTTAACATCCCTTTCACGTTCAAAATAGTGCTGCCACAGTTTAGTTACCACAGGATCAGCTAAATCACTTTTGTTGAGTAACTTAATGCAGGGTCGATTCCCACGCAGATCAGCCAGCAAAGGATTTTCACTACTGTAAGGGATGCGAGCATCCAACACCTCAATCACAATATCGATTTGAGGCATGCTCTCTTTAATCTTTTTGCGGGCTTTATGCATATGCCCGGGGTACCACTGAATCGCCATATTATTCCAACCTATTAGCCCCATATATTTCGGTGTGATGCCGAAGCGCTACTTACACTACAGAGAATATACCCTACCTAGCTGTGCATTGAACTTAGATTAATGACGTGCTCAAGCATATCGGTACAACTCAGTTAAGCCGCTTTTGTTATTTTCAATAATTGCTGTTCATAATCATTTGGACCCATATAGCCCAAATGCAACCTACGGCTATTGTATAACATGGAGATGTCGCCCAATACTCCTCCTGCTGAGCCTCATAGGGCGTTTGGCAATTCTGCCATTGCACCCGTTCCTGCTTCAGGCTACCGAAGAAGCTTTCTGCCACAGCATTATCCCAACAATTTCTTTACAGCTAAAGACTTTATATCTCGTGTTTACAATAAAAAGTGCAGTGAATGGCCAGAGTTAGCGCGCTAATCATATCTTTGTAAAGTATTTACACATCTCGGAAAAATAGAAATTAAAATACCTGTAGCTATTAATAGTTGCATAAGTATTGGCATTGAAATGAGGCTTTTTCACTGGAAATATGTGCAAATTTACTGCCAAGACTTATGCAACGACTAATATTAGTGAACGTCTTGACGAGGCCGATACAATTATTAATGCTTGTAAGCATGGTGAAGGAGCAATATAAAAGTTACAAACCAACTATCCACAGTACTTTGCGGTTTCAGGAGAAATAAAATCTTTCTGTATTCCAGTAAGGTTATAAAAACAGTTATTTGTAATGTTCAAACCGTATATTCATATCCTTTAGTACAATAGGTTCAAGTTCTGATCGGAGGACCACTTTTGGCGGTTCGCCTATTACAGCGTAATCAGTTGGGATGCTGGTCGGCTCAAAATCCAGTATATAGTCGCCAGGCATCACTTCGCCAAGATAGTAAATGCCATCATCATCTGTAATAGAGCGTTTAACAATCTCGTTAGTTAATGTCTTTCTGAGCAGTACGAGCGCGCCTGGTATAGCGCGTATAAACTTATCACCCTCCCATACGGTAATTGTCCCGGTTATTGCGCCAAGCACAGAGACGCCAAGATTCACCTCGGTAAAAATATATTCATCCCAACGTGCCCGTTGTTTCCCTTGAGTGGGTGTATAGATGGCGGACAGCTCTTTTTCATTCAAAGAGACCATAATCTCATCTTCATTTTGGCGGCGCCCAGCATAGAAAAAACCATCGCTACCAGATAGTACCTTGGTACGCCCATTCAATAGAACATCAATCTCTCCCAGCCCTTGTTCGCCTATGTCGTAATGTCCATTGGCATTGGCATCCAGATAAACTTTTCCCTTAATGCCGCCAGATTCTGGTCTAATGGTTTCATCTGACTTAACACGATGCATTCTCTTGTCGCCCCATGAAAATAGCCCCCCTAATTTCATATAGAGCTGGGTTAAATAGGTGTCAGTTACATCGTTATAGGTACCCCTAAAGCCGATAATGTTCTTGCCTTTACTATCCAACGGCATTTCAAGGTTAAGTTCGGAATAGTAGCTATTATTGTCTAGGTCCTTCCGGCGCATAAGCGCAGCATCTATTTTGTGCTTTCGGCTTATATTCCGGTCAATTTTATACTCCATTGATCTAGAGGATTGCCGGGGATCTCGATATATTGCGCCAAACGTAATGTTATAGGGTAAGCGATAGCTTGCCGCCATTCGGGTGCCGTAAGACAATGATGATCCGATCATAGGTACTGGTATGCCATACCGTGGATCTTCCGGATTTGGTGAGCTGATCTGCGTGCCCCATGCATACTCCGCATTGAATTTTAAATTAGCCAACGGAGTCGCGCTTAAATCCAAAGTATGCAATTTTCCTCGTGCTGATTTTTCGATCTCATTTTTTTTGTGTAATTCATCATATCGAAAGCCAAGTGATATTCCTGCTGGCAACCCACTCCTGGCTAAATTGAGTGCGAAGTACTCTTCCGTTCTCGTATGATCCATGCTTTTAATGCCAGCGTAAGCCGTGTTCAGGGTTAGTCCTGAATCATCATCCCAAGCAGCATAAAGACCGTATCCCTCTCTATCGCCAAGCTGGGTTGCGCCGTTTAGAAATCCTTTGTCATAAGAAAAAAGATAGGATGCGAGGGTGTAATCCTTGCGTAAATATTTTAAGGCAAGATCGGTTGCATAGCTGGAATCACCCGTATCCTGCATATGATTTACGCCCATTTCTTCAGCAAAAAACAGGTGATCCGTTATGCCAACATTCAGGTTTTGCCCAAAATAATAGCGCTTTGGCATGCGCTTGCCACCATTGTCAGGGTCAGCATAAAAGCCATCCTGTATGGCGGCGGTCATGCCGATGGTTATGTTCTCCTTTAATCCATAAAACAGGCCAAGCCCGGTGAATAATCCTTCTGTTCTGAATTTCTCATCTAGCTCACGTCTTTTTGTACCCGCGCCAAATGAGTATGCCAGCTGTCCTGCCGGCAATAAGTTATTACTACCTGCTACTGTTTCAACATGTTTATCGACAGTACCGTCTGGCATGGTGATGATGGTAATGATCTCATTGACAGTAAGATTCATTAAGCCAATACCCGTGAAGCTATAGCTGCCGCTTCCGGCTGGTGCGCCTTCGTCTTCTTCAACAACAGTGCTGTAGAGTGGACGATTATTTATAAAGAGTTCTACCTTTGAGCCTAAGGGGGCATAACCCGTTATGTCACGTTCAGCTGTAAAACTAAAATGATTGCCTTTTAGAAACCGCTCACTGGCTTTCTCATTCTCAATAGCCCCGGCCAAACCACGCACTGTTACGCCTGCATACCCTGCTGTTTGAGCAGTCAATCGGCTAAGCCCTATAGCGGTATCACCAACTCGCACAGCCATTGTCTTTGATCTTGATTTCCATGAAATATCATCAATCCAAAGTAATGCGGATGGATAATGTTTATCCGGATAGTTAATTGATTCAGTCAAATGAAGTGAATAATTGCCATGGAATAGTTGTCCATACGCAGTAATGGAGGGCCTTATCGTGCCACTGTGATTCTCACCTGCGTAGCGGTTATCTACACGAAGGCTCATGTCAATAAATGTTAAGCTGCGCCTCGAATCAGCGGGTAAATGCACAGGTTCAGTTTCTGGTAGATTTGCGGAAAGTTCCTCCACAGCAATATTAAATGCGTTTTTTCGCTTATCATTCATCTCATCAAATAGATAAAGCGCATGCTTGACCTCTACCAGATAGGCAAATTCATTATCATCCCAACTGTATTCGGCGCTTATACCGTTGGCCAAAAAATCTTCAGAAACAAATAGCTCGCCTTGTCCTGTCACATCAGAAACACCTGGCACTATCTCTAGCGCAAATTCCTGTTCGCCTACATGTAGCTTTTTGTTATCAATATCGACTGTCGCTTTGTCTCCTGTTGCCAATGAATAATGTATTTTATGCCCTTCAATACTTCCTTTTGCCTTTAACAGTGTTAATGTCCTAAATAGAGGGATTAGTCGAGCCCCCGTATCGGAATGATAGAGATCGTAGTCTTCTATTTTTAGACGGTTCTGGCGATCAGCGCCTTGTATGACAATCCCGCCAATATCACAGCTCAGCATAGGCCCGGAGATATCAAATCCTGTTGCTGAAAATAGCTCTTTAGCTTTTTGTATATTCTGACTTTCAGTGAGTGCTGGAGTTTGTGTTGCTGGATAGGCAATGAGTGAAAAAAAAAGCGTGTAAAAAAAGACAGCAATAGAAAAGTGATGCCTCATCCTGAAGATAGTGGGGTATTGAATTATTGGTATTTTTATCATCAAAGATTAATGTTTACTGATAATGCATTAGGCAACCGAATAAATTCACATGTCAGTTTGATGCTGATTAAAATAAGGGTCTGCGATGATCCGATGTTATTAAATTTGTTGATCAGGATGACATGCTCCAGCAAGCAATAAATACCTAAAAATAGCAAAGCCAGTAATCAACAGAGGCGCAGGGCATATGCCCTGCGCCTCTGTTGATTACAGCGCTTTGTAATTTAGTTCATCATTGTTTTAATTGATCACAACCTCGCCCCTCCCGACGAGTGGAACCTTGTACCTGTTTTCCTCTAACTGAATGACGGCATCATATTGCCCAGCAGGTAAAAGTTGATCCACAAATACATCAAGTCGGCGTGACTGTTTTGGCAATACAACGACTTTTTGTACCAATGCCCGAAGCGCTTCTTTATTCGATGTTTTATCGGTTAATCGCCACTCTCCAGCCATCCTCAGTATTCCCTCGCCGGTATTCTCTATCATCAAGGAAAGACGAGTCTGGTCTTTGCCCTTCACCTTTTCAGCACTAATGTCTGTTAGCTTGCCTGCATAGTTAACATCTTCCATGACCCCGTAGATAGGGACAACAATCTTGGTCAGCACCCTAAACTGCATGGTTCGACCATCTCGTTCTTCAGTTGAAAACTGTGCGCTTGAAAGGGGGGTGAACTCAATTGCCCCCCAATACTCCCGAGGCACTCCTGTGTGTTTGCGTATGATAGAGAAGCGTACTTTTCTGCTGGACTTTGGTGGTAGGGTAAATTCCTTTGGATTGAATTTAACCCATGTGGCCAATGAATATTCATCAGGTGGCACGACCTGTATTGATCCTTCTTCCGTTACACTAAAATGCATTACTTTAGCGCGAAAAGTCTGTGGTGAGGAGTCAAGATTAGTGACTTTAAAGGTGCCAGAAGGGTTTTTCTTAGATAAGTCCACCTGAAGAAAAGCAGGTGAAACTGATACTGCTGCAACTACTGTGATAGGAAATGAGGTGATAGTGCAAATAACTGCCCACAACAACAACCAGACTGCCTTGTTTTTCATGATTTCATCCTTATATGCTTGCTCTTCTTAATACAACACCAAGCCACTATGTGATCATAGTTTATCTGCTTGGCGCCCTCGTTACATGCATGATTATAACCCTATTACATAAAGTACAACGTATCCTCTGTATATGCCACTTGGCATAATGGATTCCTCTTGCAGCCATCTCATCTCCAAGCGAAGATCCTGCTGAAAACTGCTATTCTGTTGGGTGCTTTCCAGTGTCACTGTCTCTGTTTCACGTCCAGCATACACGCCTTCTGGCTTGTTTAAATCCTTTGTAGTGATAAAAGTGGCATTTGAATTTGCTCCATTTATAGGTATTGCCTCAGCTATGACAAGATCAACACCTACATCCCGGTCTATTGGAATGAAAATTCCCAACCCTGGGCTTGCCTCTTTATAGAGGTGGGTTACCAGCACCTTTACATCAATTCGGGTTGTATTGGCCTGAATTGCGAATGGTAGGCTGGCGTGTACGCCGCCAAGTGAAACAGATCCAATATCGACTACAGATTGATGTGGAACCACCGATACAAAGGGTTCAATATTGGCTTCAACTGTAAGTTCAGCGGCATGTGAAAAAACCGACCATATTATCAGCATTAGAAAAAGCCAATGGGCCAATGGATGGTTGTGCCTGGTGTTAATCTCATTTGCAAAAAACATGATTTATGCCTATTCATCCCATTAAATTAAGGGATGGAGTGGAATATGATGATGAAGTAAATCAGTCAACAATGTACATTCTAAATATATACGTAATTAAAGATTGCCAAGCTTAACTAAGACATTACATGTTATTTGATGAGCATGTTACCAGTTAACAATATTGCATTACTGGGTATATATCACGACATCAATTAAAAGGGTACTGCAGAAACGTAAAGCACCACATACCCAACATAAGATCCGCTGGGAAGAATAGAATCCTGTGTCCAGGCGGAACTTACAGTTACATTCTGAATGAACATATCACCTTGGGTTGTTTTAAGCTCAACAGATCCTGTCTTATGTCCCCCATAAACCCCTTTGGGTTTATTAAGTTGTTCCTCAGTTGTATATTGCATATTCAGGTCGGTATTATTGATGGCAGTGGCTGCTTCGGGCAGTAAAGATACGCCTGCAACAGTATCAACCGATAGATAGGCAAGATTCGGGTCATCATCTTTATATAGATTTGTCACTAGAACCTGCATGGATACAGCTTCATCGTTACTTTCAATCTGAAACTGGAGCGTCCCTGTAATGTTCTCTCGAGTGACGGCGCCAATTTGTACGGTGGGGGTTAAGGCATTGACTGTAATGGATGATTCAATGGTAGCTTCAACACGAACCTCAGCCTCTTCAGCTGCAAATAGGTTTGTCGAGATTGGTGTAAGCACTGCGGTAGTAATAACACCAAGAAGCGCCCATCCATGCCTGATTTTTCTGTAGTGCCACATTTAATCTAGCCTCTACGAAATAAGGTGTTTTTTATTCCGTACAGATAGTAATAATATCCTTATTATCACCAACGGTGTGTAGGATCAGGCTTTATGCTGCCTAATCCTACACAGGGCAATCGCTTACTGTAACGCTCTAATTGCTTAGAGGATTGCTGCAGTGAAAAATACCCAGCCGCTGTACTCGCCAGTGGTTAACTCAGGATCATCCTGAAGCCAGTGTAGCTCTACACCAACATTCTGGCTAAAGTGTCCATCCTGTGAGCTTTCAAACTCAACAGAGGCACACTCATAGGCGTCCATAGCGCCATTTGCAGTAGGGACGATGGCTCCGCCTACACAAGAAACCTGATTGCTGCCACCCTGGACGGGATTGCCGTCAGGCACCAAATATGACAATGGCTGTGTGACATCCAGGCCAATTGGGGAAACATCAGGATCAGAAGGATCGTCACCTTTATAGAGTTTCGTTGCAACGGCACTCAATGTGAGTGTTTCCACGTTGGCATCAACACGAAAACCAAGTGAACCCATGATGTCGCCTGTTTGTACATCACCCATATCGACATTGCCAGTTAAAACGCCAACCGTAATATTCTCAACGATATCAACATAAACATGCGCTGCAGCCTCTCCACTGGTATCAGCTAATGCGAAACCACTGAATAGAGCGGCACTCATGCCTACAGCCAATACTGTTCTCTTCATTGAAGTTTTCATATACATCTCCCTTACATTCTCTTAAGAAAATTAAACAAACCCTTACTCTAATTTCAAGGCATCTTGCTTTGAAGTTAGAATATGTGAGCATCTCTACTCAGTTAGATAATGGTGAACGTTCCTTTTTTGGTGTAATACCACCAAAAACAAATACCCGTAATTTTGTAATACTATAAATAACAAGCTATTATAAAAATGGTGGTGAAGAATATATTTATTTTTGTTACGGTGAATTTTCCTCATCCCGCGATTACTGTTCATCAGTCAGATAGTGGGGTACACGTATTTTGTGTCCCAGCAGAATGTGAGCATGGCGTACCTGAAGCCTCACAAACTTTATAAATTGGAGTAGTCAGAAATCTTTACATACAGAAAAGCACCCTAAAAACGCTTGGCTTAACTTGTGTATTATGAGGCTTTTTAGCTCTGGTATATTATTTGCCCGTTGTCTCATAGGAGTTAAAAAACACTAAGGGCAAGGAAATTGAGAATGTCTTCTTGAATCTTAAAGGAATAAATGCACGCATAAGGAGTTTGAAATGGAATTTGGTTCTTATATACAGTATTTACGTGATGACAAAATCAAACTGGGAGATCTTATCCATGAATGGAACACGGAGACGACAGAAAACCCGTACGATATCCTTGAATTAGTTTATGAGCTGCTGGTTGCTCATTCAAACTGTCCAATCAAAATGTTTGAGAATGAGTTCTCTTGCGAGCCATTACCATTAAAGCGCTCATCCAATCAACAGGCAAATAACATATCATCACCTGGGTTAAGCCTTATATCTCATTATGGAAAGAGATCGTTAGCAGACACTACTGAAACACTCACATCAGTGCGCAAAATAAATGATCACGGCGATAATCCGCATGAACGGAAGTGCAGTAAAGAGGTTGAGCAATTTGCATCTACCGGTTGCGGTTTAAGTGATATTAAGCGGGTTGTTACAAAAAGAGAGTCTATTGAGTTTGTAGAAAATCTTATTTTGTCACGTAAGAAAATGGTGCAAATTTTTGATGAAATGAGGATACCTATACCAGGCATACTGCTATCCCCATCTCCATTCCCGCCTTCTCTTAAAAAGAAATCTTCATCCACAATGAATAGCAGAGATAATGCAGAGGTGGATGCTAACTCTGATTCTTCTACATATTGCAGGCGTAAAGGCGATCTTAGAGTGATCCCTGTTCCACCCGCACCTGGACGCAGATGGGAGGATGTAACTATTACCTTTATTTCACATGACTCTGTTCGAATTGAGGCTGGAGATTTGGATAAACGTCTACATTTTGCAGAGATGGGTTTCAAGGATGGAAGAAAAGGAGATATTCCAGATACACGCTGGGCAATATTGCGTGAATTTGCAGCGCGTAACGGCACCATCAGCTGGAGTGATATTAATGTAAAACACAGTGATAAAATGAAATCAGCCATAAAAGACATTAGAAAGCGGCTTAAGGCCGTTTTAGGTGTTGCTGAAGATCCATTTTACCCTTATCGCCAAGTTAAGGCGTACAAAACCAGGTTCACTCTTCGTGATGTGACGGTCAACGCCAATCAAGATCAAGGGCCAATAGAGAGATTGCATGGTTAAGGCCATTTAATTCTTTGCCCCGTATAAATATGTATGGTTCTAGGCTAGCAGATTCTACCTGTTAGCCTAGCGCCTTATTAATTTCTAGCGTCTCTAATATACATTACTGAATTATCATTCCTCATTTGTATCTCAAACAGCTCACAAACCCTGATGAGATCTCCTAATTTCTTATAGCCATAATTAACAGGAGAAAAAGATGTTTTATTTGATATATATTGTCCAACTTGACCCAGATGGGACCAACCATCTTCTTCGGCCGATTGTTCAACTGCGGTTCTTAACAATCTTACTAAGCCAGTATCTTTTCTTAGTTCATTTCTAGACTTTTTTGATGTTTTCTCTAGTGTAGACTTTTCTGGATCATCTTCTGCTTGTTCAAGATTTTCAGTATATATAAACAGAGAGCATGCTTTAACGAATGGCATTGGTGTTTTCTTTTCTCCAAAACCATATACCGTGATTCCATTAGAAAGGATCCTCATCACAAGTGGAGTAAAATCACTATCACTTGTCATTAGTGCAAATGCATCTATATTTTGTGTATATAACAGATCCATTGCATCGATAATCATTGCAGCATCAGTTGCATTTTTACCTTTAGTATATGCAAACTGCTGTATTGGCTTTATAGCATGCGGATGAAGTTTTTCTTCCCACCCCTTCATGCTTTCACTTTTCCAGTTACCGTAAGCATGCCTTATATTGACCTTTCCAAATTTTGATAATTCATCGATCACACCCTCTATCGATTTATGGCTTACATTGTCACAGTCTATTAGTAATGCAACCTTATTTTCTTTAGGCACAATAATTTCCTTTTAAAATTCCAACGTCACCGTTAACCTAACAGTCTGTAAAAATGGATGAAATTTACAGACAAGGGAACATTTTGATAAAGGGAATAGGGCATCAATGACCACCCGTTAGAGGCACAAAGGCCACGCCAAGAGCAGTCCACTGACTGATGTTACCCTGACCATCTTTCTCCACCACGATAAGATCCTGGTGGCTATAAGCTGGGCCTACTGGAATGATCAGTCGCCCTCCCGGTTTCAGTTGTTCGATTAGGCGCGGGGGGATAGCCTCAGCTGCAGCGGTAACTAAAACCGCATCAAAGGGAGCCTCTTCCTCCCACCCTGCATGACCATCACCAATACGGGTCTCAATATTTTCATAGCCAATCTGCTGTAAACATTTACAGGCCTGCTCACCTAATTCAGGAATAATTTCTATACTGTAGACCTGCTGCACAAGCTCAGCCAAAATAGCTGTCTGGTAACCTGAGCCTGTGCCAACCTCCAGTACCTTGCCACCCTCCTCTACTTCTGCCAGCTCGGTCATTAGGGCAACAATAAAGGGTTGAGAGATAGTCTGACCGCAACCAATAGGCAGCGGCCCATCATAATAAGCTCTATCCAACATAGCTGGATCAACAAACTTATGCCTGGGCACCTTGCTCATGGCGGCCATAACCCTTGGATTCAGGGCATTTCGACGGATCATAGCGCGCGTATAACGCACCTGCATCTCAATGTCTTGCAGCATCCTTTCTATATCAGACTTCACCTCTATTCAGCGAATAAACAGTTAAGGATTTTCAGGGTCGCCAGGACCTGCCAGTACCCATATACCGTAGTCGCAACGCAACATTGAGCTGCCACTGAGTACATAGGTGCCATTCGGATACTCTTTACTATTGAAGAGACACACCGGCTCACCCGGCAGTTCTTGCTTCAGGTCTTCAGACTCTTCAAGGGTGTCATCAGCTATGGGTGAATTTTCCAGCTCAGGGTCTGGTGCCCCTACATCTGGATAAGATCTCTGTTCAGGCATTTTTACGTTCCTTTTATGTATAACTGCACTCTTCAGAGTGCATGATTAGCCTACAGGATGAACTTGTTGTGTCGTAATTTGTTCTATTGCTGTCCTCAGTTTCTGCCTCAATTCATCAGGATGGGTGACCCATATATAATGCCCTGCATCTGTGATCTCTACATATTCGCTATTCTTTATCAGGTGTGCCAGCTGAACCGTCGGCCAGTTTGGCCTGATATCTTTACCCGCATTGATGAACCTAAAAAAATCAGTTAACCCTGCTGAAGTGCATCATTCAGCATAAAGGCCTTCCATATTGGGGCAATGATGAGCTATGTGGGCGTTGGTGACATATTTTGATCCACACCCCCAATATTGCCGCCAAATTTCTCCGTAGCTTTTGCCAAAAAGTAACGCCAGCA
>JAJFJN010000012.1 GCA_021773975.1 Gammaproteobacteria bacterium | reverse complement strand
TTCTGATGCAAACTGCTTGCGAAAGTCCCGCACTGTCTTTGGATAAGCTGGTTTGGAGTTCTTCACAGATAGACTATGGTTCAGTTAGATCGTAGGAGTCAAGTGCCCAAGCATTATTAGTATATTTTATGCGCTAAAATTTGTTCATTGCAGTGATGTATCTGAAGCGCTGTTTTTTGCATAAATATCCTACAAATATGCAGGCATGGGGTGGCATTGCTTTTGTGGGATTATTTATTTTGGCTCTAAATGCCTTAATAACTGATTTCTTAGGGCCTTTGGAATCCCTTTTATACTAAGGGTGTCACTATCAGCATTATAATTGATGCGGTTATTAAGTTGGTAGGATGAGAAACTGATGGCAAGATCCTTTTCACGTCCAGAGAACTTCACATAACGGTGTAGACTGCGACGGTCAATTATTACATCTTCATTACGCTGAGGGTTGCAGCCTGTTACTTCCCGAACAAACATGGCTGCATCTATGTCATCCAATGATTTGGAGAGGCCAGAGATGTTGACTGGCTCGTCTCTTCCTTCTCGCTCTGTGCAGTAATCAACTATTTGAGTGCGATATGCATCCACTTTTTCGTTAGGCAGCTGCTTGGCAAAAGATTCCACACCCTCAAGAAAGGCCAGTGTATCTTCTTCCTTATTAATGCCGTCACTAAACCCAATGGTATTTTCAAAAATCTCGGCGAATAGTAAGTTTCCTCTGGGAGGTAGTAGTGAGAGAGGGGCATAATTGGTCTGCTTTTTCCACTCTGCAAGGTCTACTTTAATGCCAAATAGTGATGGGCCGGTGTCAATGAAATAGCAGGGTGTTACCTCTAGGTTGTCACTAATGGCTTGCGATTCACTTTGATTAACCACAAAGAGGTGAAAGAGGTGGTGGTCATCGCTTGACTGCTCAATAAAGAAGAGAAAGTGTGCGTTAAGCTCAATTGGGCTGTCATTGATCTTGCGCTCAAACTGCTCCATTATTGTCACACTTAGTTCAGTAAAAGAGTGGGCGTCACCTAAAAAATGCTCCAACTTCTGCGCTAATAGAGGGGTAGGGTCAGTCTCAGAGGAGAAGCTGCCATGCTTTCGGCTGAGGCGCGCAAGAAAACTGCTTTTCAGCTTGTCCAGTAAAATAACCTGCTGTTTATCGGTAGCTAACTCATTTTGTCGCAGTGATAATTTGGCTGGGTGATCAGCATCTCGTCGGAGATGATGAGCAATAACGTGTGTAATGGGCATTGAGTTTCTATGGAATAGGTTAAGGGGACTTGGGTGTAAAGCCTATAGGGATGTACCTAAGAGAGCAATATTAAGAATATGCTGTTTTAATTCACAGAATGATTATTTGATTTGACCAGTACTATCCAGCAATATTAGCTTTATTGCATATGCCGAAGCGCATTCTAGAAACCCTAAGAGAGTAGGTGATCCATGATATCTTCAAACCAGGCCTCTTCCCATCCTTCGTGTGAATTTCTTTCCAAGTGTCCTGTGTGGGGCAAATTTCAAACCAATAGCAAACTATTTTGGATAAAGCAGTATTGTGAAGGATCAAAACAGGTAAGCTGCGCTCGGAAGAAACTGGTTTTAGAGAATGCGGAAGTGCCTGCAAATCTATTGCCTAATGGTGATTTTTTGGACTAACTCTTATCTGATAGCTCAATGTGATTTCTGGTTACCAGCATACGTCAGAGCGTTGTGGTTTTTTATCACATAAAACTACTATAGATTGAGTAGATAAACGCAGTCAGCAACAACAACACCCTTTGGTTTCAATGGTGAAATAAGTGCCGATAAAGTAAATTACAATGGCAAATACACCTATGGTGATAGTGTCATTTGAGTCTGATCTTAATAAATAAATAAATGAAGGAACTGAATCTCTTATCTACCGAGTTAAGCGGCCTCAATTTAATCGAGGCAAGTGCCGGTACGGGTAAAACTTATACTATCACTGGGTTATATGTGCGGCTCATATTAGAGATGGGCTGCCGAGTAGATGGACTTCTAGTTGTAACCTTTACTAATGCAGCTACAGCTGAGTTGCGTGAGCGCACTCGTGGTTGCCTGGTTGAGGTGTTGCAAGCCTTTGAGATGGGTGAAAGTAGCGATCCGTTTTATCAGGGGTTATTGGATCAGAGTGTTGATTATGAGCAGGCAAAGCGGCGTTTACGACTTGCGATTTTGGGATTTGATCAGGCGGCTATTTTTACCATCCATGGATTTTATCAACGGGTTTTGTCAGAGCATGCTTTTGAGAGTGGCATGCCCTTCGAATCTGAATTGGTCTCTGAACAAACAGAGCTATTGCAGGAGGTTGTCGCCGATTTCTGGCGCTGTGAAATACAAGATCTATCACCAGGGTTGGTGGATTATTTATTAGCAGAAAAAGTTACGCCAGAAAGTCTGCTCGCAAGTGTACAAAAAGGGATAGGTAAGCCTTATCTAGAAGTACGTGGTATGGCATTGCCAGCTGATCTTGCTTCACAGGAGGCAATGTTTCTCAACGCCTATAAGCAGGCGCGGAGCATCTGGGCAGATACTCGACAGGATATTCAAGATCTGCTGCAATCTGACGCCAGTTTGAATGGTAATAAGTATCGTAAATCATCACTGGTGAACTGGTTTCAGCAGATGAATGACTATCTGAATTCACAGTCGGGTACACCCTTCGATAAGTTCATCAAATTCACATCTAGTGAATTGGCAGCTTCGGTTAAAAAAGGTAAGCCCCCCCCTAAGCATGTCTTCTTTGACGCTTGTGAAGCGTTGGCAGAAATATGGGGTGCATTAGCGCTCGGTTATGCTCAGGCACTGGTTACTCTGAAGCAGAATCTACTGACCTACTGCAATCAAGAGTTATCTGTCCGTAAGGCCAAGGCACGTATTCAATCCTTTGATGATTTGCTGCTGGACTTGGATAGCGCCTTGTCTGGTGAACATGGTGCTGTGCTGATTGAGGCCATACGCCAGCGTTACTCTGCTGTATTGATTGATGAATTTCAGGATACTGATCCTATCCAATATCATATTTTCTCAATGATTACTCACGATAGTGAACTGCCGGTTTTTTTAGTTGGTGATCCAAAGCAGGCGATTTACAGTTTTCGTGGTGCTGATATTTTTGCTTACCATGATGCCCGTAAGGATGCCAAAAATTGCTACACACTAAAAACCAATTGGCGCTCTGATCCAAAATTAATTAAGGCGGTTAACGCGCTCTTTAAGCAATCACATGCCAGCTTTTTCTATGACTGGATTCCTTTTTATGAAGTTGAAGCAGCTGCAAAACAACGAGACGATCTGCATGACTCAATTTATCTGGATGCGCCATTTAGGGTGTGGCTTATTGAGGGTGAAGAGAGCGTAGCTAAGGCAGATGCTGAGCAGTTGGCAGCCCGTGCCACAGTAGTAGAGATTGCTCGATTGTTGAAACAGGGGCAGGAGGGGCAAGTTCGAATTGGTGACCGAAAATTAAGTGGTGGAGATATTGCAGTACTGGTGCATGAGCACCGGCAGGCAACAATCATTGCTCAGCAGTTGAGTGAGTTAGGCGTCTATAGCGTTCAGCAATCACGAGAGAATATTTTTCATTCACATGAAGCAATGGAGCTGCTATGTGTGCTGACTGCGATTGCAGAGCCTGCAAAGCAGACACGTATTAAGGCAGCTTTGGTAACTGATATGCTGGGCTTGGATGGCCACGATATTGAGCATCTGCAAGTGGATGAACAGGCGCTTGAACTACAATTGGAATCATTTCGAAATTATCATCAACTCTGGCAAGAGCGAGGCTTTGTCAGAATGTTTCACCAACTACTGTCGCATGAACAGATAGCTAAACGACTATTGAGCAGAGCGAATGGGGAGCGATGCTATACCAATTTACAGCATCTGGGTGAACTGGTTCATCAACATGATAGTGTGACTCAATCCGGGATGGAAGGATTGGTAAAGTGGCTATCACGCCAGTGTCAAAACAGAGTGCAGACAAGCGAAGAACAGGAGCTACGTCTTGAGAGTGATGAGGATCTTGTGCAGATCATTACCATTCATAAGAGTAAAGGGCTGGAGTACCCCATCGTTTTTTGCCCTTTTGTATGGGCAGATAAAACTTATGCAGAGAGTAAAAAAAGACCCTTCTTTTTCCATGATGAAAAAGAGAGTTATAAGCCGGTATTAGAGTTAGGATCAGAACGTTTTGAAGAGGACCGTAAGTTTGCTATTCAGGAAGAGCGAGCTGAAAACCTGCGTCTACTCTATGTGGCGATGACTCGTGCGCAATATCGCTGCTATATAACCTGGGGCAATATTAGTGGCACAGAACAATCAGCCTTGGCATGGCTGCTGCATTCAGATAAGAGTTCGGCAGATGCGAGCAATTCGCAAGCGGAGCTTTCTGAGTGGGTAAAAAAATCTGATAACGGAGTTTGGGTCGGCTCTATCCCTGAAGAGGATGGGAAGGTAGTTCAGTCATGCAACAGCCAATATGAAACAGGCTCAGTCAGATTATTTAGCAGACGATTTGATACGCGGTCGCGTGTGACCAGTTTTACTGCACTAACTTCGGAGAAAGTGGGTGATCAGCCAGATTATGATGAACAATTGCCAGCACGGATAGATAGACCAGCGGCACATGACATCTTTGGATTTCCACGAGGAGCACGTGCTGGTTGTTGTATTCATAGCATCTTTGAGCAGATTGACTTTGCAACCTATGAGCGAGAAAAGCTTGAACTGCTGGTTGAAGATGTGTTGATAGCCAATGGCTTTGAAACAGACTGGATGCTGGTGATTGCTGACATGGTAGAGTCTGTTTTATCTACTCCATTGGATACAGGTAAAATACTGTATCTTAAATCAGTTGGTGTAAAACAGCGCCTAGTTGAGCTGGAGTTTTACTATCCTTTAGCTGCTATTAATGCAGAAGGGCTGCGTACTCTTTTATTGGAATATGAGTTTGCATCTGCAGATGTAATGCGCCAAGCCATTGAGCGTATTAATTTTGCGGATGTCAATGGCTTTATGAAGGGGTTTATTGATCTGGTTTTTGAGGTTGACGGATGCTTCTATCTGGCTGACTATAAATCTAATTGGTTGGGTGATGATCCAAGTGCCTATTCGAGTGATCACTTGGTGCAGGCAATGGCGCATGAAAACTACTATCTTCAATATCTTTTTTACATTTTGGCATTGCACCGTTACCTGAGTTTGCGCCTTCCAGATTATGATTATGATCTGCACTTTGGTGGTGCATTCTACCTATTTGTACGAGGCATGAATCCGTCCACCGGATCGGCATGCGGTGTCTATTGGGATAAACCCTCAAAACAGTTGATTGAGGCAATGGATCACTACCTGATTGCACAATAGATATGAAACAACTACAAGCATTGCAAAAACAAGGGCAATTGACTTCATTAGATGTAAGCTTTGCTCAATTGATGTGTCGTTTATCTGAAAATGAATCCAATGAGCTGTCATTGGCCGCTGCATTAGTAAGTAATGCCACCACTAATGGCCATGCCTGTCTTGATTTGCATTGTGAAGCAGGCAAAAAGCTCTACCTTGTTGAGGATGCGGTATCTTTTCAGTTACCTGAATATAAAACGTGGATAGTGGCACTGCAAAAGATGTCAGTCTTAGGTAAGCCGGGTGACTATTGCCCGCTTATTCTTGATAAGTCTGGCAGGCTTTATCTTTATCGATACTGGAAATATGAACAGGATATTGCTAAAGCGCTGATCAAGCGGTCGGGTGCAGTTGTATCATCAGTTGATGAGATTCAACTTCAGCAAGGTTTGAAGCAACTGTTTCCTGCATCATCTACAAAAACAAATTGGCAAAAAGTGGCCGCTGCTGCTGCACTGCTTAATCGATTTACTGTTATCTCTGGTGGCCCAGGAACGGGAAAAACCAGTACGGTGATTCGCATCCTGGCATTGTTACGTCAGCAACCCAATGGGTTGGATCTTAAAATTGCTTTAGCTGCGCCAACAGGTAAGGCTGCTGCGCGTATGCAGGAAGCCATTCATCAGGCAAAAGAGGCCTTGCCTGTGGATGAATTAATTCGTGATGCTATACCCGAACAGGCTACTACATTGCATCGTTTGCTGGGTGCCAGCATGCATTCTGTCTATTTTCGCCATAATCAGGATACCCCGTTGCCCATTGATGTGTTGATATTGGATGAGGCCTCCATGGTGGATATTGCTCTGATGGCTAAACTGATGTGGGCACTGCCTGAGAAGACTCGACTTATTATGTTAGGTGATAAGGATCAACTCTCTTCGGTTGAAGCTGGTGCTGTACTGGGGGACATTTGTGGTAATCAACAGGTATTCTCTGAAGCTTTTCGTATCAAGTTAACAGGATTGATCGGGGAAGATTTGCCATCCAAAAAAGAGCCGCCATGGCCTATGGCAGATTCGATTATGCTACTGCATCAGAGCTACCGCTTTACAGATGAAAGTGGTATTGGGCAGCTGGCCAAGTCAGTTAATCAGGGAGAGGGTAAACAGGCAATTTCATTACTAAAAAATGAGGCTATGGCTGATATCTCTCTGCATGAAAATTATGATGCTATTGCTGAGCGGGCGGCTGATGGGTATCAACGTTATCTTCAATGTCTGAAGCGAGGAGAGGCGTTAGATTGTATCTTCACTGCGTTCAATAGCTTTAGGGTTTTGTGTGCGATTCGGGGTGGGCCTTATGGTGTTGCTTCTTTGAATGAAAAGATTGAAAAGGTGCTTGCATCGCGTCATTTTATTCAGGATGGAAGAGATCATTATGCAGGGCAAGCCATTATGGTTACCCGCAATGATTATGGTTTGCGCCTCTATAATGGTGATGTTGGTTTGCTGCTGCCAGATCCAGAATGTAATGGCCGTTTGCGTGCCTGTTTTCAAGGAAGTGATGGTGTAGTTCGGAAGATTGCACCGGCCTCTCTACCTGAGCATGAAGTGGTATATGCCATGACCGTGCATAAAAGCCAGGGTTCTGAATTTGAACAGGTGTTGTTGGTTCTACCAGATGAGGATAATCCATTACTCAGCCGAGAGCTTGTTTATACTGGAATAACACGGGCACGTAATCGGTTTGAGCTTTATGCCAAAGATGAAATATTGTCGACTGCAGTTCAGCGAAAACTTTCTAGAACCACAGGCCTGCATGATCTGCTGTGGAGTGATAGCGAATAATCGAGGAGAGTGTCATGTCAAATAAAAAAGTAGCGGTTATTTTATCGGGATGCGGCTTTTATGATGGAGCTGAAATTCATGAGTCGGTTTTAGCTTTGTTAGCGTTGGATCGTCAGGGGGCAAAGTATCAGTGCTTTGCACCAGATATTGCGCAGCACCATGTTATCAATCACCTAACAGGTGATGAGATGCCAGAATCAAGAAATGTATTGGTAGAGTCAGCACGGATTGCACGAGGTGATATAAAATCCTTAAGTGAATTTGATGTAACAATGTTTGATGCTCTGCTCCTTCCTGGTGGGTTTGGGGTAGCCAAAAATCTTTCAACCCTGGCTTTTGATGGCTCTGGTTGTGCGGTCAATACAGATGTTTCAAATGCTGTTAATGCAATGGTCAATGCAGCTAAACCTATCGGCGCACTATGCATTGCACCAGCCGTGCTTGCCAAAATTCTAAAAGGGGCTAAGGTGACAATTGGCAGTGATGCAGGAACCATTGGTGCTATTGAAGCGATGGGTGGTACTCATCAGCAAGTTACTCATGCTGAGGTGGTTGTTGATGAGCAACACAAGTTGGTGACATCGCCCTGCTATATGCTGGATGCCTCCATCAGTCAGATTGCGCAGGGCGCAGAGAATACTGTCCGTGACTTATTGAAGCTAATATAGACAGAATATGTCCTGACCATAAATTTTTTTAAAGAGTTAAGTATGTCAAAAGATACGTCAAAACTTGATCAAATAGTTATTGATGCACGGCGTGCAGCAGAGGAGCGTTCTCTGACTTACCGAGAGCAATCTCTCCGAATTCATCCCTGGATATGTGGCCGCTGTAGTCGAGAGTTCACTCGAGCGAATCTTCATGAGCTGACTGTGCACCACAAAAATCATAATCATGACAATAACCCATCAGATGGCAGTAACTGGGAGAATCTATGCCTCTATTGTCATGATAATGAACATCAGCGCTATGTAAACCATGTGCGCGGTCATGATGGTTTGGCTAAAGCGGAGCAGAAGAGCGCCACCTCCAATCCTTTTGCTGGACTGGCTGACATGCTCAACCATGGTAAGAAGGAAGAACAATAAATTGTAGAGCTGGATATTAGTATTGGATCATCGCCCCCGAGTGGATCGCTATGCGATAGCGAGTCGCTCGATTAGTATGTTCTCTTTATCTTGTTAGGTGGATGTATTTACTCAGTTATTGGTTGATTAATCGCTAACATAGTTGTTCGTGCAAAGATCTTTGGTTAATAGATTGTAATCGTAATTCGTGGGCTGCTGGCTTTTGGTGAGTGAGACATTTATGTTTAACTTTATGTGCACTATGTGCGCTATTTTCTTAAACTTGTTTTTTTGTTATTATTCCGCTCTTCATATAAAGACTGATAATTAATAACAAGCAAAGTCAATTAAACTTCTTTAATGGCATAGTAATATGAAGGCGTTAAAGACTATATGCACTTGGAATACATAATGATTAATTTAAAAAAACAGCTTTTCTTTTCTTTGCTCATTGCGCTATTGCTGCCTTTTAACGCTTATGCAGAGAGTCAAGGTGATTTATCATCAGCAATCAATACTGCAGGTATGCAAAGGATGCTATCTCAGCGAATTGTAAAGGCATATTTATTTCTTGGTATGGGTGTTAGAGCAGATAAATCAAGTGGTCAGTTAGAAGAAAGTCTTAAGCTATTTCAAAAAAACCATGCTTACCTGAAACGATCAATCTCAGATGCGGAAGTTCAAGATATGCTTGCATTCCTTGAACAAATGCTTGGCTTGTATTCGGATATTGTGACTAAACCGTATGATAAGAATGGTGGAGCTGAAGCTCTTGACTTAAGTGAGACAATATTAGAAAGCAGCAATGCCATAGTTAAAAGACTTGAATCCATGTCAAAATTCAAGAAAGAAAAAATCATTAACGTTTCTGGTCGGCAGCGCATGCTCTCCCAGAGAATTGCAAAATATTACATTGCATACCAAGCCGGGTTTAAAGATGAAAATACAGTAACTCAGCTTAAATTGGCAGTAAAAGAGTTTGAAGAAGCACATAAAATACTCGTTCAATCAAAGCAAAATACTTCACAAATATCTAGCATGCTATCTAGAGTAGATATGCTTTGGAAGCTTGTTAGTAAATTCTTTCTTGATATTGAGAAAGGAGGCCTTCCAGTAAGTGTGTTGAGTATTACAGATCAAATCTTAAAAAGCATGGATGAGATAACGCGAGCATACGTAAATACCCAAATTAAAAACTAGGCTGATAATAAAATTCTAGTATTGATTTTAGCTATGGTACTGTAGGACGTGCATTGCAGGCTGAGCCAGAATGAGTGAACAAGGTGAGGGAAGGGCGGTTTGATGAGATTGCACCATATACTAAGCAGGTGTTGAAGCGTTTGGTCTAACCAAAATGCCAACGGCAGGGCTATAAGTTGAATGCCTGGCGTATTGTTTGATTGAACTCAGCTGCTTCCTGAGGTGGATATACCACTGTTATCCGCTTTCCCTCGCGAGATAAAAATAGCGCACTAGCTGCAGGAACAGCGTTGGTATTTGCGAAGACTTGTCCTCCAGGTGCATTGACATCAACGATAATGAATTCAACCTGGCCTTCAAATTCGCCTCGTACTTGAGTAAGGCTTCCCATGATGTGATCGCTTCCTGCGTTATTAGCGTCATAGATAATGACAACAGCGGGCTTTCCTTTTCCAATTTTTGTGATATCAGTGCTGTAGCCTTGGGGCAGCATGGCCCAGGAAAAGGCCAGGATAACGATAGCTGAAAATAGAATCACCAGTAGTTTTTTCACTATGGGGTTTTTCTGATCTGTGCTTTGTGGTGTTGTCATTGTTCTTCATCCGGATAATGGGGTGTAGTGTTAATGCTAGACTGGTTTTTTCTCTGTTGGTTCCTGGCTAGTTAAGTTTGTAGGTTGATGAGATGGTCTCCTCCACTTTTGTTTGATGGTTGTTTACATCTCCATCATGGCGCATTACGACGCCGAATTAGAAGGGGGGAGGAGGCCATCTCATCAACCTACGGGCTTAGTCTTGTGATAGTGGGGTTAGCTTTGTATCTCGCAATAATCCTTGCAAAGAAAAGGAGCTAACCCCCCTGCTAATTTGCAGAGGGGGGGAGCCAAAATTTAAAATTTATTTGGATTTTCTACGGAAGCGGAAAGAGAAACTCCGCCACTTTAGCCAGAATCCCCAACTTCGTGGGGTTTTAGGTTTGGATTTATCAACTGCCAAATATCACCTCCTGGTTTCGTTAGAAATCAATTAAAAGCGAGGCGACCAAGAATTAATCAATGCAAAAGTTTGCATTGGAATGCAAACATATTCTATATTGACGGTGTCGTTAGTTAAGACACAAGTGGGGAGTCGCCTCTAAAATGATACCCACACCCTGCTCATCTATTGGCGTAGGTGAGCAGGATTTCTAATCTTCCTGAGAGGATACGAAAAAGCGTCTTCAGGGGGAAGTGCTTTTGTGGTTTATTTTGAATTTAATTCAGAACCAGTAATATCCTTCTATTTTTTCTCTATGTAATTTTCTATCTGCATGATAATTTGGATATGCGGTACAGGCTGAAGAGCCGATGACCGTGAAAGGTAGCTAATGCTATCGGGGGCGTTATAGTTTTATAATTTTCCCCTTTTTTGTTTATTCCCTTGATTGTTTTACTACTTCAACAGCCTTGACCAATTCAGCAAAGACCACATTTCCGATGCGTTGCCCTGAAGGCGCCTGAAAGGCGTTTTTAGCCCTTTCTATCAATTCCCGTTCTACTGCTTCCTGTTTTATCGCTAAAGTATCTCCGTCACTTATCTGGGGCTTGTGCCATTAAAAACAAAGTGTTGGCTCAAACAAATCAACACTAATGCAACTTTCCCCACTTTTAAGGATAATCACCCTCCGGCTTTTAAATACAGGTAAAGAGTTATGCGCATCGGTCAGGGTTATGATGCACACCGTTTTGCTGCCGATCGGCGGTTGGTGTTGGGTGGGGTTGAGATAGAACATGGTCTGGGAATGGCTGCTCATTCGGATGGTGACGTTCTGATTCACGCTCTGTGTGATGCGCTGCTGGGTGCGGCGGGGCAGGGTGATATTGGTCGGCACTTTCCTGATAACAGCGATGATTTTAAAGATATCGATAGTCGTATCCTGCTGCGCCGGGTGGTGGAGTTGCTGCACGGGATGGGACTGCGGGTGCATAATGTGGATACCACCATTGTGGCGCAGGCGCCCAAGCTTGCTCCGCACATTCCTACCATGCGGGAACGTCTTGCTGCTGATCTTCAGATTGGCGAATCTCATGTCAATATTAAGGCCACGACGACGGAGAAGATGGGTTTTGCCGGGCGCGGGGAGGGGATTGCCAGTTACGCGGTGGTGCTTTTAGAGGAATAGACTTTAGTCTATTGATTGACAAATCGCTGGTTAGCTATACCCTACGTCATATTATGACGCAGGCAAAGTGAGGTAACTGTTGAATATTGGTCATCATCTAATTATTGAATGTCAGGGCCGGCATGCCCATCTCAGTGAGCAGGAGCTGGAGACACTGCTTGTATCTGCAGCAGAAGCGGGTGGTGCCTCTGTGTTGCAGGCTCATTTTCATCCCTTTGGCGCAGGCAAGGGCATAACCGGGGTTGTGCTTTTGGCCGAGTCTCATATTACGGTGCATACCTGGCCTGAGCATGATTATGCCGCCTTCGACATTTTTATGTGTGGCGACTGCAAGCCTATGCAGGCGGCTGATGTCATTACCGCTGCCTGTCCAGATGCCGTGACCTCGGTGCAAAGCATTGAACGCGGTCTGCCTATCAATGCAGGGAATGTTCCTGCGAACCTCTCAACTTCTCAACTTCTCAACTTCAGTCTGACTCCTTCAGTGCTGGGTGAGGTAGCGATACAAAATTCATGATGATCTACGGGAGAGCTATGAGAATTATCTCGATGATGTGCGTCCTTTTGCTTGTCCAGCTTGGACTCAGTGGATGTACTTCGGATGAAGAGCTGTGGCAACAGTCGCTTCAGTCAGGGGCATCTGAAGCAGCGGCTGAAGTAAAGCGGCTAGTGGTTAAGATTGATCAGCAATCTATTAGAAATACCAAGTTGCTGAAATCTTATGCGGATGTTGTAAAACAGCAATCTCCAGATCTACGTGAGATTGTTGATACATTGGCAACTGATGCAACAGTGAATGGCCCTATTGTAAAAGGATTACAAGAGCGGCTGGAGAGTGCAACCAAGGCTGTCCCCCAAGCGGTCAAAGGGGGTGAAAAAGCAGTGCTTGAGCTACAGCAGGAGTTGAATGCGATTCAAGTGGCAGCTGATCCGGTGCTGTTTGGCATGATGCTGACCGATCCCATCAATGTGTTGGCCGATATGTCGAAGGGCAAGTTGGCGCGTGTTGAGGCGATGAGTAAGGAAGCCACGCTTCAGGCCAATCAAGCCGGTGATTATGGGCCAGGCAGCCAGTTGGTAGGTAATCCCAATTATGGTGGTTGGAAGCAAGACAGCCAGGGACGCTCCTTTTGGGAGTGGTATGGCATGTACGCTATGTTCAGTAATCTCTTTAGCTCGCCTATCCATTATGGTAGTTGGGCAGGTAACCGTGGCTATAGTTACTACAGCGATTACGGGCGTAATTACTACACCTCACCTTCACAGCGTAAGGGTCAGCAGGCTCAGGCGACCAAGACAAAACAGAAGTTTCAAAAAAGTGGCAAGTCATTCAAAAGCCCTTATGCCAAAACGAGGGCAGGTGGATCGACTACGGCTAAGCGAAGCGCTGTTAAATCTGCAAACAAGTTTTCAAGCAAGAGCAAACGGAGCAGCTTTAAAACACCGAGTAAATTTGCCAAAAGCCGTTCCAGCCAATCAAGTGCTCGTAGCTCATATTCACGCACCAGCCGCAGCTTTAGTGGCGGAAAATAATTTAGTACCGGAGAAACAAAATGAATAATGATTTTTCACTATGGGCGGTTGGTATTATCTTTATTGATCTGCTTATTGCCGTGGGTGCTATCTGTGCGTTGCGTTACCTTCAAGGCTTGCTGGCAGGTGTGGATACAACAACTGAACTGGCAACGCGAGACAACTACGCCTTTGGCATCTCGGTGGCGGGTGGCACCTTGGCATTGGCTTTGGTTTTAGCAGGTGCAGTGAGTGGTGAGGCATCTGCCGGACTGTTGGCTGAGGCCTGGAATGTACTCATTTATGCCGTTGTTGGTATTGTGTTATTGAAGGTAGGAACGATCATTAATGATCAGGTGATCTTCCATCACTTCTCACTGAAACAGCAGGTGCATGAAAATAATATTGCGGCGGGTATTGTGCAGGCGGCCAATCTGATTGCACTGGGTTTGATCATCAATACCGCAGCTCATTGGGTTGAGTCTGATACATGGACAGGTGTCTTTTCTGTGATCCTGGTCTTCTTTGTGGCGCAGATTGTACTGCTGGCAGTTACCCGCTTGCGTGGCCGAATCTACGAGAAACGGCATAACGGAGAGGTTCTGCAACAGGCACTTGAGAATGGTAATAGTGCGCTGGCCATTCGTTATTTTGGACACCTTATGAGTGCAGCATTTGGTGTTAAAGCTGCTTCTGGTTTGGTTGCTTTTCACTCGCTTGCAATAGTTGGGCTGGTCTTCAACTGGTTGTTTGTTGCTTTGGTTATTACAGCACTGATCAGTGGGCTTGCTGCACTTGCCCGTCATGCTGTGTTGATCAATATTAATGTGGTTGAAGAGGTGGATGATCAGCAGAATGTCGGTGTGGCCTGCATTGAGGCTTCGCTCTTTATTGCAGTTGGGTTGATTGTAAGCTCTCTGCTTGGGTAGTGCTCTCTAGTTGACTATGGAAGCCACTGCTCCGTCACCCAGGCGGTTATTAGGCCATGATGTACTGCTGATCGGCAGTATGCTGATCTTGGCCGGATGCGGACTGATTTATGAGTATCTATTAGCGCACTATGCAGGGCGCATTCTTGGTGCGGTAGAGAGCACCATCTACGCCATGATTGGCATCATGATTGTGGCGATGGGGATTGGCGCCTTTCTGGCTCGATGGGTTAAATGCCCCTTTACCGGCTTTGCCTGGCTTGAGGTAGGCATCGGTCTATTGGGTGGCTGCTCCATTCTAATAATGGCAGGGATGCTTGCCCTCACATACACCCTGCCGGTGTGGTTGCAGCAGATCTATGGGCTGCACCCTTCGATTACTACAGACGGTGGTGTCATTGCTGCACTGCAAAATATTGCCTTCTATACCCCCTTTGTTGCTGGATTTATATTAGGTGCAATGATCGGGATGGAGATCCCACTGATTGCACGAATACGTGAGCAGGTTCATGGCAAACACTTGGCTCACAATATCGGCACCATCTATGGTGCTGACTATATTGGTGCTGGGATTGGCGCAGCGATCTGGGTGGGCGTCTGTCTCAATATTCCGATTATGACGGCGGCAATAGGGACAGCAGCCGTTAACCTGGTCGTTGGCCTGATCTTTCTCTGGCGTTATCAGTCAGAAATTATTCGGCCTATTCGGCTCTGGATTGTACATGCAGGGCTGGCTATTGTTTTGCTTGTGTTGGCTTTGAATGGCAGTGGTTGGGTTCTACAGATGAACTACACCCTGTTTAAGGACACACCGATCTACAGTAAGGTGACACCCTATCAGCACCTTACAGTGACCCGTCGCCATGTAGGGCAGGGGTTGCCCAGCTTGTTGAGCCTCTATATCAATGGGCGGCTACAGTTTTCCAGCAGTGATGAGAATATCTACCACAGTTATCTGACCTATCCTGCCCTGCTCTCATCTGCTCGGCATGACAATGTGCTGGTGATAGGCGGTGGTGATGGTATGGCGGTGCGGGATATCTTGCGTTGGAATCCCAAGCGTGTAACGCTGATTGATTTGGACGAAGGCATGGTCTCTCTCTTCAAAGGAGAAGATCCTGATGCACCGGCTGATGTTGAGCAGGCGTTGTTGAGTTTGAATCAGGATGCCTTTAATGATCCAAGGGTATCGATCATTATTGGTGATGCCTTTATTGAGGTGGAGAAACTGGTCTCGGAAGGGCGTCATTTTGACAGCATTATTGTTGATCTTCCTGACCCCAGTCATCCTGATCTGAATAAGCTCTATTCCGATTTCTTTTATGCCCGTCTTAAAGAGCTGCTTTCAGGTGATGGGGCGATAGTCGTGCAGTCGACATCACCCTATCATGCAAAGAAAGCCTTTGTTTCTATTGGGAAAACAATGCGTGCGGCGGGCTATTTAACCGAGCAATATCATACTAATGTGCCGACCTTTGGGGAGTGGGGCTGGACGATTGGAACAGTCCGGGGGATGATGCCATCACAACGGATGGCTCAGATCAGTGAACTGCCGGTAATAAATCCCTGGCTCTCAAAGGCGATATTAGAGGCGGCATTTATTTTTGCACCCTCCTACTTTGAAGGCGCTGAAAACATTGAGATTAATCGTCTGGGGAGCCATCAAGTTTATCAGTATCACCATGAGGCCTGGGCAAAACAGAATGGCGTTTTTTTTGCAAATATGAAAAATTAGATTTGACGCATGTCATAATATGACATATCTTTCAGGGTAACTGCCATATTATGGCAGCCGATACTACACAGGAGCATTGTATGACCATTACGCTTGAAGAGTTGGCGTTTCGTTTAAACGACCATGTAACGGATGAAGGCACCTCCTTTGATGCCTTGCTGATGGACAATGGTGTGCTGGAAGTTGTCTGCTCAAATAATGATGAGTTTCCACTTCATTTGGCACAGACGGATACGCAACTATTGGCTGTTACTCCGCTGTTTAATGTGAGTGAGGTGATACCCAATGAAGTTGATAACCTCAACAAAGTGTTATTGCAACTTGCTCCAGCTGTGCCGCTAAGTGCTTTTGGTTTGCAGGATGATACCTACATTCTGTTTGGTGCTATGGCCTTGGGTACCAGCTTTGAAATTATTGTTCATGAATTGGAAGTTCAGGCAGAAAACACGATTGATGTTTTAGAAGCCATCCAATCCTTACTCGCATAATCTGAGGTTTAATATGAGTATTCTAAAAGATATTTTTACTGCCATGCGTGGCGGTGCCAGTGAAGCTGGTGAGGCAATTGTTGATGCCAATGCCATACGTATTCTTGAGCAGGAAGTCCGTGATGCAGAGAGTGCCATCGCAAAAGCAAAACAGAGCCTAACCCGTCTAAAAAGCTCTGAGATTAAATTGAAGCGTGAAATCAATAGTCTGAACACTGACTATGATGACTATGAAGCCAAAGCGATTGAAGCCTTGAATATGGGTGAAGAGGCGCTGGCTGAAGAGGTTGCCGGACGCCTGGAAGAGATCGCCACTGAACGTGATGAAAAAAGTGCTGAGCACAGTACGCTTGAGAGTGAAGTGAATGGCATCAATAAACTGATCCGTTCACGTGAAAAGATCATTCAGAAAAACAAGCGCGAGCTGGAAAAGGTAAAGACTATAAAGGAGGTGCAAAAGGCAACGACAAGTATCTCTGATAACGTTGCCGCTACCAGCTCCAGTCAGCATCGTGTTTCAAAGGCCCTGGATAGAGTCAAAGCCAAGCAGCAGAACTGGCGTGACAATATGGAAGCCGGTGAGTGGATGGATACGCAAGAGCAGGGCGATGATCTGGATGCCCGTCTAAAACAGAGTGGCCTTGGCGGCTCTGCTGGTTCCAAGAAGAGTTCTATTCTTGAGAAGCTTAAAGCAAAACAGAAAGTGGGCTAACAAACCTATAAGGCGCCGAAAGGCGCCTTTGTCTTTTCAGGTGAGATGAATGTTTAAAAAAATCTTTGGTGGCGATAAAAGTGGGCCTCGGGCATTAACTGAACCCAGTCAGTTGCAAGTGGGTGATATTATTGCCTTTAAACAGCGCCGTTCATTGCCAGATGAGTTGCAGGGTCAACAGCTTGAAGTTACCAAGGTAGCTGGTTATCAATACTCTGAAACAGAGATTACCAAAGAGCTTACTCTGCGTAGTGAAGACAGCAAAACCTACTATCTCTCTGTTGATGATAATGATGGTGACCCACTGCTCTGTTTCTCTATTAAACTGCCAGAGAAAAAACTGTTTACCCTGTTTGATGAAAATGAGTTTTCAGAACTCTGGGGTGAAGAGTTCGTTACATTGACCGTAAAAGAGAAGCCCGCAGAGCTGGCAAGCTGGCTTGCAGATAGTTACACCCAGCGCATGAAAGAGGGTGAGGCCTACTACTACAATAAAGATTGTGGCGGAGTAGTCCCTGAAGATGATGAAGGTGAAGAGCTGCGTTATCACGAATGCGTGGGCGATGTAGATTCACGTTATCTCTCTGTTGAAATATGGGGGGACGGTGATACTGATGTTTCTTTGGTTGCTTTCTGCCCCGTTGATGTCATAGAGGAGATGTGGCCCAGTGAGCAGTAAAGTGAATAACAAATGGTCAAAGGAGAAGAGTGTTCTCCGCAAGCTACAAATGCACTTTACCTTCCAGCAGGATACGCTGCGTAAAATCCGTTATGACGCAGCAGATGCATCTATAGTGCCCAGTGATATTGTCCGCAAAATTATTGGATTGCCCTATGTGAAAGTACAGCGGCCACGCATTGGATTGTCATTTAATCAGGAAGAGCTGGTTCAGCTGGCCAAGCATTATGGCCTGGAGATAGCTGATGAGGCAGAGATTAAATGCAAAGTATTAGAGGAAGTGAATCAATTTTACCAAACTCATGAGGACAAGCCTCGTTGATCTTTTCTCACTTGTTGGATAGACGTTGGAAAAAACGTCGCTACAGTAAATATACTGATCATAACATGCCAGACTTTTCTGTCAGGCTTATAAAATTAGTTGCTCTTTTGATTCTGCTTGTCTTTGTTGATGCAGCAGGCATGATGTTTTTTGAAGGGCAGTCATTAGGTGATGCGTTATGGATGGGTGTGACAACCATCACCACAGTGGGCTATGGCGATATAAGCCCCAGTACCACGGGTGGACGTATCGTTACAGTTGTTTGTCTCTATGCTTTAGGGATCTCTATTTTAGCTCATATTATTTCAGAGTTTATTGAGCATCGATTGTGGATTAGTGCAGAAAAAAAATATGGCAGATGGAGATGGAATATGAACGATCATATCCTGATTATCAATACCCCAACGATTGATTCAGATAATTACCTACGTAAACTGGTTCAGCAAATCAGGGCTACCCCCACGCTGTCAGAATACCCAGTTCAAATCCTGACAGATAAATTTAAAGAGGCACTTCCTAAAGAGCTTGCAGAGCTGGGTGTAGTGCATTTTTCCGGTAATGCAGAAAATTCAGATAATCTATCTGCTGTGAATGTATCTGATGCCACTTATATCATTGTTGTTGCAAGTGACCATACTGATCAGCACTCTGATAGCCTTACGTTTGATGTGCTGGATCGTATCAAGGAGATTGGTACTAAAGCTATGGTTTTGGCAGAAGCAATCAATGATGATAATAGAAAGCGTCTGCAAAGGGCGGGGGCAAATATTGTAGTACGTCCAATCCGTGCCTATCCTGGGTTTTTAGTACGCTCGCTGGTTGCACCGGGAACAGAAGAGGTGCTAGAGGATTTCTTTACACATGACAATGCCCATATGCATCGTTGTGATATCAGCTTTCATAATCAATGTTGGCAAGATCTTATCTGTAAATTTGTGACTTCAGGTATTGGGATACCAATGGCCTATGTTGCTGATGGTGAAGTACGGTGTAATCCTGAGCGCACCACCGTATGTAGTGGTGATGCCATTATTACCTTGCTTACAGATGACCAAACAATCACAGATGAACAGGTTATGGCGTGTCTAAAATAGCTACCCTGCGCATCCCTGATGCATTTTATCTACTGATATTGATGTGGGTAATTCAGGTTGCACAAACCTTCCTGGGTTTTGAGCTTGGAGCCTACGGTATTGTTCCACGCACCACAGGTGGGCTATGGCACATAGTTCTTGCACCCTGGATACATCATGGAGTTTGGCATCTGTTGGGCAATTCTGTGCCATTCCTTCTACTTGGCTGGTTAATCCAAAGTAAAGGGCGCGTACTGTTTTGGGAGGTTACGCTCCTACTGGTTATTGTTGGCGGCCTGGGGACTTGGGGCTTTGGCTCCAGTGCTTACCATGCAGGTGCCAGTGGCGTTGTGTTTGGCTATTGGGCCTATCTCCTGGCTGATGCCTACTATTCGCGCTCCCCTAAAAATATAATACTGGCTACAGTAACCGTCTTTTTATATGGCGGTTTAATCATAGGTTTAGTGGATGTCAGGCCACATATTTCGTGGATTGGGCATGCTTCAGGCATGGCTGCAGGTGTGCTGGTTGCAAAGTTTGCCAATGGAGTGAAAGTAAAGCCAGCTAAAGCAGGGTAGGGTTGTTTATCGTAATCTGTTACTACTACAGGGTTAAATATTGTCCAACACGCCTTCCAAACAGGTATAATTTCGCATTTTTCAGGCATAGGCAGTAGAGATCATGAGCAACAGCGCCATCAATGTTGATGAAGCAGAAATCAAGAAATTTGAAGAGCTTGCCCATCGCTGGTGGGATGCCAATAGTGAATTCAAACCACTGCATGAGATCAACCCGCTTCGCCTGAATTTCATTGATCAAACTGCAAAGCTAACGGGGAAGAAGGTTTTGGATGTTGGCTGCGGCGGAGGCATTCTTGCTGAAAGCATGGCTCAGCGGGGCGCTACCGTAAGCGGCATTGATATGGGTGAAGCACCACTGGAGGTCGCACGTTTGCATCTATTGGAGTCTGGTGTGGATGTTGATTACAAACGTATCCCGGTTGAGCAACTGGCAGAAGAGCTACCAGAATCATTTGATATCGTCACCTGTATGGAGATGTTAGAGCATGTGCCTGATCCAGAGTCGATTATTAAAGCCTGCGCAAAACTGACAAAACCTGGCGGGCACCTATTTTTCTCTACCCTTAATAGAAACCCCAAAGCTTATCTATTTGCCATTATTGGTGCTGAATACCTTCTCAAACTACTCCCTAAAGGCACACATGAGTTTTCAAAATTCATACGCCCTGCGGAGCTGGATGTTTGGATACGTGCAGCGGAGTTAGATACAGATGAAATTACCGGGCTGGTCTATAACCCATTCAGTCAAAAATATAGCCTTGGCCCTGATATCAGTGTTAACTACATGGTGAGTTGCCGTAAAAATATTGATGAGTAACACTTTATCTGTGACAACAGCAAAACAGATACGTGTCGTCCTTTTTGACCTGGATGGCACTCTTGCTGATACGGCCCCTGATTTAGCTTATGCATTAAATCAGACGCTGGAGAAGCATGGCCGAAGCCCTCTTCCCTATGAGCAAATAAAACCAAAGGTTTCCCATGGCGCTTCAGCATTAATTCGTTTGGGCTTTGGTCTTACCTCAGATAATGAAGGTTTTGATCCGTTATTACAGGATTTGCTACAGACCTATAGTGCAAATATTCATCGGGAGACTACGCTTTTTCCCGGCATGGAGGCGGTGCTTCAACAGCTGGAACAACAGGACATTGCCTGGGGTATTGTTACAAACAAGCCCGCTAGATTTACTGACCCTCTGATTAAAAGTATGGGGCTGATGGATCGTGCCGCTTGTGTTGTCAGTGGTGATACAACGGCTAACAGTAAGCCACACCCAGAACCAATTCTTTATGGCTGCAAACTTGCAGGCGGACACAATCCCAGGGAATGCCTTTATGTTGGCGATGCGCAGCGTGATATTGAATCAGGTATTAATGCAGGCACTGCCACACTGGTTGCTCTTTTTGGGTATCTTGGGTCTGATGATCAGCCTGAAACGTGGGGTGCAGATGGTGCTGTAGATCATCCAGAGCAGATATTAGAGTGGCTGGATATAGGTCATTCTAGTGAATGATGGATATTGCTTTTCAGCTAGGGCAACAGCACCTGGCTCAAGCCGTTATTACGCTGTTCGTATGGCTCCTGCTAATCTACGCAATCATGTTGCATTAATATTTGAATGGCAGTGGGAACTGCAATCTATCTATTATCGCGGCACTGATCCAGGGGTAGCTCTAACTAAGCTTCAATGGTATCGGGATGAATTATCCAGGGCGCTAAATGGTCAGACACAACACCCTTTGCTTATCCTGCTTGCAGAGGCTGCGAACTCTTTTCAGTTGCCACCCCAAGCATTCATTGAGATGGCAGATGCGGTAGAGATGGAAATTAGGGGTGTTATTCCAAAGGATATATCTGCACTAAAAGATTATGGACAACTAGGCAGTGGCAATCTACTACAGCTGGTTACCAGAATATGTGGAGGCAATGAGCAGGAGTTGATGTGTTCGAGGCAACTGGGTGCTTATATTCGGCTTATAGAGATAATTAAAAATGTTGGACAGGATTTTCAACTGGGAGGCTGTTTTCTGCCACTTGATATAATGAAGCAGCACGAGATTCAGCCCACACAACTTGCTAAGCCTGAAAATGAAAAAGCATTGCAGGCCACTCTAATAAAGCTTGCTGTAGTTGCAAAAGAGTGGAATATATCGATACATAATGAGTTGCTAGACAATAAGTATCCAGCTCTAATTCCTGCACTGGCATTGGCTGCATCACATAACAGCCTGTTATCTAAGTTAGAAAGAACAAATTTTTCCGTACTGACTCAGCACACAAGTTTAATCCCACTGCAAAAACTGTGGGTTAGCTGGCGTATGTATCGACAATATAGATAATTCATCACTCGAACCTTTACTCCAGTATCGTTAGAATAAGACCTATGAATAATTACAATCCCCCAAAAGATCTACTTGCCGGACGCACCATTTTGGTAACAGGAGCGGGTGATGGCATTGGCCGCGTTGCTGCTGAAACCTTTGGTAAGTATGGCGCAACGGTTATCTTGCTTGGTCATACCATTCCAAAATTGGAGAAGGTTTACGATGCGATTGATGATGCCGGAGGGCCACAACCTGCAATCTATCCATTGAATCTTGAAACAGCTAAAGATACTGATTGTTATAAACTGGCAGAAACAGTTGAGAAGGAGTTCGGCTCGCTAGAAGGCATCCTTCACAATGCAGCTCAGTCACCTGCATTGGCTCGAATCGATGATTATGACTTGAAGGCTTATTATAAAGTGATGCAAGTCAATCTTAATGCCCCCTTCATGCTTACCCAGGCTTGTATGCCGTTACTTCGTAAAGCAAAAGATGCTTCTGTAGTTTTTACTTCAGACGCTACAGGTCGTAAAGGCAAGGCTTATTGGGGCGCTTATGCCATCTCAAAATTTGGTATTGAAGGGTTTATGCAGGTGTTGGCAGATGAGACCCGTGATAGCAGTAATATCCGTGTGAATAGCATCAATCCAGGTCCAACTCGAACCCTACTCAGATCTGGATCATATCCTGGGGAAGACCCAAATACAGTCAAGACTCCAGAAGCACTTATGCCGCTCTATCTATGGTTAATGGGGCAAGAGAGCATTGGGACACATGGAGAGGCAATAGAGGCTGAAACATGGGAATTCCAAAAATAGAGATCAAGTCTCTCAAATATCTATCCTAATTTTCTTAGTAGTTCCCTTACAGGAGCGTCATTTTTTAGGCATTACTACAACAGTAATGCGCGTTAACCAATCAAAATAAGCGGCATTTATTTGTCTCGGAATTAAACTCCCACTCTAACCAACTGAAAATAATTGATTTATTGATGTTGGCATGCATATTGTATTTCTTTTCCCAAGATGTAAACTTACTCGATGGAGAAAAGGATCGATTATATGGCTATTCAAACACATGCTACCTCAGGCTATCAGGGTACGGTTGCTGCACTTAATGCCAGTCAGAACATGGAGCCTGCCTTAGCTGCACAACTGGGTCATCGGACTCTAGAGCTTAGTGGCAAGCTACAAACCACCCTGGATGTTCAGGAGCTTATCTCCCTGTTTGCTGATGAACTCAGTCATGATATTCAACAGCGGGGCATGCACTATCACAATAGTGCCAAAGAAATAGAGACTTTCATTGGCAAGCGATCAGCTCACAAATGTACTTACAAATTAGTTATTGAAGATAACTCGCTGGGTGAGCTAACACTTTTTAGCAAAACACCTTTTAATACAGAAGAGCTAGCAGTTATTGAGAATTTACTGTGTGCATTGGTCTATCCACTTCGCAATGCCACTCTCTACCATAGCGCACTCCAATCGGCACTTGTTGATCCATTAACAGGCGCTAGAAATCGAGCTGGAATGGATGCAGCGCTAAAGCGGGAGATAGAACTGTCACACCGCCACAACGCTCCAATGTGTATTATGTTGTTGGATATTGATCACTTTAAATTAGTAAATGATAATTTTGGTCATGCCGGTGGCGACTTTGTTTTACAGGCAGTGGCTCAATGTGTCAGTGAAACTATTCGTGGCAGTGATATGTTCTTTCGTTTCGGCGGAGAAGAGTTTCTCATTATGCTTAGCTGCACAGAGATGGAAGGTGCCACTCTGTTAGCAGAGCGCATTAGAAAAAAAGTAGAGGCACTTTCATTTGCGCCGCATAGAACATTGCAAATTACGGCAAGCCTTGGCGTGTCAGCAGTTAATGAAAATGATAACTTAAGCAGCTTGTTTGAACGTACAGATAAAGCCTTATATAAGGCAAAAAACAGCGGGCGTAATCAGGTTATTCAGGGATAGTGCATAAGCTTTTTAATGGACAGTCAATGCACGTTGGCTTGCTTTTACAAAAGCGTTTTGCATGACAAACAATTAATGCATGATATTCATTAAATAGGGCAGAATCAGGCTCTAGCGCTAATTCGAACTCTGCGCGCAGTTCTTCATAAGGCTCACCCCCCGCCACTTTGCCAAGGCGTGAAAAGATCCTGCGGGTATAAGCATCAATCACAAAGACTGGGCGTTGAAATGCATACAAAAGAATATCATCTGCTGTTTCAGGGCCTATCCCTTTTACGCTAAGTAGTAACTTCCGTAATGCTGTTGTCTCCAGTTGTCTCAAGGCTTGCTCTCCTCCCTGTTGCTGAAGAAAGGTGCAAAATGTCTTAAGGCGAGTTGCCTTGATGTTAAAGTAACCAGAGGGGCGAATCAGTTGAGCTACTTCATCATGGGAAGCAACAAGCAGAGCTGCCTCAGAAAAGATATCTGCTCGCTTTAGGTTTTTGATTGCTTTTTCAACATTTGGCCAAGCTGTGTTTTGAGTCAGAATGGCTCCAATTATTACTTCAAATGTCGTTTCACCTGGCCACCATTCTTGAGCACCATAGGCATCTAGTAACGTTTGAAAAAACATCATTAAATCTGATTTATTGAGCATTGGATTGTTATTATTCATTAGGTTTGTTTATGAAAAAACACCAGAAATTCATAATTAATAAGGCGGGTTGTTGTAGATAGTAAGTTAAGCAGAGCTAAGTACCAGGGGTGTAGCGATGAATGAGAGGTGGGGGGAATGCTAAGAAATGATATTAGAGGTTATAAACCAAGTCTATTTGAAATGGCGAAATATAGCGAAGTGTAGGCGTTGGTGAGCATTATTATGCGATTCTAGAGGTTTATCGTGTAAGTGGTTTTTATATCTATTTCTTACCTGCAGTTGGTAAAACCTCATGGCAGTAGTCACAAAGATATAATGGAAAAGCGTATGCGCTATTGTGACACCCTGAAAAACCACAATATTGTTCAGTCATGTTTTTTTGCATATTGACGTCATTCCCGCCCTTTTTTTCGATGAATATTCTTGGGTGGCAATCATCACACTGATAGAGTTCTTCGTGTAACTTATGCGGATATGTGACAGCTCCTAAGCCCGCTTCTTTCATACTACTTACCTTTGAGTCAAAGATAATGTTAATTGTATCAATTGCTAATGCTTGGGTAGTTAAAGCTACGAAAAGCGCTATGGACTGTAATACTCTGGTCATTATGTGTATTTCTCGTAACTAAAGATGGCTGTTGGATGATTATAAGCGGGACATTGTATGGCTTTTGTACTTTTTGATCTAGAAAAAATCGCTATCAACAGAATTTTGCTGTGCAGGTTCATCAATGGGGGGAAGAGTAGGGGGTGGAGCTACCTTAAGAGGGCGTATTAATACGCTATTGGAAATTGGTTTGCCCTTTGGGTGGTTATGGCAGCGATTGCAATCGCTTATGGGGAATGCAATTTTGTCATGACATCTGGCACACCATTTTCCCTGGCCAATTTCCATCATGGTTACATTATTGGCTCCTAATTCTTTAATAAACATAGGGCCATCTTGTGTGCCGTGACAAATTTTACATTCTAGCCAATAGCTATGGATGTCATGCGGGAAGATAACATCAGGCATGCTATCTCCTTTAGCTGTAAATAGAATATTTGTATCTCTTAGCTCGTGCTCTGAAATATCATCTTCTGGGTTGAGGCTCCATAGTGGGTTAACTATTTTTTTGCGTACGGCATCGGCCCAGTTTACAAGGCCATATTTGTCGAGTGGTAACCCACTTTTAGCTAGAGCCAAAGGATGCCAGCCCGTGCCAATTTCCATGAATTTTGAGTAGGGCTTGGCAACTGTTCCAACAATTCCAAGTAAAATGTTCTTTTTTTCATCTTCTCGGATGGAATGCTGAATAGCACCAGAACTCCAGCCCTCTTCTAGTGCGTGGCAGCGCTCACATTCAAGTGGTTCCCAAGCAACCAGTCCATCATGGCATACGCCGCAAGCTTGTTTGTCTTCTGTGATGGTAGACATTGAAATTTCATTCGAGCCAGCTTTTATTTTAAATATATTTTCATGGCATACACTGCAACGAAAACGTATACGATGGAACCAATGGGGAAAGACTACATCATCAACCTCTGCCTCACGCATGGCATCAGCTGTTCTGTTTAAGATGATGTCGCCATATTCAGCGTAGGCATTAGCTGATAATAGGATTAGGCAACTAAACAGGAATTTTGTGGCATGTAGCATAAAATGCTTGAATATTTGTTTGTTAGCGTTACTTAACTACATTCGTTGATCTTGAGCCGGTATGTGAGCTTGCTTGCTTTTTTCTCTCCTTTTGTTTCGGTTTCTTCTTTAACTTCTTCACCTGAGATATCACGCAAACCATGAACCATTATCCGAATGTAATCAATCTCATCTTTGCCATGCGTTTTCCATTCATTATTATCTGCTTCTATAAACTTTAGTTCGGCCATCATTTCATTAAGTGCTTCTTTTTCATCGACCCGAGCTTCTTTCTGAGTTAGCAGTTTAAGAATGGTTTTTTTGAAAAGAACATTTCGAAATAGAAATAGATGTTTATGGAAGAAACTAGCATCTCTTGCAAGATTCTTATGGATCGATGCAAGTTGTTGGTCAGTTAGTCGTATAAGTTTTTTGTAGAAGCGGATGTCTTCTGGATGGTTGATTGTGTCGCTCATAATAATGACCTCGTTGTGTGAAATTTAGGGTTTCTTCTTTTTCTTCTTTTTAGGTTTTCCTTTATGAAGTAGGGCGCCGTCAACCATGACTCCTTTTTCCTGCATATGACAGCGTGTGCAGTCTGCAAATGTAAAAGAGACCTTGCCGTGGCAGTGGCCGCAGTACTGTCCCTTTGACATCCTGACCATTTTTACATTGTTGGTTAATGTTTTAGTAAAAACTTCAGGATGGCAGGATGAGCATTTGATCCAGCTTGAATGTACGTCGTGGCTAAAAAGAACATTTTTCGCCTTACTTTTAGATTCAAAGAGAATTATATTGTCCCTGGTTTCAGGTTTATAATTTTCATTTAGCGAGTGTATTGGTTTGAATACCCCCACTTTTTTCATATTTAACCAATCGATAAATCCAAAGCGATCGACAGGAAGCTGGCCGTTGGGAAGTTTGTCAAAATTCCATTCGGCACCTACTTTTTTAGCAACTTCTTTTATAGCCTTATGGTCAACACGCTTTGCATTATGTAGTTTGTCAGCTTCTGGCTTTCCTGCGAGGTGACAGCGGTCACAGTTATCTTTAACGCCAAAGGCAAGTTCACCATTGTGGCATTTTCCGCATTGCTGTCCGGCTTCAATTTTTGCTTGGGTGATGTCATTACGCCACCGCTTCATAATAAAGATGTCTTGGTGACAGACTTTGCATTCAAACCAGATACGATGCACCCAATGAGGGTAGATGACAGGAGCGAGTCCTTTTTCGGCCATCTCTTTTTCACGGGTTTTCATGACAAAGTTACCAAGAAAACGCTCTTCATCATTCCACTTCATTAATTCTGCATTTTTTGCTTTCTCTTTTTCTAGCTCTTCTTTTATGAGTTTGTTGATTTTGCGAAGTAATTTTTTCCCCCCACCATGATAGTGGTTGTAACCGCTGGCCATAGCATTGGCAGCATCCAGCATAAACATTTTTTGCCCTAGGCTGATTTCTGCCGACATTGCATCGTTAATAAGCGCTTCTATTTCACCAGGCATGATTGCCTTGCTACTTTTTATGAGTTCTTCCTGTGCTTTGAATTGAAATGACTTATAGTTCGTAACGAAATTAATGCGGAAAGGTGTGTCTTCAGCATAGCTTGCTGTTGAAAGAAATAGGGTGAAGGGCAGGGCAGTAAAAAGCCACAGTAATGCATGAAGTAACTTGAGTTGCTTCATGCAGTGGACTCGCGCAGTGAATCAGGATTTGCCATGGTCAATGTATGTTTTTTAATGCCTCTTCGATGTGATTTATTCGTTGGATTTCTGCCACTCTTTTGCTGATGTAATGGATTTCTTTAGGAATTCAGTTGAAAGCTGGTAGCCTTTTGATGCCCATTTATATTGTTCTTTTGATTGTGCGTTGATGGCATCAGTGCGCTCAGCTTCTGCGCGTTTAAAAAGCTCCAGGGCTTCGGCACCACCTTTGCCTTCATGAATGCCTCTCTGTCTTGCACGTTCGAGGTAGGCATCACTTGTGATGCGAGCACTATCCATTTCGTTCTTGTCGTTTTTAGCTTCAGTTTTTTTAGCTAGAGCTAGTTTCATGGCGTCTTTTAAGGAGCTGGCAAGTTTTTGTAGCGCCCAATAAGCCTCTTCATACTGCTCTTCATCAATCTTGCTTGCAATAGTGTTAATGCGTTTACGTCCCCGGTTAAAAATGGTTATAGCTTCACTATTCTGGCTATCTTTTATTTTTTGGTGACTTTTATCTGAAAGCTGGCGGGTGTCTATATATTTGAATTGCCTGATTACGGATTTTTTCAATTTTTCTGGCGTCATCCCTTTAGGCAGTACTCTTTTTTCTTCTTTATTGATTTTGCTGCTGCTATATCCTTGCCGTTTTGATGTGGCAATGGCTTTTTTTATAAATTCAGTTGAGCTGAGATAGGCGCTGGTGGATTCTTTATACTTCTTGTTTTTTTCAAGTTGGCGGGCTTCTTTGCGCTTTTCTTCAGCTTGTTCAAATAGGTCGTGCGCCTCTTTGCCACCGCTACCATCATGAATGCCGCGTTGCTTGGCGCGTTCTTCGTATGCATCACTTTTAATTTTTGCTAGGTCTAGGTCATCCTTTATCTTTTTTGCGGATACGTTTTTTGCGCGTACAAGTTTTGAGGCAGCACGAAGTTCATTGCCAAGATCTTTTAATGCCCAATAGGCTGGTTCCATCTCTCCTTCTTCGATCTGTTTGGCAATAATATCGCGCTTTTTCTTGCTTTCATTCAGGATGAATATGGCTTTATCGTTTCCACTATTTAGGATTTGATCGGCACTTTTACCTGCAAGAAGGCGTTTATCAATATATTTAAGCTGGCGATGGACTGACTTTTCCAACTTGGCAGGTGTCATCTTTTTGGGAAGAACTCTCTCCTCGGCAAAAGCAAAAGGAGTGGTACATGAGAATAAGAACAAGGCGATGGTTATACATCTCAATATTTTATTCATCATGACCACTCCCACTACGTTTACTATGCCAATTTAGTCAAATGTGCAGTTATCGCTTGCTTTGCATGCGGCAACTTTCTCTCTGTTGTGGCATTTACCGCAATCCTCAAGCGGGAATGCGACTTTACCGTGACACTCGCCGCAGTACTTGCCTTTGGCCATCTCTCTCATGGTCATTGGGGTATCACCCGCGGTACGGACAAAACGGTGTGGATGACAGCTTTTACAGTTTAGCCACCAAGTGTGCAAGGTGTGAGGAAAGAGCACTTCAGCAATGCTCTTGCTCTTTACTTTGATCACCATGTCTTCGATGTCCTCTTCACCGTCCGCATCAAATTCATAGTGAACAGGAGATTCATACAGTGGGGCTTCTGGATCGATTGAACCCTTTGGTAGAAGCATGCCGTTTTTGGTGATCTTGATCCAATCTACGAGACCATATTTATCTTTTGGAAGACCCGCCATGGAGAAAGCACGTGGTTGCCAGCCGCCGCCCCATTTGAAGGCAGAACCTGATGGTTTACGACGATCGCCTTTGCCAGCTATCTTTCCGCCACGACCAGCGAATAGCAGGTTGGCAGGGTTGGTCTCTTCAGGTGGTGGCGCTGCTTCAGCATCTAGCTGTTCCATTGGATAGTAGTGGCAGTTTTCGCACTCAAGTGGGTCCCATGCAACGGAGCCATCATGGCACATGCCACATTTCTCGCCAGCACTGATCTGATCCATGTCGACAATATTTTCGCCTTTGTTGGTTACAAAGGTATCTTCATGGCAGACCTTGCAGCGGAAACGAATTCGGTGGAACCAGTGTGGAAACACGACAGCTTCTACTTCGCCCTCTTCCATACCTTCTCTGGTTCTGGTCATGACGATATCGCCATATACGAGATTTACGGTGTCGTCATCTACTGCGGGAGCAGCGGGTGCCGCTGCTTTAGGGGCCGGTGCCGGCGCTGCTTTTGCTGCAGAATGTACTGCACCTGTAAACAAGAATAGGCTTGCAGTCAGCATTACCGACAGCAGCCATGTGCTACGCTTATTCAGCATTACTCTACCCTCCCGGATAATTTTATTATGGTGCAAACATTCAAGGGGGCTTTAAAGCCCCCTTGAATGTTATTGTGGCTAATTATTTTTTGAAGCCATGGACGATGCATACCAGAGTATGCGCTTCATCTTCAGAGACCTCTTTACCTGCTTTAGCGACACCAGCTTTCCAACCCTTCATTTCGGTGTCTTTGCTGCCTTCCATAATGATCTGGTAAAGATCATCATCGGATTTTTCTGTGCCAGCAGTCCAATCAGGTGGCGCAGGATCCATGCCTTTAGCACCTGGACCTTTGCCGTTGCCTTTGGAACCATGGCATTTTTTACAACTCTTTTTGTAGACCTTTTTCTGTACAGTTTTGACGGCATCTTCATCATCGCAGTCAGCTGCGACAGCAAGGCCGGTAGTTAAGCCCATAGTTAAAGCTACTGCAATTGCTGCTGCTATGTTGATACTCTTTTTCAATCGCTTCATGGTTTCCTCCACGGATACTTGATAGTTCGAAGAAATACAAGTTGTTAGGGGTAAGCCCCCGCTGGTTAATACTATATTCAGCATAAGGTATCTATGATGAATAGAGCTTTAGAGTAACCCAGCTATGGATAAGTTCATAGCCACAGCTAGGCTACACATTTAGTGGTTACTCCTCTTCCATCTCTGGCCATGGAACCTCTGCGTGAACAAGGTTGTAGTGGCAGTTGATGCAGGAGACGCCTTTTTCCTTCATGGTTTTGTGCTGGCCTATATCCTGCCACCACTCACTTTCAGTCTTATGGCAGACCTGGCACTTTTCACTTTTCTCTTCAACCATTTGCTGACGTACTTTTGCAGCCATTTTAGGTCGAAGCTCCTCTTCCCACATCTCGATATCGCGCAAGCTGTTAGAGACAGCATGGAATGGGCTTTCTCCTACAACACCTTGGTTCAGGTAAATAAACTTCCAGTGCAGGATCTCACGTACGCTGTGTGGTTCGTGGCAGCCAACGCAGCCAGGACGTACCTCAAGCTCATTGTCATAGTGAGGTGATTCACGGTACTCCTCGTAAGGGTAGGCATGACACTCTGCGCAGCCAACTGTTACGTCGAATGCACCGGGCTCAAAGACTTCTCTTGGTTTGTAGTCTTCAATCTCTTCACTTGCGATGCCGATGGGTTTGTATTCGTCATAATCAACAAATATTTCATGGCATACGGTGCATGCGCTGATTCGTTGGAATCGATCACTGGTACAGCTCAGAGCAGAAAAGAGCAGAACCAGGACGATTGCACCAATGATCAAAAGCATGGCTTTAGTTGTTGTCTTCAATCTTCCATCCTCCGTTATCGTATCTATTTAAGAGACCAGGGTTAACCCATTTGTCTCTTATATATGGCTTCATGTTTGGCGTTATCGACTTTGATGTCACCATATTTGTCGCCTGATTCTGAAGGTGAGATCGTTACCACCGTATCATTCCAGGCCTGTGCTCCAGATGCTGGATCAATGGCTAGTGGGATGATGTCGTTGGGGTTGATACCACCATCTCTCCACCAGAGGTTGGCAAGAATATCCTCATCTGCCTGTGAGTCATCTGCAAGTGGTGTTTTTGCAGTAGGATCAGCTTGAGCAACACGACCATAGGCAGAGCGCCCTACAGAGGTAGAGAACCCGATGACCTGAGGATGAATGCCCTGAGTCAGCCAGGCTTTAGTTACCAGGTAACCCACCTCGCTCTTAACTCTAACCAGTTCGCCATCGCCGATTCCCAGTTTTAGAGCAATTTCTTTATTGATCCATAGTGGATTGGCATGCCATAACTCTGACAATAATTTCAGATTGGATGTGCGAGAGAGGCTTTGATAGCTCACCTTGAAGGTGGTTAAAACAAACTCATTTGACTTAATGTTAGAGAGTCGTGAGTTTTCTGTCCATGTTGGTGTAGAGACCTCAACCTTGCCAGAGGGTGTTGCAAATCCAGCTGATTCGTAGGTTTTGTAATCAGCAGGGATAGGCTCGCCTTTTTTGACAATCTTTCGCGTGTTGGGGTCAATCTTACCGTAGGCCGGATAAACACCTTTTTCGAGTGCTTTGAGAGCTTTTTTATCCAGCCCGATACCAGCCACCTCTTGTTTGACCCAGTCTTTGGCATTTTTAAAGGACCAAAACTCTTTCATGCCACGGCTACCATCTGCATCGATGGTTTCGACAATCTTTTTCAGGGTTTCACGAACATCCTGTGCCTGGCCTCGAGCTTTAACACCAGGGATGGTCTTGGTGAGCCATGGGTGCAGTGCTGTTGGACTGCTGCCAACATCATGCCGCTCTGTTGGAACCACATCAGGAAGGATGATATCTGCCAATGCAGATGTTTCACTCATGAAGGGGCTGAAATCAACCAGATATGGAATCAGGCTCTCTTCTTTTAGCACATCGCGCCAGACGCTTGCTGCAGGAGATGAGTAGGCTGGATTGCTCATATGGTTGAACATTACCTGTACCTTACGTTTGCCGCCTTTTACCTCAAATGGAAAGGTGTGGTTCAGCTGGCGTGAGGCACTGCCTGAAGCAGCAGGAGCGGGTTGGATTGAAGCGATATCAAACTGGCGTGGCAGACAGTTACCACCTTCAATATCAATATTGCCAGTTATGATGGTCAGAAGCTGAGCTGCTGCTTCTGCATCTACACCACCTTTATGGAAGCTCAGGCCATTTTGACTAACGACTATTGCTGGTTTGCTTTTGGCAAACTCAATGGCAAGACGTTTGATATCCTTTGCTGAGACACCACTCGCCTTTTGAGCCTTGGCTGGTGTGTAGGCTTTCAATTGCTGAGCCAACTCACTTGCAGTGGTATTAGTCCAGCTATTTATAAAGTCAACATTTGCCAGATTTTTTTCCATGATCACATTGGCCATAGCCAGTGCGATAATACCGTCACTACCTGGAAATACAGGTATCCATTCACTACTTCTTCCTGCAGTGTGTGACATACGCACGTCAAAGGTGACAAGCTTCAAGCGGTTGTTGACGATGCCATCTGTGAGACGTTGAGCAAATGGAAGGGCTGTCTCAATAATGTTTTCGCCGAAGTTTAGGACATACTTGGTGTTTTCAAAGTCCGGCAGTGTGGAGTCCACACCAAAGGTCTTTTTAAGCACCGCCTGTTTAGCCACGCTGCTGATGGATGGAACCCGACTACGGATGACTGAGCTTGAACCCAGTGTATCCATAAAACGGGTTGTGCCACCCTCTTTGAAGGCGCCTTCGTTTAGGACAACGCTGTCTGGATTGGCATCGACAGCGGCTTGTACCTTTGAAGAAACCTCAGCGATGGCTTCATCCCAGCTGATCTCTTTCCATTGGCCTGAGCCACGTGGACCTGAGCGTTTCATAGGAGCGAGGATTCTGTCGGGGTCAGATGCGCCGAAGAATGATGCTAGTCCTTTGGTACAGAATTTACCGCGGGATGCGATATGGTCAGGGTTGCCCTCGACCTTAACAATTTCACCGGCTTCTTCGTAGCAGAATCCGCCATCAAAATAGGGACACATGGTGCAAAGATATGGTGTCTTTTTGCGCTCATGAAAGGTCCTGATTTGATGAAAGTCGGCGCCACCGAGTTTTAGCTCCATAGCTGATCCCACACCGGGAACTGCTGCTGCGGTAGTTGCAACTGCGCCTGCTTTTAAGAAGTCTCGTCTGTTGATTTTTGACATTATTCTATTCTCCAAATCAATAGAAGGACTGCATGTATTGGCCGCCCATAACCCACCAGATACGCATGCCATATACACCGCCAGCGACCAAGAGGGAGGCGCCATATACGCCAAGTCTTGTGCGTTTGAGTGGTGAACACAGAATAACTAGTGGAAGAAGCAGGCCGATAACAGTCTCAAGCATTATGTACGGAGTGAAGAAAATATTCATCAATACTTCATGATGCCCTATATTTTCGCTTGCGGTTCCGTACTGTGTTTGCATGAAGTCGAGAAAGAGCAGGAAGCAGTCAAATACGATGCCATACATCATATATTGAGCCATCTCTTCCATAAGCGCCCACTTGATCTTCTTCTCCTCACTCATAAAGAAGTTCTTGATCCAGAGCACTAGGATCATCAAGCCGATACCCGATATAAATGCACCTGTTAAAAATAACAGTGGAGCAAGCGGTGTATGGTTGATGTAGCGGCCAGGGTTCAGCTCCATAACAACACCGGTATACCAGTGTGTAGAGAGCGCTAGAACAATAGCGATGATGCCTATTATTTTCGCCCATTTTTGGTCATTTTTAATGACAAAGTAGGTATAGACAAACATCGAGACTGGGTAGCTTAAGATCAGCAGAGAACCCCAGGCCATGGGAGCCGTGCCGTGCCAGTATCCTGGTAGCATGAGGTAGATAAACCTGAATGGTTTACCCAGATCCCAAATCAGCAGCACTGGAACGATCATCAGCATGCCAATAGCCAATACTGATGCGCTCAGAGCTAGTGGTTTGTAGCGTTTGATGCCGAATACCCAGCCAAAAGCGGAGAGTACAAATGAACCGGCACTGGCGCCAACCAGCCAGAAGTAAATGGTAATGGGTGTCCCCCACGGATTGTGGTGGACGGCGTTATATGTAATTAAGGTTTCCATTGTTGCCCCCCCTTATGCAAACAGCAGCTTCTTGAGCGCAGCAACCACATCATGGAACTTGTGTGGTATTGACGCCAGGAAGTCAGACATGTTTTTGCCTACATGGTGCATGGTGTTCTCACCTTCAACGATATCAGCGAATGCATCTCCGTGATGATTGCGTTTAAAGGTATTGAACTCTGCCTTCTGCTGAGCTGAGCGATGTTTGTAGTTATGGGTTTCATCCATAATCTCCCAGTCGCCACCAATGTAGTAGACGGATGGACTTGTGCCTAGTTCAGGTTTTAGTACTGTAACCTTCTCTTTTGCAGTAAGTTTTGCTACTTCGCTCTTGGGATCGTTAACATCACCAAAGATGCGTGCGCCACCAACACAGGCTTGTACGCATGCAGGTACCAATCCCTTCTTAACCCTATGGATACAGAAGGTGCACTTATCGACAACCAGTTTGGGAAGGTTGTTGTTGGTGCGTTTTGCTGGAAGGAAATGCCTGGCGTTGTATGGACAGGCTATGACGCAGGTCCGACATCCGATACAACGGTTATACCGTTGTAGCACGAAGCCTTCTGCATGTTTGAAGGTGGCTTGTGTGGGGCAGTTGCGTACGCAGATTGGGTAATCGCAGTGATTACACAGGCGAGGCATGAAGATGCGTCTGCTATCTGGATACCTCCCCTTATCTGCGACCATAACCCAGGTTCGCCAGACTCCTAGAGGAACGCCATATTCGGCTTTGCAAGCTACTACACAGGACATGCACCCAATGCATTTCCTGAGGTCGATGACCATTGAGTAACGTCTTTTGCCAGGAATACCCTTTGTCCCCGGCGTTTGAACTCCATACTCACGCAGATGGTGAGTGGAACTCTCATGTTTATTTTCTGATGACATTTAGACTCCCGTTTGCAGTTTTGAGCACTGAAATTTGGGTGTCGCTACGATATGAATAACACCCCCTTTTGGCAAGGAATATTTACGCTGGCTTTTTTCAATGGGACTGTTTTTCGGTTGAATGATACCTCTTTATGGGTACTTGGGTAGTGTTTTGTAAGTTACTGAAAATACTTGTGAAAGTTCTTATTAATCTGATGCTGTTTATGGTGTGTAATATGCTAATGAGTTATTTGGGGGTATAGCTTTTTTAAGAGCAAATATAAGGTTTTTCTACCATTTTTTTATGGCAGAAAAGGTAAGGTCTTTAGTTGTCATAGTTAAAGAATAGAAATATGTTAGATATGATGCCTATATAATACTATTAACTAAGTTAATTGAGCATTGCTGGATAAATGATAAATAACAAATAATTGACAGCGATATGTCTTGAGTTGTTTTTTATATATTCTTTTTTTGGTCTTAAATTTTATAGGTGATTGAGTTATTAACTTCTCATTTATACAGTAATAAAATGGGGGCTGTATGGTTACATTTGTTTTTTTAAATACACGGACTTGGTTGATTAAGTGTTATGGGTTTTGGTGTTCTAAATGATTGGGTTGTATAAAAAGCCCACCTTACGGCGGCTTGGTATGGCTATGGCGGCCATCACAACCTTGGCATTTGTAGGCATGTTGAGTTCTGTATTTACAACTGAGATTATTCGTGGAGATGCAGGTGCTATTAATCAGGCTGGTACTTTACGCATGCAATCCTTTCGTATTCTCTCTGTTATTGATCTAGATCAGGATATCAGGAGTAAGAACGCTTCGATTGCACGGGCTATTGAGGCAGAGCTGTTAGAATTTGATTATCGTCTTACTCATCCTGCGCTGGTTGAGGCACTTCCGGTTAACCCTAAGGATAAGTTACAAGATGCATATTGGCGCTTAAGTCAAAGATGGAACAGCGAGATTAAACCCACATTTTTGGCTTATGCTGAATCTCGTAAATATAAGGAAGATCTTAGGAATCTATATGGTGATAGTTCCCCTGGTCTGCGTAGTAATGTCAGGCAAGAATATCTCTCAGTGATAAATGATTTTGTTTTTGATATAGATAATTTTGTAACTCTACTGGAAGAGACCTCTGAGGCAAAGATTCAAAGTTTGAAGCTGGCTATGATTGTCTCTCTTGCTTTAACGCTGTGTGCTGCGCTGTTTAGCGTTATCTTGCTTGCACGAAAGGTGCTGGCACCGTTAGATAGGTTATTGGTTTGTGCTAATAGTGCAAGGATGGGGGATTTTTCTGTTAGAACTCATTACATTGCTAACGATGAATTAGGCCAGTTAGGCGCTTCTTTTAATGAGATGTCTGAAGATCTATCTAAGATGTATGCGAACTTAGAAGCAAGGGTAAAAGATAAAACAATTGATTTAGAGCGTAGCAACCAATCGTTAGAGTTATTGTATAACACGATTAGGCGTTTGAGTGAGGCTCCACTGTCAGATGCAACGTATGAAAACCTATTAAAAGATATTGAGAAGCCACTTGGATTTGGACCGGGTGCAATTTGTTTAGGGAAAAATGCGCTTACCAGCCAGCTTGTGTTGGCCTCTACCAGGGATGCTGTAGATGATATCCCTGATGTCTGCTCTCACCTTAATTGTAATGAATGTTACGCTGATGGTGCTACCCACATATTTAAGGCAACGACGGGTGATCATGAGGTAGAGCTTGTCTCGACTCCTATTAAAGATAAAGATGCACAGGTTGGTGTGTTATTTATGGAGGTGTTGCCTGGTGGTGGAGTAGAAGAGCGACAAACACAAATGTTAGAAACAGTTGCCCGTCATGTCGGTATGGCACTGAATCTGACCCAACGTGTTACAGAATCCAGGCGCTTAGCATTGTTGGAGGAGCGCAGTGTGATTGCACGTGAATTGCATGATTCGTTAGCACAGTCGTTGTCATATCTGAAAATTCAAGCAACACGTCTGGATATGACTATAGCTAAGCCCGATACAGAGCAGGAAGTTCAAATCATTATAGGTGAAATGCGAGAAGGTATTAGCTCAGCGTACCGTCAGCTGCGGGAGTTGTTAACAACCTTTCGTATTAAAATGGAAGGCAGTGGTTTGATTCAATCTGTAGAGAATACAGTTGAAGATTGGCGAAAACGAAGTGAAATAAATATTACTTTAGAAAATGAATTAGATGAATGTCAGTTAAATGCACATCAAGAGATTCATGTCCTGCAGGTGGTGAGAGAAGTATTGTCTAATGCAGTTAATCATTCGAAAGCAGAAAACGTTCAAGTTAAGTTGCTTTTTGATAGTAATAGTTGCCGAGTCACAATTAGTATTGAGGATGATGGTATTGGAATATCAGAGTTAGCACAGCGCCGTAATCATTATGGCTTAGCAATAATAAATGAGCGAGCAGGTAGGCTCGGGGGGGAAATTGAGCTATCACGACGTGAAAAGGGTGGAACACGAGTAAAGTTGGAATTTTCAACAGATGCTAAGAATATCGTAGATTTTAAGCAGGTGATCTCACAAGACGTTATCGTAGATACCGCAGTTGTAAAAGATGCACAAAATAAATGAGTCTAATGATGAATGATAAAAAAACAAATACTATTATAGCAATTGATGACCACCCTTTGTTCAGAAAAGGAGTTGCTGACCTTATTTCATTGGTAGATTCATTGACGCTAGTGGGGGAGGCTGCGTCGGGTCAAGAAGGATTAGAATTAGCGGTAAAGCTTAATCCAGATTTGATTTTGCTTGATATGAACATGAAAGGCATGGGTGGCATTGAGACGCTTGAAGCAATTAAAGCTACAGACGTCGATTCACGTGTCATTATGTTAACGGTATCGGATAATGAAGAAAATGTAGTTGCAGCATTGCGCGCGGGCGCAGATGGTTATCTTCTTAAAGATATGGAGCCGGAGGATATTTTGGAACGACTGCAAACTGCAGCAAATGGTCAGTTTGTGATTTGCGATAAGCTAACTGAGTTAATGGCGCATGCCTTACGTGAGGATGCTGCACCAAAAACCCCATCAAAAGCCGGGCTTACGCAAAGAGAAGAGCAGATATTAAAACTCATTGCTAATGGCTATAGTAATAAACTTATTGCGCGTAAGCTGGATATAACAGAAGGAACAGTGAAAGTGCACGTAAAACACCTGCTAAAAAAGCTGAATTTACGATCTAGATTAGAAGCAGCGGTTTGGGTGGCTAATAATAAGAAGTAGAATGCTACCAACTAAAAATGCAGTACTTTAGATTTGATTTGACAGGCAGTGTCAAAACTTCTCAAGCCCAGAAAGGTGCACAGCTGCGCAGACCAATTCAGTCCAATGACACTTCCATACAAAAGGCATGATTTATAATCAAGATGAAGTTGGTTGTCTCCGACTCAAAGCAACCGTTCGATTATATGCTCGACCTAGCCAACTGAGGGTTGGCACCAAAACTGACCTCATTGAGTTTACTGAGGTGAATTGTAAACCGCAAACCTGGACTCCGATTTGCTCAATTTGATAATGAGACAGGAATACTACGATCTGTTTTTTAATCAATGAAATATCAATATTAGAAACGTTTTATTTTAACTATACGGTCCGAATGGGTTCGCATAGCAACTGTTATCAATATTAAGCGAAAAAGGTTAATCATGGGTATTAAAAACGAATCATCAGCTGCTGATAGAATAAGAAATATTTTAGCTGAATCACAACAATTTAGGGATGAATGCAAAAAACACATCAAGCGTTCAAGGGGAATACATAAATTTTCTGTTAAATTAACCGAAGAGATTCAGGAGTTTTCAGAAGAGGCGGCAATATTAATTGAAGAAAAAATTATGATAAAAGAAAAGGGACTCGCAATTTTAAAACTTGGATATAAAGAAAAGAAAATAGATGAAATGAGTCCTGTTTACTCCAGCATAAAAGAAGAAGAACAGGTGGTTTTAGAAATGCATGAGAGGTTAAAAATAATCCCAATTGCTAAAGAAAATTTCCCCTTATTAAAGTTGAGAGAAATGTTTTTTAATTTGTCATTTATTTCTAATGAATGAATAAACAATGCATTGAACAGTCTAGTAAATGTTTCAACGAGGGTATCTCCAGAGCAAGCACATTTAATCGATAGTACAGATTCTCACGAAAATCCCGCGCAGCCATTGCCCGTTCCAGGTTACGGTGAGTGGCAGAGACAACCCTAATATCCACAGAGATGCTTTTGGTAGAACCAACAGGACGCACTTCATGTTCCTATAACACTCTCAATAGCTTGACTTGCAAACTAAAAGACATATCACCAATTTCATCCAGAAACAGAGTCCCTCCATGAGTCGCCTCAAACAGCCCTTGGTGATTTGATGTGGTGCCCGTAAATGCCCCTTTACTATGGCCAAATATCTCAGATTCCAATAACTGTTCCGGCATAGCACCACAGTTAACCGCTAGGAATGGGTTGTTGACTCTTGGATTAGCCAGGTGAACAGCGTGAGCCAGCAGCTCTTTTCCTGTCCTACTTTCACCACTAATAAAGACACTAACATCACTATTAGCCACCAGTTGAAGTCGACTGAGTAGACCCTCCATTAATAAGCTACTATAAGTACGTTGATTATGCGACATTGCATTCTATTTCAGCAGTGAATATCCGTGTTTTTAACCTCTATGTGTCGCATAATCAATGACCGTATTAGTACAACCTAAAAAAATAAGTTAACCCTGCTGAAGTGCATAATTCAGCATAAAGGTCTTCAATGTTGGATCAATGATGAGCTATGTGGGTATGGGTGACATAATTTGATTCCCACCCCCCATATTGCCGCCAAATTTCTCCGTAGCTTTTGCCGACCTCGTTGGTTTTTACACCGTATGGGCGGTGAATCAAATAGTGAAGCATTGACGCGTAACCTGGAGAGGATATGACCATGTTGACCGACGATAGTACGCATGGGTTTGAATAAGCCATCATTTCCAAACCAACTGTCCGTGACGACCAATATAGGGGGGGCACGAAACGCTTCTGATACGTTGCACAGCATCTCAATGGCCTGCTCGAACTTAGTTTGGAAGGATAACGTTTTGCCATCAATTTTGACGTTCCCAGCATCAATGTCTTTTTTCATATGATAGAAGCGAAAGGCTAAAGGTAAACATGCCCAGCGGCCTTTCCTTTGGCGACCTTTAACAAACCGATAGAGACAACATTCTGAGACCAAGGGTATTTTGATTGGTTGACTTTGGCGGCATGATCGAAAAATGAGGCGCACCCAAAAATCTTTTTGCCTGTTTTGGGGTTGATAAAGTCATCTAGCACCAGCAGCAATCGTCCGTTCACCGTTGGGTTGGGAATCAGAGGTCACAATGTTCTTTGCTAAATGCAGTGCTTTAGAATTAACAATGGCTTGTTCAGCTATTTGTGCAGCCGCTCATAACGTAGTTTGTAGTTATCAGTATTGACTGTGAGCATTGCGCTATAGCGATCACTTAATGTTGTTGAATAGGTATATTCATTATTGTTTTGTTCCCACTCGCTTAGATTAATTTGGTTTGTTAGCGATATGAACTCCTCTTTAGAAAATTCAATAACAACAGCTTCCAGATAATCATCCATTGCTCTGGCGTTATAGCTTTTTAATATGGTGAAGTTGCTAGGGCAGTCAATATTTAAGGCCTGATTGATGAGTGTTTTAACCTCTGCTTTGTCTGGGGAGAAACCACAAGCAGTAAGAAAAAAAACAACCAGTATCAATAGAAGATGTTTTCGCATGTTAAGTCGTACTCGATGTTGATTTAATGGAGTAGGTGATTTGGGTAAGCTGCTCTATTTTGCTACTGTTACCACTAATCTCTTTAAGGGCTTTTTTAAATACCGGACGCAGTGGGCTTTTTAGGTGAGCCAGAATAGCCTTGTTTGGTATCTTTTTTAAGCAGCAAAAAATAGCCAGTGCATAGATCATCTGATCTTCAGAGAGAAATCCGGTTGCTTGCACTGATTTGCCACATCCAGAACACCCTCGTTGGATCATGACAGCATTGTTTGTTAGAAATAGGCCAAACCCCATGAATATTGCCAGCAGGTCAATAAGGTGACCGTGCAGCTCTTCACCACCAGGACCGGGAGTGTTGCTTGCACTGGCTAAGTGGGTGGCAAGCTGACGGGCAATAACGGTGGTTAGAACGCTGGGATCTCTTGTTAGGTCTGGTGAGTAGGCAATATGGAATGCTTGTGTGTCACCTTCAAGAGAGAGCGCTGTTGCTGCTCCCCGAGGAATACCGTTGTAGCGGGTGCTTGATGGGTAGGTTGATTCATATTCTGGCGTTAGTTCAATGAGTTCCAATGGCCAGTTTTGCATGCCAGCATAGCGAACCATCTGGTCAAAAATGCTATTAGCCATTGAGCTACGACTGTTGACCTCGGTAGGAAAGTGCTCCTTGGTCGGTGTGATTAGGGTTGTATCTTCATTGAAAAAATCACTGCCAAAGCTCTCTAGTGCCCAGGCATAGGCATCAAATAGCCATTGTGTTGTTTCTGTATCAAGTAAGGGTTTGTTGCTGAATAGATTAAACATATTGAATTGCTATTTGGGCAGATATTATCGCTGGTTGCCAATTATATGAGATGTGGGATTATAGCCAGGAAATTCCTTGAAACGAACCTTTCATATTAGAAAACTACAGGGCATCCAAAATGGCAGAAATTCATCCTCAATTAAAACAGGATTGCGTTGTTATTGGGCGTTTCCCACTGTGTCATCTGCTTCTTATGAAGGATGCCAATTACCCCTGGTTTATTTTGGTGCCAGATCGGGATGAGATAGGTGAGATTTTTCAGTTGTCAGCCCAAGATCAGCAGCAGCTGATGAGGGAGTCTAGCCAGTTGGCAGAGATTATCGCTACTGGATTCGAGGCGGATAAAATCAATATTGCAGCACTTGGGAATATGGTTCCTCAATTGCATATCCACCACGTTGTGCGATATCGGGATGATGCAGCATGGCCAGCGCCTATTTGGGGGGCAGTACCCGTGAAACCTTATCTGGAGTGTAAGTTAAATGAGCGAGTGGAGCAGGTAAGAAGTTGGTTTGATGATCTAATGGTTTAATCAAAATTATTCAGATAAACTGACTTTTTTCATTTTTACAATGTGTCATCATAAAAGCCGACGAGCAACTGAAGTGTGGATGTTTTGCAAGGCTAAAAAAGCATATTCTATGCTGTAACTTATTAACTATTAAGATAATAAGGTGATTTATAAAAGATGACAAATTGGTCTGTTTATATCATTCAATGCACTGATGATTCGCTGTACACAGGAATTACCAATAATATCCAAAGGCGTTTTTCCCAGCATCTTAATAAGCAGGGTGCTAAATTCTTTCGTGGACATACACCTAAAAGAGTGGTGTATATTGAGAATAGCCACACGCGTAGTTCTGCAAGTTGCAGAGAGGCGGCAATAAAAAAGCAGTCTCGTGTTGAAAAGCTAAGCTTGCTTACATCAGAAATTAATGAGATTGAAAGTCAAGAATGGGATAAAGCTCAATAGTATTAGAACCACCCAAAACCATTCACTGTAAGTTATTCCCCCTATGTTATTGAAGAGAGATGCATGATATTTTCTGAAAAAACCAGCCCTGAGGCCTTTGATAGACTCAGGTCTTTTTTAGAGTCAACAGATCGACCAGTAGACACATTTAGCTACAATGAGTTGCTAGGTTTTTTGTTTACAATAGCCAGCTCACCGGAAATGATACCGCCAAGTGATTGGGTGCCCGTAATATTTGCCAATGATGAGGCGAATTATCGTGATAGTGATGAAGCTAACACCATTATTGAAACAATTATGATTATCTACAATCAATGTAACCAGCAGATTGTTGATGGTAATGCTGTTCTCCCGCTTAGTTGTGCTCCTATATCACCGCCAATGGAGAATTTTTCAGATGAATCTCCGCTGCATCAATGGGCAAATGGTTTTTTGATTGGGCATTCATATCTTGAGGATGTTTGGGATGCAGTTGTGCAGGAAGAAGAGTGGGAAGATGAGTTGGACTCATGTTTGATGGTGCTAAGTTTTTTTGCAGATATAAAGTTAGCTGAGGCATATCAGGAAGATGCACGAACAGAAGAGCGCTCAATGGAGCAATTAGCTGAGAGTGTTCTTGAGATATTTGATGAAGCAATGGCAAGTTATGGTCGCATGGGGCGTGCTCTATACCTTGCATATTTGGAATTGGATCAAGATGACCAAGAGGAAGCATCAGCTACATATATAGATCCAGATGAGCCTTGCCCATGTGGTAGTGAGAAACTGTTCAGCAAATGTTGCGGTATTCCTAAAACAATTCATTAATATGATTGGTAAAGTAGAACAAGAGCACCTAGCAATAGTTTTCAAGGCGCTGGCGTTTGCAGCAAAAAAACACCGCGATCAACGCCGTAAAGATCCAGCCGCCTCACCTTATATTAATCATCCTATTGCGCTTGCTGAAATTCTCAGCTGTGAGGCTGACATAATAGATATAGAGACAATTTGCAGCGCTCTACTGCATGATACTGTGGAAGACACTGAAACCACCCAAGAGGAATTAGAGCAGGCGTTTGGAAAGCGCATCAGCCAGATTGTTATGGAGGTTACAGATGATTTTAATCTACCAAAAGCAGATAGAAAGCGATTGCAGATTGAGCATGCTGCCCATATCAGTGATCAGGCTAAGCTGGTAAAGCTTGCTGATAAGATCTGTAATCTAAGAGATGTTGCAGATTGCCCGCCGCCAGATTGGAGTCTACAAAGAAAGCGTGATTACTTTGATTGGGCCAAACAGGTGATTGATCAGTTGCGTGGTATTAATCAAAAATTAGAAGCTATTTTTGATGAGGCTTGTGCTAACAAGCCTTAGTTTATTCTTCAAACTTCTCCTTCCAAACAACGACTCGATTTCTGCCTCTGGCTTTGGCCTGATACATGGCTGCATCTGCATGTTCAATCGACATGCTCCAATCTTCATCTGCAGATAATAGTGTGATCCCAAATGAGGCGGTCACGTTAATTGTAATATCATCAGTAACCGATATGTTTGTTTGACTAATTTTCTCTCGAAGCCGCTCAATTGCAGTTCGGGCAATGCCTGCTGTGGTATTAGGCAGGCAGACTAGAAACTCCTCGCCACCATACCGGCAGGTAAGATCATAGGGGCGTAAATTATTATTGAGGAAATCTGCAATGTGGCGCAGAACAAGATCCCCAGCTTTATGCCCATATTTGTCATTAACCTTTTTGAAGTGATCAATATCTACCAGCATGAGGCAGCAAAACTCACTTGTCCTTTTAATGCGGGCATGCTCTTGGCTTAATAGTTGAAAAAAAGCTTGGCGGTTGAGGGTGCCAGTGAGGTAGTCGTATGAGTGAGAGAGGCCAAGTAGCTCATCTCGTAATTTCGCCAATGTCGTGGCGAAATGAACCTCATGCCTTAAAAATTTATCATATTCCCTTGATGCGAGGGTCTTGCCAGTGGATATTTTACTGATAATTTTCCGTACGCAGTCATGCATTACATCGTGTAGTTTTTCTAATGCGATAAACGCGGGGTTCTCTCTTAGAAAATCATGATGAGGGCTGTAATACCATTGACCAAATTTGCATTCATGACTGGAGTGACCAGAAATGTACTCTTTGGACATGGGGGTGTTGCAGATGGCACTGCGGCTCCAGGATGCAACCCATTTGGTATGGTCGATGATGGCATTGTTTAAACCATCCAGTGCATTGCTGACATCTTCTAGCGTTGGACGATTTTCACTCACTGAAGGCATGATCAATACTCGCTGAGGTTAGATGACTCTGTCATTGCCGCCGTCCACTGGAACCTGTGCTGCTGTGGTCTTGGCAAATAAGGAGCCGCACATCTCAGCTGCAAGATTAGCCACATCGTGGCTGCAAACCTCAACCTGCATAAGATTTTTATGTTTATACTCCTTTACAGTAAGGTTATAGTGAGTTGCTCGACTCTGCAACACCTCATCTGTCCAGAGGGCGGTATCAAATACGGCATCTGGGTGCAGAGAGTTGATACGGATGCCATCGCTGCCCCACTCGAGCGCAGCAACACGGGCAAGCTGGTTGAGGGCGGCTTTTGAAGCAGAATAGGCTGCCGCACCGGGGCCAGGAGCGGGCACATTTTTAGATCCGATAACAACGACCCTGCCGCTAGTAGGCGCTAATTTTAATAGTGGATAGCATTCGCGCATCAGTATCAGATTGGAATCCAGGTTGATGTTGATTACCTTGCGCCATTGTTCCGTTGTCAGCTCATCAATGCGGCAGCCACCAGGAAAAATGCCTGCATTAAGAATCAGCATATCCAGGCCACCAAAATGGCGTACAGCACTTTCCAGGGCTTGGGTTATTTGCGTTTCATCCGCTACATCGCAGATCAAACCGAGAAAGTCCGGGCATTGGTAGAGTTGCTCAATGTTAGTATCAATATCCAGCCCGACCACAGCTGCACCACGCTGTAAGAGTGTCTCTACGCAAGCCTTGCCGATGCCGGATGCAGCACCTGTTACCAATGCCACCTCACCGCTAAACTGTGCTGGCTTCCCCCCTTTGCGTAGTTTGGCTTGTTCTAGATCCCAATATTCCACATCAAAGATATCGCTGGCTGGCAGCGCCTGATATCCCCCCAGTAGAGTAGCGCGCTGGATGATCTCCTGGGTGTGATGATAGATGTCGTTAATAATGGCAGTATCCTTGGCACGGCGGCCAATGCTACAGAGACCAAGCTCAGGATCAAGTACCATGCGGGGTGCTGGATCGAGCATGGTTTTCTCATCTTTAGCCTGGGCTGCATTCTCTTCAAAATAGCTGCGGTAGGCCGCTACATAACCTTCAATATCACGCCCTAAAAGTGGTAGGCGTTTTGTACGAATAACATGGTCTGGTGTAGCCGGCCCTTGCTGCGAAAGGGTTGCAACATCATCACGCTGGGCAAAGGCCAGGCAGGCAGATGTCATGTCGCAGGAGAGTAATAGGGGGAAACCAGCGGCTGCAGAGATCTCATGGCGTAGTTTACTGATCTCTTCTCGAAGTGATTTGTCTGTTGCTGCGGCTTTTGGGGCTGGGAGTGCCCATGCTTCATTGGCTTTGAGATAATCTTCAGCGCGACCAACCAGCTCAATCATACGGTCATAGGACTCTTTAGCTGTCTCACCAAAAGAGAAGATGCCGTGATTCATTAGAACCATGCCGATGGTTTTCTCTGTTGCATTGGCCGCAAAGTGTTCTGCACAGAGTCTAGCCAGGTCAAAACCAGGCATTACGTAGGGGATGATGACCATATCTTCCCCGTAGATCTCTTGGATGCGTGCCAGCCCATTCTGACTGTTGGTGATGGTGACTACGGCATCAGCGTGGGTGTGGTCAACATATTTATAGGGCAGGGCGGCGTGCAGAATAGTCTCAACTGAAGGGGAGGGAGCGGAAGCCAGGGTCATATTGGTCTTCAGTTCATTAACCATCTGTGGATCAGTTAGGCGCTCAAGCTGCGCCAACTTTAATAGATGTGCCATGCGTACTGGAGCAAAGCCGGCTTCCTCAATAGTCTCTAAATCCCAACCACTACCCTTTACATAAAGAATCTCTTCTTCATCACCAACCAGGTTGGTCTCTGTGACCTTTACCGAGGTGTTTCCTCCACCATGCAGCACTAAGGTTGTGTCCTGACCTAATAAGCGAGAGGTATAGACACGTAAGGCAAGGTCTGTTGTATGAAGGGCGGCATCCTGGTCATTCCAGCGGTTTTGCATGGCGGTACTCTTGATTGTTTTTTGAGTTGAATGAATCGGTAGATTATAGCGCCGTGGTTGACTTGGGCGGTAATTTAGTTAAACCAAAGGGGGGAATAAGCAAGAACCTGTCAGAAAGAGCCATTCATTAAATACTGATGTATGGCAGCTGAATACACACAGGAGACATTCAGATTCAGATGGAGTTTAGCTGTCAGCAACCCTAAGCAGCCTTTCATTCATCAGTATTCAAGATTGCACTCAATTGGCACAAAAGCTAGCAAAAGGTTCGGGCAAAAGCGTTCCCCGACTTTAATTTCCTGCATTAATCACGCAGTTACATCCCTGTCACTCTATCGATGCCACTTTTGGCGGCAGTTGTTAGATGCTGGCTGTGATTCTATACAGCCGGTATTTCCTGGTATTTTTACCTGGATGTTTTCATCATTTCGGAAATAATCAAGCAATGCTTTGGCCTTAATAAAAGCAGCTACATTGCTGCCAATGCTTTTTTCATCCGCTCAAATTCAGCTTCAAGTGCATCCAGCTGTTTCTCTACTCTCTCCAACTCACTGTTATTCGCCCACCTTTCCATCAGTTGCGCTAGCTCCAACAGGGTTGTAGCACAGACATTTGCACCAGCCGATTTGGTACTGTGCACCAGGCGTTCCGTCTCTTTGGCAGCTGCACCATCATATCGTCAACACTCTCGAGGAAGCTGTGTCTTACTTATTATGTGCACTCAATTGTTCGTATAATACGAAGAGTAACTAAGAAATAATCGACTTTTTCAGGTGCTTGTATCTGCTTAGTATGACTCCTTAGTTAAACCTATTGGAGAATGCCATGCAGATAAATATCCAGGCTCGGAGTTTTTCCCTGACCAATGCACTGCGCAGCCACATCCAGCGGCGGTTGCGCTTTGCGCTCACTTCCAGCGCACATCATATTCAGCGTGTGATGGTGCGGCTGTCCGATATCAATGGACCACGCGGCGGCTCGGATAAACGCTGCCAAATCCAAGTTGTACTTGAAGGCCTGCCCGACGTAGTAATCGAGGATACGGAGAGTGATCTTTACAGTGCCATCAGTCGGGGTACGGGCCGCGCAGGACGTGCTGTGGCCCGCCGCCTCAGGCGCCGACAGGTAATGGAGCGTAGTGGGGGACTGTCACCCAACGCAAGCTTGCCCTGAATGAATCTTGAATCAAATAGGAGTTTTTCCATCATGAATATACAATCGGCTGCAACTGCTGCGGCCCGTGCGCAGACTGGGGTGCTGGCCACCAACAAGGTCATCCGCAATACCTACATGTTACTCTCCATGACCCTGCTGTTTAGTGCATTAGCTGCAGGCACATCAATGGCTTTGAACCTTCCTCATCCAGGGATATTGCTCACCCTTGGCGGCTATTTCGGGTTGCTGTTTTTGACCTCAAAATTCCGTGATAGCACACTGGGTCTGGCTTTTGTTTTTGCTCTAACCGGCTTCATGGGTTACACACTCGGCCCAATACTCAACGCTTATCTTAGTCTGCCCAATGGTGGACAGGTCGTGATGAATGCCTTGGGCGCTACTGGCGCTATTTTCCTGGGGCTGTCTGGCTATGCCCTCACCAGTCGCAAGGATTTCAGTTTCATGGGGGGCTTTTTGATGGTGGGTATCCTGGTGGCCTTTCTGGCTGGACTAGGCGCTCTGTTTTTTGAAATGCCTGGACTCTCCCTAGCCGTCTCAGCCATGTTTGTTCTCCTGATGGCAGGGCTAATTCTGTATCAGACCAGTGAGATCATTCACGGCGGAGAGACCAACTACATCATGGCCACTGTGACCCTGTATGTCTCCATTTTTAATCTCTTCACCAGCCTGCTGCATCTACTCGGTGTATTGGGTGGGGATGACTGATACCTGAGTGCGGCATAACAGCAACAGTAAGTGCAATAGACCACAACATTCTTGAAGGCAGGGACTATTGCACTTTCCCAAAACTTTTTCACTGAGTAAGCAACATGACAGATCAAACACCCAAGATTATTTGGACAAAAATTGATGAAGCGCCAGCACTGGCAACATACTCCTTGCTGCCTATCGTTAATACCTTTACCAAGGCAGCCGGTGTTACTGTTGAAACAAGAGACATCTCTCTTGCCGGTAGAATTATCGCCAATTTCCCTGAGAATCTGACTGCAGATCAAAAGATTCCTGATGAACTGGCTCGACTGGGTGAGCTGGCAAAAACACCAGAAGCCAACATCATCAAACTGCCAAATATCAGCGCCTCTATCCCTCAACTGAAGGCTGTAATCAAAGAGCTGCAAGAGAAAGGCTATGGCCTACCAGATTATCCGGAGAACCCAAAATCCGATGCTGAAAAAGCGATCAACGAACGATATGCCAAGATTCTCGGAAGTGCAGTAAACCCCGTTCTTCGCGAAGGCAACTCTGACCGTAGAGCGCCCGGCGCAGTAAAGAATTATGTGAAAAAGAATCCGCACTCAATGGGAGCCTGGAGTCCAGATTCAAAGTCTCATGTTGCCACCATGAGCAGCGGTGATTTCTGCTCCAATGAGAAATCCACAACGATGAGTGCAGCAACAGATGCAAAAATAGAGTTTGTTGCTCAAGATGGAAGCGTCACTACGCTTAAAGAGTGCATTCCACTAGAAGCAGGTGAAGTGGTTGATGCCACCTTCATGAGTAAAAATGCCCTGACCACATTTCTTGCAGAGCAGATAGAAGAGGCCAAAGCAGAGGGTACGCTCTTCTCTCTGCACATGAAGGCCACCATGATGAAGGTATCTGACCCCATCATCTTTGGTCACTGCGTTAAGGTTTTCTACAGGGAGGCCATTGAAAAACATACTATGACCATTAAGGAACTCGGCGTTAATTTTAACAATGGTCTAGGTGATCTTTACGCCAAAATCCAGAGTCTGCCTGAGATTCAAAGGAGTGAGATCGAAGCAGACATACAGGCTGTATATGCCAACAGTCCTGCAATCGCAATGGTGGATTCCGACAAAGGCATCACCAACCTGCATGTGCCCAGCGATGTAATCATCGACGCCTCCATGCCAGCTGCCATTCGCACCTCTGGTCAGATGTGGAATTCAGATGGCGAGTTGCAGGACACCAAGTTCGTCATCCCTGACCACTGCTACTCACCACTCTATCAGGCAACCATAGAGAACTGTATCGTCAATGGCTCACTGGATCCGACCACCATGGGTACTGTTCCCAATGTCGGCCTGATGGCAAAGAAAGCCGAGGAGTACGGCTCTCATCCAACAACCTTTGAGGCTCCAGGCAATGGCACCATCCGTATAGTTGATAGCAATGGCAACACCATCCACGAGCATCAGGTCGAAGAGGGTGATATCTGGCGCATGGTGATGGTGAAAGATGCACCGACCCAAGACTGGGTAAAGCTGGCTGTGACCCGCGCAAAAGCAACCGGCTGGCCTGCCATTTTCTGGTTGGATGAAGAGCGGGCACACGGACGCGAACTTATCAAAAAGGTAAGCCGTTACCTGAAGGATCATGATACCGAGGGATTGGATATCCAGATCATGTCCGTATATGAGGCTGCAAAACTCTCGATAGAGCGTGCAAGAGCCGGGGAAAATACCATCTCTGTAACCGGCAATGTACTGCGTGACTACAACACCGATCTCTACCCTATTCTTGAGCTGGGCACCAGCGCCAAGATGCTCTCTATCGTGCCACTGATGAATGGTGGAGGATTATTTGAGACGGGTGCCGGAGGTTCCGCACCCAAACACGTTCAGCAACTTGTGGCAGAAAACCACCTGCGTTGGGATTCCCTCGGTGAGTTCCTGGCACTGGCTCCCTCTCTGGAGCAGATCAGCAATCAAACCGGTAACCGTAAAGCACAGATTCTGGCTGATACCCTTGATCAGGCAACAGGCAAATTTCTGGACAACAACAGGTCACCTTCACGTAAATGTGGTGAGTTGGATAATCGTGGCAGCCATTTCTACCTGGCCCTCTATTGGGCGCAGGCATTAGCAGAGCAGAGTGAGGATGCTGACCTGCAAGCTCGTTTTAGCACTCTGGCAGAACAGCTTAGCGGGAATGAGGCAAAGATCGTTGATGAGCTAAATACAGCCCAGGGACAACCTGTTGATCTGGGTGGCTATTACTACCCAGATGAGGAAAAAACATCAGCTGTGATGCGGCCTAGCCAAACCTTAAATGCAGCACTGGCGGCTATTGAGTAACCGCTATGTGTCTATAAGTTCCCACGGTAAGGTGCATCCACTGGATTGGGATGTGCCTTTTTTTCTAGCGATATTTAATGCAAATAACGAATATCAAAATCTAAAAAAGGAACCCAAATGATTGAGAGACTCATTACAGGATACCGATGCTTTAGAAATGGCTACTATAAGAAGAATAGTGAGCGTCTGATCGAACTGGCCCAACAGGGTCAATCACCCAAAGTCGCTGTTATTGCCTGCTGCGATTCCCGTCTCGACCCCGCCATAATCACCCAAAGTACACCCGGTGAACTGTTTGTAATACGTAATGTAGCCAATTTGGTGCCACCCTATGAGAGTGAGGGCGTTTGGCACGGCACCAGTGCCGCTTTGCAGTTTGCCGTATGTAATCTGCAAGTGGAACATATTATTGTATTGGGGCATAGCCAGTGCGGTGGGATCAAGGCGCTCCTTCAACAGCCCAAGCCAGCAGATGCTAATAAGGATTTCATTGCCTCCTGGATAAGTATCGCAGATGATGCCCGTCAGCGGATTTTGCATCGTACAGATCTTCAATCATTTGACGAACAGTGCCATGCCTGTGAGCTGGAGTCGATAGAGACATCATTGCTTAATCTGCAAACCTTCCCATGGATTGCAAAAGAGGTGGAGTGTGGCAGGCTCCAGCTACACGGTTGGCACTATGATTTAGAAGCGGGCAATCTTTTATCTCTTGATCCTGTTGAGGGCGCTTTTCAACCCATTGTATAGCACTGCGTACATGGGGCTTTAGTCATTAATATACCTCAAAGTGGTGCATCACAACTCACTGGAATAGTACTGACATCAGTGTCAATAGCTGGGAAATATTCAGAATAACCTACAGCCTCTGCAGATTTGCCTTCAATTGCAGGAGATAAAAAGTTCATCGTGTAGCAGTAACTTTGCTGAGCCAAGCAATGGAACAATAGTAACTCCACGTTGCCATTCAGCAGGCCCTCTCTTAGGCAGTGATTGAGAAAGTTCCATAATAATGAGAGAGTTCCAGAGAGATGTGCATTGCCTGTGGTTAAAGGTGTCATTTAGATTATTACACTTGGCTGTATGACAACACATATTGACACTGTGTAATCAAGCATGACAATATACCATCATGCTGGATGGCCGTTTGGCTCCATTCACTTTGCAACTGACCCTATTATTGATGTGACCACTATGGCCGAAGAGAATAAGCAGCGGTATATAAAACACTATGGGCTTACTGATTGGGATGAGACCATTCTGATTAAAATGGCTCCCCTTATGGAAGGGCATAAAGAGGACTTTATTGAAGCCTTCTACCAGCACACCCTACAGTATAAAAGTGGTTCAAAATATCTGAAGAATGATCAGGTTATCCAAAGGCACAAACGTGCCTTAAAAAGCTGGTTTGTTAAACTTTTTGATGTTTTTGATGATGATTATCTGCGTTATCTGGAAGGGATCGGTTACGCTCATGTAAAGGTAGGGTTGCCCTCGCATTATGTTAATTCGTCCATCAGCTTTGTACGTAGTTACTGCACAAACCTGATTAACAGTGAGGTTTCAGATTGCAGCGAGCGGGGAGATATGCTGGCAGCATTGGGCAAGATGTTGGATATTAACCTGGATATTTTGACAGCATCCTATATTAGAGAAGAGCTAAACCACTTTTTTATATCTAAAAAAACAGAAGGCAAGCTGATCAGTTTTGCTAAACGTTTTTCCTACGGGCTTAATCTGCTGTTGGTATTTGGCTTGGTTTTCCTGGGGGTTATTGTTCTGGCCCTGTTTACCGTTGATGTAATTGAAATATTTAAAGGTGACCTGGAAAAAGGGGTACTGGCGACGTTGGGTGCACTCTTGATGTTATGGGTGGTCATTGAGTTGGTAGATACTGAGGTTGAGCACCTGCAGGGGGCAAAAAGGTTTGCCATCAAGGTATTTGTTGGTGTTGCATTGGTAGCCGTCATACGCAAGTTACTAATCACCTCACTCAAGAGTGATGCACTTGAGGCGCAGTGGTTCCTGGTTGTTGCATTGGGTGTACTCGGTGCTGTCTATTGGCTGATGTCACAACTGGAGCGGCAAAAAAACCGATGAGTAACTTTAGTGGAATCCCATAACTGGTCTGAGAAATCAGCTGTTTTTATTGAATCCACGCCCGTTCAGCGATTCATTATTACACTGATCATCATTAATGCCATTATCCTTGGGTTAGAGACAAGTCAGAGCCTGATGCAGCAGTGGGGAGGGTTACTGCACGCTATTGATGCAATAATTCTGGTGGTTTTTGTAGTTGAGATTGTGTTGCGCATCCTGGTGCATCGTCTGAGCTTTTTTCGTGATCCTTGGAGCCTGTTTGATTTTACAGTAGTTGCTATCGCCTTGGTGCCTGCATCCGGCCCTTTGGCCGTACTGCGTGCATTGCGCGTGCTACGGGTTTTACGTCTGCTCACCATGGTTCCCTCAATGCGCCGAGTCATCGGTGGCATGATGGCGGCAATCCCAGGGCTGGGATCTGTCATGGCCATTATGCTGGTTATTTTTTATGTCTCAGCCGTTATTGCAACCAACCTTTTTGGTGAGCAGTTTCCAGATTGGTTTGGTAGCCTGGCAGCCACGGGCTACACCCTGTTTCAAGTGATGACGCTAGAGTCCTGGTCGATGGGCATTGTCCGGCCAGTGATGGAAGTTTATCCAAATGCCTGGCTCTTTTTTATTACATTTATCCTGATTGCCACCTTTACCATGCTGAATCTTTTTATCGCTGTCATCGTCAATGCGGTACAGCTGGAGCAGCACAATGAGCTTGAAGCAAGCCAGCAGGTTGTTACAACCAGGTTGGATGAAGACACTCAAATGCTACATAGTGAGATCAATTCATTGCGCAGCGAAATCCAGGAGATCAAGACGCTATTGCAGCGTTAGTTTATAGCCGCAGCCACTGCGCCTGTCACATATCAGAATCCAACAGAGTACGGTAAACGTCAACAGCACCGTAACCAGCTTGTCCGCAATAGGTAATATCCCCCCACTAGCGGCTTATCTCAAGGAGATAAGCAGCCAATCTAAAAGACTTTCAGCAAATTTAAACTAACATCTGAGCATTCGTAAAATACGAGCAATACGGAAATAATAATCTACTTTTAATAATGTTTTTATCTGCTTAGCATAACGCTGCACAGTGGTTAAATCTTTTGGCATTCTATTCTTTGCTTCTTCAGCCAGATGTATAAATTACGGATCAATACCTTGCTTTCACAGGACAAGAAAGCTGAGCGAAAATCAGAGGATTTAGCAGGAGATTGTTATTCCATTTAGCCTCCAATAAGCGCATTGATATCATAGAGAAAAACATGGCAGTAAGAATCAAAGCCCGGATTGTAATGCAGGGTATAGCAGTCTTTGCTCTAGCAGCATGCAACCACTACTCAGCCGCTCCTATTGAAGGATGGGTAATAGACGCCGATACAAAAAAACCTCTTGAAGGTGTTCTTGTCGTTGCTAATTGGCAGCTTCACAAAAGCACCATCGGAGGACACATACCTGCTGCTCATCTGAACATCATGGAGACACAGACAGATAAAAACGGCCTCTTTTTCTTTGAAGGATGGGAACCCAGAACCGCACAGTGGGGTTTTTTTATTGATCGCGATCCCGAATTACTGTTCTACAAAGATGGATATCAGTACCGTGGCCTTAAGAATCCCCCACGTTCGGAAATTGATGATAGCAAAGTACGCCGATCTGTTTGGAACGGCAAAACAATAGAACTAGAAAGATTCGATGGCGATCTGAAAGATTACGCTGCACATCTCTCTTCCTTGCACGCTTCGGTGCATACCATTCTCAACGGGAGTAGATGCGAATGGAAAAGAACACCAAAACTGGTATTGGCTGTAACCAGGCAGGAGAAAATATTTCGAGAAAACAATGTATACAACAGTTTAACTTCACTTTCTGATATCTCCGGTTACTTCTGTGGATCAGCAGAAGAGCACCTCAAATCTCTTGGGATTTTATCCCCCATCCCCTGGGATGTATAAATAAAACTAACGGACTAACGTTCTGCTTTACCTGCCAAGGATTGCTTGTTCTGTGCGAATAACCCCAAGTCAAAAAGGCCACACCTGCGGGATAATCAACAGCGCCACTGCGCCAAGCAGAAATGTCAACGGCAATCCAAAACGCAGAAAATCACCAAAGCGATAACCACCGGGTCCATAAACCATCAGATTGGTTTGATAACCAATCGGGGTGGCAAAGCTACAAGAGGCAGCAAACATAATGGCGATAGCAAAAGGCAGCAGATTTACACCAAGCTGTTGCGCACTGGTCAGTGCAATGGGAAACATCAAAACAGCGGCTGCATTATTGGTAATCAACTCCGTGCAGAGCACGGTTAAGAGGTAAACAATCACCAGCGTCATCAGAGGATCACCTTGGGCTAGGCCTACCAGCTCTTCAGCGATCACTGTGGCAGCACCCGTCTTGGTGAGGGCGGTCCCAATACCAATGGCGGCGGCAATTACGATCAACACCTGCCACACCACGCTGCGGCGAGCCACACCACCAGGCAGACACCCTGTCAGCACCATAAGACCAGCGGCCAGAAAGGAGGCCTTGAACATAGTGAGCAGTTCAAAGCTCACGCTGCCAACCATAACCAGCAGTATCATAAGTGAGACCCAGGCTCGGTCGTGACGAACAGGGCCAGAATTTTCCAGCAGGCTGACCAGATAGAAGTCCCGTGAGTTCTTCTGTGTATTGGTAAAACCTTCGGTTGTTTCCAACAACAAAGTATCACCGGCGGTAATTACCACATCCCCCAGTTTTTGATTGAGGCGTTCTCCATTGCGTGCCACTGCAATAACCGCTGCGTTGTAATGACTGCGAAAACGGCTTTTACGAATACTCTTGCCCACAAAGGGGTTGGTATCAGAGATCACCACCTCAACCAGATTGCGCTGATGCTGAGGTGAGTCAAGCCAACTAGCCTCATTGTTGGCACTGTTCAAACCATGGATCTTTTGCAGATCGACCACTGAGTCAAGCACCCCAGCAAAAATAAGACGGTCGCTGCCTTGTAGTTGCTCCTTGGGCGATACTGCCAGCATCGATTGCCCATCACGGTCGATACTGGTCAAGAACATACCAGGCAGATGACGCAGCCCTGCCTCTTCAATACTCTTGCCCACCAATGGGCCATCATCGGCAACCACCATCTCCACCGTATATTCACGCATGTTGTCGAATAGACTGATCGCAGGCACCCGCTCCGGCAGCAACCAGCGGCTGGCAATGACGGTATAACCCAGTACGATAAGCAGTGCAGGCAGACCCAGCCAGGCAATCTCCCACATGCCAATGCCGGTGCCTGTGTGTGAAATCAGCAGGCCATTAACAACCAGATTGGTGCTGGTGCCAATCAGTGTCAGGGTGCCACCAACAATAGAGGCATAGCTCAGCGGGATCATCAGTTTGGACACCGATATCTGAAGACGTCTGGCCCAATCATTGACGGCTGGAATCATCATCGCAACAACAGGGGTATTGTTGAGAAATGCACTCATACCCATCACTGGAGCCATCAAGCGCAGCTGAGCTGCCGCAAGGCTCTTTGGATGACCCAGGATGGCAGCTGCAATCCAGGCAATGGCACCGGTTTCTCGCAGGCCGGCAGCAACAATAAAGAGCAGTCCTATCGTCACCACGCCTTCGTTGCCTGCGCCGATCAATGCTTCCTGTGGATCAAGGATGCCGACTAGCAGCAGGATCAACAGGCCACCGACCATAATGATGTCGGCTGATGCCTTACCTAAAGCCAGCAGACTAAAACAGAGGGCGATAACGCCGAGGGTAAACCAGCCTTCCCATGCCATTTTGCAGTGACCGCAGGCTTAATGCCCCAGCCCAAAGATATCCAGCAACATAAAAGCAGCAAGAATAGCTGAAATCCAGAAGACCATGCTACCGGTAGGCCAGCTTTCTGAGAGATAGTATTTGGCCACTGAAGACTGCGCGAGTTTAGTTTGAATGCCCTGCATAGGTGCCATTATTGTGGTCAGCGTAGACTTTTTTGCACAGTGCAAAAAATTTACTGTTTGTTGTGCACCCACGGGCAATAGCTTGCGATAAAACCACTCCATGTCCAGATTGACGGAAGGCAGCTCAGGTGGGTAGAGCCCTTTTTTATTCAACCAGACAAAAGCCAGGGCAGAGAAAAAGAGCAATTGCAGTTGGGCCAGAACATGAGTCAGATCATAGGGCCAATACTCCACTTCCCAAGGCAGTAGTGCATAGAGATATTGGGGCTGAGTACCAATAAAAATGCAAAGCACGGCAGCTATGGTCATGGCAATCAACATATTATTAGGTGCTTCTTCAGTACGAATACCAGAGTCATGGGCAAAAAATGCGAAGTAAGGGATTTTGATCCCAGCATGGTGGAACACACCAGCTGAGGCAAACAGCATCAACAACCACAAATAACCATAATCCCCATGCATCAGTGCGGTCATCACCATCGACTTGCTGACAAAGCCACTGAAGAGTGGAAATGCAGAGATGGAGAGTGCGCCGATAATGCAGAGTACGGTGGTTTTTGGCATGGACTTGTAGAGCCCGCCCAGATCTGAGCCATTAATATTGCCAGCCCGATAGAGTACAGCCCCCATCGACATGAACAGCAGCCCTTTAAAGATTACATCGCTAAAGGCGTGGGCGATGGCTCCATTGAGTGCCAGTGCCGTACCAATACCAATGCCTGTCACCATAAAGCCGACCTGATTGATCAGGCTGTAGGCGAGTACTTTGCGTAGGTCGTTCTCGATAACTGCGTAAAAAATCGGGAAGCAGGCCATGCTAACGCCGATATAGACCAGGATCTCTTCACCCGCAAATCCACGAGCCAGGGCATAGACGGCAACCTTGGTGGTAAAGGCGGAGAGAAAGACTGTGCCAGTAACCGTTGCTTCAGGATAACCATCCGTAAGCCAGCTGTGCAGAAATGGAAAGGCGCTTTTAATGCCAAAGGCAATAAAGATCAACCAACCCGCAACACCGGCTTCCAGGCCAATGTGATCAAATGCCAGTGAGCCTGTGTTGTGATAGTAGACCAGTGCACCAGCCAACAGCAGCACCCCTGACAGCACCTGAAACACCAGGTAGCGCATGCCCGCCTTCAATGCTCGTTCAGTGCCACGTGCCCAGATAAGAAACACTGAACTTATTGCCAGCAGTTCCCAAAAAACAAATAGGGTAATGAGATCGCCTGCAAATACAGCTCCCAACGCACTGCCTGCGTACACCACACCGGCAATATGTTGTTTTGTATCTTTTACATGGAGAGAGAATATGCTTGCTATAAAGCTGGCAATACAGAAGAGGTAGCCGAATAGCAGGCTGAGTTTATCCACCCGTAGGATGATTAACTCATAGCTCATTATGGCGTGAGTGATGGTGCTTCCAATCTCAACATTTAACCATAGGTGCAGTCCGGTAACCACGGGGGCTGCCAGCAATATTACCTGGCGTGGCAGGCCACGGGTGAACCCAACTAACAGTGCCGTCACAAAATAGAGCACAAATGGTGATAGCTCACTCATCGTAATAATCTTCCTTCCGCATCACAACATTGCGCATCTTCTTTGCGATGACGACCAGCACGACACAAGCGGCAAAGCCGTAAATGGCGTAAAAGGCCGGTATCTCCTCCCAACCAAAACCAATGTGGCGGTGGAGAACAAAATCGGCCAGCACCAATAGAATGCAGATGGCATAGAACCCCTTGAGTAGCCGTTCAACATTTTCCGGCCGGTCAAATAAGTAGCTCTTTTCTTTTTCATCTGACATATCAGGAGCCTCCAGCGGCTAAACTTGCCAGTTGATAGAAAGGATCGGGGTAGAAAAAGAGGAAGACACAAGCGGTTGAGGTGATGATCATCGCCAGCAATATCGGCTTTGGTGCCTCTGCTATCTCCGTATAGTGTTGACCACTCTCTGGCTTACTGAAAAAGGCGCGGATAGGGATAGGTAGCAGATAGATAATATTGAGCAGTGAGCTGATCATCAGCACCGCAAGTAGCCACATCTGTGCGGTCTCAGCCGCACCTAATCCCAGATACCATTTGCTCCACATGCCACCGAAAGGTGGCAGTCCAATGATGCTTAAAGTGCCAATAAAGAAGGCAGCAAAGGTAATAGGCATTGCACGCCCCAACCCATTCAACTCACTGACCAATTTTTTATGACTGGCAACATAGATGGCTCCAGCGGCAAAAAAGAGGGTGATCTTGGCAAAGGCATGCATCGCAATATGCATGGAGGCACCAATCAGCCCCGCCTTGCTGGCCAGCATCGCCCCCAGCACGATATAGCTCAGTTGGCTCACCGTGGAGTATGCGAGCCGCGCCTTGAGATTGTCCTTGGTCATCGCGATCAGGGATGCGATCAATATGGTGGCCGCTGCCACCCAGATCAGACCACCCGTCACATCATTGGAGAGGATAAAATCACCGCCAAAGATATAGATAGTCACTTTAAGCAGCGTGAACACGCCAGCTTTAACCACTGCCACCGCATGCAGCAAGGCACTGACCGGGGTAGGTGCCACCATCGCCGCAGGTAACCAGCGGTGAAAAGGCATCACGGCCGCCTTGCCAATTCCAAACAGAAACAGTGCATAGAGCAGACCAGCCCATGCGGGATCAATATGTCCGGCCAGTATGCCACCGTGTTGAAAATCAACACTGCCGGTGAGAGACCATGTGATCAGAATCCCCAGCAGGAAGAGGCCAATGGATGTACCCAATAGGATACCTAGGTAGATTCGGCCGCCCCGTTTTGCCTCCGGGGTGCCTGCATGCGTGACCAGTGGGTAGGTGGCAAGGGTCAATAGCTCGTAGAAGAGAAACAGCGTGAACAGGTTGGCCGAGAAGGCAATCCCCATCGTCGCAGCGATAGAGACCGCAAATGCAGCGAAAAACCGGGTTTGATTTGGCTCATTATGGCTACGCATATAGCCGATGGCATAGATTGAGGTGACAACCCATAGCAGCCCGGCAACCAACGCAAATAGCATCCCCAGCGCCTCAATCTCAAAGGCGATGGCAATACCCGGTAGCGGTTCAATAAGCGTCAGTGCAAACGCCTCACCACCCATAAATCTGGCGGCTATCAGCACCACTAGAATGGCAATGAGTGAAGCGGTTACCAGGGTTACGCCTTCTCTAACATCGGGTATGCGGCGGGCAATGATAATCCCTGCTGCTCCAACCAGTGGAAGAAGGAGTGTTGTCAGCAGTAGTATCTCTGCACTCATGGGTTCACAACCCCCAGAGTGGCTGCTGCTGTTTCAGCAAGCCCCACGGTTAAATTCGTATCCAGACCAAAATAGATATTGGCAAATACCAACACCCAAGTGGGCGCCAACAATAGTAGCGGCGCCTCTGTCACCTCTTTTTCAGAGTCAGTGGCCGGCTTAAAGTAGAGCGCCTCTATCAGCTTGCCCATATAGACCACGGCCAGCAGAGAGCCAAACAAAATAACAGCAACAGAGATCCAGGCCTCCTGCTCCAGCGCAGCTGAAACCAGATACCATTTACTGATAAACCCGGCTGTACCTGGCACCCCAATAAGGCTCAGCCCACCAATAACAATGGCGCCAAAGGTCCAGGGCATCGCTCTACCCAGGCCATGAATCTGATCCATGCGGCATGCACCGATACGGTAGATAATAGCGCCAACCGCCATGAACAGTGCACCTTTCATCAAGGCATGATTGAACAGATGGATCAGTGCCGCAGTGACACCTGTTGCCGATGCAAATCCAATCCCCAGTGCCATATAGCCAATCTGCGCCACACTGGAGTAGGCCAGCAATTTTTTAACATCCACCTGATAGATGGCATAGGTAGAAGCGACGATAATACTGGCAATACCAGCCATGATAAAAAGCTCTTCAGCAGGAGTTGCCAGTGCAAAGCTATGTGGAAAAACCGTAAACAGTATGCGCAGCATCACATAAACGGCCACCTTGGTAGCTGTTGCTGCAAGGAAAACAGTGACCACAGAGGGTGCGTAGGTATACGCATTGGGCAGCCAAAGATGCAGAGGAAACAGCGCCAACTTTAGCGCAATGCCAATCATGATAAATGCAAAGCCGGTATCCACCGTTTTAAGGTGGGCCACCCCGGGCAGAATGGTTGCCATATCCTGCATATTCAGCGTGCCGGTTTGTGAGTAGATGAGACCGACACCAATTAAAAAGAAGGTAGCGCCAATCGTACCCATGATCAGATATTGGTAGGCAGAGGTGAGTGCTTGTCGCTCCCTTCCAAGGCTAATCAGCGCATACGAAGAGAGCGCTGAGATCTCCAGAAAGACGAAGACATTAAAGATATCGCCGGTTTGGGTGATCCCCAGCAGCCCCGTCAGACAGAGCAACAGGGCGCTATAGAAGAGCGGAATCTTCTCTTCAGGAATCTCTTGCTCTACGCTAAGCAGCGCATAGGGTAGTGTAATCGCAGCGATAGCGGCAACAATCAATGCCACAAAGGCATTGACCGCATCGATGCGGTATTCAATTCCCCAGGGCGGTGCCCATCCACCCAGTTCATAGCTGATCACACCATCATAAAGCACTGCCCACAACTGCATACCAGCAAGCACGGCACACAGTGAGGTAACCAGTAGAGCAACGGCCCATGGCAGTCGGCCACGAGGCAAGACAGCAACAACAGGGGCAGCAATAAGCGGTATAACCACCAACAACAGGCTAATATTATTTCCCATTACAGCGAGTGATCCAGATCGTGAATCTCATCCTCTTCAATGGTGCCGTAGGACTCCTTTATGCGCACCACTAAAGCAAGCGCCAACGCAGTCGTCGCAACACCCACTACGATGGCGGTGAGGATCAACACATGGGGTAGCGGATTTGAGTAGAGCTTGACACCTTCAGCAATAATAGGTGCAGCTCCACCCTCCACGGTCCCCATGCTGATGTAGAGAAAAAATACCGAGACCTGAAAAATATTCAGGCCGATTATTTTTTTAATGAGGTTGCCACGGCTTATCACCGTGTAGAGTCCTACCAGCATCAAAAAAATCACTACCCAGTAGTTATAATGCCCAACAAAAAAATCCATTACGTCCGGCCCCTGCCTGCAAAGGCAAAAAAGATAATCAACATAACCGCCGCCACCGTAATACCAACGCCCAGCTCCACCAGCAGAATCCCCAGATGTTGACCGGCTATCTGGCTGCTTCCCAGCAGACTGTAATCGAGATAGTTGCCGCCTAGCAGTAACGTAATCACCCCAACCCCGGCATAGATCACCACACCCAGTGCAGCCAGTATGCGTAACCATTGTGGAGGGATGATCTGCTCTGCGGCATCAAGGCCAAACACCAAGGAGTAAAGAATGAGCGCAGCGCTGAAAATCACCCCAGCCTGAAAGCCGCCACCCGGCCCAAAATCACCATGAAACTGCACATAGAGTGCAAACAGAATGATCAGCGGGATGAGGAACTTTGCGACAACATGCAGGATAAGATTAGGCTTCATCTTGCTCCCCTTTATCCTTTAGCTTAACCGCTGGTTTTGGGCGCCTCCCGCCTATTAACAGCAATACGGCAACAGCTGCGGTAAAGACAACCGTGACCTCACCCAACGTATCAAATCCGCGATAACTGGCTAGCACGGCGGTAACGATATTGGGCACGCCAGTCTCAGGGAGTGCATTTTCGATATAGTAGCGGGCAACATGCGTTTGTGCAGGCGCATTAGGGTCACCAAAGCCTGGAATATCCCAGGTGCCATAAACCAGTGCCGCACCGGTTATTGCCACCACAATCAACGGCAGCCATGGGCGGTGGGCCTGTGGAGCCTCTGCGTAGTAGGGTTTTTGCTGGTTTCTGATCAGTGCCAGGGTGGCTAACATCAATACCGTTGAGATCCCCGCACCTACTGCCGCCTCGGTAAAGGCCACATCCGGGGCATCCATAACCACAAACAGGCCGGCTGACAACAGACTGAAAATCCCATACAGCATGACGATGGCAAACAGGTTTGTCATGCGCACAATGGCCACTGAGGTGATCGCCAGAAAGGCCAGCAAGGTGACGTTAATAAAAATATCAATCATGATTTAGCCCCACGACTATCCCTATCCAGCTTGGGCGTGAGGCCGCTATGCAGCGCCGCATTTGCCAATGCGTGTGAAGCGGTTGGGCTGGTAAAAAAGAGGAACAAAAAAATCAAGGCCAATTTAAAGGCAGCAATACTCCAGCCAGCCTGTAGCCCAAGGCCCAATAGAATTAGCATGGCGCAGAGGGTATCTGTTATTCCGGCGGCGTGCAGGCGGCTATAAAAGTCGGGAAAACGGTGGATGCCAATACCACCAATAATACCCAGCACCCCACCAGCCAACAGGCAGATCCAACTGAGGATGTCGATAATCACTCTGGCTCCTCCTTTTCAGCTTCTCTTTTATCTCTGTCGGAGGAGTAAAAATCACCCTGAGTGACCAGTTTCAGTGCCGCGACAACCCCTATGAAATTAATGAGTGCATAGACCAGAGCTATATCCAGTAGGTCGTTACGATCTGATAAAAAGGCCAAAACAGCAATTAGCAGCACTGTCTTGGTGCCAAACATATTGACCGCCGCAATGCGATCATAGGTTGTAGGTCCTGCGAGGGCGCGTGCCAGCGCCAGCCCCATAGTGATGAGGATCGCCAGTGAGGCTGCAATAAACATTATTGTTTGAAAACCCGGTTGGAAATCTCGTTTGACATACTCCCTGTAAGAAGCTCGTCAGCTGCTTCCTTTGTGAGGGCATGAATTGTTATTGTCTCTTTGGATAACTCAATGCTGACCGTGCCAGGTGTTAATGTAATGGCATTGGCATAAATCACCGCCCCCAGATCCGTTTTTTGCAGCAGTGGAATATCAATCAATTGTGGGCTGATTGACGCCCCCCTCCAGCCTAAAACCCGGGTAATAACATCAACATTTGCTTTTATAATCTCCCTGAATATATAGACAAAAAAGCCTGGGAGTTTCGATGAGAGATGCAACGGATAGCTTTTATGATCGATGACATTCATCCGCTTTGATAGAAAAACCGTGAGCGCGACAGATGCCACTCCAAACCCCAGCAGGAGGGGGTCAAAGTGTCCTGATAAAAAGATCCAGAACAGGAACAGAAGCGCAGCAAAGCTGTAAGATTTCATCTTGAGGGAGCGGTCTATCTAATTCAGAAGAATAGTAAAAGCAGAGAGGGTCATCGGATACTCCTAATTTTGTGGCTGATAGGATCTACAGTGGGGTGATGAAAGGTGACAGCGTAGCTGAGTGTTAAGCGTAACAATCCACAATGCTCACATCATTTTGAGCGAAAATAAATTCGGATATTCAGATCTGTTTGCTCGAAAATACCGATCTATTGGCGCCATGAGTGATATCAATACCACGCTTCAATGATCCGCCAATACCTACCATTAGGCTAGAAACAGGGTCATTATATGGAGATTTTGCAGATGCGCAACCACAGATACCCGCCAGCACTGAGGCGGCCAGGATGCTGGTCTTGGCTATCAGCAGATTCTCTGTCTGCCCAGAGAAGGCCAGTTCGGCAATGAAGATAGACATGGGCTTGATGATAAATGCAAACCTCTCTATGCTCAGATTAAATTAAATTAAATTGAAGTGAAATTAATTCGAAATTATCGAGCTAACATATAGTCATGAAGGATATCAATTACAAACATCTCCATTATTTCTGGGTTGTCGCCAGGGAGGGCAGTATTGTCCACGCCAGCAAGTTGCTGCATCTGACACCCCAGACCATTAGCGGCCAGATCACCCTGCTGGAAGAAAGTATGGAGGTGAAGCTGTTTGAGCGAGCTGGACGAGGCTTGGTGTTGACCGAGGCCGGGCGAATGGTATTGAGTTATGCGGATGAGATCTTTCACCTTGGTCTGGAGCTGAAAGAGGTGCTTCGCGGTCAACCGAGCGGCCGCCCGGTACAGTTCAGTGTCGGGATCACCGAAGTGGTGCCCAAATTGATCGCTTACCGGCTTCTTGAGCCGGCGCTCCAGCTCTCCGAGCGGGTTCATATATCCTGTCGGGAGGACAAGCTCAACAAACTGCTGGCCGATATTGCGATACATAAACTGGACATGATCCTTACCGATAGCCCCATCCCTCCGGGCATGAGCGTGCGGGCCTTTAATCACCTACTGGGTGAGTGTGGTGTAAGTTTCTTTGCAGCAAAGAGCCAGGCTGCCACCTATCGTGATAACTTCCCCCACTCCCTTGATCGTGCGCCTATGCTGCTTCCCAGTGATGACACCACGCTATATAGCTCGCTGATGCAGTGGTTCGAGAAGATCCAGGTTGTCCCGATTGCTGCCGGGACCTTTGATGATAGTGCTCTGATGAAGGCCTTCGGACAGGCAGGGGTAGGGATTTTTAGCGCACCGACCGTGATCGAGCAGGAAGTGCGAAGGCAGTACAACGTGGAGATTATTGGACGCACGGGGGAGATACAAGAACGCTTCTATGCCATATCCGCAGAACGCAAATTGAAACACCCCGCCGTGCTGGCTGTCAGTCAAGCCGCACGTCAGGATATTTTCAGCAGGTAACCAAGCCACATCACAGTGCGATTTTAAGAGAGTTGTCCACGAGGTGCGTTTCTCTAGCTCCGGCGCGGGTTCTATGCCATACCTTTTCAGTATGCTCTTGACCCTGTTCGGAGCGATGATGTGGCGAAGCGGTGCGTACGCAGGGCGGCTGCGGCGAAAGGAATTAGCCGTCGTGATAAGCGAGGGCAAAAGGGGGGGCTTGGATGCAATGGCATTAACTTAAGAAACAAGGCCATTCGGTTAAGAATTTACAAAAAACCTCGAGAAACCGACTCCATATTGTCAGAGTCTCAGGGCTTTCGCTTTACACTCGCGCCATTTGCTTTCCGGTTTCATCGACTTTCTT
>JAJFJN010000110.1 GCA_021773975.1 Gammaproteobacteria bacterium | reverse complement strand
GTTGATGAGGGGCTACGCACAGCAGCATGATGTATACCGTATGTAGCCACAATAAGATTTGATTGTTTATTGCCTTGAATCACCCCACTCGCAGCATTGGGTTTTTCATCAACCTTTTCACGGGGTTCAGCTTCGAGCTTTGTATTTCTGGATGGTGTCATTCCGTGCAGCCCTTTCCAATTGTAGCAATTGCATAAATACGACAAGTTACATTGATGATCACGATTGCTCAGCGGTTTGCCGCTGCCCAACTAGTAGTACGCGAACTTCCGTATTCTGGCGAAGGTTGTCTGCTAAGGCAATGAAATTTCGTACAAAAAATAACCATCTGAACATTTTTTACATCCCATGCTTGACAAAATGTATTTTGTTCACTAATTTCTGTTATTACAGAAACAACAAAATACAACCCTATGAAACTATCAGCAACCACACAGAAGTTTGTACTCCACTGGGGCGAAATGGGTTCCCGCTGGGGAGTCAATCGCACTGTGGCACAGATCCACGCCCTGCTCTACCTGGCGAATGATCCTCTGAATGCTGAGGAAATTGCCGAAACCTTGGGGGTGGCTCGCTCTAACGTCAGTACCAGTCTAAAAGAGTTACAGTCCTGGGGACTGGTGAAGATTGTGCATGTGATGGGCGATCGGCGTGATCACTTTGCATCTTTGAAGGATGTCTGGGATATCTTTTTTGTCATCCTTGAGGAACGTAAACGGCGTGAGTTGGACCCTACCCTGACTACGCTTCGTGAGTGTGTCATGGAGAGCGAAGAGGATCCAGAGACTTCACCCGAAACCAAAAAACGGATAGAGGACACCTTGGCCTTTCTGGAACAAACCACAAATTGGTTTGAACAAGTACGCCCCTTAGAGCGCCCCACCCTCATCAAACTATTGAAATTAGGCAGTAAGGTACAGGGACTTTTAGGGAAGAAATCGTAAAAAAATTTACCCCATGATTTCTGTCTTTACAGAAATTGCAGACAAAGGAGATTACTATGATTGAACTCAATATCTTTTTATCTGAGATCAGCCTCTCACTGGCCGTCAGTATTCTGGCCCTATTTTTACTCAGGGGGGCACTACGAGATGTTCTGACGGATCTATGCCGTGGCATACAACGGGCCGAGTTCTGGACACGCTTTACTCAGCTGATGTTGATTATCGGCCCTCTGCTTGGCACCCTTTTGTTTACACCTATCAGTGGATGTACGGAATCTTTTGATATCACAACCTTTAGAGAGACGCTACGGCATGCCTTAGTGGGTGGTTTTATTACACTCTGCGGTGTTGGCATGGTGATATGGAAAACCATCCCCAAAAACGACTCTGATATACCTGCAGCAGAGACACTGCTTCCCCCAGTCAAAAGTGAGGCCTAATCATGCATGTTCTCATCACAGGGGCTAGCGGCTTTATCGGCTCTCATCTGACCCAGGCCATCCTGCGGCGGGGTGACACGGTGACTGTTGCTGTACGTAATGCCAAGGTCTGGGGCAGTCGCCATCCTGGTATAAGAGCGGTCTCGGTCGATTTCTGCCAGGCTCACCGGCCAGAGGATTGGTTGGTGCATCTTGAAGGGGTGGATGCAGTCATCAATGCAGTGGGCATTATTCGTGAAACGGGGCAGCAGAGCTTTCGAGCACTGCACGAACAGGCTCCTATTGCCCTTTTCCAAGCCTGTGAGATGGCTGGAGTGCAGCGCGTGATTCAGATCTCCGCCTTGGGTGCTGATGATCAGGCCGAAAGCCAATACCACCTCAGTAAAAAGGCGGCAGATGATTTTCTGGCAGCCAGCACACTGGAGTGGACCATCCTGCGCCCCTCCATTGTGTACGGCCCTGGTGCACGCAGCATGGCCTTTTTCAAGGCATTAGCCGCCCTACCTGTTACACCGCTAATCAATCGGGGGGAGCAGCAGATCCAGCCCATCCATGTAACAGATCTAACCACGGCTGTGCTCCAGTGTCTTACACCTGAAGGGCCGACTCAAACCCACATCAATCTGGTTGGGCCGGAGCCGATTAGTTTCCATAGCTTGATGCAGCGCCTGCGTAGCTGGCTGGGTTTGGGGCAACTGCGGCCTGTTGCCATTCCCTACGGCCTCACCCTAGCCTCGGCAAAGGTTGGTGGCTTTCTGGGAGGTGCCGCCATCACACCCGAAACCGTACAGATGCTACAGCGGGGCAACACGGGTTCTGTTGATGAGTTTGTGGAGCATTTTGGCTTTATGCCACGCAGCCTGGATGAGGCCCTGCTGGAAGAACCAGCACGACAGCCTGATCAGTGGCATGCCGGACTCTTTTTTCTGCGCCCTCTACTCCGGCTCACCATTGCCCTGATATGGATCAGTGCTGGAATTGTCTCAGCCTTTATCTACCCCCAGGAGGATAGCTTTGCCCTGCTGTCACAGGTCGGCATTAGTGGCAACTGGGCAGTTGTCTCCCTTTACGGTGCTTCTGCTCTGGATCTGCTGCTGGGTTTTGCCACACTGAGCAACCGCTGGCTGCGCATGGCAGCCTATGGGCAGATCCTGACCATGGCGCTATATACCTTCATCATTACCCTCTTCCTGCCAGCACTTTGGGCACACCCCTTTGGGCCGGTAATTAAGAATCTACCTTTGGTGATTGCCACTCTTATCATGCTGGTCTTGGAAAGGAGGACATCATGGAATTTCTAATTATTAAATGGGTACACATTCTCAGCGCCATCCTGCTCTTTGGTACTGGATTAGGCAGTGCATTCTACAAATACTTTACCGACCGAAGTGGTGACATCGCTGCCATTGCGGTCACCAATCGCCTGGTAGTGACTGCTGATTGGCTGTTCACCACCCCCGCCATCATCATTCAGCCCATTACAGGTTTTTGGATGCTGCACCTGCTCAATCTCTCCCTGGAATCCACCTGGCTTTGGCTTTCACTAGTGCTCTATTTCATTGCTGGAGCCTGCTGGTTACCAGTAGTGGTACTGCAGATCCGTATGCGTGACTTGGCGCAAAAATGTGCCACAGCCCGGCTCCCTCTGGGCTCTGAATATCACCGCATGGCCCGCACCTGGTTTTGGCTGGGTGTACCCGCATTTGCCGCCATGGTTGCCGTGGTCTGGCTGATGGTAGTTAAATCAATCTAAAGGAATTCACTATGGCTATAGAAAATAAGCAACAACACGCCCCCATTCGCCAAGCCCTTGGTTCTGAGTGGCCGTCACTCGGTGCCGCCATTCGTCGTCACTATGACCTGCCGCCTAATACAGATACACAGCTGGAAGTTGAGGGCATCATGGAAGTGGTGCTCTCTCCCATCGGTAAAGTTTTCATCACGTTCGGCCGCCTGCTTGATGCCCTTGTCCCCTTCAAAGGCCGCGATATCCCGGTGACGGTACGTAACTGGTCAACTCCTGATAGTTCAGACATGTTCTGGCACCGCACCTTTCGTTATCCCGGCAAAGACCCCATCATCTTTCGCTCTCGTATGGAATATGCCGGTGATAATAATATTGTGGAGTATGTGAAATACGGACTTGGAATGCGACTGCAATTATCTTCTGAGGGCGAGACGCTACGCTATGACAGCCATGGCTATCAATGGAACCTTGGGCCGCTCACACTACGTATCCCCGACTGGCTAATGCTGGGCAAAGCTGTTATTCGAGAGATACCCATTTCAGAGCAGGCCTTCCAGGTCAGTTTTGAGGTCAACCATCCTTTATGGGGTAGGACATTCGGATATTCAGGGCAGTTTAAATTTAGCGAGTAACAGCACAGCTTGACCGTATGATGCACCGATACATCAAGGCGCTAGAACTGTTTATCCAAAGGGGGATACCGTCATGAAAACCTGCCCACGCTGTAATCACGAAAATTACGAAATCGTACATCGGAGCGAATGTGGTTTTAATTTCAAAACCGGCACGATGGGACGGCCTTCAGGGTTCTCTCCTGATTTGAGTGTGAACATACGGGCTCACAAAGCCCCCGCACTAGCATTCTTGATAGCCCCCATGGCCGGCCCACTGGGAATATTTATTGGATACTGCTTGGTTGATGCCATTCTTCGCACCGAACCTTATCAATCAGAAAACCTGTGGACCATCGGACTGCTTCCTTTTTTCTACTGCTTTGCGGCTCCGGTCGTCTACCTCTTTTCTCTATTATTTGGTTTACCAATGTATCTACTTTTGAAGTGGCGTAAATGGTTAAACCGAACCAACCTGGTAACGGGCTGGGCTGTAGTTGGGATGCTATCTAACTTGACCATCAGCAGTAATCATATCCAAAGAACTGGTGAGATCAGCTTTCCCCATTTAATACCATATGCCATTGGCGGAGGGTTTGTTGGACTCATATTCTGGAAAATATTATCCCAGGATAAACATATGGAAGCCCCATAATTATTCAAAGTACAATCACTATACGCTTAATAGAGCTTGTAGTATTTACTGCAACTTATAGAACAACTTCGGTGTATTGTTTCAGAACTTGATATCATGGATAGACAAGCAAAATGAACATTTTTTCAGTAGCTTTATTGACTTTCTTTATACAGCAATTTGACTGAATGCAGGAGTAGCTAGCTCCATCTTAATGTAGCCTGCTATTGAAAGTGCATCAACCAAACTGACCGGGAGCTTTGTAGATGGAATTACTGTTTAGTAAATTTACTGCTGCTGCACATAAACACGGCCTCCCAAAGCGTTTTGCACAGCTGGGGCGAGCTAGTGTGGCTGCTCTGGGGTTTTTGGGTACGCTGATAACTAGTTTGGTGGGGTTGCTTGCAGCATGTGCTGATACCTCAGAAAAGGATGATGACACTACTGAAGGCGATCTCACAGGTGTCTACAATTTCCGCACTCGTAAGTTTGATAACGGCACTGATCCGTATGGGTGGTACGAAGAGGACTTATAGGTATCGCTTTATCGCCTTGCTCCTTTGCTGACAGCAGCCTTTCCAACATTTCCACCCTGCCGCCCAGCATCTTGGGCAGGTCGCGTGAATTCACCCTGCACTGAATTGATCGATCGCCCTACCTGTACACCCACCCAGCTCATCATTCCACTCCATAACAGTGGCAACCCCAGATAGAGACTGGTTGTAATCATATTGAGAAGCATGCGTTTGGTATCGTGCTCTCCGGGGTTGGCAAAGATCTGCAAGAAGCTATTTACATCTGGGTACATGGATAGGATTAGATTCTGATCCACCCACATAGCCAGGTACCAGAGGACACTCCAGAATTTGACAGTGAAGATAGCCATGGCGCCGATGACCATCATGGAGAGGGAGTAGCGGGAGAGCACTACAACCAAAGGCAGCAGTGCGTAGATGCCAAGCAGGAGTATGGCCTGAATCATGGGCAGAGCTTGGAGCATGGCAGTCATGGTGACGGAGAAGAGTGCCGAGGCGGTGAGGATGCCGCCGGCAGCTAAGCCACCTTTGGCGATGTTTTGGGCGGTATTCAGCCAACCGCCTCCTGTTGAGTTGCTGGTTACCAGCTCGTTATTGGACCAGACAGGTGGCGCATTGTTGAGGACAGTTCTGGCAACGGCGTCCTTTTGTTTCTCTCCTGCCAGGGCTGGGGCAACGGCCACCACAAGACCAGAAAAACCGGCTGATGTAGCATCGCCCTCATCAATCAGTTTCTGGCGTAGGCCAATGGCTCCATCTTCCCACCACTGTTTGCAGTAGGGCTTGCCCCAGGTGGGTGGTGTGGCTGGATCGTATTCTGTATCTCTGGCCGGGGCGTAGGCCCAGCCGGGAATCTGTTTTGTGGAGCGGAGAGTGTCATAGTAGCCCGATGTGTTGCGATAGATATGAGAGCCCATCCAGTCGGGATCATCTTGACCGTAGGTAGTCAGCAGGGCATTGACTGCTGCTGTAGCTGGGCGGTCTGCCTGGTATTTGGATCGGGCCGGGATAAAACACTCACTGAAGAAGTCGCTGCTTTCCTGCCGCAGACGGGGATCGGCAATGGTGGCCAGGCGGGCCTGTTGTTCGTAGGTACGCATATCCGATGAGGTTGGCAACCCTTCGACCACTGCATGGTTAAAACCTGATGAGATGGCCATCACCGCATACCACCAGGCCGGGACATTTACGGTGGCCGGTGAGCCGTTGAAGCCACTGGTACCATAGGTACTTTGGGAGGCGGCCACTGTGGCAACAGGGGGTGCAGGATTCACCAGAGTGGGTGGTGGTGTATAGCTCAGTGTGCCCGCATTGAGGGGTGTGAGTGCGGCCGGTTGGCCTGCCAGTACCACTACAAGTAGGGCGATGAATATCTCCAATTCCATGCGGCGCAGAGATAGGCCGGTTACGGTTCCAAACTCTCCACCTTGTGCAGGTTCCCGCCAGTTATCGATGAGGATACCCAGGAATGGCAAGTAGACAATGCCGGTACCCACCAGCACATCCCACAGGACGTTATAGAAAGACCAGCCAAACAGGGTGGTGAAGAGTTCAAGGTAGCTATCAACGCTCATAGGATTGTTCCCTGCCAGGCAGCAAAGAATTGACCCAAGAGGTTTTGGCCAATGATCAGCTCAACCACCACCATCCAGGTAGTGACACGCCAGCGTAGCGTGAGGAGCTGTGCCCTGCCCTCTGCATCAACTTGACCTACCCGATACAGCAGATTCATCAGGGTTGACCAGAAGAGAGCAATCAGGCCAATCAGCAGTAGCCGGAGTGTAGTTAGAACGGCTTTAAGCTGACCAATTTGAGACTGAACTACCGAGAGGGATGAGGCCTCAACCGCCTGCCAAAGATAAGCACCAGCAGCCAATACTAAAATAAAAGCCAGCAGTGACATCATCACCAGTCCACTTCGGTGTTTCTGCATTGTGTTATTGGACACGGCCATTGCTCAACGGCCTTGGATCTCGAACTGGAACCAGTGGTGTATTGCGGGAAGCCTGTCGGCGCACTGCGGTACGTTGAAGCAGCACGGTGATAGTGTCCGAGACCACCTCTTTGCGTACCCTTGTCTCAAACAGCAGGTTTTCAATCTCCTTGTCCAGCTCCACAATGGAGCTGTCCGCATGCTCCCGTGCTACCTCGGTGGCATAGACCTCAGGTACCTGTCTTCCTGAAAGCAGCAGTCGTCTGGCAAATAGGGCCTTCTCCACTGTACGAGCAGTGCTGATCTCAGAGACCAGTCGCCCAATAATCAGACTCTGCTCAGTGGCAGGCATCTCACGGATGGCCTCGACAACCTGGCGGGTAATGGCAACACCAGGGGCTGTAACTTTATCCAGGTTAGCCAGAGTTGGGAATGTGGCACCACTCACCAGATTCTGGAGATCTGCCGTTACCACAACAGTCTCTTTATGCAGCTTGGGCAGCAGTCCCGTGCCAGGGACACTATCCTTGCGGCAAGTATCACAGGTGGTGACGATATTCTCCCCTACTACATCCACCACCCAACTGCGGGCATCTGCCGGGGCATTCCAGATCTCAGAGAGCCGGGTTGTAGCACTAGGTGGCCCAACCGCACTGATGGGCCGATTCATATTGATGTTGTAGCCTGCCTGAATCAGATCCCCAGTAAAACGCAGCATTGGCTGGCCTGCACCACCTGCCTGACCATCTATCCACGGAATACCATTATCACCATTTGAAGCCTCGACCGCCTTTTTTGCAGTCACGGCATCATTACCGCCGATACCCATCTGCATCTTCCAGTCGTTGCCCTTGGAGAGGGTGATGAGATCCGCATAGGGGTTCTTGCCCTGAGCAATCTCAGCCTCCATCTGTTCACAGCTCTTGGTTGCGAGCTTCATGGTCTCCTCAGCCTTGAGCAGAGCATTCTGGAACAGGTCATAGAGACCAGGGTTGGCCCGTTGCAGGATCAGAGCAGGCAAAGCAGCAATGGCAGAGCTGGCAGCAGCCGTCATGGCGTTCATCATGTTGTCTGCCCCAGATCTGATATTGTTCAGGGTATTGGTAACCGCTGCCACAGGATCAAATTTGCCACAGCTGTAACCCATACCCAGCTGGACAGATCCACCCAGAGTGACCGGAACGACTAAAGGATTTGCGGGTGGCGAGACCGGTTCCGCCCCACCTATCTCGTAATACCAAAGACCATCTTCCGTGGGGCCTTTGGTAGCAGCAAAGGCGCTGCTTCCATGCAGCACCAGAACCATCACGCCAACCAGCCCGATGGATGAAAATAGATTGATGAGTTTGTTCATGCAGGACCTTTAGGGGGGATAGGGAAGCCAGTCGATTGAAAACAGAAACCACTGCCCTCGCCTGCGGCAGCACTTGTAGGGTCGCCACAGGTTCCAGACGTAGTCACCACCCGCATCCACCTTGCCTCCACCCCAACCATTGAGGCTGGCCAGATCATTGGTGCCGAAGGTGCCGCAACTGCTTTCTGTCCGAGGCAGAAGCATCTGCCAGGTGCCGGTACGGTGGTTCTTCTCCATCAGGGGACCAGGCGGCCAGACTTTCTGACCACCAGGAAATCCACCAGACAGCGGTATATAGACATGGGGTTGGCCGGATCGGGTCACGATGTCACCAGCCCTCTGGGCATTGATGGCCGCTGCCTTAGGCTCTTCAGCCTGAGTAGTCCAGCCGGTGCGTGGATAGACTCCACCCCAGGTCTGCAAAGGCCAGGAACCAATCTCCCGCAGACCGGGAATGAGGCTAGCAGGATAGAAGATCTCCGGCACCTCCTGACGCCAGGACAAGGCATCCAGCCCAGACTGAAAATAGGGCAGGAAGGAACTACTCTGAGAATGGCAGATCAGGCCAGTACCACTAACCACTCCAGATAGACTGGCCACCGGATGGCCGATGGCATCTGTCTCCCTGAAGACCATATTCCTATGATCCAGCCGGTTGTTGCTTCCCTCAGTGCGATTCCCTGCACTCTCCACAGGAACCGACAGCATCGAACCAAGCAGGCCCGCAGCTGCGGCCTTCTGAGCAAGCCCCAGAGTGAAACGAATCTCCACCCAAGGATTACCACCCAGTTCGTTATAGGTACTGACCACTAGATCTGGATTGTAATGACCTACCTTGAGTGATGTTCTAACCCGGCATCCACTCCAGGAGCAGCGTAACCAGAAGCACATACCAATAGGCATCCAGCGCATGCAAGTGAATGCCCCGGCAGTTGTCTTGGCGACGATCTGTGGAGTGGTGATAGAACCTGTATTGCCAATCAAGGGAAACATCAACAGACTGGACAGAACGAGAGATGGAAAGAGACGCCGACTCATCGTATTTGCCTTTCCCGCCACTGCTGGTAATGACGAAGCGCTGAATGGATGTCGGTCACACCATAAACCACAGCCACACCATCGAACACGATAGCGGGATAACGGTCGATGCCATATTGCAGAGCCTTGGCAAGCCCGGTGGCAGACTGGTGCATACGATCCATAGCATCTTCACCCAGATACTCGATGCGTTTGAGCACCAGCGGCTTTGCTACTTTTGGATCAGCAGGCAGATTCTGACTGAGATTTGACTCTAGCTGATGAATGCCATCGATGGCGTAGTAGTGGAGCGCTACACCTGCTTCAGCTTGCTGCTCCAGCCTACCTGTGACTGGATATGCGCTCGATGTAAATACCTCGATAAGCCGTGGCTGAGCCGAGGCCACGGGTTCGGCCTGTGCATTTACTACCAGTATGAGCACAGCAAACAAGAGTATCCCTAAGCGGATCAAACCGGCCTCCCCCGAAATCTGTATGGATGGTGTTCAAATCATTCGAACGGCCATCCTGATCTTTCCGGCAGGCGTTTGGAATGGATAATCCGCTCAGGGAAGTGCGGGGTTTATTGGGAGGGGAAAGAGAGACGCTTCGCCTTATTCTTATGAGGGGTTACGTAAGCAGAAACATAGAGGTGAGCTTTGGTGTTCTATAGCAAATGTTGGATTGTGAGAACTGACCCCCGAATTTCTTATGGATTAAGCTTAAATGAAAAATATTAAACCAGTGACACCTATAGTTGACAGGTCAATACATATCAGCTTAGAAACAGGATATATATTTCAGCAGAGGGAGATAACAGTCAGTTTTTATCAGATATGCAATGTTAGGTGAGCTCAATACAGAAAATCAGATGTCGGCCAGGAGATATAGGCCAGGAGGAGCCATTCCCTCCTAACCCTCAATCGGTAGTAATGCAGCGTCGGCAATTGCCCGGTGTCCAGCGTAAGTAGCCATTGAGTTCCTGCGGCTAAATAGATGCAATTTGCCAACAGCAGCCATTGAGTTCCAGCAGCCAAACAAGGCAGTGCGCCATCATACCTATGCCAATAGCAATGGGATGGACTCCTCCTCCCCTAAACGGCATCTAGGTGCCAGACTGGAAAGTGGTATCCACCAGTCACTAGAGAGAAGGAGTCCGTCATGCAGATTAGTCGAGTTGGTATTGATTTAGCAAAAGATGTTTTTCAACTTCATGGTGTGGATCGTCACGAAAAAGCTGTCTGGCATCGCCGTTTAAAACGTAACAACTGGTTAAAGGTGTTGTTGAAGACGGTTGAACCCGGTTGTGAAATTGGCATGGAGGCGTGTGCTGGCGCACATCATTGGGCGCGACTACTGATGCAAAAAGGGTTCACTGTGAAATTGATCGCTCCACAATTTGTGAAGCCGTATGTGAAGAGTAACAAAAATGATGCGAAGGATGCAGAAGCGATCTGTGAAGCGATGAGCCGACCCAGTATGCGTTTTGTTTCTGTAAAGACAGTAGAGCAACAGGATATCCAGGCAACGCATCGCATTCGTTCAGAGCTTGTTAGTCAGCGCACCGCAAAAGAAAATCAGATTCGCGGCCTGATTTCTGAATATGGTTTGGTAGCGCCGCAACGTATGAATCATCTACGAGCAGCTATACCGATGTGGCTTGAAGATGCAGAGAATGGTCTGACAGATCGATTCCGATGCTTGTTGCATGGCCTATGGCATGATCTAAAAACATTGGACAACAGGGTTGAGGAACTTAGCTGTGAAATCAACAGGATTGCAGAGAGTGATCCAGCTGCCATACGGTTACAACAGCTTCGTGGTGTAGGCCCCATGATTGCAACAGCATTAGTTGCTGCAGTGGGCAATGCACAACAATTTGCCAATGGCCGCCAAATGTCAGCATCACTAGGGCTAACACCCAGACAACATAGCTCTGGAAATAAGGATCGATTGCTGGGCATTAGTAAGCGTGGTGATTCTTATTTACGCTGCTTGCTTATTCATGGTGCACGATCAGCTGTCTATGCGGCCAAGGGCAAAGAGGACAGATTAAGCCAATGGGTCACTGATCTCGCCGCACGTAGACACACAAATGTAGCTGCAGTTGCACTGGCCAACAAAACAGCGCGTATAGCCTGGGCGATGCTGACACAGGGCACAGATTACAAACCGGATCTGATGGCAGCATGATGCCATATCGCATCAGATAACAGCATTATAAAACGTTAAAAACAGGAGCACCTCACACACGATTGCAAAGCAAGCCGCATAATGGTGAACAGGTCGAACCGGCGCTGACAAAACCCGTAAATGTCCGTGTGCGAGAAGCACGTCATAGCGATTGGGAGTTGGCGCGCGAATAGCCCATTATGGCCCTGCATCAAAAATAGTGATGCTTAATTAGAGGCCGGATATACGTGAGCAGTCGTACCTCATCACCATGCAGCGGATGTGCTTGCAAGCTGAGGGGGAGTCCATATATGGACATATAGGGAGACCTGCACACCCAAAGATGGAGAAACTTAGAATGGAAGTTTTTCTTAATGACATCCGGCTACGGCTCTGGAGAACCTTGTGCTCATGGATCAGTTTTTCTGAATGCGAGAGGGCTTCCCAAGAATTGAAAAATATTATTTACTTCATCTTGGTAATTATTGTATCGCTGTGGCAGATGTCGCCCCTGGAAACGACGAATATTAAAACTGATATTGAGGTTATCCTCTGTAGGCTTGATAACACCATTCCAAACAAAAAAGTTTTCTTGCTTGGATTTCTCCTTGTGTTCATTCTCTTTTGCTACAAAATATTCTTTCGGCATCTCAAAGGAAATATGGCTATCAAAGCTTAGAGGATAGCTGACTTTGAAAGGTGTCACACGGTTAATTATCGGCTCAGTACCAAGGAAATAACTTTCCCAAAGAAAGGGCACCTTCCCTAGTAATTCACCGTTGGAGTACAAAAACTGGTCGTTAAGCCGATATTCGATATCCAGAATAAGATCTTTACGCACGCTCTCTAAGTTGCTGATATCCAGATGCTTAACCAGTACCCGCTGATTTATACCTGAAATCTGCTTTTGAAGCAGAATGGTGCGTTCAGAAGCAGGGGTGGACTTAATTGCACCTCGAAATGATGCCGCCATGTAGCCTTTCATAACCAGCTTTTCATTAATGATGACATCCCCGCTCCTCATGAGACGCACCACCCTATTAGATATAAATTGATTATCCTCGGGTCGGTATTCAGGTATATCAACAAGGCGTGATCGGTCTGCATCAAGTATCAATGCTGTTTTTCCAGCCAATGCTAGAGGTGGATAACTCATAAGATGCATATCTTTGTTCGTGGGATCTAGAAATTTATTTTCACCGCATGTTTCGCAATACACAATCATGTGGTTAAACTGATCGAGCGATGCAAAATCCTTCCACACGGTTTTTTCAGAATTTACTAGCGCAAGTTGAGCATTAATGCCTGCATCCTGAAGGAGGTGGTAAAGCAATAGAGCATGATCCTTACAATCACCATATCTGTTCCTCAAGATTTTCTCTATTGGATTAGGAATTAAAGCACGTCTGCCAAACTCAATAGCTCGGTAGCTAAGCTGATTTTGCACATAATCAGAGAGGACATTCACTACGGCCTCTTTATCCTTAATTCCATTAAGAATATCTTTTTTCACCTTGCTGACAATGCTGCTTGCTTGCATTCTGTCTGCAATCATATCAAGGTATTTTCTTGCAATAGTCTGCCAATTAACTGTCTTGCTTGCTACCACTGCCATCGGTAAAAAATTTCTATAGTCCTGCTGCATCGATTCCCAGTGGTAAACAGCGGGCTCTTTCATAATCCAGGAAATGCTTTCATGATCCCTAATCTCTTGCACGCCATCTGCTACGCGATAGTTCAGCTCATCTATATCTCCTTTTAAAACCAGAGCACTTTGCTCCACAGGGATGCTGTGAGAGAAGTTATACTCTACAAACTTAAAATCCTCTGGCGGTCGTTGTAATTGATAGGTTACTGTTAACTCTAGCGTCTTCCCAGGTCCTAGTCCCGGCACTGGTATATGCAGTATTTTCTGATCATCAGCAATATCATCATCAGCCGCATCCATTACATAATAATCTGCGGTATCTCCTGTAGTAATTACTTTTCCTGCTTTGTCTCTGATCACTAAAGAGTTTACATAAACCCGTTCAGATAATGGATCAAATGGAAAATCAAAAACACCAAAACGCTCAGCTCCTTTAGCGTTGAGGATTTTGACTCGATGATAAACCGTACGTTTCAACTCCTTATCTTTGCTATACTGAATAACTTTTGCATGTAAGAGATAATAAGCACCATAAGTTTGCGCAGTGTTTACAATTCCATCTACTGGTGGTGTGTCTATTAAGAATTTTGGCAACAAAACAGGTTCAATGGGCTCCTTAATATTGGAGTTACTACCTTCACCTATCAATGCAGACACATGGGTCAGGTAATCACGCACCTGATTATCCGCAGGATTCAATTTTAAAGATGCCTCAAAAGAGACCTTGGCCTGTTTGTACCAGGTCAGCGCATATTCACTGCGCCCCTTCATAAAATGAAGGGATGCAGAATCATTGCCACTCATGATCAACTCATCACACAGGTCAATAGCCTCTTGATGTTTTGATGATTTTGCATACGCCTCAATTAGCTCATAGAGCAGTGCAAGATCAAAGTCTGATTCAGACCGCATTGATTTCAATATCTCAAGGGATTTTTCATGCTCCCCTCTTCTGCTATGCAGATCTGCCACCAGCCTTTGCACCTGTCGGGACTTCGTACGTTCCACGTAATCTATTGTTCGTTTAAAAGCCTCATCTTCTCTTCCAGCGCGCCATAGAAGGTTAATGAAGTCGGAGAAATCATTGTCGTTGCGGTGGCCCAGTGCAAATACCTGCAAATAATCAGTAATTGCTTCCTCAGTTCTGCCAAGTTGATTATTGAAAAAGGCACGTAAAGCCAAAACATCTGGATTATTGGAAAACTGAGTTGATGATTGCTCAATGAAAACAAGCCCTTCCTGATATCGTTTCAAATAGCCGAAGGTCTGGAGTGTATTCGTAAACATATCTCTATCATCAGGATTGGCTACAAATGCAGTTTTGAAGTACCCATTTGCCATCAAATACTGCCTGTTGGCAAAATAATAAAGACCAATCCCATTAAGAACTAGCGCTTGTCGTGTATTCTGCCGAGAAGACACATCAATCAGCTTGTCAGCTAGCGTAGCCTCTTTATTGAAGTGGAAGCTTGACAGTGAGCCAAATACTTCCTTTTGTGCATCGTGCTGTGTTCCTACGCCCCAGCTTGCAATGAGGAAGGCACTCTTAGCACCTCTCAATATTCGGGCGCGATATACAAAGTCCTTGCCGTTAACAGCACGTTGAAAATCAAGTTCGATGCCATCCATACCATCCTGCTTAATTTTACTCTTTCTGATAAATGGCTGAGTCCGGTAGTCCACATGCATTCTGCCTAACAAACCAGAGGCAAGTGATGGCATACTTGGATTCTTATCCTCCAGATAGACAGGAATCACTATTAACCCCCCCTCTTGCGCCGGATATAATGCCGCAAATTCTGCCTCTGGTAGTAACCGTTCAAAGGCTGACCAGTCTATCCAGCCTGGAGCTTTAATATCTACTTTATAATCGAAGAGTTCAGATTCAAATACCAGTTTTGGTGCAGGTAAGCTGCCATTCGGAACCAATGAATAGAAATGAGAAAAAACCACTTTGGACTCTCTCAGTAAACTATCTAATGGCATGGATGCTGTATCAGCCCGCATGGTCAAATCATAACTGATGCCATTTTTTACTGTACTCCACATGACATAATTTAGTTTTCTTTGCCCTACGACTTGTGTAGAAGCAAATTGAACTCCTTCAATACCATCTAAAGCATAATGGGTTTCTGAGTGAGGCTGGTTTGATGTATTGCGCACCTTGAGCTGAGATCTAATATAAGCAGCCAGATTATCTACTGAAATATTTACTTGCTCCACCTTAGTTGCTGTCACTTGCAGCATTGCATGTGGAGACGAACGGACAAAAGCCAGAGATGCTTTAGGATTTATTGCCTTGGGATTTAATCTCTTCCAGGGAGATGGTAATTCTTTAAATTTAAAATTTAATTGCTCAAACTCATAATGCCCATCGCTTGCCTTTGAAAGTGTTTCAGCTGCAAATGAAGATGGAGAAAAAGCTGCTATTAATATGGCAAGTAACAACAGCCCTTTCAGATAAATAACCAACCTTGGAAAAAATACCTGCTTTACTTCATCAGGATGGCTAGATGAGGCCTTTTGCATTCTGAGCTGGTGAAAACAACACAACTGAGATGACAGCTTTCGCCCCACCTTCATTTCATCAATATTATTCATATTCAAATGCTAAGTCCTTTCACAAATTCACACTTTCTTCCAACAGCTATTTTGCAAGACGTTTAAGTGCATTCCTGAGATTAATACGAGTATTGGCATGATTTGGATCAAGTTCCAGAGTCTTGCGATAATACTTTACAGCCTCAGCCCACTTATCCAATTTGGTCAAAGTAAATCCGAGATTGCCATAGGCATCAGCATATTTAGGTTCAATACTGATTGCTTTCCTAAACACCTTGACCGCCTCTTTAAATTTACCCTGCCTACCAAGGGTGACTCCAAGCATTGTATGAGCCTCTATAAAATCAGGCTTAATCTTGATAGCCCACCGCATTGCTTTTTCTGCCTGCTGTGGATTCCCTTGTTTTAGAAGCTTCAGGCCTAAATTATGCTCTGCTTCCGCTTTAATGTTATTGAGTTTTTTACGATGATTAACCGTCTTACTCAGTTGCAATAGTGCAGTTTTTGCACGGTGACTTCCGTGCTCTGCTGCCTTTGTATACCATTTTTTTGCGGATTCAAAATTCTGCACGCTTTGTGGGCCCTGACCTGGAATCAGGCTACTTGATAAGAAGCGGTTTTGGTAAAACACTCCGAGTTCCATGTATGCATCAGTGAACTCTTTTTCAGCAGCACGATGAAACCATTGTGCTGCAGCAGCATGATCCTGAGGAAAACCATGGCCAGTATTATAGCGAACACCCATATTGAATAATGCTACACCTACACCTGTCTCTACAGCTCGGTGAAGCCATTCCTCTGAAAGACTGTCACTTTGAGGCACACCATGACCATCACGATACATATTCGACAGATTATTAGCAGCCACTCCATGGCCTCTTTCCGCAGCTTCATGATACCAGCGAGCGGCTTCAAAGTTATCTTGCTTTACACCTTTCCCTCTTTGATATCGACTTCCAAGATTAAACTGAGCTTCTGAATTGCCTTGAGCTGCTGCTTTTCTGTACCAGGCAATTGCCTTAGCATCATCCTTCAGCACCCCATCACCCCATGCATAAAGCACACCCAGGGAATTTTGTGCATCTGCATTACCTTGCTCAGCAGATTTTTTAAACCAGCTTGCCGCCTTTTTTAAGTCAACTTTGGTTGCATACCCAAACTGATAATATATCCCAAGGTAAAATTGGCCATAGTGATGTCCTTCCTCTGCTGTCTGCTGCAACCATTGAAAAGCTTTTACATAATCTTGGGGTATTTTTTCGCCTACGTGATACAACATCGCTAGGTTTTGTTTGGCTGTTGTATCACCTAATTCTGCGGCCTTACGGTAGTTCTTGATGGCTTCATTTATATCCTGCTTTACCGAATTACCATGCTCATAATGGTAACCAGTTGCAGTATATGCTTCTGGAACACCTTGAGCAGCAGCCCTTCGCGCCCATTTCACTGAAGCAGTATAATCCTGTTTTAGAACTTCACCAGAGCCATATGCTACAGCTACTTTATACTCAGCATCTGCAATACCTTGCTCAGCTGCTGCTAGATACCACTTCAATGCCACATGCTTATCATGTACAACACCCAAACCAAATTCATATATTTGTCCCAGGTTATATTGGGCTAGGGCATGCCCTTGTTCAGCCAAGGGAAGCAGAATATTTTTAGCCTTTTCGAACTCTTTATTTTTCAAGGCTGCCAGCCCCACCTCCCAGTCCTTCTCTATAGGAGACAGCAAACCTTGATCAACATCCACAATAGCTGGTTTAAGCGCAGCTTCTTGCTTTTCAATTGTTTTGCAGCTAGTAACGGCAATGGCGCACACGAATATAAATATTAAGTTAATCGTTTTCATCAAAACAGATCCATTTTATAAAGAAGATTGGCTAAGGCTATTCACAGACCCAGCGCCCTTACACCGTAGAATATAAATAGAAGGAAGGTACATTCAGGTAAATTCTTGATTCTGGGTCGGCAGCAAGATAAGGGAAAAATAGCGGGTCCAGGCAGCTGGTAAGGTAATAATTTAGCTCGATATTGTTTTAGGTGACGCGTCCTGCAATCCATCATATTCCCTAACTTGCTTATCTTTCAATTAACTATGGAAAATACAGTTTTTTGAGTCAATAGGTGCTCTTGGCATAGCCAAAAAAACATAGGAATCAGAAGAGTATAGGGGAAATGTCTTAAATCGTGAATTCTTCTGGAATCTCCTAGAAATAATCTTGCTCACAGTAAAATAACGTAACACACAGTCTTATATCACAAGGCAAAAAGCGGCATGAAGAACTGGAAGGGATAATTATACCTGCACAAAAGAGGGGAAGAAAATGCTATCCATAGTTAGTATTTATAATGAAGCATCCGATACGGATCCTTTGATAAATATTCGGTGGCGATCCACAAACTCCACCTATATATCAATGAATGGCTGCTGCAGGTCAGCGGCTGCAAATCACGTCTTGAGCCTGAATGTCTCCTGTGTATGGAGCAGCTATACAGATCAAATCTCAAATCTACAGCAATCCCGTGTTAGTAATTGCCGGTGTCCAGCGTAAGGAGCCAAATATCTTCTGTTATTGGGTAGATAGCTAGTGACAATAGCGGTCATTCTGCCAGACTAAGATGTGATTGTTCTGTAGCTATGGTTATTCGAGCTCCTCCCCCTATATTGCACGCATAGTTTGCTATGCGGCTGACTGATGAATCTTGTCTATATTTCAGGAGGTTGCATTATCAATGGTATGGCGTGGCGCCAACTTCCTAAGCCACCGCAAAGGTAGGATGGGCAAAAGCCATCTAAAGGGTCAAGGCTATTGTCTATTTCCCAGCCATCATCAAGCCCGTCTCTATCCGTATCTTTATTAGTAGGATCTGTTCCTAATTCCTGCTCTTCTATATCGGTAAGGCCATCGTTATCATCATCCAGATCTTCATCACTATCCCGACAACCATCTCCATCATTATCCGTTGTACTATTTGAGATCCAGTTAATGATTCCCAGTGAGCAGATATCCGTAATGTCTAGTATCGTATCGTTGTCATCATCAGGGTCCTCAGCATCAAGAAGTCCATCTCCATCGGTATCTATATTGGATGTATCGTTTGTTACAGTAAGGATGTTTCCTACTGCATCGTACTTATATTTGATTGTGGCACCATTATCATAGGTAATCTTATCTAAGCGCCCCAGTGTGTCGTAGATATAGCCAACGGCATAGGTGTCAATTGAGCATAGGCATATAATAAGAAAGCCTAAGGCCTGAAAGATATTCTTCAAAGCCCAAACTTTCCCTAGTTTCTGTATGCTTCTATGCTTCATCATCTGTTGTTTCCATGCTTTTGATTTTTGTTGTTGCCAATGTTTTGGTGTAATGAGCTACGCTTAGTAACGCCCCACCAAGTAGGGCGTTATCGTGTTGTTAAAATTTAAGAATAATTAATGCAATTTTCATAGCAGCAAGCGCAATACCCATCGTAAATCCCAATACCGTTAACGGAATACTGTATTTTAAGTACGTGATGGCAGTTGGAAAGTTATTTACAAAATAAACATTAACCTCAGTCCCAGTAGTACAAGCCGCTTTTCGATAAGCCCAGAATTTATTTATTGCAAACCCAAGTACCAAAATAATTAGCGAATAAAATATAATGTAAAACAAAATAGAATCCCTAATGACTATTGCTCCTATTGATTCCATTTAGTTAGTAATAACCCTGTACTGTCTTGCCAACAAAATATGTAATCAAAGCCCAAGCAGAAAAATACAATAGCCCACTACCCTGAAAAAAGAATTCCTTATAAATGCGCAGAATAAAGAAAGGATTAAAAAATTCAAATATTCTTGCAGGGAATTTCTTATGGCATTTCATCCAGCCTAGTGTAACCGGTCATTCTAAGGCGTCAGCCTTCTTACCGCTAAATCCGACCGCAATGGATTATCTGCAAACATCTCTTTCCATACCCTTGGGGTCAGTTCAATGGCCCTTGAAGCGGGGTGAGTCTCTATACGCTGCAATACA
>JAJFJN010000109.1 GCA_021773975.1 Gammaproteobacteria bacterium | reverse complement strand
ATTATTCATACAGGCCTCCGGTCGGTTTTAATGTTTGGCTTTGAACACCTACATTATACCTTCCGTGAGGCCTGCTTTCTTTATATATCAGTTAGTTGGGCGTTATTTTTGTGTAAAATTTAACTCCGAAACTTGAGTTATTAAGCTCCTGAGCCAGACCTCCCACGGGGCAGCCTCGCTGCGTCAGGATCTCTTTCATGCTTAGGGGTATCTCCAGAAATGCCAGTAGCCGCTGCCTTGGATCTGGGTTTTGCTCCCAACCGCTGAGCTTTTGCTGAAACCACTGAGCAAGATCACCAATGACGGCAAGGCCAATCTCGTCCTTGGTTTTAAAATAATAGTAAACATTACCGGGAGGTACTTCAGATGCTTTGGCAATATCTGCCAGGGTGGTCAGGGCATAACCTTGACGGTGAAACAGCTCTTTTGCTGCTGTCACCAGTCGTTCTCTCTTATCACGCTGTTGAGCCATTTGATTACCGTTAGTTGGTTTACTGACTTGTGACACCCGGATGACAAGTTGCCTTTGGATTTGCCCCATGAAAGGGTTTATAAAAAAGTAGATATTACTTGCTTCCATAACCTCATTGGCAGCAGAGTATGTATGAATTGCCATGCCTTCAAAATAGACATGCTTGACCTGATTTTTGAGAGACAATCATTTTTTGTCTCTCTATGATTGAGATCAGGCTTGCTGTTTGCGGGTAGAACCCTGTATTTTCTCTCTCCATATGAAACCATTGATTAAAACTGAAGGCTTGTACCGCTACTACGGTGATCATTGTGCTGTGCGGGATCTTAGCTTTGAGCTATATCCGGGTGAGGTGCTGGGTCTGCTGGGGCCAAATGGTGCAGGCAAGAGCAGCACGCTGCGTATGATTGCGGGAAATCTTGCGCCTAGTGCAGGTCGTGTCTGGCTTGATGGGGTGGATCTGCAATCTAATCCTATAGAAGCCAAACGAGCGTTAGGCTATCTGCCAGAGAATCCGCCGCTCTATCCTGAGCTGACAGTGGATGAGTACCTACATTACTGCGCCCGACTCCATTGTGTTACCCGTGACCTGCTTGCAGTGGCGGTATCAGATGCCAAGGCTCGTTGTGGGCTGGATGATGTGGGGCAGCGTCTTATAGGTAATCTCTCAAAGGGTTATCAGCAGCGGGTGGGTATTGCGCAGGCCATTGTGCATAACCCTAAGGTGGTGATTCTGGATGAACCGACCGTTGGATTAGACCCTATTCAGATCCGTGAGATTCGTAGCCTGATCAGCGATCTGGGTAGTGAACGAGGTGTGGTTCTTTCAACGCATATCCTGCCAGAGGTACAGGCTACCTGTAGTCGTGTTTTGATACTGCATCACGGTGAACAAGCATACGCGAGCAGCCTACAGCATGAATATAGTTCGTTGAGTCGATGCTTTCTTATTCGATTGGCACAACCACCCGCATTGGAGGCCATTCATGCGCTTCCGGGAATTGGGCATGTGGATCAATTAGGGCAGGGTCACTATCGTTTGTGCTTGGCAGATGAGGTGGAGTGTAGTGCTAATAAACTGATTGAGCAGCTAGTGCAGACAGACTGGGGGCTGGAGGAGTTTGTCCCAGAACAGCAGGGTTTGGAGCAGATATTTGTGCGTATTACTGCGGGAGAGCAAAACATATCATGATTCTTACTATTGCTGGACGTGAGTTGCGCAGCCTGTTTTTCTCTCCATTGGCCTGGAGCCTGTTGGCGGTGATGCAGTTTATTCTTGCCTGGTTGTTTTTAGTGCAGATGGAGAGTTTTACCCGTATTCAACCGCGCCTTGCAGGCTTAGACGATGCACCAGGGCTGACAGATCTGATCGTTGTACCGCTGTTTGGAAATGTGGCCATTATCAGCCTGTTACTGATTCCGCTGCTCTCGATGCGTCTTATTAGTGAAGAGCTGCGCAGTGGTACCTTTAGTCTATTACTGTCGGCACCTGTCTCTGCCACTCGAATTATACTGGGAAAGTATCTTGGGCTACTTGGCATGCTGGCCACCATTCTGTTTATTAGTACAGTGATGGCACTTTCGTTGTTGGCAGGTGGTGAGCTTGATTTAGGCCGGTTAGCTGCTGGGCTGCTGGGTCTTGGTTTGGTGCTTGCAGCCTCAGCCGCTATTGGTCTGTATATATCAACAGTATCAGATCAGCCCGCTGTGACAGCAGTGGCTAGCTACGGTCTGCTGCTGTTTCTTTGGCTGATTAATATGGCCGCTGGAGCAGAGGGCAAAGGGAGTCTGTTATTTGCCTGGATTGCGATGCCTACCCATTTTGATCGCTTGTTGAGTGGTTTGGTACGCAGCAGTGATCTAATCTATTTCATACTCTGTATTGGCCTCTGTCTGATCTTTGCTGTTCGCAGGCTTGATTCACTTCGCACCCGGCCATAACAGATGCAGAAGATAATGAGATATCTAAATGGCCTGTTTTTTCATCTTCTGTTGATAATTGCAGCTGGGCTGATTGCATGGCTCAGTATTCACTACGATGCTCAGTGGGACTGGAGTGCAAGGGCACGCAATACACTCTCCGAAACAAGTCAGCAGATGCTGGCACGGCTTGATGCACCGCTTCGAGTGACCAGTTTTGCGCCTGAGAATGCGCTGTTACGACAGGGAATTAGTGAAATCATTCAGCGCTATCAACGCTACAAACCAGATCTTGAGTTGGTTTTTGTTAATCCAGAGCAGCACCCAGAGCGGGTGCGTGAGCTGGGCATTAGATTGTCAGGTGAGCTGCTACTGGAGTATGAGGGGCGCAGTGAAACGCTACGAGAGATTAATGAGCAGGCACTGAGTAATGCTATACAACGATTGGTACAACAGAAAACGCATTGGATTGCGCCGCTTAGTGGTCATGGTGAACGCAGCCTGTCAGGCGCGGCTAATTTTGATTTGGGTGATTTTGGCAAAGAGCTAAAAAGCAAAGGGTTTCAACTTCAGTCGCTGGATATTGTTACAGCTTCTGAAATCCCAAGTAATACCAGTCTGTTGGTAATTGCATCACCCCGAGTAAGTTATCTGCCCAGTGAGGTTATGCAGATTACTGACTTTGTTGCACAGGGTGGCAACCTGCTGTGGTTGGTTGATCCAGGTGGATTACATGGTTTGGAGCCATTGGCAAAAGAGTTGGGTATTAGCTTTTTGCCAGGAACTGTAGTGGATGCCAATGCCAGAAGCATGAATATTCAAGATCCAGCAGTGGCATTGGTGCCAAAATATCCTCAGCATCCCGCTACCCAAGGGTTCGAATTGCTGACCGTTTATCCACATGCAGTAGCCATCAGTGTGGGGGATACGCAATGGAAAACAACGCCCCTGTTGACTACTCTGCCACAGAGCTGGAATGAAACAGGGCCAATAAAAGGTGAAGTAAGTCGTGATCAGGCTTTAGGTGAACAGGCTGGGCCTCTGCATATTGGTGTTGCACTGGTTCGTGATATTGCAGATAAAATCCCGGCCCGTCAGCAGCGTATTCTTGTTGTTGGTGATGGTGATTTTTTGTCTAATGCTTATTTGGGTAATGCCGGCAATCTTAATTTAGGGTTGAATTTGATACGCTGGTTAACCAGTGATGAGCAGCTGCTAAATATCCCTGCCAAGGTTGCACCAGATCTAAGCCTTAACCTTTCTCGTGCAGCAACCTTAATGATTGGCTTTGGGTTTTTGGTTGTGCTGCCATTAGGGCTTATAGCTACAGGTATCACGATTTGGTGGCGCAGGCGGCGCAGGTGATTACAGAATGAGTCGTAATGTAACGGTCAATCTTGGCCTGTTTTTGTTGGTGCTACTGTTGTCACTGGTTGCATATTTTGAACCGGGTATAAATCAACCTGTGGAAAAGATAACACTGACACATCTTACGCCAAAAGATGTTAGTTATATTCGTATCAGTGATAACCGTGGCCGGGATTTGGTTATGCAGAAACAGCAGGGCCATTGGTTGATGATAAACCCGTATAAAAAACCAGCCAATGAACAGCGTATTAACCAGCTGCTGGATATAACAACAACGCGCAGTTTTAGTCAGTTTAAAATACCCGATGGGCGTTTGGCGGAATTTGGCCTTGAACCGCCCTCCATCCATTTGCAGTTGAATGATCTGATGCTGGAGATAGGTGGCAATGAATCAATAAAGTTCAGACGTTATGTGCGTGTTGGCGAGCAATTGCATTTGATTAACAATGGTTACCATCATCACTTAATGGCACAAGCGGATGACTTTGTAAGTAAAACTAAAGAAGCAAATCCATAATGCCTGAGTTACCAGAGGTTGAAACCACACGTTCTGGCATTGAACCTCATCTACTGGGTAAAACAATCCAGGGTATTGTTATTCGTCAACCACGTCTGCGCTGGCCTATCCCTCAATCCTTAAAACAATGCCTACCTGGTCAGCAAGTATTGGCGGTTGAGCGTCGGGCAAAATATCTTTTTCTGCGTCTGACTCAAGGTACGGTTATTATTCATCTTGGCATGTCGGGTAGCTTGCGTGTTTTGCCTGCAAAGTCTCAACCCGGAAAACATGATCATGTTGATTTGATTTTTGGTAAGCAATGTTTGCGTCTGCATGATCCCCGTCGATTTGGTGCTTTGCTTTGGACAGTGGTAGACCCTAATAAACATAAACTTATCCAGCACCTTGGCCCTGAACCATTGAGTAGTAAGTTTGATGGCCATTATTTATATCATCTGTCATGCAATAGAAGGATCGCGATAAAAAACCTTATTATGGATAGTAAGGCAGTTGTTGGGGTGGGAAATATCTATGCCAGTGAATCACTGTTTAGAGCGGGTATCCATCCAGCGCGTCAAAGTAATCGTATAGCATTAAAACGCTACATGCTGCTTGCAGATAAAATCAAACAAGTGTTGCAGGAGGCGATTATTCAGGGCGGAACAACATTAAAAGACTTTCAGCATGAGGATGGAAGTGCAGGGTACTTTGCTCAAAAACTTCAGGTTTATGGACGTGAGAATGCGCCTTGTTTACATTGTGAACACCCTATTATGAGACGAGTTATAGGCCAGCGTTCTAGCTTTTATTGTCCTAATTGTCAGCATTAGTTGCTCTTTTCTTAATCTAATTATGTTTGATACGGCTCTTGTTAGTGGGGGTAAAAACACTAAAAAAAGCACAAATCTGAGATAGATCTAACAGTTTCAGCTTAAAAGTTGGGTTTTTTTAGGTAATTTATGAAAAAAAATTAGTTTTTAACTACGCTAGTGATAAAACTCCTGGTTATTTCAGTGGGTTTAGGTTTTCTCTTAAAGAGAGATGGGTAGACAAAAAAGTAGTGTCGTGATGGGTAAAATGGAACAAATAGATGAATCAGCCAAAGCTCATAAATAGGAGGCGACTCCCTCGCATTGAGGTAAGTTTGGCTGTAGAGGTTAAGGCTGAGTGTGGTTTGGTGTTTAATGCCATGACAAAAAACATCTCTCAAATAGGGCTGTTGTTTGTTACGGATAGACCCACATTCAAACAGTTGACTATGAATCAACGGTTAGCTGCAATAAGTCAGCCCGCTGAGGTTGATATTAAAATAACACTTCCGATGGAAAATGGTGCTTTAGCTGAGGTTTTCACACATTGTCGAATATTTCAGCTTAGGCGAGTATCAAGTGATAGTTATCATATTGGATTAGAGTATATA
>JAJFJN010000108.1 GCA_021773975.1 Gammaproteobacteria bacterium | reverse complement strand
GCGTTAAAAATGACTGTGTCAAATAACATCGCACCGCACTGTCCTACTAATACGCTTGGTCTTTCTGGGGAAAGGGTAGGTTTTCGTTCAGGCACTAATTAAACTTGCAGGTGATGTCTGCTCTGGACATCACCTGCTTATCTATTCCAATTCAATGGGTTTAGGCCAGGCGCTGATAACAGCCTGTACCAGCGTTGCTAATGGGATAGCAAAAAAGACGCCCCAAAACCCCCAAAAACCTCCAAACACTAGAATTGCCACAATAATAGCAACAGGGTGCAGGTTAACCACTTCGGAGAAGAGTAGGGGCACCAGTACATTGCCATCCAGGGCCTGGATGATAAAGAAGGTTACTGTCAGCCCTATGAAGTCACTGCCCCATCCCCACTGAAACCAGGCAATCAACAATACAGGGATTGTTACTACGGTTGCACCAATATAGGGAATGATTACGGATAGCCCCACCAATGCACCTAGCAGCATGGCATATTCCAGGCCAAACAGTGTAAATGTGACGAAGCAGGCTGCCCATAAAACAATAATCTCAATGAATTTACCACGCACGTAGTTGGCTACCTGAATATCAACATCTTTCCATACGGTAGTTGCCAGCTTACGATCCTGGGGCATAAAGCCCAGTGCCCAGTTGATAATCAGGCGTTTATCCTTCATGAAAAAGAAGACCAGCATCGGCATGAGCACGGCATAGACAAGAACTGTAATCACCCCCACAACGGATGATAATGAAATGGAGAGGACAGTCTGCCCAAGTTCTGCAATTCTTTGCCTAATAACACTTGTAACCTCTTCTAGCTGAGATGCTGTGATGACATCGGGGTAGCGATCGGGCAGCTGCATCAAAACCTGTTGGCCTTTTGAAATCATAATGGGTAGCTGTTGGAATAGCTGTGTACCCTGGCGGGAGAGTGTAGGGACCAGGCCGAAAACCACAATAGAGACAAACAGAAAAAATGCACAGAAGACAATGGAGACCGCTACGACATGTGGCACGCCTCGGCTTTTCATGCGCTCAACGCTGCCATCTAGCAGATAGGCAATGACTGCGCTTGCCAGTACAGGCATTAGCATATTGCCCATCATGATGACGACAGCAAAAGCAATCACCAGAAATAGCGCTAAAAATACTACCCCGGAGTCGGAAAGGTGGCGTTTAAACCACTGAGTTAAAAACTGCATTAAATGACCCCTTCAGAGGTTTGCTTAATTCGTTGGTAGACTACTTTAATTATGGTCTTACCTATGTTTTTCAGTTTTATCAATCAGATAAACCTGAAAACTTGTAGAACTATATTTAAAATGTTAGTTTTTATCACCCGTTGAGAAATAATAATAGCAAAATGCTTTGCAATATAATGGCCTCTTTTTGGTGGCTCCATAAAGAAAAATTGAGATGAAAAAACTCGCATTCTCCTTCATGGCGTTTTTGATTCTATCATCATCATTAATGGCAGGGGGGTACAAAATCCCTGAGCAGTCGGTTAATGCAACAGCGCTTTCTGCTGCTTATGTAGCTAATGCACATGGCTCTGATGCTGCTTATTACAATCCGGCGGCTATGGTGTTCAATGAAGACCGCAGCATGTTGGAGGCTGATCTTTCATATATTCAGCTGACCAGTATTAATTTTGATGGTGCTGCTTTTAATGATGATACTAAAAAAGAGCATTTTCTTATTCCCACCTTTCATTACACCAGCCCGGCTGTTGGTAATATGCGATTTGGTCTCTCCCTAGTTGCACCTGCAGGCCTCACTAAACGCTGGAATGGTCGGGTGAAAGGTACAGCGGAAGAATTCACTCTTACAACTTATGAAGCCAACCCTACTATCGCTTTTCAATTGCATGAAGCAATTTCGGTGGCTGCTGGCTTCCGAGCTATCTTTAGCAAGGGCATTGTAAAAAGTTCATCTTCTGTTGTGGGCATTGGTAGAGATCTAGAGGGTGATTCTATTGATTATGGCTATAATCTAGCGCTATTGATTCGGCCGCTGGATAATCTTTCTCTGGCAGCAACCTATCGGTCAAAAGTATGGCTTACGATAAAGGGTGATGCAGACCTTGATGTTCCAACAACCCCCGCATCGAACTATTCTGGTAAGACGAAAGTTGATGTGCCTATACCTGCATCCCTAAATCTAGCGGCTGCCTATACATTTAATAATAAAACTACGGCTGAAGTTGTATTCGAGCGTACCTTTTGGTCTATCTATAACGAACTGGATTTTGATTATGAGGTGGCATTTACTGCTCTGCCTTTTAGGGTATTTGATAAGCCAGGGATAAAGAATTGGAATAACAGCAATACCTATCGCCTAGGTATTACACATCAGCTAAATAGCAGATGGTCTCTCATGGCAGGGTTTGCCTATGATGAAACCCCCATTCAGAAAGAGTACATTGGCTTTGAACTGCCAGACTCAGATGCCATGATGTTCTCTTTTGGTGCCAAGCATCAATATACAGATTCGCTGACGATTGGCGGCTCTTTTCTCTATGATCGTAAAAAAGAGCTAAAATTGGATGCGGGTGATAATTCTAGTATTGTAGGTAAATTTAAAGATTCAGCAGCTTACTTTGTAACGGTCGGAATTGAATACAAATTCTAGGCTACGCTTTCTGTAGCAGATAATAGAACTTACCTGCCTCTTCACGGGTTTCAAGCAATTTATTACCACTGTTTTTAATAAAGGCAGGGAGGTCTTTGGCTGTGCCAGGATCAGTGGCAATGACATGCAACACCTGGCCTGATGACATGCTGGCTAATGCCTTGCTGGCACGAAGTGTGGGTAGGGGGCAGCTTAGGCCGCAGAGATCCAGCTCTTCATCAAAATCAATCATGGCTATTACTCATCACTCTTTGTTCAATGGCTTTAATGCGTTGTTGTCTGAGTGCTGCTCCCAGCTCTGAACCTTGGTAGCCCTCAGAAATCAGCTCTTTTGCTGTAATATCATTTATAGCTATTAGGGCATGTTTTAATCGTGGGATAGCCATTTTGGCTAAATCTGGCCATAACACTTCACAAGCCAGTAGAAGATCCTGGAAGCGCTCTGGTTGTTGCTGTGCCTTACTCTTTTCCAAGAAGATTAGTAATGCTTCAGCCTTTGCATCTACTGCACCAGCAAAGGATGATTCCAGATGAATGACCATCTCCAATAGATCACAACATGCTTTATCAGCACGCAGTCTATTGCAAAATGTGGTGATTGAATCGACTGTTTTTGCAGCAGGGTAGAGGGCTGCAGTAAAGCGAACAGCAAGGGTGTTGCTCAGTTCAGTGATTTTACGTAGTGAACCAAAAGGTGTTGAGCTTTTGGTTGTAGCGGTCAGCTCAGGGATCAGCAGAGCCAAAGCACCGCATTGGAGCAGCACCTCAAAAAACTGCCAGGGTTGAGGTTCTAGCAGTGCCTTGCGCATCTCCTTCCAGATCCGTTCTGGTTTTAGGTTTTGTAGCTCACCTGATTGAACCATTTGAGCCATCAATGCCTGGGTCTCTGGAGCCACCTCAAAACCCAGCGAGCCTAAATGAGCAGCAAATCTGGCTATCCTGAGTATGCGTACAGGGTCTTCCACAAAAGCAGGGGTGATGTGACGCAGTTGGCGTGCATCCAAATCCCTCTGTCCCTGATAGTGGTCAATAAGCTGACCCGATTCATCCTCCACCAATGCATTGATGGTGAGATCACGCCGAGCCAGATCTTGCTCCAGTGTGATGGTTGAGCATGCATCAACTGTGAAACCTTTGTAGCCCCCCGCTATTTTGGTTTCGGTGCGAGCCAGCGCATATTCCTCACCTGTTTCAGGATGCAAAAATACAGGGAAATCTGCATCTGCACGGCGATAACCGGCATCCAGCATCTCTTGCTCTGTCGCCCCTACAACGAGCCAATCCCGTTCATCTACTGGCAGCCCCAACAGTCGATCACGCACGGCACCGCCTACCAGATAGATTTTCATTTGGTTGGATGGCAAAATTGTTGCTGCATTTTTTGCTGCTGAGTCTGGTCAGCAGCAATCTGGGATAACTGAAACAGGCTATCACCCTGCTGATCCATAAACTGGATGCTCTGTTCCTGCTCACCCTGAGTCACAAACCAGACGGAATCCACAGCAGAGAGATTGATCTGAAATTGGCCACTGCCATTGTCCAGAATGAGTAGGTCATTGTTAGTGCGCAACTCGGCACCATTAAGGGAGAGCTGAGCGGTAACTGCATGCTTATTTTGCATAGTGACACGCAGTGCCCCCCAACTTTTGCAGCTCTCTAGCAGTTCTGGCAGTTTTTCAATGGCCATTGGGCTTACTTGAAATGGCAGGGCTTCTTTATCATCAGAGCGATCTGCTAATGCGCCAAGCACTGCTCCCAAAGAGACATCAAACAGATTGGCTGCCTCTGACAGACTCTCCTGTGGATGCGCCAGCAGATGCTCATGCAGGGCATCTTGCCAGCCTTCCAGACCCAGGCTCAGTGAGCGTCCTGCCTGCTCGCCTTCATGCGCCTCTCCGGTCAGTCCCTGGTATTTGTTGCTGTACCCCCTGGGAGTGATCATCAGCCCTTCCTGCCAATAGCTGTCAGAGTTACCGATGAGCACGGTACTGAGCATGCCAAGATCAGATTGTGCCATCTGATCCAGCTGTGTGCGGATAATATCCTGCCGTTTTCGGTAGGCAGATTTGACGATAGCAACGGGGGTTGTAGGTGCGCGGTATTGCAACAGGATGCGCTGTGCCTCAATGATCTGTTCGGTGCGACGGCCACTCTTTGGGTTATAGAGGGCAATGACAAAGTTGCCTCGACCCGCTGCTTTCAACCGCTGGGCAATCTGTGGCCAAGGGGTGAGCAGATCAGAGAGCGAGATGGCGCAGAAATCGTGGGTCAGTGGTGCGCCCACCAGAGAGGCGGCAGCATTGAGTGCGCTGGTGCCGGGAATCCCTTCAACCTGGATGTCACTATCCGGTGACCAGCCTGATTGCAGCAGTACCTCATAAGTAGGTCCTGCCATGCCGTAGACACCAATGTCACCGGAAGAGACCAGCGCGACTGTCTTGCCCGCTTTTGCCTGTTCCCAAGCCTCTTTGCAGCGGTCAATCTCCTCTGTCATCCCTTTGGAGACGACCTCTTTGCCCATCAGCATATGCTCTACCAACTTGATGTAGGTAGAGTAGCCGATGACTACATCTGACTCCTCTATCGCCGTTCGGGCGCGCAGCGTCATCTGCTCTTCGGCACCAGGGCCGATACCAACAAGGAGGATTTTTCCTGTTTTATTCATGGGTAGTTAGTAGGTTATCTCAGTAAGGACAATGGAGATGGTGGCGTTGCGGCCATCCAACCCTCGGTATTTGTGTTTTTCGACAATCAGCTGATCCATAGTGGTCTCTGCCAGTAGCAGTGCAGCAGCTTCACCCACGGAGGGTGTTCCCACATATTTTAAGACGGTTGCAGAAGGGTTGGGAACCTCCACTTCTGCCAGTTCGCTGGCGGTGTAAAAGCGCAGTGGCCAGCCATTATTTTCGGCAAAACTCAGCAGACCTGGCTCATCACTCTTTTTATCAATCGAGGCCATGGCGGTGACACTGTGGCGATTGAGACCAGCCTGGCTGAGCGCTTGACCCAGTGCCGTCTCAATGGTTTCCAAGGGGGTTCCACGGTCGCAACCAACGCCCAGTACCAGTGATTTTGGTGGACGGTAGATAACCAGTTTCTCTGCTAGCTGGTTGCGGGTTGAATCGGTTATCTCACGGTGGGTAACCCAGAGGATGCCGCTAAACTGCTCAGGGTCAATCGCTTCAAAATCCTCAAACAGTTGGATGTTCGATGGCAGTGGTTTCTCTCTGTACCACCAAGCCTTTGAGCCGCGCTCCTGTACAAAGGCGATAGGCTCACCATTGACCACATGAGCGGCTACCTTTACCAATGTTGCCTTGGGTGCATCGCAGCTCCATCCCAGTTCTCGCCCTAAAATATCAACGGGCAGTGTACCCAAGGATTCGGATGCGGTGGTGATGACGGGTTGGGCGTTGATCAATCCAGCGACCTGTTCGGCAAAGGCATTGGCTCCACCGAGGTGTCCGGAGAGGATAGGCACCACAAAGTGGCCGGCATCATCAATGACCACCACACCAGGGTCTTCCTCTTTGGATTGGATGCAGGGGGCAATAAGCCGTACCGCAGCACCGATGGAGAAGATGAGAACCAGCTGGTCATAGCTTTTGAAGAGTGCCGCAATATCATCCCGAACCGGTGGCTTAATGGCCTGCACCTGGTTGGAAATATCACCCAATTCAGCCTGAAATTTCTCACTGACAAAGAGATCGGCATGCGGCAGTTTTGCCCCTAATTGGGTCAGCTGCCTGGCCCCATTGCGGGTGATGGCAACAATAGCGATTGTTTGAGTAATGCTCATTAAACCTGCTTGGCTTCCTTACGTCGCCCACAACCGCGAACCATAGGGCCACGTACTCGATGATCATTGTGTACCAGCAGCAGAGAGAGATAGTTTACCTTCTCGCCACGTAGCTGGTTGAGGTCACGGACAATGCGCTCTTCCGGCGTACCGGCACGTTCAATAAAGGCACTGCTCTCCAGCAGACCGCGTGCCTCCAGCAGATCCAGGATTTGATCCAGCAGGGAGTTGACCTTGAGTAGCACTAGGGTATCGAAGTCAGCCAACAGCCGATCCAGCATCTCTACGCCATAACCGGCAGGGACAATGGCCAGGGTGTCGTCGGTGTCTGCCAGTGGCATATTCAAGTCAGCCGCCGCCGCGTTGAATGAGGAGACCCCCGCGATGGTCTGGATTTTTACTTCACTATCAATCGATGAAACCGTGCGAGCCAAGTGGCAGAAGGTGGCGTAGGTGGATGCATCACCCTCGACCAGAAAGAGCACATCCTCGCCCCGGTGCAGTATCTCCAACACGGTCTCTGCTGCTCTGAGCCAGTAGCCGGTGAGCTTCTCCTTATCGTGGGTCATCGGAAAGATCAGTGGGGTGCGATTATCTGGCAGAGGTAGCTCTGAGCGCCGGACGATATCCAATGCGTAGCTGTCGCTTTTTTCGTTACGAATGGGATAGGTCCAGTGGGCACCGCTCTGTAGTAGTTCCCACGCCTGTCGTGTGATTAAACCGGGGTTACCGGGGCCGACAGAGACACCGTAAAGTTTTCCGCTCATTTATTACCTCGTTGTGCTGAGATGATCCAGACTGGGGTCTCGGCTTGTAGCCGTTGCATATCCAGAATCGGTTTGTTGCGGGAGACCTGCAGTTGGCAGAGTTCCCAGTTTGCATGAAGTTTTTTTAGCTGAGTGATGGCACTGTGCATATTTTCCAGGGTGATAAAGTTCATCACCAAGCGGCCACCGCTCTTTAATCGAGCCAGGCTGGTTTCAATCAGCTGTTCCAAATTACCGCCAGAACCGCCAATAAAAACGGCATCAGGGTCAGGCCACTGTTCCAGCCCTTGGGGTGCTTTGGCCTGGGTCAGCTGATAGTTGGTTAGCTTAAACTGCTGCTGGTTCTGTTGGATGATGGCAGCATCATCGCTATTCTTTTCGATGGCAAAGACAAAACCATCGGGGCAGAGTCGTGCTGCTTCCATGCCCACAGAACCAGAACCGGCACCGATATCCCAGACAATGCTGTTAGGGCGTAGTTGCAGATGAGCCAATGAAACAGCGCGTACTTCACGTTTGGTGATTAGCCCTTTGTCCGGCTTGCGCTGCTGGTAACACTCGTCGGCAAGCCCGAATAGTATCTGGGGCGATGGGACTGATGTTGGGCGCAGGATCACGATATTGGGGTCGGCAAACTGTCGCTGTTTCACCTCATCAACCGACATAAAGCCAAATGTCTGCTCATCAGGTAGCAGTAGCTGCTCTGCCACGGCTATCTCGTAATCATCGGCCAATGAACAGGCATCCAGCATCCGGGCAATGCGCCCCGGGCTGTTTGCATGGCTGGTGAATATGGCCAGTAGCCCCTGCTGCCGAATCTTGTGCAGTAGTGGATAGAGTCGATGGTCAGGCTCTGCATCAGGTGACCATTCGCCGGTATCTTTGCCATGAATGGAGCAGATTTGAGCCTCTTGCCAAGGCAGCCCAAGGCGGGCAAAGGCCAGTTGCAGAATAGAGGTGTTAGGAATCACAGCACATTGCTCTGATCCCAGTTTTTTTATCAGGTAGTGGGCAATGCCGTGGCAGAGCGGATCGCCTGTCGCCAGCACAACGGCTTGCCTGTTTTGCTCCAGTGCAGCGCTGATCCAGCCAGGAATTTTGCTGAAATTGCCGGTCAGGTCTTTGGTTTCGGCATTGGGTTTGATGTCACTGGCAAATAGCCCCAGGGTACGGCCGTTGCCGATCAGCAGATCAGCCTGCTGGATCAGCTCCAGCGCCATCTGGGTCATGCCAGCAGCGCCATTATCCAGTACGCCGATAATGTGGCAATTAGTCTGCATCAGTGACCTCTACCAGCTTATTGCTCTCAAAATCACACACCAGCACCCGCAGGGTAAATTTGCCTGGGTAGCGCTCTGTTAGGGTGGTGATGACATGTTTGGCCAGCGCCTTTAGAAAGGCCTCCTGTAGGCCGGTCTCTACCAGCCGTTCACTGGCAAAGCGTGCGGTTTTGGCCTCACGTATCTCATTGCAGATAGCCACATCTGCGCCCACTGAGGCTGCAATATCGGCTACCAGCTCCATGTTGACGGGGTTGCGATTGGCATGGGTAATGGTCTCGCCCTGAGCCATCTTGGCCAGTTTGCCCACCATGCCGCCGATAACAACGTGTGGTATCTTGTTGGCCACGACGGCATCGAAGGCCGGCTTGAGAAAATCTCCCATCTGTACAAAACAGGCAGGAGCCAGATCAGGTAGTTCGCGCATGACAAATTTTTCGGTGCGACCGCCGGTGGTGAGTGCCACGGTCTTTTGCCTCTGTCGGGCGGCAACCTCAATGCTCTGCACCACGCAGGCACGGAAGGCGGCGGTAGACCAGGGGTGGACGATGCCGCTGGTGCCAAGGATAGAGATGCCGCCTATGATGCCCAGCCGCGGGTTGAGGGTGCGTTGCGCTATCTTTTCACCACCCGGTACAGAGATGGTTACCTCAATGCCATTCTCTTCCAACAGTGAGGCGGCAGCTTCTTCGACATTCTTCCGTATATTTTTCTGTGGTACGGGATTGATGGCGGGACCATTCAGCTCTAGCCCCAGTCCGGGCATGGTGACGGTTCCCACCCCTTCGCCGCCAACTAATAGGATTTGGCCAGGTTGGCCAGGCACTATCTTAAGATCAGCTGTGAGATGGGCTTTATCTGTGACATCGGGGTCATCACCGGCATCTTTGATGATCACGGCGTGGGCTTGGTTATCTTGGCAATGCCCATCAACCACGGTAAATGTTACTCGCTCGCCATTGGGCAACAGACACTCAATCTGATCTGGCACCTGGCCGCTGACCAGACCGATGGCGGCGGCGCGGGCGGCGGCTGCCGAGCAGGCTCCGGTAGTAAAACCTTTCCGAGAGCCCTTTTTTTTCACTGCTGTTTCCGCTGTTCCGCTTCAGCTAGCGCCAACAGTGCATGCAGGGTAGAGACAACCAGTGTGGAACCACCCTTACGACCTTCGGTAATAATCCAGGGGACTTCATTCAGTACCGTAACCGCTGCTTTGGATTCAGCTGCTGAGACAAACCCCACGGGCATGCCGATGATCAGGGCAGGGCGAACCCCCTCTTCCTGAATCAATCGAATAACCTCCAGCAGTGCGGTGGGGGCATTACCGACCGCAACAATGCCATTTTCCAATAGACCCAGTCGGTGAGCCTTGCGCATGGCCTGCACGGCACGGGTGCTGTTTTCAGCTTTTGCCTGGGCGATGACATCGTCATCAGAGATGAAGTGTTGGGTACTGACACCAAAGTGGCTCAATCTGGGTTTGGATAACCCGACACAGATCATCTCAACATCCGCCACAATGGGGCGGCCTTCTGTTAGGGCATTGAGTCCGGCAGTTACAGCATCGGGGTGAAATTGGGTTAGGCCATTGAACTCAAAATCAGCACTGGCGTGAATCATTCGTCGAACGATCTGCCACTGATCTTCAGGGTAGCTGTGATTGCTCGCCTCGCTGTCTACGATGGCAAAGGAGTCATGTTCGATCTTGCGACCCGCTTGAGTGAGCTGCTCGGTAACAACGTTATTGCCGCAGAGAGTTGCTGGGGAGTTGTCGTTCTGTTGCATCGCTTTTGCCCTTTAATAATATGGTGTGCTGTATCGAATAGATGGATAGTTCAGCGGTGATGTTTAGTGGTGGTGATGTCCGTGGCCATGTTCATGCTTCTCTGCCTGGCTGCGGTATTGGCAGCCGTCACACTCCATCATCACGGCTTCACTTGTATCGCCCCGTGCCTCGGCTACCCGCTGATCCAGTAGTTCAAAGATCTCATCCTCAAAGCCTGCATATTTGGCACAGCCAAAACGCAGTTGCGGATATTGGACTTGAATATGTTTGATCTGCTGTTTGATCCGCTCCATCAACAGGCCGGTGAAGAGGTAGTAAGGCAAGATGATGATCTGTGTCATGCCCTGCTGCATCTGTCGTCGCACTGCTGTCTCCAGCCGGGGATGGGTGATGCCGGTGAAGGCGATATCGACCAGCTCATGCTCTGACTCTTCATAGAGCCAACGTGCCATCTTGGCTATCTCACCGTTGGCGATTCGATCAGAGGAGCCGCGCCCAAGAATAATAACCCCTGTGCTGTGAGGGTCGGGTACATCCAACGCCAACTGGGTTTGATGCAGATTGCGCTTTAGAATCTTTAGGATCTGTTCATTAGCCCCCAAGTGGCGGGCGTAGATAAATTCGGTGTTTGGGTGCTTGGCACGTGCCTGTTCAATGTATTCAGGGATCTCCATCTTGACGTGACCAGCAGCATTCAGGATCAGCGGGACAACAATCACCCGATCTGCCTTAGCTGCAGCATTGTCCAGACCGGCATCAACCAAAGGCTCTGTCAGCTCGATAAAACAGACCTCGATATCTGCCTCTGGATTACGTTGTTGCCAGAGATTGGCAAACTGCAGGATCTCTTCATTGCCTGGCTCATGGCGGGAACCATGCCCTACCAGCAGTATGACTTCATCTTTACTCATGGGGTTGCCTGTTTTGTAGCTTGGCGGAACTGGTGACTGAATGTTTTATCGTAGAGCTTTGATTTTTTCAGATCAGGCCAGGCTCTGGCACCCAGTGTGGGGCTTACGATAATCATCGCCTGACTGGCGATCTGTGCCTCTTGGCAGCGCTTTTTGATGTCTGCCAGCGTGCCGCGAATGATGCGCTCTTCACCTGGCCAGCTGGCCTTCTGCACGACCAGTACCGGTGACTCTTCATGCCAACCGGCTGCCAATAATCCTTCCCGTACCTTGTGCAACAGGGTGATGGAGAGAAACAGACAGAGGGTGCAGTGGTGACTGCCCAGCTCTGCCAGGCTTTCGCCCTCTGGCATGGGGGTGCGGCCCTCGATCCGGCTAAAGATAACGGTCTGGGTAATCTCAGGCAGGGTCAGGCTCTCGACCCCGGCCGCGGCAGCCGCGAAGGCGGAAGAGACACCGGGCACGATGCCGATATCAATACCTGCGGCATCCAGTGGCTGCACCATCTCGATCAATGCGCCGTAGAGTGATGGGTCACCGGTCTGTAGACGTATCACCTGGCGGTTCTCTTGCCCTTGCTCAATCATCCACTCAACCATCTCCTCCAGGGTCATACCCTTGGAGTCTTTGATTTCACAATGATCCGGTGCCCATTGGGTGGCCGCCTGTGAGACGAGGGAGCCAGCAAAGAGGATGGCATCCGCCCCACTGATCAGATCACGGCCTTTGACCGTAATCAGATCAGGGTCGCCAGGACCTGCGCCGACAAACCAGACTTTGCCCATGCTCAAACCACCTGCTTGAGTGTGTGTATGTGCAAGAGGCAGAGATTATGCAGAAGCTGCATAGATTCTCTTTTCAATAAGCATGCTGCCTTTCAGGCTGTGCAGGCTCTTTGCGCCAGCCAATACGGCTAGATCAACCAGTGGTTCAAGGATGATGACACTCATGTAAACGGCACCGAAAGAGAGTACTTGTGCCAGGGTTTCGCTGCCAAAGCCCTGTCCGTAAACTGCCCAAAACGCCACCCAAGCGACAATGCCACCCTGGTAGGCTGTTGATAGCTTGAGGGTTTGGGAGTAGCTGAGATCTTTGTAAGCAACATTCTCAGGAATGATCTTTTTCGCCAACAGGCTCATGGCAAACAGTGGCACCAGCAGGGTGGTGATGTTCATGCCATATTGCGGTAGATCCAGCGGGGCAAAGAACAGACCCTGCAGCAAAAGGCCAGTGGTTAAACCAATGGCGGCGGGGGCAATACCAAACATCAGAAAGAGGGTTGATCCTAAAATAAGGTGAACCTCTGAAACCCCAACCGGCTGGTGGGGCAGCACCTGAAAAAATGAGAAGACCAGCAGTGTGCTGAATAGACTCTTGACGGCAAGGGAGATGATCCCATTGTCTTTTACTGCCTCGGTAGCAACCTTGGCAACAATGCCTACTGCAACGGTGGCTGTGCCATAACCAAGAATTACTTTTGCGCCGTCTACGACACCGGGTTCGATATGCATGATTTTCTCCTTTTACTCTGTTGATAATGAAGGCAAGGGAGCAGCTAGCTGCGTTGTGGCCATTAGGTTTTGTTGAAAGATAGGGTTGTGGATTGTGTTCATGCAGCGGCCTTAAACCATGCTGCGGTAGTCTCTGGTGCAACCGGAAACCACCAGTGGATATAGGAGCTGCGGCTGTTTTTGTAACGTATGCCCTGGTCGCCACGACTGAGGGTAAAGGCGGTGGGGATGTCATCGTCAGTGATGCGGGTTGAGTGATGAAACTCATGCCCTTTTGCACCGGACGCATCATCCCGGTAACCCAGTCCAGCCAGCCGAGGTTGCATCTGAGTAGTGATAGGCAGTGCGCCACACATAGGCCAGTGTTTGCCCTGATGATCGATTATTTTTTCACCCAGCAACATCATGCCTCCGCATTCTGCCAAGAGTGGTTTGTTGGCCTCGATATGGGCTTTGAGTGATGGCCAGGTCGCAGAGGTTGATAGCCGCTCAGCATGGAGTTCGGGATATCCTCCGGGTAGCCAGACGGCATCTGCTGTTGTGGGAATAGCCTCTCCTTTGAGGGGAGAGAAGAAGTGCAGTGTTGCGCCCTGAGCCTCAAGCCAGTCCAGGTTGCTTTGGTAGATAAAGCAGCTTGCGGCATCCTTGGCGATGGCAATGGATTGGCCGCAAAGCTGGGGTTTTTCATCAGGCTGTGGTTCGGTTGAGAGATTCAGATTGCCACAGGCATTCAGTAGCGGCTCCTGCTCAACATGCAGTGAACTGCTGAAATCAGGTATATCGGTTTCATCCGGCATCTTTAGTCCGAGATGACGTTCCGGCAACGTGGGGGCGTTTTTGGCAATCCAGGCGATCAGTGGTGGCATGCCGTGCTCGTTCAGTGCGCTGGAGAGGAGTGATGCATGGTGCTCACTGCCCACGCGGTTAGCGATGATTCCGCTGATAGTGACGCCGCTTTTTGCCGCCTCATTTTGAAATCCAGCGACCAGAGGCACAATGGAGCCGCTCATCCCTTTGGCATCTACGATCAGGATAACAGGTAGCTCTATGGTGCGTGCCAGATCCAGGGTGGAGCCTTTACCGCCCACGCCACTGCGCCCATCAAAGAGCCCCATCACACCTTCGATGATGGCGAGATTGGTATCGGCATGTGCCGCCAGCTGTTGCCGGCAGTGCTGCTCGCCCATCATCTGGGTGTCGAGATTGCAGGATATGCGCCCCGTAACGGCTTGATGCCACAGCGGGTCAAGAAAATCAGGTCCGGCTTTGAATGGTGCGATGGATATCCCTTGGGCACGTAAAAATTGCATCAGTGCCAGGGTTGCCGTGGTTTTGCCACAGCCTGACTGTACGCCAGCCAATACAATGCCTTTTCTCTCTATCACAAACAGATCCCTTTAATCGATAGGGTGTGCAATGGATGCATGCTGCTTAGGGTATTGATTGTTAATCCTCGTAACCGGTTGTTCAGATTTATAGGGAGGTCAAAGGAGGATTGTCTATTCAGTAAGAGCGTTGAATGACTGGATTACCCCCTCTCATCGCCCTCCGCAATGACTAGGAATTCAATTTACAGGCCGGTCTCCGGACTTACGAGTGGATGCCAGTGGCTTCCCCATTTGCGCCTTCCCGCATGCTGATGCAGTGGCTGTTGCAAATGTTTGACTCGTCTACCGTTGCGGGGGCAGTGCTGGCATTCGACCAGCTTCCCGGAATCTGTAAGTATGGGCGCAGAATAGGAAATGCGAGCCATAGCGTCAAGCATAAAGTAAAAACCCAGCTAAGTTAGCTGGGTTTTTACACTTTGGCTTCACAAAAAGCCAAGATCACTGGGGTGGCTATCCATCCTCAAACAGATTTAGAGGTTTTATGGATGTGCCTCAGTGCGACATTAATGCATATGGCCGTGATCCATCTTTTTAGGCGCAGGTTTATGCATGTCATGCTCGTCCTTGCTGTGATCCATTGCGCCCATTTGCATGTTCTTTACAGGGACATTGATCATCTTTTTGCTGCCATCGTTAAAGACCAGTGAAAGGTGGATGGAGTCACCTTCAGTAGCCGCTTGCTTTAGACCGATCAGCATGACGTGGTGTCCACCAGGCTTCAGCATGACATTGCCATGTGCGGGTACATCAATCTTGTCGATGCGGCGCATCTTCATCATGCCCTTGTCATTAATATGGGTATGCAGCTCAACTGCTTTGGCTGCATGGCCTTCGGCATCAACCACAGAGTAGGCATGCATGCTGCCATTGTTTAGTGTCATGAAAGCAGCGCTATTTGCCTGGCCTGGTGCGGTTGCCCGAACATAGGCATCGCTGACTGATATATCACCTGCCGCGTCAGCGAGTAGTGATCCAGAAAATGATGCCAGCATAAGGGCTGAGGCCATAATAATAGATTTAGACAGCTGTTTTTTCATCGGTACTTCTCCAACAAGGGCTTAATTAAATCTCCAGATTCAATAATCTGGAAACTATGATTCGGCTAATAATTTACGGGTTACTTTCAGTATCTCTTGTGCCGGTGTGGCATGCGGCAAGATAGCGTGTAGTGATCCATCGGGTGCAATGATGTAGGTATTGGATGAGTGATCCACCAGATAACCGCCTTCAGATTCACCTTCAACCTTGCGGTAGGCAGCGCCATAACGTGTGGCCATCTCAGCAAGTTCAGCTGGAGAGCCGGTTAGCCCCTGCATGGTTTCGTGGAAATGCTGGGCATATTTTTTTAGTGTTGCTACCTTGTCACGTTCGGGATCGACACTGACAAAAAGGCCTTGTACCTGAGTTAGTTCATCATCTGTCATGCTATTTAAAGCCTGTGACATCAGTGCCAGATTGGTTGGACAGATGTCGGAACAGAAGGTGTAGCCAAAGTAGATCAATACCACTTTTCCACGATAATCCTTTAGTCGGAACGCCCCGTCAGCTGATGTTAGTGAAAAATCCCCTCCGGTGGGTGCAGAGGCAATGACATTTGGCAGGGCAATAGGTTTATCTGAGGTGGGCATTAAGGTTGATGCAATCCAACCCAGCACGATGCCAAGTGTTAAAACAATGATGGCTATGTGGAGTTTATTCATTATCTCAATGTCGAGTGGTTTCAAAACGAAAGGGTGCTGCAAGTACGCCGTTACGGGTGGTCACCAGAACGGTGGCCTCCCAGGTCATGCGTTCCAATATGCAGACAGAGAGAGTGCCTGTGCCGCTATATTCCCCGTCAGCTCCTTTCTTTAAGCGGGGGCGATTGAATCCCATGTTCATGCCCAGGCCACGAAAATCTACCTCGACAGCTTGTGGAGAGATACCTTCTGTTTGAACGGTTAATTGCAGTGGTTTCAGGCCGACTATTGGATGTGGAGAGAGGGCAAAGCTCACTTGACCATGACCAGGAAAATTGGCCTTGCAGGACCCGGCATTTAGATTGCAGCTGGAATCCAGTGGTGCTGTGGCGATAATATCCTTGGGTGTTTGGTTTAATATTTGAAGGCCACCGACTACTACAATGGCGACTAATACAACCGCACTAGCACCCACCCAGATTTTTTGAGTAATAACCAAGATTTAGCTCAGAGGGTAAAGTTTTCACGCCGAACGGCGAAAGTAATATTGAATTCAGTGCCATCAGCAAAGGTAAGTTTCATTGCTACCTGATCACCTTCGCGCAGAGTTGATTTGGGTTTTATTAGCATCAGATGATAGCTACCCGGTTCAAATTTAACGGTTGTATGTGAGGGGATATCAACTTTCTTTTTGTGAATCATCTTCACCAATCCGGTTGCCTTATCATGCTCCGATTGATGAATCTGAATGCTTTCAAATGTATCACTTGCCACACTGACCAGGCTCATTGGCCGGTTAGTATCATTATCGAGGGTTAAGTAACCTGCCTGTGCAATCACATTAGGGGGTGCTTCAGCAATCCAGCTGTCTTTGATTTCAAACTGCCCCTCAGAGCACCCTGTTAGCAGTAGAGCGCAAAGTATAAAATAGAGTAGTGGGGGCAGCCGTTTAAGAGTCATAGATATTATGTTGATGTAACCAACCTCGAAGGGGCTAACAGTATAGGATAGAGGCGACCTGTCTGGTATGTGACAAAATGTCGCACATTGGTAGCTGTTGCGAGTAAATAGTGGTTGAAACAATAACAGGTTTTTATCGGTGAGGCTGTGCGCAGTGTTAAAGAGCCAATGAGTCATTAGTCTAAAGTTTGACAGCCGGGACAAAAATAGAGTCCTTGCCCATTGGCAGGGACTTTTTCTATGGGTCTGTCGCAGTGATAACAAGGTTTACCGGCTCTGCGGAAAACATAGAAGCGGGCATCTTCAAAGCTGGCTCCTTTATCCATTAGTTGTTTAGCGCGTTGCGGGTCATTGGTAATGCCGGCTGTTTTATAGGATTGTTGTGATAGGTTAATAATAGCTGCGGCAAGTAGATTCAATTTTTTAGGGCTGCATTGTTGGGCGGTGATTTTTGGGAGTAACCCTGTGATAAATAGGATCTCACAGCGAAGATAATTACCCAATCCAGCAAGGAAAGATTGGTCGGTCAGTATTCCTCCCAGCTGGCGGCGACAGTGTTTTGGGTGGAGTAGGCGCTCAATAATCTGCTCTGGTTTTATCTCTTGTGATAATACATCCGGCCCTAGCTTTTGTAGAAAAGGGTGCTTAGTCAGCTCACTGTCTTTTAATACAGCGATTTCAGAGGCGCTGTAGAGTAAGGCAGCGTGTGTGTCGTTGTGGATGGCTAGTCGTAGCTGCCTTGAGCTATCGGGAAGCTCATTGGCTGCTCCGGTATGCCATATACCGTAAAGCTGGTTGTGGCTGTAGATATTCAGGCCATTACTGAAGCGGGTCAGCATGGCTTTACCTCGGGTCTCTACCGCCCAGACCTTTTCTCCACTCAGTATCTTCTCAAATGGCTTTAGATGGTTTTGACCAAAGAAGACCTTTTTGGCCGTTTTATCTTTGATGGCGGCAGCTACCTTATCAGCAGCGCGGCGTATTTCAGGACCTTCTGGCATGTGTCGTCATAGCATTCGATGTTAAAGTGCAGATTATATACAATTCACCCCCTGATAATCTGTAGTCTGGAATCCTCTCTATGAAAAGCCCTGAACTCCTTGCCCCTGCGGGTACCTTGAAAAATATGCGCTATGCGTTTGCCTATGGGGCGGATGCCGTTTATGCGGGGTTGCCGCGCTATAGCCTGCGGGTGCGGAATAATGATTTCCGGGAGGAGAATCTGCGATTGGGGATTAAAGAGGCGCATGCGCTGGAGAAGCAGTTTTTTATCACCTGTAATCTGATGCCGCATGGAGCCAAGCTGAAGACCTTTATTGATGATCTGGAACCTGTGGTGGCGATGGGGCCGGATGCGCTGATTATGGCTGATCCTGGCCTAATTATGTTGGTGCGGGAGCGTTGGCCGGAGTTGACGGTGCATCTGTCGGTGCAGGCGAATACAGTGAATGCGGCGGCGGTGAAGTTTTGGCAGGTGGTTGGTATCAAGCGGGTGATCCTGTCGCGGGAGCTGTCACTGGATGAGGTGGAGGAGATTCGCCAGCAGTGTCCGGATATGGAGTTGGAGGTCTTTGTTCATGGGGCGCTCTGCATTGCCTATTCGGGGCGCTGCATGCTTTCAGGTTATTTTAATCACCGGGATGCCAATCAGGGCGCCTGCACGAACTCTTGCCGTTGGGAGTACAAGGTGGGGGAATCTGATACGGGGCAGAAGCGCAATCCAAAGGCGGATGAACCCTTCTTTCTAGAAGAGCGTGAGCGGCCCGGTGAATTGATGCCCATCGAAGAGGATGAGCATGGCACCTATATTATGAACTCCAAGGATCTGCGGGCAGTGGAGCATGTTGAGCGACTGGTGCAGATTGGTGTGGATAGCCTGAAGATTGAAGGGCGTACCAAATCGCACTACTACGCAGCCCGCACCACTCAAGTCTATCGTCGGGCAATTGATGATGCAGTGGCGCATCGCTCCTTTCAGGTGGGGCTGATGGCTGAGCTGGAGAATCTGGCCAATCGTGGGTATACCGATGGTTTCTATGAGCGCCATGAGAGTGAGCAGTTGCAGAATTACCGTCAGAACAGCTCGGATAGTGATCGGCAGATCTTTGTAGGCGAGGTGATGGGGCAGCCGGATAGTGATGGTCTGACCGGGATTGAGGTAAAAAACAAGTTTGCAGTGGGTGATCAACTGGAGCTGCTGACCTCATCAGGTAACCACACCTTCACCCTTGAAACGATGCTGGATAAGAATGGTAAACCGGTGCAGGAGGCGCTGGGAAGCGGTTATCAGGTGCGTATTCAACTGCCAGCGCAGGCGGATGAGATGGCATTGGTGACACGATACATCCAAAAGTGAAGACGATCTTGAAGAAAAAGTGATTCTATGCGAGTTTATACGGGTTAAACTGATGTAATTTTTCTGGGCTGAGATGATAGTTTTGGCCATAAAGCAACAATAACTTTTGAGATCACGCCGTGCCCGGACAACTTAGGATTCTAACTGTTGCTGTTAGCAGCTTGCTGCTGGTTTCAGCCGCGCTGCCCCTTCAGGCTGCTTCGCCCACTTGGGCGTGTCGTATAGCGGCTGATGGTGCAGGTTGGGAGTGTTTTAAAGATGGCGCTCTAGCTGCTGAGCCTGCTCCTGTCCGGGAGGCACTGCCTGCTGTTGTCGCTAAAGAAAAAACCCCACCCTCTGTTAAGCCTGTGCTTGAATCTCAGGAACCGGTTATAACCCCCGCAACGAAACCAGCCCCTGCCGCATCCTCAAAATTAGAGGCAAAAACAGCGGTTGTAGCAGAGCAGCCTAAAAAACCAGCAGCTGTAGAACCAAAACGTGAAAAACCAGCACCTATTGTTGCCGTTCAGAAACTAGAAAAAGAAGAGATTAAACCAGAGCAAGCTAAGCTAGCAGAATCTTCTGATAATGCCGCTGATCAGGCACAGGTTCCTCGGCTTGATCGTGGGCTGGATTGGAATCAGTGCAACCTTCCGCAGAGTCGTCTGGCGGCTAAATCTGAAGATGCCTCATCAGTTAATGATGGTCAGATTTATATTAATGCAGATGCTGCGGAGCTTTCTCATAATGATGAGGTGGGTGTTTTTACGGGTAATGTTGAAGTAATGAGTGGAGATAAGCTGCTGAGTGCAGATGAGATCCGTCATGACAATAAAAGTGACGTGATGGATGCGACAGGTAGTGTCTATTTTCAGGATCCCTCGCTTCGTCTTGAAGGATCAAAAGCGCAGTTTAATCTGGCGGCGGATCAAGGATATATAGAGCCAGCAGAGTATCGGCTTCCTACTGCAATGGCGCGGGGTAGCGCTAGTCGGGTAGAGCAAGTTAACAAAAATCAAGCTCACTTTGATGACATTGAATATACAACCTGCCGCCCTGGCGATAATAGCTGGGTGTTGCGTGCCAAGACGATGGATACAGATCAGGTGTCGGGGCGTGGTGAAGCAACCCATGTCAGGGTAATGCTGGGTGGTACGGTACCTATATTTTACTCCCCTTATATTAGTTTCCCCATTGATGATCGTCGCAAAACAGGGCTTTTGGCACCGCTTATTGGGTCATCAGATGAAACAGGCGCAGATATTTCTATGCCCTATTATCTGAATCTTGCGCCAAATTATGATGCCACCATTACCCCTCGAATCATGAGTCGACGAGGCTTGATGTTGGCGGGTGAGTTTCGCTATTTAACAGAGAATCATGGCGGCATCCTCACAGGTGAGGCAATACCCGATGATAATGATGCCCCAAATGGCGTAGATAAATCGCGTGGTGCGCTATCGATCAAAGAACATGGCCGGCTTGCGCAAAATTTGATATTAGATATGAATATCAATCATGTCTCAGATGATGAATATCTGGATGATTTTGGTGGTAGCCTAGCGGTCTCTTCCTCGCGGCAAGTGGAACGACGTGCAGATGTTACCTATTATGGAGATGACTGGTCAGTATTTGGAAGAGTGCAGCATTTTCAAAACACTGACTCTGCACTTGCATCGACTAGTGAGGCCTACCGCAGGCTCCCTCAAGTTAAATTTTCGCTGGAACGACCTGAGCAGTTGCTTGGTTTGACCTACCACTTGGATGCTGAATATGTGCAGTTCGATCATCGCTCTAAGGTTGATGGCCGTCGTTATGATCTGCATGGTGGTTTGAGTCTGCCGATGGTTAAACCGTGGGGTTTTTTCACCCCAAAGATTACCGCACGTTATACCGAGTACTCTTTGGATCATGAGGTGGTGGGCGCTGTAGATGATCCAGATCGCTTTATTTCTACATTAAGCGTTGATAGTGGCCTCTATTTTGATCGAGGTACAAACTGGTTTGGCCATGCTATTGCTCAGACGCTTGAGCCACGCGCTTTCTATTTGGCCATTCCACATGAAGACCAGGATGATCAGCCGAACTTTGATACCTCAAGAAATGGCAGCAGCTTTCCTAATCTCTTTCGTGAAAATCGCTTTAATGGTGCGGATCGTATAGGAGATGCCAATCAGCTGACGCTGGCATTAACATCGCGCATCATACAAAACGTAACCGGTAGGGAGTTGCTTAGAACCAGTGTGGGTTCAATCCTTTACTTTAGAGATCGAAAGGTGCAGTTGACCCCCGGTGCAGTTAACGAAGATGACAGCAGTTCAGAAATTATTGCTGAAGCTTCTGCCCGTTTGGCTGATGCATGGAGTGGGCGAATAATGGGGCAGTGGGATCCGCATCGCCATAGTCGGAATACTACAAAGGCAGCAGCGCAACTGCATTACCGAGATCAAGAGCACCGCGTCTTCAATCTGGCCTATCATTTTAATCGAGAGATATCTGAGCAGACGGATCTATCAACCCGCTGGCCTATAACCCGTAATATAAATCTAGTTGGACGTTTGCACTACTCATTGCGCTATAACCGTACCATGGAAGGATTTGGTGGCTTTGAATATGATGGTTGCTGTTATGTAGTTCGGGTTGTAGCCAGGCACTATGTCAATGAGATTGAGGATGATAGTGCGAATAATGCTATCTTTTTACAGCTTGAGCTTAAAGGCTTGAGCAGTTTTGGTAGTGATATTACCACGCTGTTAGACGAAGGGATTTTCGGATACGCTTACGATAATTAATCCAATCTCTTCGCGCTTATTTGTTTATGCTTGAATGCAGTACAATCCCATTTTATTTGTATGTGAATCGGCTATGCCACGTATTATGACCCCTATGAAATCTGCTTTGCACTCTCTTCTGTTCATGTTGCTAGTATCTTTATTTCTCGGTACCCCCGTTATTGCGGGTACGATCGAGGAATTAGATAACATTGTGGCTATCGTAAATGATGACGTCATCGTGCGTAGTGAGCTTGATAATGAACTCAATCAATTAGTTGCCCAACTAAGGCAAAAAGGCACGCGTATGCCGTCAAAGAGTGTGCTTGAGCGACAAGTGCTTGAACGGTTGATTATTAAAACGTTACAGCTCGCTGCGGCACAGCAGACGGGTATTGTTGTGAGTGATGACATATTGGCACGTGCGCTGAATAATATTGCTGCAGAGAACAATATGTCGCTTGATGTGTTTCGCGAGGCTTTGGATGCTGATGGTATTGGCTTTAAAAAGTTTCGAGAGAGTATTCGTGAACAGATTGCAATTTCCAGATTACGTGAGCGGCGGGTGATTCGTCAAATTGAGGTTTCTGAGCAGGAGCTTAATAGTTATCTAAAAAAGGAATCAGCTCGTCTTGCTCAACGTTCTGATTATCATCTCTATCACATCCTTATTGCGACTCCGGAAGGTGCTTCGCCTGAACAGCTTGCTGATGCTAAATCAAAAGTGGCGCGTTTGCTAAGCAGGATTAGGCAGGGTGAGATTGATTTTAAAGAGGCAGCAGTAGCTGAATCAGACGGACGGCAAGCACTGGAAGGCGGTGAATTGGGTTGGCGTAATGCAGCGCAACTTCCTGCTCTATTCATAGATGCTGTAGCGAGTATGGAGCGCGGAGATGTAAGCGATCCCATTCGTAATTCAAGTGGTTTTCATTTGGTAATGCTGCAGGATTATAAGGGCGGAGAGCGTAAAATTGTTACCCAAACACATGCTCGGCATATTCTGATTCGCACCAATGAGATTACGTCAGACGCTGATGCTCGCAATCGATTGGGGCAATTGAAGCAGCGTATTGAAGGGGGTGACGATTTTGCAGCCCTGTCACGCTCTCATTCAGATGATAAAGGCTCAGCCATTAAAGGTGGAGATCTGGGGTGGACAAGCCCTGGAGACTTTGTCCCTAAGTTTGAAGAGATGCTAAAAACATTAGAGATAAACCAAATTAGTGAACCGTTTAAATCACAGTTTGGCTGGCATATCGTACAGCTGTTGGAGCAGAGAGAGCACGATAATACAGAGGCAGTACAAAAATCATTGGCACGCGATGCCATCCGTGAACGCAAGGCTGCTGAAGAGGGAGAACTTTATCTGCGTAGGTTGCGTGATGAAGCCTATGTTGATATTCGATTGTCAGATTCATAGTGACTCTTAAATGCCCGCTGCGTATTGCCATTACGCCAGGTGAACCAGCGGGTATTGGACCTGACCTGTGTGTGCAACTTGCACAACAGGCCAATGCTTCCGAGCTGATTGTAATTGCAGACCCTTTGTTGTTAGAGCAAAGAGCAAACCAGCTAAATCTTCCTCTTAAACTTACCGAATTTGACCCTGATAGTGAACCAGTCTCACAGCGACCAGGTAACCTAAAAATATTACCTGTGGTATTAAACGCACCTGTTTTAGCAGGCCAGCTCAATAGCGCGAATGCTTCCTATGTGCTCGATGCTTTACGCTTAGCAACTGAGGGGTGCTTAAGTGGGGTTTTCTCTGCTTTGGTCACAGGTCCCGTTCACAAGGGTGTTATCAATGATGCGGGATTCCCTTTCACTGGGCACACTGAGTTTTTGGCGGATCTAGCAAGTGCTGATCCTGTCATGATGTTGGCAACAGCTGGACTGCGTGTTGCGCTGGTTACTACTCATCTGCCGCTCTCTGCTGTGAGCCATGCAATTACCCAGGAAAATTTAGAAAAAGTCATTCGTATTCTGCACCAGGATTTGCAGATGTATTTTGGTATTACACATCCACATATTCTGGTTTGTGGTTTAAATCCACATGCGGGGGAAAATGGTCACTTAGGGAAGGAGGAGATTCATATTATCACTCCGACCTTGGATAGGTTGCGCAGTGAAGGGATGAATCTTAATGGCCCTTTGCCTGCAGATACGCTATTTACGCCAAAATACCTTGAGCAGGCTGATGCTGTTTTGGCTATGTATCATGACCAGGGACTGCCTGTGCTTAAGCATCTTGGTTTTGGTCGGGCAGTCAATATCACGCTGGGCTTGCCCTTTATCCGCACCTCGGTTGATCATGGTACGGCGCTTGAGTTGGCCGGTACGGGCCAGGGGAGTTGTGGCAGTTTAAAGGTGGCGCTGGAGACGGCTGTACAAATGGCAGCGCAAAAAAACAGGCATTGATAGCACTTGAGCTATCAATGCCTGTTTTTTTACATAGCATCTATTTGAGTGGTTTAGATTTTAGCAACCTGCTCGCATACGTAGGCTACCTGCTCTCTGCTTAGGTCTGGAAATATGGGTAGCGAAAGTGTTTCGTGGCAAAGTCCTTCAACGACAGGAAGATCACCCGCCTTGTAGCCTAAATGCGCATAGATCTCTTGCAAGTGCAGCGGCGCTGGATAGCATTGGCTGTTGCCAATCTTGCATGTATTCAGTTGGTCGCGCAGGGCATCACGGCGCGAATGGCGAATGGTGTAGAGGTTGTATGCGTGTCGGTTATTTGCCGTGGATATAGGCGTGACTAAATCAAGTTTAGATAGCTCTTCGTCATACCATGATGCAACTTGTCGGCGGGCGGTTATAGATTTTTCTATAGCGCGTAGCTTGATGCGTAGTAGGGCAGCTTGAATCTCATCCAGGCGACTGTTGTACCCCACTTCTACATGGATGAAGGGCTTTGTTGCACCGTGGTTTCGAAGTTGTATTAAGCGTGCCTTAACTTCATCACTGCTGGTAGTGATCAATCCGCCATCGCCATAACAACCCAATACCTTGGTGGGGTAGAAGCTAAAGCAGCCGCAGTCGCTCATGCTGCCAGCGCGTTGGCTCTTATGTTCTGCGCCAAAGGCTTGGGCGGCATCCTCAATAACATGCAGGTCGTGATCTCTTGCAAGGGCATTGAGGCGGGTCATATCAGCAGGATTACCGAAGATATGCACAGGCAGGATGGCGCGTGTCTTATCTGTGATGCACTTCTCTACACTGACAGGATCAATATTGAAACTGTTGATCTCAACGTCCGCGAATATAGGTGTGGCACCAACCAGCGATACCGCTTCTGCAGTTGCAAAAAAGGTGAAAGGAGTAGTGATGACCTCATCTCCCGGGCCGATGCCGAGTGCGCGAAGTGAGAGCACCAGTGCATCGGTGCCACTGGCTACCGCGATGGCGTGTTTGGCGCCAACATAGGCTGCCGCTTCCTCTTCAAATGCTCTTACATTGGGTCCGAGAATAAAGGCACCGCTGGCACCTGCACCATCAATGGCCTGCATCCATTCATCACGCAGCTCTTTGTATTCCCGCTGTAAACTTAAGTAGGGTACGCCCTGAGGGGGTTGCTCTTGTTTGTTACTCATTGGCCTATGATTTCCTTCACTTTTAGTGCGACTTCTAAAGCCTCTAATCCAACATGACCATCTACCAGTGGGCGTTGGCCTGTATGGATGCAGTCGATAAAGGCGGCCAATTCGGTATCCAGTGGTTTGATGGGTTCAATATCAATCTTTTCGACGGTGATCTCTGGCCACTTTGAGTCAGGGCTGGGTTTGGGGTAGGCCGTTTCGATGCGTTGCTCAATAAAATCCAGAGACTGATAGAGGTTCTCTTCGAAGACCCGAATGCGGCGCAGTTTCTTTTCTGATACGCGACTGGCGATGACGTTGGCAACAGCACCGTTGGCAAACTCAAGTCGGGCATTGGCGATATCAATGTGATCTGTCAGCACGCGTGTGCCAACAGCGGCGATAGAGGTGATCTCGGAATTGACCAAAGAGAGGATGATGTCGATGTCATGAATCATCAAATCAGATACAACATCCACATCGGTTGCACGCGCCACGAATTCGCCCATGCGGTGGGCTTCAATAAAGCGTGGTTTGGAGATGCGATCAGCCAGCGCCATTACACCTGCATTGAATCGTTCCAGATGCCCGATCTGTAGGATGCTCCCCATTTTATCCGCCAGCTGTACAATCTCGCGCCCTTCATCGCAGGTGGTTGCGATGGGCTTCTCAAGCAGCATATGCACGCCCTGCTCAAGAAACGGGCGGGCTACCGCAAGGTGGGCCGTGGTTGGAACTACGATGCTGACAGCATCCAGTTTCCCGATGAGATCCTGAATGTTGGCGTAGGCTTTGCAATTGCACTCAGCGGCCACCTTGGCTGCGGTCTCGGCATTGCTGTCTACAACGCCGACCAGTTCAACATTGGTCATGCGGGAATAGATGAGGGCATGGAAGCGGCCAAGGTAGCCAACTCCTACTACCCCAACGCGGGTCTTATTTGCCATAAAGGTGAATCCTAAATGTTTCGAGGGAGGTAACGAGGTTAATGATCGGATTCTAGCATATAGAAATTGACCACTCGATAGGTTTAACGCCTGGGTGTGGGTGGGCGCTCTGCAATTAAGGCCTTGAGTTTTAGCTGATGCTGGCCTCGCCAGCCACTAATGGTAACGATGGAGCCTGGGGGCTGCATGGCGATGGTATTCAGAATATCGCGCGCATCACTGGATTTTTCGTTGTTGATCTGTGTGATGATGTCACCAGGTGTGATGCCTGCCAGATCGGCTGGACCCTGTTCCAATACGCCTGAAATGAGGATGCCTTCAACCTGGGGTAGGTTAAATGACTCCGCCAGTTCAGGTGTCATATCTTGTGCCATGATGCCTAGCCAGCCTCTGACGACTCGTCCGTGTACCAGTAGTTGTTGCATGATGCCCTGGGCGAGCGAGACGGGGATGGCAAACCCAATTCCCTGGGAGCCTCCTGTTTTGGAGAAGATAACGGTATTGATTCCGAGCAGCTGACCGTGGGCATTGATAAGTGCGCCTCCTGAGTTGCCTGGATTGATAGCGGCATCGGTCTGAATAAAATCCTCAAAGGTATTGATGCCCAATCGGTTGCGCCCAGTGGCGCTGATAATGCCCATGGTGACGGTTTGACCCACACCAAAAGGGTTGCCTATTGCCAGTGCTATGTCTCCTACCTCTATCTGCTCTGTATCTCCCAGCTTTATGGCAGGGAGATTTTCAGTGTGAGCAAAAAGTACGGCCAGGTCAGTGTCGGGGTCAGTTCCCACGACTGCGGCGGGGATACTTCGGCCATCATGTAGCACCAGCTGTATCTCGCTTGCGTCCTCTATGACATGGTGGTTGGTTAAGATATAACCACGTGAATCCATGATGACACCTGATCCCAGGCTGTTCTCTTGCTGATGGCGAGGCTTTGCTCTGGGCTGATCTTTAAAGAAAGAGCGGAAGGCAGGGTCATCAAAGATAGGATTGCCTTTTTCCTTGATAAGTTTGGTGGTAAATATGTTGACCACAGAAGGGGCTGCTTTTTTGACAGCAGCTGAATATGATGCGGGCTCATTTTGTATAGTTAAGAGTGTGGGGATGGGTAAATGTTGACCAGCTTGAGGTGCAGTGCTAGAGGGGGGGGTGTTCTTGTTTAGTAGGTTTGGTTGCAGGATAAGCACTACAAAAGCGGCTGCAAGACCAGCCGTGATTGATGTTAAGGCAAAAGAAAATAGCTTTCGTAATTCCATAGATACGCATAATCTATCAATCTAGATGGAAAAACCAGTCGTAGTTTTAGGTGATGATCGATGATTAAATTGGTTGATTTGGAAGTGTATTGCAATGAGCTTTTGGATATAGATGCTTTTCAGGATTACTGCCCCAATGGGCTACAGGTTGATGCAGGGCGATCTGAGGTGCGAAAGATAGTCACAGGCGTTACTGCCAGTCAGGCTTTAATTGATGCTGCGGTTGAGGCAAAAGCGGATCTTTTATTAGTGCATCATGGCTATTTTTGGAAAGGTGAGCCGGCACCATTAAGAGGCATTAAGGGTTGTCGAGTTAGAACTTTGATGCAGGCTGGCATTAGCCTGCTTGCCTATCATCTTCCGTTGGATGCGCATCCCCAGCTGGGTAATAATAGGCAGCTAGCAAAGTGGTTGAGGTTTTCATCTGCACGTTCAGTTAAAGATGGCTTGATCTGGCAGGCTGATTTGGAGCAGCCATTGGACGCGGGCGAGCTTGCTGTCCGTCTGGCTAAAACACTTGGCCAACAACCGATACATATTTCGATTGAAGATAAGCCAATACAGCGCATCGGATGGTGCAGTGGTGGGGCACAGGATTACATTGAATTAGCTGCTGAGTTGGGTTTAGATGCTTTTGTAACAGGAGAGATATCAGAGCGTACAGTGCATTTGGCACGCGAGCTGGGTATTCATTTTTATGCCGCTGGACATCATGCTACCGAAAGATTTGGTGTGCAGGCTTTAGGTGAGCATCTAGCTGAACATCATAAATTGGAGCATCAATTTATAGATATCCCTAATCCTGCTTGACCTAATTAACCGCTTGTAACAAAATACCCCATCAATTTGCTCGGTAAATGCAGAATAGCATTGCCGTGAATAAGAAATTTCAGTGAGTCTTTTTAAAGAATCACTAAAATAAAAATCCCAGGTCTATCCAGATTTATCTTCCGGGAGTAAACAGTATGAGCGCAGCAGGCGTGGATCTAAAAAAACGACGGTTCCTTACCGCCGCAACGAGTGCGGTTGCCGGTGTAGGCGCCGTCTTTGTAGCGGTTCCTTTTTTGGGCTCTTGGGCGCCTAGTGCAAAAGCTAGGGCGGCAGGTGCACCAGCAGAGGCAGACATCAGTAAGCTTGAGCCAGGTCAGATGATGACCATTAAATGGCGTGGCAAACCGGTATGGGTTGTACGTCGTACCAAGCAGAATTTGGCAGATCTTTCAAAATTGACAGATCAATTGACTGACCCCAGTTCAGAGATGGATCAACAACCAGAATACTGCAAGAACGAGTATCGTTCGCGCAAACCTGAATATCTGGTTGCAGAGGGTGTTTGTACGCATTTGGGCTGCTCCCCAACCTACCGTCCAGAGATGGCTCCAGCAGATTTGGGTGCAGACTGGGTGGGTGGCTTTTTCTGCCCTTGTCATGGTTCACGGTTTGACCTGGCTGCCCGCGTCTATAGCGGCGTGCCAGCTCCTAAGAATCTGAGCGTACCGCCGTATTATTTCATGACCGAATCCGTGGTTCTGATCGGTGAAGATGGAGGAGCAGCATAATGAGCTTCATAAATTGGGTCGACGAGCGCTTTCCTGCGACCAAGGTGTGGAACGAACACCTGGCAGAATACTACGCGCCAAAAAACTTTAACTTCTGGTATTTCTTTGGCTCCCTTGCCATCTTGATGCTGGTGAATCAAATCCTAACCGGTGTCTGGCTGGCGATGAGCTATAAGCCTGATGCCGACTTGGCCTTTGGCTCTGTCGAATACATCATGCGTGATGTGGAGTGGGGCTGGCTGATTCGCTACATGCACTCAACCGGCGCATCATTTTTCTTCATTGTTATCTATCTGCACATGTTTCGCGGGATGATGTATGGCTCCTATAAAGGACCCCGCGAGCTGCTGTGGATTATCGGCATGATTATCTATGTCGCTATGATGGCAACTGCCTTTATGGGTTACCTGCTACCTTGGGGCCAGATGTCATTCTGGGGCGCTCAGGTGATCGTGAATCTGTTCAGTGCTGTACCCTTTGTAGGTGAAGAGCTGGGCATCTTTATTCGCGGCGATTTCGTTATTTCAGACGCCACCCTGAACCGCTTCTTCTCACTGCACTTCCTACTGCCATTTGTACTGGTCGGACTGGTGTTCGTGCATATCGTCGCCCTGCACAAAGTGGGTTCAAATAATCCAGACGGCATCGAAATTAAGAAAAACAAGGATGAGAACGGTATCCCACGTGATGGCATCCCATTCCACCCTTACTACAGCGTTAAAGATATTATGGGTGTTGTTGGCTTCTTGATTATTTTCAGCCTGGCGCTCTTTTTTGCGCCTGAAATGGGCGGCTATTTCATTGAGCATCCAAACTTTGAACCAGCCAACCCGCTAAAGACTCCAGAGCATATTGCTCCAGTCTGGTACTTCACTCCTTACTACGCCATTCTGCGTGCCATTCCATCCGTTATGGGGTCGGCATTTCCAGGTGTGGTTGCCATGGGTGCAGCCATTGTCTGCTTCTTCTTCCTGCCTTGGCTGGATAAGAGTCCAGTAAAATCCATGCGTTACAAAGGACCAATTCAGAAAGCCGCATTAGGCATTTTTTGTGTCGTATTCTGTGTTTTGGGTGTTTTAGGTGTGATGCCATCAACACCAGGCCTGACACTGCTGGCACAGGTCTGCACATTCATCTATTTCGCATATTTCTTACTGATGCCTTGGTACAGCAAGATCGATAAAACAAAACCTGTTCCTGAGAGGTTGACCTAATGAAAAAGCTGATTATTGCATTGATGTTATTTGCGACACCTATGCTCAGCATGGGGGCAAGTAAGGCCCATCTGGACAGCGCAGGTGTTGATCTGGGAGACAAAGAGTCGTTACAGCGTGGTTTCAAATACTTTGTTAACTACTGCCTGAGTTGCCACTCTGCCAAATACCAGCGTTTTGAGCGTACCGCCAATGACCTGGGGCTAACCCTTGAAGATGTTAAGCAAAACCTGATGTTCACCGCTGATAAAATCGGCTCAACCATGGACATTGCGCTGGATGCTCAAGAGGCCAATGGCTACTTTGGTGTAACACCTCCAGATCTGAGCGTTATTACACGCGCCCGTGGTTCGGATTGGGTTTACACCTATCTGCGCAGCTTCTATCTGGATGACTCCAAGCCGATGGGCATCAACAACGTGGTCTTCCCAGATGTTGGCATGCCACATGTGCTGTGGGAGCTGCAAGGTTGGCAAGAGGCCCGCTTCAAGAAGGGTGAAGATGGGAGAATGCATTTCGAAAAATTCGAACTGGTTAAGGCAGGCAGCATGTCTACCGAAGAGTTTGATGGCGCCATGCATGATCTGGTGAACTTCATGACCTATCTGGGTGATCCATCCCAGATGGAGCGTAAGGCTCTGGGTGTGAAGGTTATTATCTTCTTGTTAATCCTGTTTGTACTTTCTTATCTGCTGAAGAAAGAGTACTGGAAGGATATCCACTAAATAGAAAGTAGCAGTTAAAACAACAGGGGTGCACGGTTTTCATGTATACTGTGCGCCCCTTTTTTGTTTTTGGGTTCCGTGTTTTGTTCTTAAAATTAAGATACTCTGGAGTGGCTTAAATGGCCGTAGTTTCTAATAAACGCCCTGTGATGACTCTCTACTCAGATGCTATGAGTGCCTACAGTCATCGTGTTCGAGTTGTGCTTGCAGAAAAAAACATTACGGTAGATATCATTGATGTCGATCCGTTAGATCCACCTGATGATATTATGGATCTTAACCCGTATGGCACCTTGCCTACCTTGGTAGACCGTGACCTGACGTTGTATGAGTCACGCATTATCATGGAATATCTTGACGAACGCTTCCCTCACCCCCCCTTGTTGCCAGTAGATCCCGTTTCTCGTGCCTCTGCACGTCTGTTTATGCATCGGGTAGATGCCGATTGGTATGAAAAGTTGGATCGGATATTAGCCGGTGGATCAAAAGCAACAGCTGCACGCAAGGAGCTTAGAGAGAGCCTGATAGGGGCCGCTCCTATCTTTACTGCAAAACCGTTTTTTATGAGTGATGATTTGACACTGGCAGATTGCAGTATTGCCCCTCTGTTATGGCGTTTGCCTGAGTTTGGTATTGAGCTGCCGCCACAGGCTCAATCTGTATTGGATTATGCTCAACGTATGTTCAATCGGGAATCGTTCCAAGAGAGTCTCTCTGAGGCAGAGCGGGAAATTCGATCCTGATTTCCAATCGACCTTATTTGATCCGCGCCCTGTTTGAGTGGTTGGTGGATTGTGATCTGACTCCTTATCTGCTGGTAGATGCCATGCACGATGGAGTGGTTGTGCCTGGACAGCATATAAAAGATGGTCGTATTGTGCTTAATGTTAGCCCTGGTGCAGTAAAGGGTCTACGGCTTGACAATGAGCTGATCTCTTTTAATGCACGTTTTGATGGGGTTCCAATGGTGGTAAGTTTTTCACCATTGGCTGTGATGGGGATTTACTCAAAGGAAGATGGACGCGGCATGCTGTTTCCTGACGACTCTGATAGTGATGCAAGTGGTTCACCGGATGATGAGCCAACGCCACCTAAACCTTCTCGTGAGCGGCCAAGCCTTAAGGTTGTTAAATAAGGTTAGATTGGGGTCGATTAATATCGGCTCCAATCTCTAGTGGCTGATTAATCCCATGCTGAGTTCCTCTTGTCGGATGCCGATTAAGATGAGATGCCCTGTATGCCTGTCTTCACCATCATCGCTGTAGTCAAAGCGATAGGTTCTCCGTAGTTTAATCCCCTCTGTACCCCATCGAATGCCAATTCGGTGTACTGAAACTGTTTGATCTAAAAGCTGAACGTTACGTTCTTTGCAGGCCTTGCTACAAATAGCAATAGCCGCCTCTTGTGAACGCAGGCTATCTAAAAACAACCAACCAATAATGACGAGAAGTGCAGCTGTTGCGAAGGTTTCATGCATAAGAAATAATTAGGGTCTATAGGGTTGCTTGTGATGTTGGTATTTTATCACTGTTTACAATGCCTATGAAAAATGGAGGCTGATATGGGTGAAATTAGGGTAGAGCAGGGTGATATAACTTGTTTGGAAGTCGATGCCATTGTCAATGCGGCTAACTCAGGTTTATTGGGAGGTGGCGGGGTTGATGGTGCTATTCATCGTGCAGCAGGTCCAGAGCTTCTGGCAGCATGTCGTCCCTTGGGTGGTTGCCCAACTGGAGAGGCCAGGATTACCCCAGGGTTTAGACTGAAAGCTTGCTGGGTTATTCATACGGTGGGGCCAGTGTGGCATGGTGGCAGGCAAAACGAAGCCGGGCTATTGCAGGCATGCTATGAGAATAGCTTTGCCTTGGCATTAGAGAATAATGTCCGAACTATTGCTTTTCCTGCCATTAGTACGGGTGTTTACCATTACCCCAAGCAGGCGGCTGCTGAGATTGCGCTGAAGGCAATGCAGGTTGCCAGTGTGGATTTTGAGAAGATTATTGCTTGCTGCTTTAGTGCTGAGGATGCTGCGATATACCAGGCTTTGATTAATTAATATTTAACGCTTTGGCTGGGTTAATCGATCCAGTCTCAGTCGTTGTCGTTCATCGAATAGGTGTTTGGAGCCGATCCAGATAGCCGTCATTGAGCCCAGTCCAATACTGGCAGAGACAAGAAAGAGGATGAGGATCTGATATTTGGCCGCCTCCATGGGTGCGCTGCCAGCCAGTATCTGTCCTGTCATCATTCCAGGAATGCTGATGACGCCTGCGGCGGCCATGGCATTTATGATAGGGATAAGCCCAGTACGTAGGGCGTTGCGCCGAATCCCAGCAATGGCAGTATGCCAGTCGTCTCCTAGCATGAGCCTTGCTTCAATACTGGCGCGTTGTTGCCAGGCATTCTGATTCAAGCTATCCAGGCTGAGTGCAACACCTGTCATGGTATTTCCCAGCATCATCCCCAATAGCGGAATAAGATATTGCGGGGTATACCAGGGATCTGCTTGCAGAATGACCAGCAGAGCCAGCAGTGTGACACTGAAGGAGGAGAGAAACATGGAGAAGATGCCAACCCCCATCCCCCAATATCCCTGATATCGCCGCTGTTGGCGGTTCATCACCTCATAGCTGGCCACCAGCAGCATGAAGAGGGTGAGCAGGCCAATAGCTAACGGGTTGGATTGGGTAAAGATAACCTTGAGTACCAGGCCCAATAAACCAAGCTGTACGGCGCTACGTGCTGAAGCGATGAGCAGCTGCTTTTCGATGCCTAATTGCAAGCGGAAGGATAGCGCTGCAAGCAGTAGCACCAGTAGGGCAGCAATGCTGAGATCCCAAGGAGTGAGCTGGATTAGTTCCATGTGATCTGCTCCAGCTTGTTACCCTTAAAGCAATAGTGAGCTGTGCTGCTGTGATGTTGTGACTGATCATGTGTCACCCAGATGACAGCGGCCTGCTCTATTTGACGATAGTTATGGATGAGCTGCTCTACCTGCTGGGCATTTGTTTGATCAAGATTGGCGGTGGGTTCATCTAGTAGTAGCACCTTAGGTTTGTTGTTTAGAAGGCGCAGTAGTGCAAGTCGCTGACGCTCTCCTGTGGAGAGTCTGCTAACCTCTCGTTCCAGCCACGCTAAAGTGAACCCCAGCGATTCAAATAATTTGGGATCAGGATCGGTGAAATGGTCGCCAACCTGTTCTCGCCACCAGGCGCTCTCTGCGGGTAGATAGCCAACCTGGCATCGCCATTGTGGGGCTGGTATCGCTTCTTGTGCCATGCCGTTGAGTTGTACTTCCCCCTGATGGGGGTCGAGATCAGCGATGGCTCTGAGCAATTGGGTTTTGCCGCATCCTGAGGGGCCAGCGATGGTGATGCATTGACCAGCTGCTATCTCCAGATTGATAGGTGGGCGCTGCTGAACCTGAAGGTTGTGAAGGCGAAGTTGAGACATGGGTGGGGGTAATGGCTACTCCAGGATGGAGAATTACTTCTTTATAAAAAGGAGATCCCAGACACCATGCCCCAGCCGATGTCCGCGTTGTTCGAATTTGGTGAGTGGGCGTGTCTCTGGGCGTGGTATGTATTCTCCCTCACCCAAGCTGTTTGTGAATTCAGGGGCTGCACTTAATACCTGCATCATGTGCTCTGCATAATCTTCCCAGTCGGTTGCCATGTGCAGGGTTCCGCCTTGTTTGAGTCGTTGGGCCAGTAGACTGACAAACTCTGGCTGCACAATGCGGCGTTTGTTGTGCCGTTTTTTATGCCAGGGATCAGGAAAAAAGAGCATGACACCATCCAGGCATTGGTCTGGCAGATAATGGCGCAATACCTCCATGGCATCGTGACGAATTGCCCTGGCGTTACTCAGTTCCTGCTCTTCCAGTTGGATCAATAGATGGCCTACGCCAGGGCGATGCACCTCAATGCCGATGTAGTTATTTTCAGGATGTTGGGCTGCCGTTTCAGCTAGTGCCTCTCCATTGCCAAATCCAATCTCCAGGTAGACGGGATGGCTGTTGCCAAATAGCTGGGTTGGATCAAGCTTTTCACCCTCAATACAGTCAATGCCAAACAGTGACCAGTAGCGGTCATAGGCATTACGTTGCCCTTCAGTAAAGCGGCCTTCACGCAGTACAAAGCTACGGATGGGACGGCGTTTGATCTCATCTGACATAGGAGTCTGTGTTAGCTGTTGACGACAGAGGCACCGCTTTCAGTGCCTCGGTCGTTATTGTTGGTAGCGGTGATTAGAAAAAGAGTCCATCCATTGGAGATGAAGCTGAGGCAAAACGTTTGGCAGGCATGCGCCCTGCCAGAAAGGCCTCACGCCCAGCTTCAATACCTTTACGCATGGCTGATGCCATCAGCACAGGATTTTTGGCAGCAGCAATGGCGGTATTCATAAGTACGCCATCACAGCCCAGCTCCATAGCAATAGCGGCATCTGAGGCGGTGCCAACACCGGCATCAACCAGTATAGGGACACTGGCATTCTCAACAATAGTACGGATATTAAGGCGGTTACGAATGCCCAATCCAGAACCGATAGGTGCTGCCAGTGGCATGACGCAGATGCAGCCCAGCTCTTCCAGTCGTTTGGCCATAATGGGGTCATCGTTGGTGTAGACCATGATGTCAAACCCATCTTTGATTAACTCTTTCGTGGCTTCCAGTGTGGCAGCTACATCTGGAAATAGGGTTTTTTCATCACCCAACACTTCAAGTTTGACCAGGTTGTGGCCATCCAGTAATTCCCGAGCCAGACGGCAGGTGCGTACGGCTGTTTTTGCATCAAAACATCCCGCGGTGTTGGGTAGCAGGGTGTATTTGTCGGGTGAGATAATGTCCAGCAGATTAGGCTGATCCTTATCTTGGCCAATATTGGTACGACGTACAGCAAAGGTGACGATCTCTGCGCCGCTAGCGGTGATGGCCGCATCTGTCTCGGCCATATTTTTATATTTGCCAGTGCCTACGAGTAGGCGAGAGTGGTACTCTTTTCCGGCCAGGGTAAAGCTATCGTTGTTTGGGTTAGTCATGATTGGGTGCCGTGGGTTGTCTATGAATCCGGTTGAAGTAGCCCTATTGTATGGGCTGAGGCTGTGGGCGTTGACTCATCCCCCGCCAATTGCGTGTACGACCTCTACCTTGTCCTGAGGTTTAAGGTTGTAGTCAGAATAGGTACTGCGTGGCACCAGCTCTTCATTAATCTCTACAGCAATGCGTTTGCCTGATAGTCCAAGTAACTCAACCAGTGCTGCCATGCTGCTGTTGTCTGGGATCTGCCGCTGTTCGCCATTAAGATAGATCTGCATCTTAGAATCCAATGGTGTGACCAAGTAGGCAGCGGATTCTACACTAAAATTGCACCTTCAGTCATCGTCTTCAGATTAGATGTATAGAGCGCTCTAGCTGTTGCACATCCGCTTTCTGAGGCATAGAATCGAACAGAGGCGGGTATCGTATATCGGTATTACCCTAGCTTCCCAAGCTAGTGAGGCGGGTTCGACTCCCGCTACCCGCTCCACTACCCACCAGGTGTATCTCTGAATTTATCCCGGAACAGCTTATTAGGCTTTTTTTATCTGCTCAAAACTGGCTTCTATAAAAAACTCACCTGTACGTGTTTTGAATGGCAATACAATAACCGGAGCAGTTGTCCGGTGTGCTATCAGGTATTCAGACCCCATAATTATTGTGGGGAAGGCTAAATTAAAAGAGTAGCCATCTTCTTCCAAATAACGTTTTGCCCCACCCATGACCATATTGGCAATTTCGCCCACAAGATCTATTACGATACCATCTATGGCATGCTTGCTCTCAGGCAGCATTTTATTGGCAATTTCAAGGATAACGGGTTCTGTAAATGTTAATGCGATAGATGCCTTGGCATCTTTGCTGGCCATGCTCATCAGACCTGTAATGCTCTTGCATGATACGGTTTCATCATGTTTTTTTACTCGGACATTCCCAAATTTTACCTCCAGTTTTGCCATTGTCAGCAAAATTTCATTCGTTGCTTTCAGTACGGGATTTATAAATTGCACATCCATAATTTGTTACCAAAGTCGGATAAACTAGTCTGGATACTGAAATTACCCATAGGTTAGAACGTGTTGCCATTTGATTTTATGGGATATCATTTTGGTTTGTAAGAGATTTATGCAGTAATCTTCAACAATAAAAAATGTTCTTGGTGTTGTGAGCCATCAAAATCCCTGATTTGATGTCTTGATTGAGTCGGTGCTGGTTTCAAGAGGGTGGGCGTCAGGGCCGTTATTCTGATGGTTTTTAAAGGTAACGTGAAGCGCTCAGAGGGAATTGATGCTGCCTCTTAAGCGGCTGCACCTTTTCAAGTCAGTGAGGTGAATTCAACTCTTGCTCTTGCTATCTGCTCATTATTATCCTCTCTTTTGATATTTTTCTTGCGTGTCTTTTAAATATCTCCCTTTTGCAAGGCTATACTCCTTAATCTATATCGTATGGTTTATCTTGTTGTTTGAATGATTTTTGGCTGATGTTTGCTAAGGTAGTATGGACTAATTTTAAATCGGATTCTTAGGGGACATTCATAGTGAAGATCCTAAAAGCTTTAGCTGGATTATTGGGTTTAGTGATTGTGTTGGTTGTGGCAGTTGTAATTATTGCGCCACTGGTAATTGATCCCAATGATTACCGGGATGAAATAGTAGATAAAGTAAAAGAGGCGACAGGGCGTGATCTTCAAATCAATGGAGAGATCTCGCTCTCTGTTTTTCCTCGGTTGGGCTTGGAGTTGGGCGAGCTTAAATTAAGCAATGCCAAAGGGTTTGGTGATGCGCCTTTTGTATCCATTAAGCAAGCAGCGGTTCGGGTTCAATTGATGCCGCTACTGAGCAAGCAAGTTGAGGTGGATACCGTCTTATTGGATGGATTGGTGCTTAATCTGGCTAAAGCAAAAGATGGCAGCACAAACTGGAGTGATCTGGCGGGTGCAGATAAAAAACAGAGCTATGAGCATAAAACCAAAGTAGAACGAAGCTCATCCAAAACAACCACAGCATCAGATTCAAAGGCAGCCATGCCGCTGGCGGGATTAGCCGTGGGCGGGGTTACGGTCTCTAATGCCAATGTCAGTTGGCGTGATGATAGCAGCGGCCAACAGGTGAGTATTCAGCAGCTTAACCTACAGGTTGGCATGATCATGCCAGGCCAGCCAATAGACTTGGAATTGAGCTTTGTTGTAGATAATCAAACACCAGCTGTTAAAGCTAATATTCAACTGAGTGGCAGTCCACAACTAAGTGCAGAGCTGGATCAGCTTGATATTAGTAAGTTGATATTGAGTGTAGATGCCAAAAGCGAAGTATTAAATGGCAAGCCTGTGAAACTCAAACTGGAGACAGGGCTGGCACTGAATCTGTTAACACAGCATCTAAAGCTTAATGGCTTGCAGCTGAATTTGAATGGCCTGGCACTGAGTGGTGACCTTGCAGCAACTGACTTGTCTAATGACCCTGCATTCAATGGAGAGCTGAAGCTGGCAGATGTAAACCTGCGAGATTGGCTTACACAGCATGATTTGCCTATGCCTGTCACCGCTGATGCAACCGTGCTGACTAGCGTAGCGTTGGCGTTGCAGCTAGCTGGAACCCCTAAGAATCTGGATCTGAAAAAGCTCACATTGAAGTTGGATGATTCAAATCTCACAGGAAATATAAAGGTAAATAATCTAGCAGCAGAAATGCCTGCTATTGGTTTTGACCTCAGTGTTGATGCGATTGACTTGGATCGATATCTACCGCCACCGGCAGATGAGGCCGTGCCTGTCAAAGCTGAGGGTGTGGTAACACCGCCAACTAAAGCACCGGCTGCAACTGCAAAACCGGGCATGCAGCCTGAGGTTGAACTGCTGCCCGTTAAGCTGTTACGCCAACTTGATATCAATGGTATTTTCCGTATTGGTCGCCTAACAGTGAAGAAGCTGCTGGTTGAAGATGCTGAACTGAAGGTCAAAGCCAAAGATGGGCATATTCAAGTAGGGCAGCAGGTTAAATCTTTCTACCAGGGTAACCTTCAAGGTGAAGTGAAAATAGATGTTAGAGGCAAAGAGCCACTGCTACAGATTACAAAACAGGTAAGCAATATACAGGCAGAACCATTGTTGCAGGATCTTACGGGTGATGGTCGGTTGCGTGGTGTGGGGCGCTTTAACGCCAATCTAAAAACACGGGGTAATACAGAGCAAGCCTTTCGTCGCAATCTCAATGGTGACATTGGATTTCGCTTTGAAAAGGGCGCTGTGAAAGGCATTGATCTAGCCCAAACCATTCGTGAAACCTGGGCGAAAATAAAAGGCAAACCAGTACCCCCTGCAAGTGATAAGCCAGAGACGGACTTTAGTGAACTGGGAGGAACAGCTGTTATCACCAAGGGTATTCTGGTGAATAAAGATTTATCAGCCAAATCGCCTTTTTTACGTGTAGATGGCAAAGGGCAGGTTAATCTAATAAAAGAGCAGTTGGATTATAATTTAACTACAACCATAGTAGAGTCAATGGAAGGGCAGGGCAGCAAGGATATAAAAGACCTCCTGGGAGTGCCTGTGCCAGTCAAAATAACGGGTTCTTTTGCAAACCCAAAAGTAAAACCAAATATGGATGAACTGGCAAAGCGAATGGTGGCGGGAAAGGTAGAACAAAAGATTGAAGAAAAACTGAAAGGCAAACTGCCTGATGCCTTAAAAGATAAGTTAAAAGGATTGTTCCGATAGCTTTTAAAAAAGCAGCTAAAACCAGTTCAACCAAGGGTGATTTCTCTCAAGCGCTGCTGAGCTGGTTTGATTGCCACGGGCGAAAAGAGCTGCCCTGGCAACAGCAACACCCTTACCCGGTTTGGCTTTCAGAGATTATGTTGCAGCAGACCCAGGTCGCAACCGTTATCCCCTATTTTGAACGCTTCATACGAAGTTTTCCCAATGTGGAATCATTAGCCAATGCCACTATTGATGATGTGCTGCATCATTGGTCTGGCTTGGGATATTACGCACGGGCACGCAATTTACACCGAGCAGCTCAGCAGGTACGGGATGAATATGCAGGTGTATTTCCACTTGAGTTTGATCAGGTTTTGGCACTGCCAGGCATTGGTTGCTCCACGGCTGGAGCGATACTGTCATTAGGTGCTGGGCAGCGGCATGCTATTCTCGATGGCAACGTTAAGCGGGTGCTGGCGCGTTGTTTTGCGATAACCGGATGGTCAGGGCAGGCAAAAGTGCAAAAGCAGCTCTGGCAGCTTGCTGAGCGCTACACACCCAATGAGCGAGTGGCTGATTATAACCAAGGCATGATGGACCTGGGATCATTGGTCTGCACCCGCACGAAACCACAATGCACAGAATGCCCTTTGAAGAAGATATGCCAAGCCCATGCTCAGGGTAAAGAGAGAGATTACCCCGCCCCCAAGCCACGAAAAACAGTGCCGGTACGCACTACATGTTTGCTGATTTTAGTAAATAGAGCGGGTGAGATCATGTTAGAGCAGCGTCCACCGAGCGGTATCTGGGGTGGGCTTTGGTCATTGCCAGAGTGCCCAGCTGAAGACCAGGCAGAACAGTGGTGTCGTGAAAAGCTGGGTCTGTCAGGGCAACTCAAATCAAGCTGGCCCGTCAGGCGGCATACCTTTTCTCACTTCCATTTGGATATCACCCCACTGGAGATCCAAGTAGCGCAAATAGATCTGGTTATGGAAGCCGGCCGCCGACTCTGGTATAACCCTGCACACCCTGACGCATGTGGCCTGGCTGCCCCGGTAGCGCGTCTGATTAAAGAAATTCAAGATAAATCATGAGGAGAGACCCATGAGCCGGACTGTAAATTGTGTAAAGCTAAAGTGCGAAGCAGAAGGACTTGATCGCCCTCCATATCCAGGTGATCTGGGCAAGCGTATCTTTGAAAATGTCTCAAAAGAGGGCTGGCAGCTGTGGATGACGCAGCAGACCAAAATAATCAACGAGAACCGTATTAACCCAACAGACCCCAAAGCCCGCAAGTTTGTTGAAGATCATATGGAGCAGTTTTTCTTCGGCACAGGCACAGCACTGCTGGTAGAGTAATCTTTTTTCAAATTGGTGCGCCTGCCTACTTGACGTAGGCGCGTCATGCCGGTCTAATACGCCCTTCATTTCGGCCAGGTAGCTCAGTCGGTAGAGCAGGGGACTGAAAATCCCCGTGTCGGCAGTTCGATTCTGTCCCTGGCCACCATATATATCAATAGCTTACGATTGTTTTGGGTTTTGTAAGTTATCCTCTTTGCGTGAGCTAGCTCACGCAAAGTCTCCGCAATACTACTAGTTCGGGTTTTCCTTGCCCGCGATCACATACTCCTTCTTCTCCAGCAGTACGCAAACGGCGGCCAAAGGTGTGCTTTAGATTATGCCCTCTGGCTTGGGGTAATCCAGCTTCCTTTCTGTGTGCAATCATGCGCTGCTCAGCATGATAAGCCGTTCATTCCCATTCTTCACGTACTGCGCTGGAATAATGAATACGCAGGTATGTAGGGAGACACTTAGTATGCGAATAAAAGGGATGCGGGATAAATCGAGATAAATTGGACTTTAATGGGATGAGTTTTCCCGATATGATCATAATTATGGGAATTCAAGGGAATGGTAAATGGCTAGATTATCATCATTAAGCAAGCTTCCGCTTGATGTGCGTATTGAACTGAAACGACGTTTACGTGCACAGACAGACACGCAATTAGGTTTAACAGCTTGGCTAAATAACCTGGGTTACGATATCACTAAATCAGCTCTAAACCGCTTTGCTATGCGGCTTGAGGAAGAAGACAAGGCGCGGGGAATAGATCGAGAGTTTATGGTTAAAGGTGATGTTGATCTTTTAAGCTTATTTGAAGAGCTGTCAGATTTAAAGGCGCGAGAAGCTGAAATAATAATCCAAATTCAAAATCACGCATTAGGTGTAACGGGAAACCAGGGGCAATGGGTTAGAGCCAATTTAACCGCTGATTAAAGAAAAAGACAAATTGCGACAAAAAGCATGGATTTGGCAATAACCCCAGTTTTCGACACTTGAAATGCAAATAGTTTAATCACTAGTTAAGACACCATTATTATTGGGTTTAACTGCCGATACCGACCAAACCAGAGCAGCCAGCCATCCAAGAAACGACCACCCTAATAGAAGATTTATTAGAAAGATGGGTGACTTGTTATGATGATTACGCTTATCAGCAATAAATGATGGTAAAAAATAAATAAACACGCCTGCAACAGTCATCAGTCCCCCGGCAAAAATGGTGCCGCGCCCACCGTTTGGTGCATCTATTACTAAATAAGCAAAAAGCATAGCGCAAATAGTTAATAATAATGGTAGCGCTCTATGGGACGATGAACAGGGTATCTCTCTGCTTACCTTTAATACAGAGCCAACGCCAGGCAGTGGTGGTGGTTTTTTCATCGTACGAGCCGCAATCGGCTCACCACACTTAGTGCAATAACTCATTAGAACAGGCATTCGCGCGCCACACCCTGGGCATTGGGTCATCTTCATGATGCTTCCCCTCCAAATTTAATCGTTTTTATTTTCAGTCTTATGAACGTGCTGCTGCAAAATAAATTGCTCTATTTGAATAGAGCCGCCATCAGATACATTAAATTGCAAAGCATGGGGTTTATTATTATTTTCATCTAGAGAATTATCTAAAAAGTCTTTTAACTCCAATTCCTTACCACTCATCCCTTCACCTTTTTTATTAATTATTAATGATATAACCCTACTGAGTATAGAAGTATTATTAGTATTTTCTGTGAAATAAAGCACACTTAATTTGCCAACTAGTTCCGCATAATTCTGGTCACTTATTGTACGTGGCGAACGGTCAAGTGCGACCTTCAACCCAAGAGCTACATCTTGGATTGTCTGCTGGAGTCTTTCCTGGGTGGTCTCATCCTGAGATATTGCGTCAGGCGGCATATCCTAGTGATAGTCATGTTCCGAACTTTACAAGCCGGAGAATCTTGGCTGTGTCTGGTTTTTCATCTTCAGGAAGGTCATAAAGGTAGTCAACACACATGGCTGCTAACTTCCCTTTCTTTTCGGGCGACATACTCGCCCCCCGCTTTTTAAGAGCGGACTCAATAATAACAACCGCATTTTCAACCTTCTCTAGTATCTTATCGAACTCGCTTTCTGAAACTTGATGATCAGCAGGTGGTTCGTGAACTGGGTTCCTCAGAGGCTCTTCGCCTGTAGCAAGCCACTCCAGTGATACCCCTGCCGCCCGAGCCAAACCAACCAGTGGTTCAAAGGATGGCTTCACCCCTTCACTAATATAACGCTGCAATGTATCTGAAGATACGCCAGCAGCAATAGCAGCACTTTTTCTAGTCCCCACCTTGCTTGCTGCCTCAGAAATTCTAGTTCCGATTCCAGATGCAAGAATCGGAACCGAGTTCCGATTCTCAATATGCTGTTCCGATGCTGTTTTTTTATCTTTCATATCAATCACTTAACGCTATGCTAGATTATTTTCTAGACGAAAAAGAATAGGAACTAGATTTTCTTCTTGCTGCACTAGAATATCTGCGCTATTGTTACCCACATGAGGACAACGACACGCACCAAAAAAAACCAAGAAAAGGACTGGCATCCAGCCGACGTAATAGCTTCTTTACGTAAAGCTGGATGGTCTCTTTCGAGGCTCTCTATACATCATGGATACCAGAACAGGAACACGCTGAAAAATGCACTCCATAGACCATGGCCAAAAGGGGAGCGTCTTATTGCTGAAGCAATCAATGAAACTGCCCAAAAAATATGGCCAAGCCGGTATCCAAACCAGATTGATTGTACCCCAAAAACAAAGGGGGAAGCCGCGTGAAAATACTGTCATCCATTTCATCATCTGCAATCTCCGTAACGTGTGATTACAGCCTAGCAATCGCCCTAGATCGGCGCTAGTGCAAATTCTGGAAGAGGCTTAAAAATGACATTTCCAAAACATAGAAGAAATTGGAAACGGGTTCAACCCAGCAATCTCAGGGATGCATTTCGCCTTTGTAAAGATCATGCAAAAGAGAAGAAAAACCTCAGTGTTGAGCGGATAGCTGAAAAGCTCGATACCTCAGACGAAGCACTCTACAAATGGTTGGCAAATGCCAGCATGCCTAGCGGAAAAGTTGAGGCCTACGAAGAGATTTGCGGTATCCACCTAGTAACCGAATACATGGCTGCAACCAATGGGCGCATCATCATAGAAATACCCATCGGCAAAACAGCCAGCGCAGAAGAACTCAACGACCTGCAAATTCTGCTGACCGAAACCTCCGCCAAGCTTATGAAATTTCATAGGGGTGATGCAGGTATAGAAGAGACCAAAGCAGAACTCACACAAGCCCTAAAAAACCTAGCCTGGCATCGTCAAAACATCACCTACTACGAACAACCTGAACTCAACCTGGGAGGCAGCGAGCAGTGACCACGGAACGGTACACAGCCAACCAGCTGGCAGGTATGCCTGGCATGCCAAACACCCCCCGAGGTATAAATAAAATGGGGGATCGTGGCGAGATTGAGCGCAGCAAAAAAGCCCAAGGCAAAGGCTGGGAATACCACCTATCCAGCCTCCCCCAAGCAACCCAAAACGCCCTCATCCAGAAAGCAGTGACAGAGATAGCAGTAGCTGCACCAGCAGAACCACCCGTACCCGTTGAAACCAAGCTAATCAGCGAGCTGAAAAGTTGGCAGTTAGATGTAGCCAAAGCACGGTTACTCATACTGACCAATATTGATGAAATAGCCATACATACCAGCAAAGGCAAAGCACTTGATGCATTTATTAAAAAGGCAACAAATAACGAACTGCATCCAGAGACATTATTAGCGCTACAAAAATCAAAGAACAAAAGCCGTGGCAAGAACGTAATAGATAGAGCCAGCATTTACCGCTGGCGGAAGAATTACAGCGATGGAGGCTTAGCAGCACTCGCCCCAGCTCACACCGGTCGAAAAGCCACCTACTGCGCTTGGAAACCCTACTTTCTTAAGCTTTACCAACAGCCCCAAAAACCAACCATAGCCAGAGTGGTACGTGACTGGGAAAAACATTACCCCGATATTGAAGCCCCCACCAATCAAAAAGCTGCTGAACGTTTCATAAAGAGCCTGCCAGTAGAGATAGCTCAATACGGCCGCATGCTGACCCGCGCAAGACGCTCCATACAGCCCTTCGTTCGGCGCACCACCGATGGCCTCTGGCCAATGGATGTCGTAACCGTAGATGGCCATTTGTTTAAAGCCTACGTACGCCACCCCAAAACCGGACGGCGGTTTCGCCCTGAAGTCACCACCTACCTGGATGTAGCCACCCGCAAAGCCATCGGCTTCTCAGCCTGGATCAACGAAAGCCAATACGCCATCTGGATGGCGCTGCACGATATGGTGCTCAACCAAGAATGTGGCGTACCCGCTATCCACTATAGCGACAATGGAGCCTACAGGGGTGATCAGCACAAAGGCACCATGAACAGGCTCGGCACCACCATGATGTTCTCACAAGCATGGCGGGCACAGGCTCGTGGATTAATCGAGCGCTTCAACAGCTCCGTATGGATCCCCCTTGCCAAAAACTCAACCCTCTACTGCGGCAAAGATGTAGACCAGGAGTACTTCCAAAAAGCCCTAAAAAAAGCAGACGAAGACAGCACCGGCCTGATTGGATGGGAAGACTTTCTAACAGGCTGCAAACAAGCCATAGCCGAATACAACAACCACCCTCATTGCAGCATAAAAAACCAAACCCCTAACCAGGCCTGGAAACAAGCATTGGATGAAGGGTGGAAACCCACCAAACTGGAACACGACGATCTACACGACCTGCTACCCGCAGAAACCCGCAAAGTGAGTCGCGGCGAAGTCAGCCTCCCCTGGGGCCGCTACTTCAGCAAAGAGCTACGTTCATACCACGGCGACACTGTACGAGTAGCCTTTCAGCCCACAGAGGGCGACAAAGTATGGGTCTCAGCAGAAAGCGGTGAACTACTCTGCATTGCAAAACGTGATGCCAACGCCAAACCCTACGTTACCGAAAGCATGCTCGACCATGCCCACGCCAAACGTGAAAAAGGACGGGTAAATCGCCTTGAAACCAAACTGGATGCCGTCCGCGAAGAGGGTGCTGCCCTCATAGAAGCCAAACCAGCCGACCCAACCATCATCGAGCTGGCAAAACACGGCTTGAAACAAATACAAGAAGAGATGGAAGCAGAACCAGCTTTCCGCATCCCAGATGGCGACCCAGAGCGCTACGAACTCTGGAAAGAACTGGATACCCATAAAACGTCATTAAATGACGATGAAAACGCCTTTTACCAGCGTTTTAAAGAGGCAGGATATTGCCGGGCAATGCGAGAGATGGAAGCAGAATTTGCCCAAAGCATGGGCAACTAACAGACCCAAAAAAGGGGCTTAAGAAAACACTCGGACAAATACCCAAAACATCCACGAAGCGGGTACAAGCCGAGTGCAACTAGGAGGTAGAAGTATGTCACAAAACGATAGCAACATCACTATAGCGCCACTGACAAACGTCGGGCTATGCATGTCAGCCCTGGATCGAGCCATCAATCGCACCATGGGGCTACCAGGCATCATAGAATTCCATGGCCCCAGCGGCTACGGCAAATCAACCGCCGCCATGTTTGTCTGCGTAAGAATGCGCGGCTACTACGTTGCCGTCCAATCCATCTGGACCCGTAAAGCCTTTTTGCAAGCTGTACTCAAAGAGATGCAGATAGCACCTGCCAAAACCATCCCCGAGATGGGCGCACAAATAGCAGAACAACTGGCCAGATCAGGCAAACCCCTCTTCATTGATGAAGCCGACATCCTGCTCAACAAAGCAGGCGGCGCAAACCTAATCAAAGATATCCACGAAGCCGCCATGGGCTGCACCATCGTCCTCATCGGAGAAGAGCAGCTCCCTGACACCATAGAAAAGTGGGAGCGCCTGCACGGCAGAGTGCTCGATTGGATAACAGCTCAACCCGTAACCCTGGCCGATGCCCAAACCCTAACCAACATCTACGCCAATGGAATAGAGGTGGCCGAAGATCTACTCAAACACCTGATAGACAAAGCCGAAGGCTCAGTAAGGCGAGTCATCGTAAACCTGGATCGTATCCGCGACGAAGCCAGCAAAACAGGCTGGAAAATAATAGACAAAGCCACCTGGGGTAACAGACCACTCTACACCGGCAAGCCACCAAAGAGGCCACGCTAATGTCACGCCAACCCGTAGACATCACCGCCACCGGCCCCAAAAATGACCGGCAAGCCATCTGGGAAGCCATCCGCAAACTGGGGCGTGATCAAAAGCCATTCACCACAAAAGAGATACGTGGCGAACTACCTGGTTACCCCGACCTCAGCAAAATCAGAGACTACCTTACATGTCTAACTGCCGCAGGTATAACTAACTGCAAAAGACCAGCAAGACGGGGCGGAGTAAACAGCTACACCCTGTTAAAAGACAGCGGCATTGATGCCCCACGCCTACGCAAAAATGGCGAAGAAGTCACTCAAGGGCAAGGCCAAGAGCGCCTATGGCAATGCCTAAGAATAAACAGGCACCCACTAACCGCTATAGCACTACTGGGATACGTCAACACCCCAGAGCACCCCATAAAACTTACCGCCGTAAAAAGCTATCTCAAACACCTAAAGCTAGCAGGCTACCTGCAAACCTGTGGCGATGGCGAACAACGCCAATACCTACTGCTACCCACACAAAACACCGGCACCAAAGCCCCAATGGTGCAGCGCGTAAAACAGATATGGGATCAAAATCTAGCAAAAGTGGTCTGGCCAAAGGAGCACGTAAATGAGCAATAAAGAAGAGTGGCTACAAGTGCTGGATGCAGAGTGCAACCGAACCAGCCAAGCAAAAGTAGCTCAAAAAATAGGCGCATCTAAAACCACCATTAGCCAGGCGCTAAACGGCGTTTATCCCAATGAAATAGGTCTTTTAAAACTACGTGACAAAGTAGAAGGAACCTACATGGGCGCAACCATCACCTGCCCCGTATTTGGCGACATACCCAGAGACGTATGCGCCAGCAGCCAAGAGAAAGAGCTAGCTACTCACAACCCATTCCGTGTGCAGCTATTTAACACCTGCCCCACCTGCCCAAACCGGAGAACCTAACCATGTCACACCTCGCGATGAAAGTACCCGTACCCAACGTCATGAACCAACTGGCGCTGGCTGAAGAAGCCATCATGTGCCTGCAGCAGCACAAACTGGAATACACCGGTATAGACCTGCGCCAACCACGCCCCATCATTCATATCAAGCGCCCAGAAAGCCCGCTGGCCGTGTTTACAGACGGCTACACCAGAGTGCGCCCACAGACAAATGGCCCACTCTACGGCCAGGCTGGACTGGGTGCCTGCCACATCCGCTGGGAGGAAGAGCAATGCGCTGGTTAACCGCTTCATACATTCAAAGAAAACTCATTTTATTACGTGAAAGAAGTGATCCATTTGGTGGGATACCTCCTCGCGACCCCATATTTTTGAACTGTAGAGATACACCTTATGCAAGGCGACGCACTGAAAAGCTAGTTGGGTGGGAAGTTTGCCATCAGCGGGAAATATTAGGGCCACCTGGAGCACCGATAAAGGCCTGTTTACCTAAGTACCAATCTAAAAAGCGCCTGGAGCAAACATTATGACCGAGCAAACCCAAATCCCATCAGGCTACTGGCGGAATGCCAGAGGCGACCTTGTACTTGAGAGCAAGGTAAAACAGAACGACAAAGAGCGTGATCAGCTTGTAAAGAAGGTCGTCAAGAATGCGCAGGCTGTGCAAGCCTCAATGGCTGCTTTTAAAAGTGCCACGCTAGATGATGTTCATGGTTTTGTTGAACGTTGCGCAGAGCACTACGGTGTCACCCTTGGTGGAAAAAAGGGCAACGTTTCACTCTTGAGTTATGACGGTCGCTACAAAATTCAATACTCAGTTGCTGATCGTAATTACTTTGATGAGCGCATCCATGTTGCCAAAGCATTGATCGATGAGTGCATAGATGAACTGTCAGTCGGAGCAAATGACCTTATACGAACATTAGTCATGAATGCCTTTGATGTTAATAAAGAAGGAAAGATGGATGTTAATAAGATCTTTGGACTGACTAAGCATGAGTTTAAAGGTGCTGAATATACAAAGTGGAACCAGGCCATGGAGATTATCAAAGATTCACGCCAGGTCGCCTCACAAGCCAGCTATCTACGTGTCTACGAACGCGTAGGTGACACCGACAACTTCAATCAAATATCGCTCGATCTAGCCAGCCTATAGGAGGCCTCGATATGTCACCAGATCAACATATAACCGAAATGCAAAAAGCCATTGGCTATCTGTTAAATCGCATGGTCACTCATGCAGAGCTTAGTTATCACATGCTCGGTACAGAGTCATACAGACGGTTAGTTTGCGCCTTTGCTGAATCACACGGACAGCTCGAAGCACTGGGTGAAATGCCGGAAATGTTACCTGCATATGAGGTTTTAACACGCATAGAACACTCCTAGCTCCGCAATGGAGCCGTTATCGCAAGGCCAGTGACGAATAACCCTTGCAGCAGGAGCTGGGAGCAAAACCAAACCTCCTTATAGCCCTGGTGATCCTGCGACACCCAAGTACAACCAAAAAGGAAAAGAGAGCAAAGAAAATGAGCCAGACAGAATCAAATAAAGACATCAAGCGCATCGCTGCCAAAATAGCCAAATGCCTGGCCCTGGCCAACTCAGACAACCCAGCAGAAGCCGAAGCTGCCAAACGCCAGGCAGAAGCTTTAATGAAAAAGCATGGGCTAACCAATATTGATGTTGCCGCCTCTGCTGTCACAGAACAGACAGCAAGTACAGGTGCAAAATACCGGCCAGCAGCCTGGGTCAGCACCCTTGCTCAAGTCATAGCTGGAGCCTTTGCCTGTGAACCAATTCTTGAAATCAGCAACTGGCGCAATACTACGGTCCGCTTCATAGGTGCAGCCACTAAACCCGAGCTGGCCGCTTACACATTTGAAGTACTCCACCGGCAGCTCAAAAAGCACCGCCGTGAATACCTCACAACCCAAAAGCGCTGCAAGCGCACTACCAAAATCCGTAGGGCTAATATTTTTTGCCAGCAATGGGTCTACCGCGTAGCTGATCAGGTACAAGAGTTTGCAGGTACAAAAGCTGAAAAAACAGCCATTGATGCTTACAAAAAAAAGCAGTTTAGCAAACTGGGAACCTACGACAAAAAACCAACTACAGCCATAGATAGAGGCGACTACGATGCAGCATATGCAGGCAATAATGCAGCTGGTGATATCTATCTAAACAGACCTGTGCAAACCAAGAAAAAAGCATATCTGGAGAATGGCAATGGCTAGATCAAAACGCGCCACCCTAATCCAACTCGCCCACATCGGCGGCAAAGCCATGTGGAGTGGTGATGAAGATGCCCGCAAAGATTGGCAGCAAGATAAAACAGAACATAGAAGCTGCTCAGACATGACCACCGAGCAGCTCGACGCCATCGTCAAAGAGCTACGCAAAAAGGGTTTCTTAAAGAACAACAACCGCAGCAAATACGGCCCCAAATCCAGAGGCGTTGTGGCCGATGTAATCCGTGCTTTGTGGATCAACATGCACCAGGAAGGCATCATCGACGACCCCGCCGAATCAGCCATCGGCAAATACGCCAAACGTATGACCAAGCGTCACAACAACGGCCTGGGTGTAGATGATTTGGGGTGGCTCTGGAGCGACCCAGAACTAGAACAGCGCGTACTCGAAAGCCTCAAGCAATGGCGCAAACGTGCCTGGAAAGAATGGCTAAAAGAAGACCTGGCAAAGATCCCAACGGGATCAACTGAAGAAGATGTTATCGCCCTAATCAAAGCCGAAACCATCCGCTATCACCATGAATTCTACGAGTGGTGGGGAATAGCGCCACAGGAAGAGGAGACCCAACAATGAGCGACCACAAATGGTACGAACAAATCTGCCTACCACATGAATGTCGAGAGATAGCCCAACACCCCTGGATCTACAAAGGTCAAACCTTTGCAACCAATGGTTTGTGCGCAGTACTGCTACCAACAGCAGAACGCTATCCCGAAATCCCCGAGAGCCACCTATCAACGCTCAAAGTCCTGGAGACGATGTTCACAACAAGCCTCAAGGGGCGCTCAACCACTGTAGATGCGTTACGCAGCTGGGCAGGAGATTTTGTATTCACCTGGTGTGGAACATGTCAAAGCAAAGGATATGTACCTTGCCCAGATTGCAAGGATGGTAGCTGCGGCAAATGTGATGACGAAGGCGAAATAGAATGCCCAGACTGCAAAACATCCTGCTGGATAGATTACGACTATGAATCACGCGGCAAAATTGGCGACATCACCATCAGCCTAAAGCTGCTCGCAGGCATCGTGAACTGCGTAGAGCCTGGTGAGTGCGATGTCTACATCCCCGAACGGATTGATGAATACAAGGGCCAAAACCCCCTACTCATAACCGGCAAAGATTGGAAGGCCGTCATCATGCCCATACGGTGTGATGACGGCACCCCTTTTGAAGGTTGGGTAGATTAAAGTGACCAATCGTCTCCACTGCCCCAACTGCTACGCAGAGCTGACACCAGACACCCTGGCAGCAGCCTGTGAAGATGACGCCGCCCGCGAATACCTCGGCCTCTTCAGCGCCCACAGCTGGGAGCTGCTCCGCCAATGGCATTAACTTAAAAACAAAATCACCCAAAATTTAATTAATTGCAGCGCAACACATTGAAATACACGCGTTTTAAACCCTTCGATTTTATGATGCCCTTGTAATTTGACTATACTGCGCCATTATGCGAACATAC
>JAJFJN010000107.1 GCA_021773975.1 Gammaproteobacteria bacterium | reverse complement strand
AGAGATCATGCGATTATTCTGGCCTATAAGAGTGGTGGGTATAGTATGAAGGAGATTGGGGATTACTTTAGTCTCCACTATTCAAGAGTGAGCAGAATCATTAAGAAACAAGAGGCAAAAAGCAAGACCTGACCCCGAATTTTGACCCCGAATTTTTGACCCCGAATTTTGACCCCGAATTTGCGAATTTGTGCGAATTTGTTTTGGCAGGGTGGATTTATCTGGCGTGGTTTCCGCTTCACTGGCAGCAAGCTCTACCTCATTAAAGAGGTCACCTTGCAATTTACGCAGTTCACTGCTGGGTGCGAAGTGCTTGCGGTTGAGCAGTCTAAGCCCCTCTTCCAAGACCTTGATGCGGTGCTTTTGTGCTTCAATGACTTGCGACTTCTTTTCTATAAGATCATCTTTTTCATCGATCAGTGCATCCTTTTCTGAGATCAATTGCTCAATATCAGTCAGCGGTTGATGATGTTCGTGACGCCTGTTTTGCATGCCATTATTATACCTGTTTTCAATGGCGCAATCATCACCCGAGTGATTGAAAATGCAGTGTTTTATGCGGTTTCATCACACAGATATCATAGCCATCCAGAAGCCAATTTAACTGCTCACCCGTTAAGGTTATAAGCTCATCTCCAGGCCTTGGCCATTTGAATTTCTCTTCCACCAGGCTTTTGTAATAGAGCACAAAACCATTGTCTTCCCAAAAGAGACACTTGATCTTATTGCGCTGGCGATAAGTAAAGGCATACAGCTCGCCCTGGAACGGATTATGGCCAAACTCATGCTCCACCATTGCCGCCAATCCGCGAAATGATTTTCGGAAGTCCACCGGGTTTTTATAGAGATAAATACGCGGCAACGAAGGATTGGGCCGCATGATCATTTGAGCGCCTCAAGCAACTGCTGCGCTAAGCCTAATGATGCTGCATTGATGCCTTCAATACGAAAGCCATTGGGCAAGCTGACAGAAAGCTGTGGTTGATCGTGCGGCTCCACAAACGCTGGAATAAAACCGGAACATGGCTTTTTCTCAGGCGAGCTGACTTCATGAGGTTGTGTGGTTTCCAGCTTATGTCGCCAGTAGGTGAATCTGTGCAGTACCAGATTGTGGCACCTGCAGTATTCAGCCTGAGACTGGCCAGAGGATAGCCATTGTGTGATGTGTGATTGCCACATGTCGCGGCGCTGGACGGATTGTAGACTCATGATTGCCTCCTCGTGATGGTGAAGGCATAGTAGGCTCTGCGTGATGATGGCGGAAGGACGCGGGTTTATTAGCGCTTACATTTGAACCACTTGGCAGAAAGGACTGGTAATAACAAAGCGGTCATTTAACACTTAAGCTCATCGGCAAATTTTCCGCTGCGCTTCAAGTTTGCCGATGAGTAGTGCTTTGTTAAGTGTTTTTAGATTTAAGAACGCGAAAAATAGATTGCCCAACTTTTTTTCCTAGCTCAGCAGGAACAGCATTACCAAGCTGGCGCATAACTTCTCCCCAAGAACCTTCAAAGCCAAAATTGTCTGGAAACGTTTGAATTCTGGCGCTTTCACGAACAGTGAAGTAACGAACGCTACCATCTTCATATCGAATCATATTTTCACCTCCCGGAACACCGTGGCCACCGGCCTTTAGTGCCTTGGAAGGCTCATCAATGTAACTGCCAGTGTGGCCCGGATAAATTCTGGCTCCATCTTTAAAAACATGATGGTTAAATTTCGCAGCTTTCTTAGACTGAGGGTCCGGTAAATCTGAAATAGCATCTCGAACTGTGGCCCACGGCTCCAACTCAGGCTCAAACATCCCGTATTTTTGCTTTAGCCTCTCTACCTTCATTTCGATTTTTTCGTCTATTTTTGGGCATCGAATTTTATGCTTTTTCCAATACTCTTTTGTGACCCATTTACTCCAAAGCAAGGCATCTTCTGAGTGTGTTGACTGGGGGAACGACCAGTTTGCATCAATGTCTGATCTAAACCCAACAATAAATACTCGCTCTCTTTTCTGAGGAACACCATAATCTGCTGCATTTAATAGACGATACAAAACATTGTATTCGAGATCAGAATGCTTGTTCTGTGTATGGTACTTTTCTAACCTTTCCCGATGCGTTTCCCATTCTTCATATATTTTCTTTTCTATAGAGGGGTATTGCAATTGTAAAATGATGTATTCGAAATATTCAAAGAAGCTTTTTCTTAGTAAGCCTTTTACATTTTCAAATACGAATGCTTTAGGCTTTTTCTCTCTAATAGCCCGAACAGCTTCCGGGAACATATCTCTAGAATCATTGTGACCATTTGCTTTACCACCAAGTGAGAACGGTTGACAAGGAGGACCACCCGATATTAGCTCTATGGTTTCAGGAACACTTAAATAATCAAACTGGGTTACATCTCCTTCGTAAACTCCAATACCACAGGTGAATAGTTTATTTGCTCGTAGTGTTCGGCATGCATCCTTGTTGAATTCGACTACCGCCTTGGGAGCAAAGCCAGCACTGTGAAGCCCAAAAGCTAGACCACCTGCACCGGCAAATAATTCAATAGAAGCCATTTTAGCCATTGTCTATTTGACCTTTTTAAGTTTGTAACTGGCAATTTTACTAATGATTTGATCTTTATCTCTTAGAGCACCAGTTAGTTGCTTTGCATAATACCGACCTGGATGCAGAGTATCCCATTCCGAAGGAGACTGATTATAACGTCCAGCACCTGGAGCATTAATTCCGAAGCCGTCAATATAGGAGTTCCACAAAGGATTATATTGCCTGATTAGATATGATTCCATTGCACTTATCATATCCGTAGCTTGCCCCTGAAGAATCATGAACCTGCATAAAAAAACATCTGTATCAAGGTTTTCTGACTCAGATATACTCTTTAAATGCTTTCGTAATCGACTTTTTAGAGCTGTACCAGTACTAGTCTTTTTTCCTTGCCGTGACCCTGACGGAACAGCCTTTCCAACATAGATGGGATGCATTGATGGCAAGCTTCCTTCATAGCATGTTCCTTTAGTCGACTTCAGAAAGAGAGCATATACTCCAGCACCATCAAAAGCTGGCAAGTTATTTAATTGGTAATAAGGAGTACCTTCAAAGAACTCAAACGCGGGCTTCACAACCGCTTCAATCTTCTTATCAGATATTTTCGCGATGTGGTCATTAACATTGAACAATTTTAATTCCTTACTACTTCAATAGGTGGTGATTACTGACGGCACTTAACGTCACACAGAAGGCTGCGGAAAATTTGGAGCGCTGCAGGATATTTATCCGACAGCAGCACTTTGCTAGGCAAATATCCACGGCAATAATGCTGCTTAAAGCAATTTATTTAGCGCAGCAAATGAATTTCTAAATCTATCCAATTGTGGCTCTGAAAGCTCTTTTTTAAGTGTCCCAATATTCTCTACAAAATATCGAGCAGGTCGGTAATGGCTGAATTTTGCTCCTTTAGGCAGTGGGTTTATCGCCAAATATTTTTCAATTCTACAGAGCACTCTTTCTTGTGTTTTTTCTAAATCAGACACGGTGATATTTGAACCATACTCGCCGTTGATCAGCTTCAAATAAAACCCATCATTGAACATATCTTCGATATCAGCTTCATCGCCATCAGTAAAATCAGCAAAAGTTAAAACTGATTTCTTTTCAAGAAGCTTCTTCTTGAAAAGGTTCTCAATACTTTGTTTATCTTTTTTCTGATAGTCAATTAGCACTGCAATATTAAGATTTGACTGCGCACCAACCAGAGCAACGAATGTTGATACCTTATCCGATCCTCCAACAGGTGTAATCACCCATCTATCATCGAGACCGGTTTCACCATTTGCTTGAAGCAAAGAAGAAATACATTGTAAGTAAAGCAGATCTGAAACTCCTTCAACAATGAGACTATTTGGCCCTATAAACAAAGTTTGATGTATTTCGTAACCAAGCGCTCCTTGCAAAGGAAACAAGCTGTCAGGAGAAGCTTCAAGTACATCTGTTGTAACTTTAGTTCCCTGCTTGCTCTCGGGGACATCATCATTCACCGATTCAACACTTAGATCTTGAACGATTCGTATTTGGTCAAATCTAGTTGAATTGACCAAAAATGGAGAATGTGTTGAATATATTACTTGATGAGATGGCCGCAGTTCCTTTTCAAAATAATTCAGCAAATCCGCCTGAGCCTTGGCATGTAATGACAACCCTGGCTCATCTAGAAGAAGGATAAGATTTTCACCTTTTCGTTTCAGCTGAGAATACCATGCAAGAAAAGAGAAAAACCAAACAAAACCCTTAGATCTGGATCGTAGCGGCGTGCTTACCATATGCTTTGTATCAATCACCCGTCCCCAGATATTTGTTCCAGACGTCATTCCTTCTGGGTCTCCAGATTGTCCAGGTCTTATGTCAAACTTGAGCCTAATGTGGCGATTTTGGGACCAATATTTTAAGACTTTAGAAGTAAGCTGATTTTCTGCTGCTTCTAATTTTGAAAGCAAAGCTTCGGTTCTACCTGTGTTTGTTAATTCTGCTAAATCAAGTCTTGCTAATTCGATCAGCCCCAACAGTGGGTGATCAGACTTAACTAGTGCGTTTGTTTGTAGCCGATTCTGTAACGCTTCAATATTGTCCTGCCCTTTCATTTGATAGTAATCATCAAAATATAGGTATTTTGGCAGTCTACTGCTCAGAATATTATTGTAGACAACATATCGAAGGCCATTTTCAGCAATTGGTTTAAGCTTTTCTGTAAGTTCTTTTATAGATTCTGTTTGTTCCGTGCTGGCTAGCAGTTCACACATAGCATCAATAGAAGCGCATTTTTCTAATTCAGCTGCGAAATTACCGGGAAGGTCATATTTACCAATTAGAAACTTCAGCGAGGAGTCTTTATTCAGAGAGAGATCATTAAAAGTACGCTTGTTGTCATACCCCTTTGATAAGGTTACTAATGGCTTGCTTTTGTTAAAACAGTTATTTCCATAAATATCTTGCACTGCTTTAATATCATCTTCTTCAAGCTCATATGTTGCGCGAATTACCGTAGCTGGCTCTCTTTCGTCGTTTTCTATAGCATCTTCATAATCAGAAACATCTCGGCGGGGATAATCATCAGTTACATCAAAGTTTCCATCCGCTTCGATAATCGGGTTGAGCTTGTATAGTGCCCTCAAAAGAGCTGTTTTACCGGATTCATTTTTACCTACAAGGCATGTGATATCGCCAATTTCGAATTCAGTAGAATCATTGACACTCCTGAATTCGGTAACTCTAGCCTTAACAAGTTTCATTATTTTCTCTCTTTTTAACGTATATTAACCTGCGTCGTTACTATTGGTGACACTGTCGCGTCGGCCTATTACACGATTTTCAACGATATTTTAGAATAAGGATATCCTTTTCCCTTTAAATGACCGCTTCTGGGTCGTTTCCTGCCAATTACCACATAACCCTAAAATGATCACTTTTAAGCAGGCCATTCCGCAGTCAAGTGAAGCACAAATACAATCACCCAGCACTGGCAGAATAGCATGCATGGAGTGCTATCTGGGCTTTACAGCTCAATAATTAACATATTCTCAGTGTCCTCAATAAACCCTCGAAAATGGATTCAAGGGTTTTCCATAGACGGGAGGTAGTGGGCTTGTAAAGTACGTCAGAGTACAAATTAACTTTGACGTGACATGACTAAACCGACACTCCACTTGCTCCTAATAGCAGCGTTTTTCCCACCGCTGCTCCAAGCTGCTGACCCTGGAGCCTCAATGCCTTCCAGCATTGAGGTGTTCACCAATGGTCGCTATCCAATATCCGGCACTAGCTCAGCCTCAGCCTCAGCCTCAGCCTCAGCCTCAGTCTCAGTCCCCGTCCCCGTCCAAATCTACGATCTTGATGCTCCAGACAGACTGGAAGATGCACTAAGCGCTGATCTACCTCCAGACCCTGAGCAAGCGAAAACCATCGCACTCAAGCGACTGAATGACCTTGGGGCCGAACTTGCTGACATGGTGAACCAGGCCTATGAGGGTGTCACCAAGGCCATGAGCTACGAACTAACAAAGATCCCCGCAATAGTATTTGATGATGGAGCAAGTGTGATCTATGGCATTTCAGACATCAATGAGGCCATCAAGCACTATCAGCTCTGGCAGCAGGAGATGACCCAATGAGAAGACAGAGTACCGTTCTGCTGTTAGTGCTCATGCTGGCATCTCCCTCTTCAATATTTGCTGGATCGCTCAATACCGTTTCGATCATCTCAAAGACGGCTTCAGGTATCAGCTGCCTCCAATGGAGACCCATTGGCGCCTGTTTCTGGCTCCGCTGCTCTGGGTTCAAATGTAAGGTCAAGGTCTCACTGAAGGTCGGCCACTACAATCCAGATTTAGTAGTCAGTGCCTACAATGAATTAGGTGGTAATCCATGGAGAGAGATGGGTGCCACGCTAGGCAGGGTACAAAAATCCGCAGCGGGCACCCTGTTGTCATCCCTGCTTGGGGTTTCGGTTGGTAGTGCTGGCAACCGCACAGAAGGCAGCAGACATCGGGAGCATCGCAACATGATCTACCGGGAGGCCGATGCCATCGGTCATCCAATTGGAACAATCAATCGCATTATCTCCCTCGGTGGGCTGTCTTGCCCCTCCCAGGCAACACCTTTCGTCCCGTACTTTCAGTCTGCTCTGGATGCACTCTCATGGCGTACCGAAATACCAGAAACATTCTACCCGGCCTCTGTCATTCCCGGCATGCGGGAGATGGGTAGCTGGCCAGCATATACGTGGGGCAGTCTTTACCCACGTACCGGCTGGAACACCCAGACCGATGAACCCAAAGCGGCTGCCATCATAGCCCAGAGAGTGGGCGATATTGTGACCCGGCGTGGGCAAGCACATGTCTATATACCTCTCTCAGGCAGACCCTACTACTCAGGCAAAATCTGGCCTCCCGGCCCACTGGTCGAGAGAAACAGTCGCTCAGGAAAGTGGCAGATGCTCACTCCTAGAACGGACAGAAGTTGCTCTACATTTGGCACGAATGATCTGACATCAGTTGCTAGCTGGGGTGGTGGAAAAGTTGACAGTGGTGGTGATTATGCCTGGAACCTGTGGCGACCCTACAAGTGCTGCCGCCGCAGAGGGCAGTGGTTCCTATTCTCTGTGAATTGGATGCCCTATCCCTGAATTCAGAAGGATTATTACAATGAAACATACCTACACCAAGGTACAGGGCGTATGCCTGTTAATGACGCTCCTATTTTGCAATCAAAGCTGGGCAGTAATACAGGCTCCCATTGGTGACAGTATCTGGTACTACGAGATCGGTGGTGCCCAACCGCTGACTTCTGCACCTAATCCCCTGGTTAGTACTGTCACCATTGGCGGGGCTGCCAGTCTGGGGGTCAACTTTAGTTGTGGCAAGTTTGATCCAGTTCTTGGTGTTACTAACACCCTTAACAACATCAAGACGGGCGCAGATCAGATGATGAATCAGATGATCACGGCGGCAACCAGTGCCATTGCATCACTACCGGCACTGATCCTGCAACGAGCCAACTCCGGCTTGTACGATCTATTCCAGAATGCCTTGCTCAAGGCAGAGGAGACCATCAGCCTCGCTACTAAGAGCTGCGAGCAGATGGAGGCAGAGATTTCACAAGGTAAAAATCCTTTTGATGAATGGGTGGTGCTCTCCAAGGGAAATGACTGGAAGATGCAGATGGGAAGCGGTGGCATAGATGTTGCCACAGCCAAGGATAGTGTTGAGACCAATGCCGGGAACAGTGGCATACCTTGGCTAGGGGGTAGTAGTGCCGGAGGTGCATCACAACCCCCAGTGAGGATTATTGCTGATACGGCGAAGGCTGGATACAACATCACGATGAACCGGGCACCTCATGCTTCTGGTTCTGTTGCTGTAACGCCTGCCTCTCCAATCACTAAAATCTGGAGCAGTCCCGCTGCGGCCAGCGCCTGGATTGTGAAGGTAACGGGAGACAAAATAGTACGCACCTGTGAGGGCTGCGCCCGTGAATCAACACCCGGTGTGGGGCTGGCACCGGAACACAATACTATCCGCACTACTGTCGGGGCTGACTTGCAGGGTCTGGTATCCGGTACTACGCCTCTTACGCTATCTAATCTGGATCAGGTCTCTGGCCCTGGCGTTGCCATCACTCGTCAGGTGATCCATGCCATTCGCAAGCTGCCCCCTTCAGAACAGGGAATGATCGTCGAGCGACTTGCCGGTGATATTGCCTTGGTTCAGGTCATGGAGAAGGCATTGTATGCCCGGCGGTTGCTCATGACTGGCCGTCGAGAACCCAACATTGCAGCTGGCCCGGATGATGCACAGGATGAGATTGAGCAATCCCTGGCCACCCTCAATACCGAGATCGAAAGTCTGCTATTTGAGAGCAGAGTGCGTAAAGAGGTGATCGGCAAGACTGCCCTGGTATTGTTAAAACACGAAAGCGCAAGACGTGCCGCCAGTGGTACAACCACCAGCACTGGGACAACACCCGGCAAGGTGCTTGAAGGTGGAGCACCTACCCCATGAGGATAGCTGCCCATTTCAGCCGATTGTCACCATTCTGGTTCGGCATGGCAATCCTGGCCATGCTGATTATCCTGGTTGGCATCGGGATGGCCACCTGGCAACTGTTTGAGAACCCCAAAGCCATCCAGGGACATCTGGATACCGCAAAATCCTATCTTTTTGGTTGGCGGATGCTTTTACTGGCGCTGCTCATCACCCTATGGCCCCGCCTTATGGCTGGGTTCGGCCAACACTACCGCTGGAGCAGTGAAAAACTACACTTCGCACTCAGCTGGCGCTGGCGTGCTGCACTGTGGCTGGCAGTTGTCGAAGTAGGCCTGATCCAGGGTGTTATCGGGACATTTCTACGTTATCTCTTTCAGGATTAACCCATGGCTACCGGCAGTTTTTTAGAACTCTACCTGACCATCTTCGGATGGCTGATGTACGAAAATATTTGGGATATCCTGGCTGATACAGGCCTGCTCTATCTCCCATTCCTTGGGCTGTTCATCACCCATGTGAAGAAACCCATGGAGAGCATGGAAGGGATGGATGCTGCTTCAGCATCACAGAATCGTATTGAGGTAGATCTTGCCTTTATGTTGACAGTGGTCGTATTGGCGGGTGCTCCGTTCTTTAATCTGGCTCCCGCTTCCCTTGATTACACCAAA
>JAJFJN010000106.1 GCA_021773975.1 Gammaproteobacteria bacterium | reverse complement strand
TGAGACACCATCCAGTACCAGGATTCGGTTGTTGGATGACATCACGACATTGCTGGGGTGGCGCAGGCCCAGTTTGTCACCGCCTTCGATAACCCTGACCAATTCGATAGGGAGCAGATCACTTGGGGGGGAAGCTGCGCTAATTTGCTGGGTGAAGCACAGCACACAAGCCAACAAAATCAGCTGCGTACCTCGTTTAAACCTTTGCATCATCGGATATGTACTTACGGCAATTGGAACTGTTTGATTTCCTTGGCATCATGGCAACCCAAGCAAATCCCTGAATTCATTTTACTAATCCGTAAGCGTTTATGAGAATCGGCACCCGCATCAGCCTCACTGCGACGCTGCACCCCAAGCTCATGGGGGTTATGGCAGGTGCCACAGAAAATCTTGCCCGTCACAATATCCAATGGAAGAATAGCGCCTTCCTGATGAGTTTCAATCCGCCCAGACATACCTTCATCTGGTCGCCCGGAGTGATAGATGGGGTTGCCACCCTTTTCATAACCAATCACACAACCCACTGCATAGGCATCATCTGTATGGCAACGCAGACAAAGCATGTCAAAGTTATCAAATTTGAATGAGACATCTGCAATGCTTTTGACATTTCTTCGATCAGGCAGAATAGCATGGCAATAGGTGCAGATATCAGTATTCAATTCGCCTTCATCATTGATCTGATCATGCGGGTTCATCTTTTTATAGGCAGATGGCTCATGACAGTTGTAACAGAGTTCCGTCCGCTTCTCGAAAGGAGCCCCCCGATGAAACAATATGTTCTCTTCTTTACGCCCAAATTCTTCACTGAGACACTGGTAGGTCATATTATGGCATACCGCACAGGTAATGCGCCCATCATCATCCAACCCCGAACGAAATTCCTCTGGCATCTTATCTACCATTGTCTGAGGCGCAATCATGCCACTGGCATGGATGTATTTATCCTTAGATATCTCAGAATGGCAGTGGTTACAGAGTGTATTGATATTCCCATCAAAACGAAGGTGTAATTTCCCCCCTCTCTTTGGGATATGCTCATGGCATGCAAGACATTGGTCTTTAGTTTTAGACCAGTGGGGATTTACATGGATATCTTCTTCTGCCACTACTGAAAACCCCGAGAAGGTAAGCAGCAAAAAAACCAATAATAGCTTCGGCAAACTATTATTCATGATATTTACCTCTGCCCCCAAGCCGTTAGGTAGCCATTCATAGTGCCAATATAGAGTTGATCACCCGCAATAGCTGGGGAGGAATGAAAGCCATCATCCTGTAGTGTCTCCTGCCAAATAGGCTGTCCACTCTTAATATCAATCGCTGTTAGTTCACCATATTCATTGGCTACAAAAGCGATGCCACTCTGGGTAACAGCTGGAGTAGAACTAATTGGAGCACGCAAGTTTTGTGTCCAACGCAACGTGCCATCTGCACTGTTAAATGCACTCAATATGCCATCTTTACTGCCAACCATAACGCCACCCTTAAATGGCGTTGGTGAGGCATAGATCCATTCATCCACTGCAGCCTGCCACTGCGCTTTACCTGTCTTGGCATTCAGCGCATACAATTTGCGATCATACCCACCAATGTATAAGGTATTGCCACTAAGCACTGGTGTAGCATAGTTGGATGAATGGGTTTTAAACTCCCAAACAATATGCCCATCTTTGGTATCCAGTGCATAAACCTTATAAGCCTTACGAGCTACATAGACGAGGCCATCCCCAACAGTTGGCGAAGCATAGATACCACGCATGCTGGAGGCCTTTTTAGCCAGTGGAGTCGCCCAAACAAGACTGCCATCGTCTGCTTTAATGGCATAGATACTCATGTCGTTAGAACCAAAATAGACCACTCCATCCTTCACTGTTGGGGAGCTGACTATTTTACCCTGTGTCTTATGTTCCCAGACCAGTTCACCATTTGAGGCATTCAAACAATAGAGCGTGCCATCTTTACTACCAAAATAGACTTTACCCTTACTGACAGCCGCTGATGAGGTGATCTCATCTGTGGTTTCAAAGCTCCACGCCGGCTCTCCAGTCTGTTGGTCTATCGCATAAAAAACACCTGATAGCGCACCAATAAAGACCTTGCCAGAAGCAACCGCAGGAGAGGCATAGATCAGATCTCCCGCATCAAATTCCCACATCAACTCAAGTGGTGGTGTCAGGCTAGAGGTAGATTGGGCATTGTGTTCAGGATTATGGAGAAACATGGGCCAAGACTCAGCCACAGCATTGCTCAGCGGTACAAGCAACGCAACAGCGAGTACTTTCAAACCTTTCTTTAAAAAATCAGCAATCTGGATATTCATTTTCTTTCAATTTAGTAAGAAGGTTGGCAGCAGATTAAAGTACAGTATATAGGATGGATATAACATACTAATCTACCCATTGATTACGCACTTACCACAACTTGGCTTTTATCTTGCCTGATGAGTGGAAGAGTATAACCTAAAATCTATATGTGTTTGTACTCACTTAACACAACACGTTGATCTATATCGATATATAAATAAATTTTAATCAAAATCAGGATTTTTCCATTTTCTTGAGGGAGCCACAATCTCTTTTGGTGGTTTTAGACGCGAAATATAATCAACCACCGCCTTAGAATCCTCAGTTGTAAAATTCTCAATCCGAATCTGCATGTCTGGGTGCGCATTGAGGCGCTCTCCAGCCTTTATCCACTTAAATTGGCGAAGCATATATCGGTAGTGCTGCCCCTGGATACGGGGGAAAAACTTTTCATTGTTACCTTCACCGTGATCACCATGGCAACCAATACACTTATCCATGTAGAGTTCTTCTCCACGCTCCTGTTGCTTTCCCCGCCCTTTTCCGTTTGTCGGTGTCATAAGTAACTTAGAGATATAGTAGGAAAGATCAGCCAGCGCCTGGGCATCACCCAGCACTTCAGGCATCACAAAATGCTGCATTGATGGATTTTCCCGGTTATTCTCACGCATATCCACAAGCTGTTTAACCAGTACGTTGTAATGCTGGCCTGATATCTGTGGAAATGATCCATCACGCCGCCCCCAACCCTGTTTATTATGGCATTTTGCACAGATACGATAGAGTTCAAAACCACGGTTATAATTAGGTTTTAATTTCAATACACGCTCTTTTTCACCACCCGCCTGGTTCCATTCCAGACTCCAGCTTGCTGTACTAATCATAAGACCCAAAAGTAGAGCTGCACCTCTATAAATCCAAAACACGCTACGTAACCTCATAACATTAAAAATACATTACTACTTTTGTAAACCATTACCACATTGTGGTCAAAATCCATAACAATCCACTGAGTTTAAAGAGTTATCTAAAATGGGTATTTGATGCAGATTACTTTGACTCTAAAATCTATTACTGTTTAAAGATCAATATTAAAACGCCAGATACAAACAGGCCATGGCGCAGTATACTATGCTCTCTTAATGCACGAGAAGAAGATACATAAACGTCTATGGATCACTAAAAAACAAGTATCGGTAATCACGCGCATGCAACACACAATAAAAGCAAATATATTAACCGTAATCTCAATATATAGTAGAGCCAGCCAATTTTTTGCCAAAATCACATCTTTGGCACACCTTATCTTCACATGCTTTTTTATTACCCTTATAAAAAACAAGGGTAGTAAACAATGAAAAGCACAACGCTTAAAAATCGACTGCTCATTGTCTTCGCTGTTGTTTTCTTAGCTGTTGTTACAGGCACGCTAATCAACCTGCAACTGATGACCATTTTACAAAAAGAGATGCAATCAATTTTTCAAATTGATCTCAAGGTTCAACAAAAAACAGAACAGCTGCGCCACAATATTGAAATCATCCAACACCAAGTATTACAAGCAACATTAAATCAAAATAGAGAATATCTAATCGCCTCTCTCAAACAAGATAGCCATGTTACCGAGCTATTAAAGGAGATCAAGGCTATCGATACAACAAACGATTTCAACCAACCATTTGATAGAATCAAACAAGATTACCAGCAATTTATTGAAACAGCTTTAGCAATAAATATGCAACGCAACACGCAACTTCAACCACCTCCACAACAACCTAACAAACTCCGCGCCACTTTTGAAAAACTTAATCAATCACTGGACCACATGGTTGATCAAGCCCGAGAACACCTGGATCAGCGTGCAGCTAGCATTCAGTATCAAAGTGAACACTCAATACTAATCCATTGGATACTTACAATAGCTATACTCTCCGTATTGATGGCAGCCATGCTGCTGCTTGAGAGGAAATTAACCCGACCTGTTGCAAAAATAAGTGTAATTCTGAAACAGATCACACAAACGCCCCAAGGATTAAATAAACGCATGCCAACAGGTCTAAAACATGAAATTGGCACCCTGTGTATCGGCATTAATCACATGTTAGATGACCTGCAGAAAACTACGGTCTCTCATGAGCATTTAGAAACACTCATAAACCAGCGCACCGCCGAACTGACTCAGGAAATAGCTGAACGCAAACAGGCTGAAGAGCAACTTCAACTTGCTGCCACCGTATTTGAAACCACATCTGAAGGCATCATGGTAACCGATGCAAAAAAACGCTTTAAAGCTGTCAACTCAGCTTTCTGCCACATGACCGGCTACTCTGAATCCGAAATTCTTGGGCAAGCCCCCAAACTACTACAATCTGACCGGCATAATGCAACATTTTACAAAACCATTTGGGTAGCACTTGAATCCCATGGCCACTGGGCGGGAGAAATCTGGAATAAACGAAAAAGTGGCGAGATCTTTCCTGCATGGCTATCAATTGCTGCCGTTCAAACGGGAGAACATAACAATGCAGTACAATATGTCGCCATTCTAAGAGACATAACCGAACAAAAGCAGGATGAAGAACAGATATTGCGGCAAGCCACTTACGACAGCCTTACAAATTTACCTAATCGCACGCTATTTTTAGAACGCCTTTCCAGTGCCTTGGCAACAATTAAACGACAACGGGGAGCACTGGCTCTTCTATTCATCGATCTTGATAATTTTAAATCCGTTAATGACACCCTTGGACATGATAAAGGAGACATCCTGCTACAGCAGGCCGCACACCGTTTAAAAAACTGTATTCGTGAAGTCGACACAATCGCCCGGTTTGGTGGCGATGAGTTTACCATCATCATACAAATGATTGATTCAGCAAACTCCGCTGTCCAGGTTGCCGAAAAAATAATTGATACCTTAACCGCCCCCTTTCTACTCAATGGCAATAAAGCCTATATTGGTGCCAGCATAGGAATCAGCCTGGCACCTCATGACAGCAATGATCCAACAGTGCTTCTGCGTAATGCAGACATTGCCATGTATCAAGCAAAGTCAGCAGGAAGAAATCAGTACTACTTTTTCACTGAAGCGATTAATACCGCTGCTCAAGCTCGCATGAACATGGAGCTTGATCTTCGTCGTGCCATAGAAAGAGATGAATTTAATATTAGTTATCAGCCAATTATTGAACTCTATTCAGGGCAGGTTAGCGGTTTAGAGGCATTACTTAGGTGGCATCACCCAGAGCATGGTTGGATCTCCCCTGACAATTTTATCCCTCTGGCAGAAGAGACAGGGCTTATTAATCCAATAGGCAAATGGGTGCTCGAAACGGCGTGCCGACAAGGTCAAAAATGGCTTGAAGAGGGCATGCCTCCTCTTGTTATTTCTGTAAACCTGTCAAGCCGTCAAATGATGTCTGGTGAAGTGATAAATATATTGGAAAAGATTTTGGCTGAAACAGGCTATCCTACAGAACTATTAGTTTTAGAAATTACAGAAAGTTTACTACTAGAGGATACTGCTACAACCACTCAGCAATTGCATAAACTTAAAGAGATGGGTATTAGACTCTCTATAGATGACTTCGGAACAGGCCACTCCTCACTCAGCTACCTTAAACACTTCCCTGTTGATACCATCAAGATTGATAAATCATTTATTCAAGATATGACAACCCTCCCAGAAGATGCGTCTTTAGTTCAAGCTATTGTTGCAATGAGCCATAGCCTAGGACTAAGCACTATTGCCGAAGGAGTAGAAAATGAAGGCCAACTAGCGCTCATACGTACACTAAAGTGTGATTTTGTACAGGGCTACTATTATAGTAAACCACTGCAACCAGATGAACTTATAACTTTCTTAAATAAAAAAGAGTATTTATTTAAAACAGCCACATCATTAGCAGACAGTTCTCAACTTCAACATTAATGAGCGAGCTACTTCATCAATTACTAGGCATCACCATAACGCTCATATCAACGGGGGTATTTATCGTACGTTACGACATCCCTTCAGTAGGCATGTCATTTGCCTACATGTTATTTGGTGCAGGATTTGTAGTCGCAGGGATAGCTACAGGTAAGATGATGCAGGTAAGCACCATTAATTTGCTTCTTTTAGAAACGTGGAATTTCAATCTCTCTTTTATGACTATTGGGTACTCAGCTATATGTGCAGGAATAATAGGCATTGCTGTAGCACTCTATAATCAGTTTCAAAATAAAAATGGGAATAAATGAGTTCAACTACACCCATTCTAAAACCCTGCCACTAAATCAAAGATAGAATCAATATTGGTAGCCATATCACCATTAAGCACCTGCAATCCATCAACCCTAACGCACCTCAGCAAACAGCTGCTCAATGCCTTCACCAATAGTTGACATAAACTGATCTAATGCCTCTTCATCAACCATTTTTATATCACCAAAAACCTTCCCTTTGTCACTGAAAAACGTTAAGCGTTTGATTATTATTCACAGTGAGCATACATTTTTTCTAGTAATTAAATTCATACAAAAAGTTACATTTTCTCTCTTTAAACGATAGGTCATAATCAGCTAACAGCAACAATAATTCTATAAATATGGGTATTTAATACCTATAAAACCAAGTATTAACAGTTCAATTATGATTGTGATAAACAATGGGGAAGAAAACAGTGGGCGCACTAACTTAATAACATGCAACAATTTTATCTACTTGATTCTATTAATAGAAGGCTCTGGACTGGAAAATTAATTCTATTTACAATTAAAGAGTGCTTATTCATCCATCTTCAGATAATCTTTCTAACTTATGATTACAATCGAATCAGCTTCACAAATAGCAGGAATAATTGGCGCAATAACCTTGTTATATGCATATGCTATGATTTCCAAAGGTAAGTTCACAAATACCTCCCTTACCTATCACATATACAATTTTATCGGTGCAGTTCTGGTAGGTATAAATACTATTTATATGGGGGCACTAGGTGCTACATTATTAAATGTAGCATGGATGATCATCGCCGCATGGCATATCGCAATAAGCAGAAAAACAAAAACAAGGTAATACCTAATGATAAATTTAATTCAGAAGAAAGGCGCTTCATGAATTGTCTTGTTCCTACAAACTATCCTGAATATAACAACAGTACATCTATCATCTATCATCTATCATCTATCTGCATTCAACTTTATCTTTGTCAAAACCTCTCTTCCACCATCTCTGTACTCAAGATAATCAAAGCTTTGTACGCGTGCCATAGCAATGCCTCTTCCATGGTTATCAAAAATCCTATCTGGGCTAATCTCCAGATAATTCTTCCAATCAAAGCCATCGCCTTGGTCCTTAATTAAAAAAGAGAGTTCATCATCTTTTGATTCAAACCTCAAAGTTGCATATTTTTCTATATTCTCAGGAAGAGCCAGGCGTCGCTCAACTTCACTTTTCCATATTCCTTCATTTACAAAATCTGTTTTTTCCTGGTAGGTTATTCCAAGATTGCCATGCTCTACAGCATTAATTAGCAACTCTGACAGCCCAATAACCACCTTGCTTGCAGACGGATCAATTTTTGCCAAATAATTGGCAATAAGACGGCCTTCATCTAAGGTACGAAAAGAAAACTCACCTTCTGTCAACAGTGACATAGTCTGTAATGCTTGCGACACCTCAAGTTGAAGACCTACATGACTATTGAAATCTGTAATGGCAGTTTTTACAATTGCCAACATAGTCGCCTTATCAAAAGGCTTGGTCAAATAATAATATGCTCCTGCTTCAAGACCTTCCAATATCTCATTTTTCGCTGCTCTGGCTGTTTGCAATATAACAGGCAAAATATCCAACGCTGGATTAGATTTCATAAGTGCCAACACACCCATGCCATCCATATTTGGCATCATGCGATCTAGAAGAACAGCAGAGAATCGATGAGGATCCGCCTCTAGCTGCGCCCAAGCTTTAACACCATCTTCTGTCTGAACAACTTCATATCCTGCCTCTTCCAGATGCTCTGTTAATATTTCTAAATTTAACGGCTCATCATCTACTATAAGCACCACTTCTTTTTCACTAGACATTGTTGTTCCTTATTTAATCCTTTGACCACTGTAAAACTTGTCTTAAAAAACGAATGGTCATCTGTGCTTTGTGATCACTTCCAAGCTCTCTTGACTGAGTAATATCTTCCCAGTAAATTCGTAGCTTATTCTCTACTCAAATAAGCCTTAAAGGCTTTTATTCGTACTCTTATAATCTGTAGAACCTATCTGCAACGATTTTTCCATTTTCAAATTCTTCAACATATTCATCCATTGCACCACCCAGCTCAACCAATCGTTTTTCTGGATGAGGATGTGTTTTAAATAATAGTGCAACACTACTATCACCCGCACTTACATGGCCTATCTCTTGTAATACAGAGGGTAATGCATAAGCGTCATACCCTGCCCTTGCAGCCAAAACCACACCAATACGATCTGCTTCATATTCAGCACTTTTATCTAAGCCGCGTGCCAGGATTTCTGCTCCACTACCTATCATCTTTCCAATAGCTTGGCCTTTATCACCACCACCCACCTTTGATTTTAGGATGCCACCACCCATATCAATCAGTTGCCCCTGTTTAAGTATTTTTAGGTGGTGCTGCTTAATAATATGACCAATCTCATGCGCCAGCACACCTGCTAGCTCTGCTTCATTGTGCAGTTTTTTGTACAGCCCTTTAGTTACTAATATGTACCCGCCAGGTGCTGCAAATGCATTAATATCATCTGACTCAATTACTCCAAAATGCCATATTAGATCACTACGTCCACTCTGCTTTGCAACCCAGCCACCCACCAGATTGATATAGTGTTGCAACTGCTGATTATCTACCAATGGTGCAGCACCTAAAAGCCGACCAGCTATCTCACGACCAATAGCAACCTCTTCCTCTACGGGGGTTCCACCTAGCAATCCTAATAAGCCAGGCTGTTTTGTTTGTTGTGAAGAGCTATCAGGTGCAACGCTTGGTTCTTTGGTAATCGCTTTCACCAACCCACCTAAATCAAAAGCATCTACAGCTGCTGCCCCCAATATCAGTGATGCCGCCAAAATAGCCTTAAACTTCATGCCACTCTCCTATTCAGCCGCAGCTGGAATAAAGTCCAGCTCTCGGGCAGCTAGCTTTCCTGCCTGTGCAAAATGAACTGCTTTTTTCTCTGAGACTGTAAAAGATTCCAGTTTTTTGACTTGGCCAGCATCAAATTTTGCCTCTTTCAGCTGCTCTTCATCCAAGCCTCTCACTCCAGTAGCTGAAACCACATTACCTGTACCGGCACGACCACTAGCCAAATCTAAAACCCCACCAGCTTCGCTTCCAGCTGCCGCTTGCGTTGGCGCTTTGCCTTTGCGTATTTTAGACATTCTGACCCAACCACTCTTCCCTTCACTTTCAATCTGCAACCAACCGCCTTTGCGTTTAAGAATTTCTACCGATGCCCCCTCTTCCAGCTCAGCAAGTGGGGTGGCATCCCGGTATGGCTCATCCATTAGAACGCTTGAGCGAATGATGTAACCCGGCTCTGCATACAGCGGGGTGACAACTGCCAACAGCACCATACAAATCAGCCATTCAGATAGTTTCATTTCAAGCTTTCCATATCAGCAAATACTCGTTTACCTTCATCACTTTGAACACCGTGGATGGCTTGGTGTACCAACCTACGCCACACCTCTATCCGCCCCTGTTCATCGCCATATGGCATCGACCCCTGACTAAATCCTAGCGATAACGTATCACCACACAGGTTAGATGCCTCTTCTCGAATCATATCCATTAGCTGATCCATTGTTATCTGATTTAAAATTGGCTTTTCTGTCACCTCACTATCAACATAATAGACCAATAACAGATCACCATAGGCTCGCCCTATCCCTGCTGGCTTATTGGGAAAGGCTTCAATGGTAACCCCCTCTTTTCTGGCATTTAATCTCCGTTTCAAAGCCATAATCACTTTGCTTTCAGATAGCGCGCCATCATCCCCAAGCAATACCCCCACCAAGGTGCACTGCCACCCTTTGGTATCTGCCTCCAGCGTCAGCCAAACACGGCGCTCAGCTAAAACCACCTCGGCATAGGCGTAGACACGCGCCAATGTAAAATAGACAAAACCCGCCGTTATTGGCGCAGTTAAATCAATGAAATAAGTTGAAAGGTTCAAGCTGGCATACGAGACAGCTACCAAGCCCACCTGAGCTCCGGCAAAAAGCCCATCGATCAAACTACGTTTAATACCCGTCAAAAAAGCCAGGGCTGTCAACCAAATAAGGCTCAGGGAGACAGCAATATAAATAGCAGGGTTCGACAGCGAGGTGATCCAATCACCATTTTTTAGGTTATCAACGGCTGTCGCCAATACCTCTACCCCCGGATGAACACGCTCCATCGGGGTTGGCTTGGTATCAAACAGGCTGGGGGCGCTGGAGCCAATGATGACGACCTTCCCCTCAAATTCATTTTGTGGACGCTGCCGTTTGCGACTTAAAAAATCCTCATAAACCGTGCTGAAACGAACGGTTTTAAACGCCCCCAACCGTCCACGCCAATTGAGCAGTACATCCTGCTTGTCAGGTTTCGTCCAATCCAATACCTCAGCAGCTCGAGCGGGTAGGGAAGGTATGCTCCACCCCGCATGCGGGCGATAAACTGCATACTGCCGCACAATGCCATCACTGTCTGGATAGATGTTATTGGTGCCCATCCGTCCACTTGCAACCACTGCAGGAAAGTGGGGAAGAATAACCGCCAGCCCCTTTTCCTGTTGCTGCTCATCTGGAATATGTCCCATTCCCGGAATCATGGCTGGCGTTACCTGACTTAGGGTATCATTCTGAGGATTAAGCCGAAGCATGGGGAAAAAGGTATTTGTGGTGGACTCAGCTACCTCATTGAAGTAGTCATCCGACGCTTTGTTATAGACATCGGGATCACTGAACAGGATATCGAAGATAATAGCTTTAGGCTGCTGCTCTTCCAGATTTTCTACAAATTCTGCAAAGATCTGCCTAGGCCAGGGCCAGCGGCCATAATCCTCAGCCATCGCTTCCAGACTGCCTTCATCAATATCAACAATAACCACATCCGGATCTGCCTTAGGGTAGACAATCCGGTTCTTCATGATGATATCAAAGGTGCGATGCTGCATACCTGCAACCAGATGGAAGCTGGTGGCATCCAGCACCACAAGAATACTGCAGATGAAAGCCAGATAGAGGTAAAACCGTCCCTTGGAACGGTAGACAAAATGGTAACCGATCTGAACCAGCCGATTAATGGCTCGCAGCGACATAATATCTCCTTATATGACCTCTAGTTTAGCGCTATATAGGAATTTTTCTCTTATCTTCGTGAACAGATCGGGGGCTAATCAGAACTCATCCGTAGGCGGTGCAACCCGCATCACCTCTTCCACCGAGGTATGACCCGCATGAACCTTTCTTGCACCACTAATACGTAGCGGCTCCATGCCTTGCTTAAGACCCTGCTTTCGGATCTTTTCAATGGTGCAATCTGCATCAATCAGAGCGCGCGCTTCCGGTGTCATACGCAATATCTCATAGACCCCCATGCGCCCCATATAACCTGTTTTACGGCACTCATCACACCCCTCGGCACGATAGATTTTAGATGGCAATGCCAGTTTCCAAGGGCGGGTCAATGCAGCCCATGCATCGCCCGCATCCTCCACCTCCTTTTTACAGTGAGGACAGAGTGTTCGTATCAAACGCTGCGCTACTACACCAACCACCGTGGATCGAATCAGATAGGGGGCAACACCAACATCCATCAATCGTGTCACGGCAGATGAGGCATCATTAGTGTGTAGCGTTGAGAGCACCAAGTGCCCCGTCAAAGCAGCCTGAATCGCCATCTGAGCTGTTTCCAGGTCACGAATCTCACCTATCATGACAATATCGGGATCTTGACGCATCAGGGTACGTACGCCTGCCGCAAAATCCAGACCAATCGCGGGCAACACCTGCATTTGGTTAAATGCAGGTTCCACCATTTCGATGGGGTCTTCAATGGTGCAGAGATTGATCTCGGGTTGAGCCAGCTGCTTAAGGGTGGAATAAAGAGTGGTTGTTTTACCTGATCCCGTAGGGCCTGTGACCAGAATGATGCCATGGGTATGCCCGGTCATCTCCTTCCAATGCTTAGCATCCGATTTGGAAAAACCCAGCTCCGACAGACTACGCACCAGCACCTGCGGATCGAAGATACGCATCACCATCTTCTCACCAAAGGCGGTAGGCATGGTGGAGAGACGCAGCTCAACCTCCTGACCACTTGGGGTTTTTGTCTTGACCCGGCCATCCTGCGGGCGACGCTTATCAACCACATCCATGCGACCCAGCGCTTTAATACGGCTGATCACCGCCATCATAATGGTTGATGGCATCTCATAAACGGTATGCAAGACACCATCAATACGGAACCGGATATTGGCCGTTTCACGGCGTGGCTCCAAATGGATATCACTGGCTCGCTGATCAAAGGCATATTGCAGCAACCAGTCAACAATACTCACCACATGCCGGTCATTGGCATCCAGCTTGCCAGAGCGACCCAGTTCAACCAGCGCCTCAACTGCATCAATCGAAGTGCCAAAGCCGGTATCGATTTTTTTAGCTCTGCGCATTGACTGGCTAAGGCCAAAAAACTCCTCAACATAGCGGCTAATATCAAGCGGATTGGCAATAACCCGCTCGATATTACGACCTAGCACATGACTTAATTCTTGCTCCCATTCACGTATATAGGGTTCAGCTATTGCAAATACTGCTTTATCTTCATCAACATGGACGGGGAGTATCTTGAAACGTGCTGCATAGGCTTTGGAGACAATTTCACCTACAGCATCCACATCTATTTTCAGTGGATCAACACGAAAATAAGGGAGCTTAATATAACCGGCAAACCATTCGGTCAACGACTCTATGGTAAGCTCAGCATGAGGTGCTGTTGATGATTTTAGATGTCGCCCTGCAAGCCAAACCAGGGGGTGAATATCAACCTTCGAGCCACCAATGCTCTCATGCAGTCGCCGGACATTGTCCGCCTCTTTATGTGATAACAAGCCATCTTTAACCAATGCGGGCAATAGCTCGTTTATATTTAGTTTTCGCTCAACAGCTGGAGTAAATTTATTGTTGTTTGTCATTTAATTTCAAATATTATCCAACAGAAAAGCCTGGAAATTCTTGAACTGAAATACCCTCAGAAACAACCTCAATCACTTCCGCCAACTCCGGTCCTTGGTGCAGCCATATCTTCAGCTTTTCACGTGCTTTCAGTTCACCACATGCTACAACTTCTACACGACCATCCAGTAAATTGTGCGCATACCCCGTAAGATTTAATTGCTTAGCCTGGCTGCAAGTGCATGCTCGAAAACAAACCCCCTGCACCCGCCCTCGAATGTAATAACGCATACAGGTTTTCATCTCAATTTATCTATTATTTATCTTCTGTTCGTAGAATGAAATTCTCAATCAGTTCAGCTGAAATAACACCAACTTCACGCGCAGCAAGCTCACCCTTTGGGTTAACCAAAAAGGAGGTTGGCATTCCAAACACAGACCCAAAGGGTGTCTGCACTGTCATCTCTACTTGAACAATAGGATAGGTGACCGATTTATCACTCACAAAAGCACGCAATTTTTCTAGCTTAATACTCTCCATATTTAAGCCTAAAACCACCGCCATTTTTTCTTTGTGTTTATTATGGAATGCCTCAAGCTCAGGCAGCTCTTTTACACAAGGCATACACCAAGTTGCCCAATAGTTAACCAGTACCCACTTTCCACGGTAATCACTAAGACGCAGTTCATTGCCATTGATATCAACCCCAGTAAACTCCACAGGCTCAGCCTGAGACAAAGATTGCACAGCAAAGAAACAAACACCCAGCAATAAAGCCACTACTTTAACTAATTTCACTCTTCCTCCAACCAATATGCATCAAGTATAGTCTTCATTCTGCGTATATAATTTGCTGAATACAATAATTTACATAAAAACCTGTTGGATTTAGGTCTACTGTTAACATTGGACATCCAAAGAAACTTGATGTTCAGCATAGCTGTCGACCAAGCAAGACCTCTTTACAGACAGATATTCGGACCCCGTAATGATAGACCGAACAGAACATCCAACAAAAAAACAACGGCCACCAAGCTCTTTACAGCTGACGGTTCCTGCTCAAGATACTATCGAAAACCCCAATGTTGAAACCAATCAAGCCAGACTGGTTGAGTGGATAAATAACCTGCCGCAGGCGAATCCTACCGCCATGGCTACTGCACTGTATGAATCAATCTATCAAATCAATCGATTTCCAGGGGCAGTTAACCAACATCACACATTAATAAATTGCTATCAGCCTCCCTTTGAGACCATCTATCAGGCTGCCCGCAAGGCGTCGCAAAAACAAGGAAGCCAAACCACATTAAAGCAGACCGATATAACACCCATTACAATAAAAACCACTATTGAGCTTGCATACAGCTACAAAATCATTATTAACGAACATCTTAAACTCAATAATACACACAAACACCAACAGCAATTTAATCACGCCATCTATTCAGCAATGAAGGTAACTATGCTGGAATTGATGCTGGAATATTCAAACCTAATACCCGGTTCTAAAAAAGCATGGCGTGAAATTTTTCAACTCTACACACTAGCCGAGCAGCATGATTTAGTAGAAATACCCATTGAAGAAGGCACATCCATTGGCCTCCTGTTTAAGCGTATTCTTCTCATTGCTATTATTGACCCATATCGTCTTCCACGTGGTGAAGTCTGGTTCTGTTACAACTACCTCTCACACTGGGCAATAAAAGCCGAGCTACACACAGCAACCGTCACACCCGACAATACCACAGGCCTGTTTCTGATTGACTTTCAGGCCATGCATCCACCCAAACCCCCAGAACCAAGCAGTGAATTAAGCCCAAAACATCATCGATTATTGCATGTTAATTCACTCAACCTCGTTATCCATCGACAACGAAAACAACTACTAGAAAACGATGGCACTTCTCCAAAGGGAGCCGACAACCTCACAAAAGAGCAAACAAAGCAGATGTTTCGCCATATGCTGCTGGCTTGGCATGTACGCCCAACCCGCAGAAGCGAAAGACATGAAAAATATGGATCACACCCTGTTACCTATGGTCTGAGTGCTATCAATTACTATCTTAAAAAAGACTCATTCGTACAAGAGGAGGACACATCTTTTAATGATTTAGTTGATGATATTACGCTAACTCTGGAAGAGTCGGCATCATTCCACAGAGAAAACAAACATTACCCCGTATCTTCCTGGCGCATATTTAATAGGAGCACTGGTGGCATAGGTATTGTAGTGCCTCCACCCTTCCCAAAAGATGTACAAGTCGGTCAATTAATTATGATTGAGCTTGATACAGACACGGGTACAAAGCAATTTAAAACGGGGGTCATTCGCCGGATGATAGAACGCGATGCTAATACACTGGAAATTGGCGTGCAGTTTTTACCAGGGAAAATAGTACCCATCTCCATTCGCCCCTGCTTTTACGATAAAGAGATCAAAGCTGACTTTCAGCATGGAATACTCATGGATAGAGGGTCAAAAGCACAAAAAGCACTCATAACACCTCGCAGCATGTATAAACACCAACGAGAATTTGTACTTGAAAATAATAATTCAGTTCAGCAAATTATCTCAGATAACATTATTGAAACCACTCCAGTTTTTGACTGCTTTGACTATCACGAAATTACAAAAAAATAAATTTCCATCCAACCACTTTGCTATGAAATATATTCTTATCTTATATTACAGCCGTCATGGATCTACTGCTGATATGGCACGCCAAATTGCTCGCGGCATAGAGGAACAGGGAGATATAGAGTAACCGGTCATTTTAAGACGTCATTATCACCCAGCCACACAGGCGTTATATTTCTCCACACCAACCACACCGGAGAAAGCTCATGCCTACAATCCAACGAACCACAACAGTTAACCCCAAACGACGCAAGCCTCCCAA
>JAJFJN010000105.1 GCA_021773975.1 Gammaproteobacteria bacterium | reverse complement strand
GCTGAAAGATGGCGGGATATTCATTTCTAAGCTGCCTATGCGGCAGTGAACGTAAGAGACAATGCACCTCCGGTTAGGTTAGTTTTCTAAGCTGCCTATGCGGCAGTGAACATGAGCATGCTATGGAATACTTACTGCGGTGATTTCTAAGCTGCCTATGCGGCAGTGAACTGAGCTTCTGGCCTGCCTGCATAGGAACTCTTTTTCTAAGCTGCCTATGCGGCAGTGAACCTACGCATACAACCGGATCTGATGATGGCACCTTTCTAAGCTGCCTATGCGGCAGTGAACAATATTGACTAGAGCGGTGAATAGCATGAGCATTTCTAAGCTGCCTATGCGGCAGTGAACGCACGGCTGCCCATAGATCCGGCTTTGTTTCATTTCTAAGCTGCCTATGCGGCAGTGAACGGATGATTATTGCGTTAAGGGCGGCACTGGCGTTTCTAAGCTGCCTATGCGGCAGTGAACGGACCGATTGAGATTAAAACAGGCTTAATCGATTTCTAAGCTGCCTATGCGGCAGTGAACGCCTCCATCTCTCCGTTGGCCAGCATGGAAATTTCTAAGCTGCCTATGCGGCAGTGAACTCATTTTTCTATCCTTTTGCTTTATCGATCTTTTTCTAAGCTGCCTATGCGGCAGTGAACGTAAAATCGACGTCTCAACACCTAATGGTAATTTTCTAAGCTGCCTATGCGGCAGTGAACCCCAAGAGCGGATGCAATTTGCTCAACTCATGTTTCTAAGCTGCCTATGCGGCAGTGAACCTAATCAATCGCGATGCCGACCTTGACTGTATTTTCTAAGCTGCCTATGCGGCAGTGAACCACCACGCCCATTCAAGGTTGGCTCTACTTGTTTTCTAAGCTGCCTATGCGGCAGTGAACGGCAACTTCACTCATAACCAAATCAGCATCATTTTCTAAGCTGCCTATGCGGCAGTGAACAGCTTATGCCGGGCCTCGTTTAACTGTTTCCATTTCTAAGCTGCCTATGCGGCAGTGAACAATGCCAAGCTCTGGATCAACCATCTCTTCCATTTCTAAGCTGCCTATGCGGCAGTGAACTAAATTCCTAGTTGCCCTGGTCGGGTGATTTTTTTCTAAGCTGCCTATGCGGCAGTGAACCTGTTAATATCGGGGATATACTTTTTGTCAATTTTCTAAGCTGCCTATGCGGCAGTGAACGTAACATTCCATCTGTCTATCCAACTATAAATTTTCTAAGCTGCCTATGCGGCAGTGAACGCAACAACAATTTAATACCAGTACTTGACAATTTTCTAAGCTGCCTATGCGGCAGTGAACAAAATATTACCCACGAATATATTCTGAGATTATTTCTAAGCTGCCTATGCGGCAGTGAACCAAGCAGACTGCTAGCAGCGGTGCTTTTTTCATTTCTAAGCTGCCTATGCGGCAGTGAACTTTACGCGGAATTAGTCCAATCGATCTAAGCATTTCTAAGCTGCCTATGCGGCAGTGAACGCATTTCCTCTACTGTTTGTGCTTCTTGCACTTTTCTAAGCTGCCTATGCGGCAGTGAACTTCAAGACGGGCAAATGTCGTTCCCAGAAACTTTTCTAAGCTGCCTATGCGGCAGTGAACGATGATGCTCACTTTGTTGTTGAACGTGCATTTTTCTAAGCTGCCTATGCGGCAGTGAACTTTACCAGGACGGATGCAGGTAGCCGACCTAATTTCTAAGCTGCCTATGCGGCAGTGAACAATGCAGTACGCGGCCAGATGCGTGACTTGCTTTTCTAAGCTGCCTATGCGGCAGTGAACCCCTATTTCCGCATCCCTTTCCTATGTATATATTTCTAAGCTGCCTATGCGGCAGTGAACTACACGTTAAAAAGCATAACACACTGATTGTTAAAGAGCATTCTCTAAATAAGGCACCCACCCCCTTTTATTGAGAGTAGAGATAAGTGCCTGTTTTTATTATCACTACGCTTTACCTCTTAGAAAAGGGTTAGAACCAGGGTATGGTGGCCTTGGCACTGAGACCATAGCAATTGAACTCACCAATGATGGGCTGTGACTGAGGTGGCTGGTGTTCTATAAAGAGCCGAAAATGTTGCCCTGTGCTTTCGCTTTTCAGTTGCAGATAAGGCAGTGATGAGGCTTTTTCTAAAGCATCTGGAATAAGCTTAAGCGCCTCCTGCTCAGTCACATCTGCATGACGTTTGCAGTAACGCCTACGCAATCTTGTTGCACTGGACTTCACTTGCACTCTCCGCACTAAGCAATGCTGGGCATTGGGTGGGATTAGTTCTATCTCCCTCCCTTCAACGTGATCACGCATACCCGTTAGCCAATTTTGCATTTGTAGATTTTGCAAGGTTTCCGCCGCACCATGCAGGCGCAAAACATCTCCAAGGCTTGGTTTTTTCTGATCAACATCGGGAAAACTAATGCCAATGTCATTGCTGTTCAGTTGCACCAATACATGATGCAACTTAGCAACCAAGGCGTTCATTAACATAGGCGTTAGAAACTCGGGATCAGGCTGTATTTTTATATCCTGATAGTGGTTCATGGCTTACCCCTTCTCACCAAATACACCACCTCGAACCAGGGTTGCCATTACATAGTGCTGGTTACCTTCATCTGGCTCTTTACCTTTGAGTACCCAATTATCCAGCAGGTTGTAGAAGTCTATCTTTTGTTTGGGTTGGCGATAAGCTTTGCCTTGAGAGGTGACGGAGCCATAAGGTTCAACTGCAATGGGGCCAATGCCGTCAAGGTCTTCATACCAGGTATCGATGGTACGCAGTGCATTACCCACTTTTTGACTGTGCATGCCTGCTACACCACCTACGGTGTATAAGGTTTTGCTCTTTTGACCTTTTTTATCACCACGATCAAGTATCAGCTCTTGTGATGGGTAGACCTCCTGACCATCTCCCACACGGGCATAGGCAATTACCTCAAGCAGGGCATAGGCTTCACCTGCCAGACCATTTTTGATCACTTCAGCTAGCTCTTTAAACCCTGCTTGCGCATCACTCGGCACGTTGAAGTTGCGTAGGGAGAAGTCCAGTGCATTAAAAGTCCAGTTTTTAATTTGTGCGCCATCTTTTAGATGATTGACCTGAACAATGACTTTTTCAGACCCCAAGCGGTTACGCCATAGAAAACGCGCATTGGCAATGTTATAAGCATAGCGATAAGCAAGTTCTGCAAAGCCATTATTCGCTACATAGTGTTGCACGGTGTTTTGCAGTTGTTGTTGATAATCAGCATTGTTGCAGGCAGAAGGTGTACCTGCACCACCCAGCACTTTTAAGGTGAAGCGTAGACGCAGGGTGTCCGCATCATTGGGCAACATTGCAGTATCCACTGTTTGTAGATTAGGGGATTGAATGGAGGCGTCTAACTTTGCAGGGTCTTGATCTTTGGTTTTCAACCTGTTGGAAATCGTGCCACGTACCGATTTTTCGCGCACCACCGTTTCACCCCATTGGTGGCCATTATCCCTCTCATCCCAACAACCGGCACTAAACAGTGCATCTGATGGATCGAGTTTGCGTTCAAATGCTAGAACTGAAGCGGTTTTTAGATCAGTCATAATTACAACTCCTTATGTATTGCTATTGGTGGTGTTATTCAGGTAATCCGAATAGTGATTCATACAGCGGTATATACCGCCTTCTATATCAGCATGGTGATGCCATAAAAGTTGTTGCAGGGTGGTTAAACGATGAGGGCTTACCCACTCTCCGAGAGAATAGAGGCTCTCTACAAAACAAAATTCGGTGCTGTCGTCGCGTGCATTAACCACTTCGCCTGCACCATAGCGCGGTGAGATTGCCCCATAACCGACAGGGATCGGCACCAGCCAGCCCGGATGTTTTCGGATACCCCATTGGGTTTCATCAGGCTTATCTGGATGAGGCTGATCAGGTTCTATATTGAGGCGGGAGAGATCTAATAGGGCATCCAAGGCATTGGCATCTTCATGCATCTCTTTTAGATGCTCCTTCAGTCTGTCCTCCCTCAACACCAAGGCAAAGCCCGGCAACAGACGGCGGCGCAGTTTACAGAAGACTGCATCCTGATCCGTGAGCGTCTGTGGTAACGGCCAATACTGCGCTGCAAAGCGTTTGCCTGCACGTTGAGGCAGAATGCTGCCGCCCGCCAAGCGCATGCTATGTACCGCATCCATCACTCGTTTGACAAACAGTTCACCATCTTCGCTATCCATATAATCGTGCAGGGTGAATACCAGGCTTACCTCCATGTGTACTCGCCCCTCTTCCACGATGGCAGCGGTCTTTCCATCTTTACCCAGTGGATTACGAGTGAGTTGGAAGACCTGGGTGCGCTTACCTGCTGGTTGTGAAACTTGTGGGTTAAATTGATGGCAGACAATGCCGACACCGCCAAACCCTTTATCAAGCACCTTCGTCAATCGCCGTTCCAGGGCATGGATAAATCCGGTAAAGGCTGTTGGCGATGGGAACCCCCAGGTTAACGGGCCGGAAACTGCATTGGCATTTTGTATCTGTAAGCGAGGCAACAAGATCAGTGCATAAGGTTCATTCATGACTATCAACCTCCCTGCGCAGCATTTTCAGCTCTTTTTCCAGATCAGATTGCCAGTGGCCAGCTTCACCTTCTCCAAATGGCAGTGGTTTTTTTGTATCACTCAGTCTGGCATTGAGCCAATTGGCAAAGCGTTTACAGACCGCCTCTTTCCAGTCGCCCCTGTTGTATGTGGTAGAAAAAATCTCATCAGTCTCTGCGCGACGGGGATCAAACCAACACTGTTCATCCATATTGAGTCGGCAGGCTTCATGCATTGTCCAGTTCTCATCCAAATCCTGCAGTTCTGCGGCAAACAGCAACATTTCATCAATAATGTAGGCCACCAGTTCTGCGCGTTTGTTGCGGATATCTATGTTGTTTCGGTTCTGCACGCTGTAGAGATAGTCCCTTAAACTACGGATCAACTCTCTCACTCGCTTGCGACGACCAAACCAACCATCAAAGACGCTATCAACATTTAAAGGCGGTCGTATCGGCTCTGATTTCCAAGTAGGAGGACAAGAGGGGAGCAGGTAGTTCTCTCCATATCGTTCACTGTTAAGTTGACTGATATTTTGAGGTTTTGTACCGCCATATTTCTGTATGACAAGATTAGGATATTCGCGGTAGCCATGCGGATGTGCCTTATTGCTCCGGCGAGCTTCACGGGCTATTTTTGCATCCTCCGAAAAACGATCCTCACGAATTGTATTCCATATCCGGTGAACGAGTGAGGTGGGGAATAGAGGTGCAAGCAGGTGGTATTTATTGTCTCCCAATGACCAATAGAGCTGCTTCGCCAATTTATGGGAGGCGGGTTCACCCTTGCTATTGGTGATATTGGCAAAGGCGGCCATCCACTCCTTGGCCTGCTCACTGTTAGCAGAGAAGGCGGCCTGCAGGGATGGATCATCACTAGTAGCACGGGTGAGCAAGGTTTTACCTTCCACTTTCAGGCGTAGGAATTTGTAGACATCCAAGGCAGCCGCATTGCCTACCACATCAGGTGGACACTCTGCTGGTGTATGAGTACCGATCAGCAGATCACCGGCCTTAGAATTACCAGGCTTACTCAGGTTGGTGCCTTTGGCATCTGGGTGGATATATTTTAAAGCGTGGGTTATTTGCTGGATTTGCCCTACCCGCCGGGCAGCATCGGCAATCCAGTTTTCCGCTTGATATACTTCCAGTAGTTGCAGGCGTTTTTCGTCCTCGCCCTCCTTTAGTTTATCCAGTTTGGGCTGTAGGCGTTCTTCTTTTAAGAACTTATCAATAACAGCCTTAATCTGAACAACCTGCGTTGCTTGCTGTTCCGTTATATTTTCCATTCTCTTATTCTCCTCCTCTCAATATCTATTGAAATCGACTAAATCCTAATGCCGGGTGGTAGTTCCACACTTTGTGCTCTTCATTTGCCGGCAGATCCACAAAACCAAACCGGCGTGAACAGTCGGCAACCTCTATTCCTAATCTATCAGCCAGATCATTCAGTGCAGCCTCATAATCCGGCTCACCCCAAAAGCTGATACGCGCCCCTGCCACTGGCTTCAGCTCATGAATCAGGTTGCCCACCGGGTTTGGTTGTTCACCGGGCATGATTTTGCAGAATTGAATTTCTTCCTCTTCATTCATTAGCAGGGCATAACGCTGCCGCCCCTGTGGGTCTTTTCGGAACTGTTGCTTCCATTGCAGATAACCACAGAGGTTGGCATGGGTGCTCCACCACCAATGTACAGGCTTATCTATTTGAGCCTCGCCCTCTACAGCCCCAAGCATGAGGTCACGCAGGGCGGCATGCTCCAGGTCTACCAGGTTTTGCTTGGGTTGCGGATTCTCGCGCTCTTGAATGCGGCTACTGGCATCAATCACGGCCAACTGCTCTGGATTAAGCAATTCACTCAAGTTATGGCTCTGCAGCGTTAAATGGGCGTGCTCAAAACCCGGTCTGCAAAATGCCGCTCTACCGAGGCCGAACTCCAGGTGACGAACATTGGTATTTAGGAGATAGAGATTCGGGCTTTCACAGCTGCCACGCCGGTGACGGCGTACGCGCCCTGCAAGCTGGATAATGGAGCGCATAGAGGATGGCTCAACAATGGCCCAGTCATAGTCGTGATCACGCCCCACTTCTGCTACTGCTGTGGCAAGCACCACGAAGATGTGATTCTTTTCAGGGCGGTTTTGAAGTTGCTGAATCAGCCCGACATCATCAAAGATGGCCATTTCATCTTTGCGGTTGAGCAGGCAATCCAGCTTTTGCTCAATTGATGCACGTACTAAGAGTGGGTGCTGGGAGTGATAGACACTTAGATGGATATGGCAATCCTGTTGCGCACCCAATCGATAGAGGGCTTGAGCTACCATGACCAGAGGGTTGATATTGGCCATGCGTATAAGGCCAAAGCTAACCCGTCTATCGCTATTCGGATCTTGGGTGTGGTGCTGCGCATGCAGGGTATGCAGCTGCTCATACAGATAACCGGCCAGTTCCGTGCAGATCTCTTCACGCTTTTTACCCTGCGCGATAGCTAGCGGCTTGATCTCTGCCTTGCGGCGCATCTCGCTCTGTGCAGCCTTGGCAAGATGCTGTAGGCGCTTAACCACAAAGCCTTGATGAGACTGTCGATAGTCACTGTCATGAGCGTGATGACTGGTTTGTGTGGTGAATTCATCAAACCAGGCACAGCAGATATTGGGCGTTAAACCGGGCAAGCCACGATTGAGCTGGTAGATACGACGGCCTTCCAGATAGGCCAGAAACAGCCCTTGAATTAAAGCAGGCGGCAAGGTGGCGGAAGAGAGCAGTACCCGACTACCCAGCAACCCCGCCCAATGCACCAGACGTGTGAGTGCAGGTAGATCTCCCATACCAAAATCATCCGGTTCATCCAGCACCAGATCAGAACTCATCAGACGCAGCATGGGGGCGATTTGGTGTCCACCCCGCGTTCCTTCAGTGGCTGGCATAAGATGATCAATGGTGCAGGTAAGAATGGGCGCGTTGAGCAGTTTTTGTGCATCATGATTTCCCGCCAACCAGCGATTGAGTGGGCCATCTTCCAGACTGCCTTCAAAATGGACATAGTGGTTTTCCGGCAAGAGATCTTCCAAGGACTCAGCCCCGGCTCTGCCTAATGCGCTCTCTTCTGCCCGCTGCCGTTCATGCAACGCGCGTATGGCGCCACCACCCACCAACACTGCGAGATCTTCATCTCCTAAACCCAGTCGCTCCCTATAGGCATCGCCGGTTTGCAGGGTGAGGGTGCGAAGCCCCAAGGCAATACTGAAACGGGCACCTCGCTGGGGGTTGGCCAACCCATACATGATGCGCCCATTGGCTAAGGTTTTACCGCAACCGGTGGAGGCCATATTGACGCCAAAAAAGCCCTGCTGTTCACTCCGCGCCTGGAGGCTGGTAGCCAGATCAAATGCCTTATCCTGCCAACGAAAATTCTCATCTTTGCTGCGTTGGCGAAAGCCTTTGTGCCGGGCGATCCGAGGCAGTTGTTGTGCCATGCGAGGCAAGGTGCGAATAATGCGGCTGGCATTAACCTCAACGCCGATAAGATGCTCATCCAGCCGCTGGTTGAATTGACCGGTTCCACGCAAGGTATTGGCATGAAGAGGAAACTTTGAATCACCGTAGCGGCTGTGGCTTTTTTCTGCAGAGTAGTAGTGATCGGCCAACATCAAAGCCAGCCGTGAGAGATGCAATATATAGGGGTTTTCAAACCATCTTGTGGTGAGCAGGGCGGGGCGTTTCAACATGGCATTGGCCGCCTTGCCGACATGCTCACACCAGTGCTTACTGTCGAATGGCAACCCTTTTTTCTTGAATTTCCAGCAAGCTGCCTTCTGCTGATTGCTCTCATCTTCACGAGCACCGCACCATTTAGCTCCGATCGCCTTTGGTAGATGGCGCAAGTCATGGTCGCATTCACCCCGTAGCGTCGGTATTCGATGATGACTTACAATCAGCCAGCCAATCACTTGTGCCAGCTGTGGCAACTCTTTGAATGGGCCGCGAATATCAGTATCTAACCCATCCCTTGGCAGGTTACTCAGCCATGGCCGATCACTCTTGACCGATAACTCAGCCAGGCGTCTTAGCCACTCTTCATCACTGCTTTTGCCAACAAAAGCCTGAAACAGACGAAGCGAGACCCACTCATGGCGATAGGCATCAGCTATTGGTCTATTGCTTGTGAGCTTTTTCTGAAAGGCATCATTGGCTTTACCCAGGTCATGAAAGAGCGCCGCCATTGAGGTCAGGAGGCGAATCTCTTCGGCTGTATGCCAGTCGTTTTCATCCTGGCTACGCAAGATGTCCCTTGCAGTGGTATTGGTAGGTGTAGCGCCCTGTATATTGAATCGACTGGCATCACCAACAAGCCAGATCAACTCACTGTGATCCTTTCCTCTGATCCAGTGACAGGCGACGGCTGTATTTTTCCGGGCGCTTTTGCGTAGCATCTTATGCAGGGTTTTTAGCCCTTGCTGGGTTATGGGGGTTTGCCAGGTGCGATCCCCCCGCCTCTCAGCAAATTGATCCAGGATGCGCCGTGTTTCTGTGAGGGCACTCTTGCTACATTGTGAGATGAGCAGAATATTCACTCTGCCTTTGAGCCAATATCAGTTGCGATGGCTTTGAGGGTGTCGATCATGAAGTCCAGTGACTCGGTGCGGGTGAGACTTTCGATGCAGGCTTGTCGGAACTCTTGCTCTTCATGTCCTGCCATGGCAGAGATAAATGCCTGGGGCAGTATGACGGCATCTTTCACCAGGTCCGCCACATCGAACACCAGGCCGCCGCGACGGGTTTTGCCGTGCAGTACCGCCAGACCATGAGGCAAACCAAGAACCCAGGTAGCGGTAGCGCCTAGCCCGTAGGCTAAGTAGTTGCCATGATCGAGAAAACGGTTGGCGGGATCTGTGCCTGTGCCTCGCTTGGCACGGATGAAGTCGCCATAGCTCAAGGTACGGGCAACTATTTTGAACAGCTCTTTGGTTAAACGGGCCTCTATGGTTAAAAGCTCCATCGTATCAGCCGCTTGCTCAATGGCTTGACGATTACGCTCCAATAGCGGACACAGAATGTTTGCAGAGATATCAAAACCGGCATCACTGAATGTGCGGTTATTCAGCCAATTCTTTTCCAATCGTTGTAGGCGCGCCTGTTGAAAGGCTTTTGCCGCTTCCAGTCGTAGCTCATCATTGAACCAGAAACGTACCCAGTGCTGCAGATATTCGGTGGGGCGATATTCACTTTGCGGAGAGAACCAGGCAACTTCGACATCTATTTCGTTGGCACTGAACAATGGCGTTCCACCCCCACCGCAGAACCCTACCAGTACGCCTGCCTTGGCCAGCTCTCGCATAGCAGCCTGGGTGATGGATGTGCCCGTTCCCAACAGAATGCTGGTGGAATTGGCAATGGGGATATTCCAGTAGAGTGACTTCTTCCCTTCGTCCGTTACATATTCAACCCTTCCACCATTAACCAAAACACGGCAATGTTGCAGGTAGTAAAGATTGGCGCGTTTGGAATGAAGAATGGTTTTTAGATCTGATGGCGCTAAATCTTCCATAATTAACTATCTTGAATAATTTGGGCGGCACATGTCCGATTGTTGACAGTATCCGAAGATGCTTTCAATGATTAAGGTGAAGCCCATTAATCTAGAAAAGCGATATCAAACGTGAAATAGGCGCATATAGCTTCCTCATATGCCTGAATGACAATCTGAGCAGCAGTCGAAGTAGCTAAAAGCAGCGTGGCAGTAATTATTATCCATCTAGCCATAGTGATCCCCTTATGGCTTCTAATCTAAACCAAAAAGCAATAATTTGCCAAAGTATGTATGTTTTACTGAATCATGATGTTGACTAAAAAAGACGGTTATTTGAGGGGGAATATCTTTGTTTGCCATGTGTGACCATGCGGAAAGAGCAAGAGCCTTAAATTGTCCGCATTATTGCTAATAGTGCGCTGTTTCATGTTGAGGCTGACACGCCAAATGGTTCCATTACGGCATTTACGCTCAAAGGGGCGGTCAAGACCTGGAGTACACTGGATGCTGCGGCCAAGTGGGTGCGTTCATTCGGTATTGGAACAGCTCAACTAGATGTTGCCAAATGGCAGCCTGGGCAGAAAGGATTGCGGTTATAGTCATAAACCACTTTGCTGAAGTTTTGTCTTGCCCCCAAATTTACCTTAAACGGTTACTCTTCCGGTTTTTCAGGTTCACCAAGCTCCCCCCAATAAGCCAAGCATCTCATCTGCCAGCGCCGTAGCCACGGTGACAGATTGATCTTTCTCACCGGGATCAGGATGCCTAATCTCTTCAATGGCTACTTGGCCGTTTTCTGTGTCAGTTAGGGTGATGGTGATTTTCATGCTGAATCCTTATTCTTGTCAGGGCGATCGGTGCGCTGTAAATGAAAAAACCATCGTGATTAACGGGGGAGGGGGGTGGGTAGAAATTACTGCTTTTCTGGCCGATTGTCCGGATTATTTTCGGGTTATGGTCAAGGGTAAGTGGGTAATAGCGTGTAACTTATTAATTAAAATTTAATTAAAATATATGGTACTCCCTAGGGGAATCGAACCCCTGTTACCGGCGTGAGAGGCCAGCGTCCTAACCGCTAGACGAAGGGAGCAGCAGAGAACCTTAAAGAGGTGCTATTATACTCAGCTTAACTCACGCTACAAGTCAGCAATGACAGGAAAATAAAAATAGTTACTCCAACCATTATCCCCCGTGCTGAACACATTATTTCACGATCTAATATCAGTGAAAATGCTGTCAAGGTACTCTATCGTCTAAAAAAAGCAGGTTATCAGGCTTATTTGGTCGGTGGTGGTGTACGTGACCTGTTGCTGGGTCGAGAGCCTAAAGATTTTGATGTGGCGACAGATGCCACGCCAGAAGATGTTAAGCATGTCTTTCGTAATTGTCGCTTGATTGGTCGCCGGTTTCGTTTGGCCCATGTCCACTTTGGGCGTGAAATTATTGAAGTTGCGACCTTTCGGGCGGGGCATGAGACTACTTCAAATCATGCGAAACTGGATGATAAAAGTGGCATGCTGCTGAGAGATAACGTATATGGCACCATTGAAGAGGATGCCATGCGGCGCGATTTTACCGTCAATGCGCTCTATTACAATATTGAGGATTTCTCAGTTGTAGATTTTGCTGATGGTCTAAAGGATTTGCAGGCAGGCGTGCTTCGCTTATTGGGAGACCCTGAGCAACGCTACCGTGAAGACCCGGTAAGAATGTTGCGTGCAGCCCGGTTTGCAGCCAAACTGGGGTTCACAATCAATCCTGCATGCGAAAAACCGTTGTTGGAAAATGGTGATCTGCTGGATGGTGTCCCTGCAGCGCGTCTGTTTGATGAGCTATTGAAGTTGTTTTTAGGTGGATCTGCACTGCACTCCTTTGAGAAGCTGCGTCATTTTGATCTGTTTAGGCATCTGTTTCCAGAGACGGATGAGTGCCTGGCTCATGAAGAGCAGGGCTTCCCTATCACCTTTGTCACTCGCGGTTTGGAAAATACAGATACCCGTATTTGTGAAGAGAAACCAGTCACCCCAGCTTTTCTATTTGCTGTTTTGCTTTGGGAACCTGCTCGGTTGCGTGCGCAAAAACTGGAAGCGAAGGGCGAGTCTAAACACGATGCCATGATGGAAGCTGGATCAGCGGCAATCAGTCAGCAGGTCAGCCGAGTCGCCATTCCTAAACGTTTTTCACTACAGATGCGTGAAATCTGGAACATGCAGCATCGACTGGAACAACGTGGTAAACGGGCGTTGCGCTTATTGGAGCATCCACGTTTTCGAGCGGCTTATGATTTTCTGCTATTGAGAGCTGAGTCGGGTGAAATAGATATGCCGCTGGCAGAGTGGTGGACGCTGATGCAGGAAGTAAGTGAAGATGAGCGTGTTAAAATGGCTATTGCAACGGGCGCTGGTGGTAAAAAACGTCGCCGTAGAAAACCTCGTAAGCACTCCTCCGCAGAATAAGAATGACTGTCATTGTCTATATTGCTTTAGGCAGTAATCTGGATGATCCAGCAATCCATGTTCGGCGTGCTTGCCAGGAGCTGGGTGCATTGCCGCAAACATGCTGTTTACAATACTCGTGCCTTTATCAGAGTACGCCGCACGGTTCTTCGGATCAGCCAGATTATATCAATGCAGTTGCAGAGCTTGAGACTGAGCTGCCCCCTAATGAACTGCTTTCGATGCTTCAGGCATTAGAGCAGTCACATGGTCGTGTTCGCACTGGAGAACACTGGGGGCCCCGCCCCCTGGATTTGGATATCTTGCTGTACGGTGATCAACAGATTGATGGCCCTGATCTACAAATTCCACACCCTTATATGGCTGAACGAGCCTTTGTGCTCTATCCACTTGCGGAGTTGGTCTCTGATTTAAATATCCCTGGTTTTGGTTTGTTGAGCGAACTATTGCAATCCTGCCCAGCAGAAGGGCTGGAGCCTCTCAATGACCTGCGTAACTAGCTTAAAGCCACCGGGTTATGTTGTTGTTGAAGGGCCGATAGGTGTAGGAAAAACCAGTTTGGTAAAACGGCTGGCTGAGAGCTTTAATAGTGATTCGCTGTTGGAAAATGCAGAAGAGAATCCATTTTTAGAACGTTTTTATCAGGATGGTCAGCAGGCAGCATTGCCAACCCAGCTGTTTTTTCTGTTTCAACGAAATAAACAGCTACAGGCATTGCGACAAAAAGATATGTTTCGCACGGCATTGGTCGCAGATTTCATGCTGGAAAAAGATCCTCTATTTGCCCGCTTGAATCTGGATGAGGAGGAGCTAAAGCTTTATGAACAGGTTTATGCTCGATTGACAATGGAGGCCCCTGAGCCTGATCTGGTGGTCTATCTGCAGGCTCCGGTAGAAACGCTACTACAGCGCATCAAAAAGCGTGATCGCAAGGTGGAGCGTACAATAGAGGCAGATTATTTACAGCGGTTGTGTGATGGTTACGCTGAGTTCTTCTACCACTACAATAGCTCACCACTTTTGATTATTAATGCCACAGATATTAATCCTGTAGAGAGGGATAGCGATTATCAGCTGTTGTTGGAACGCATCTGTTCTACAAGTTGTGGTAAACATTATTTTAACCCTGTGCCATTACTGGTGTAGGGTTAGTTGCTACTGGATTTGGTTCCTATGTCAGATATTACGGTTACAACGTTGCAGCAGATGAAAAAGCAGGGTGAGAAGATTGCCGTGCTGACCAGCTACGATGCCAGCTTTACCCGTCTCATTGAAGAGGCCGGGGTAGAGGTGTTATTGGTGGGTGATTCATTAGGCATGGTAATTCAGGGGCAAGAGAGCACACTGCCTGTGAAGGTTGATGATGTGATCTATCACACACAAAATGTGGCTCGCGCCCGCCGTAAAGCCTTAATTGTGGCAGATATGCCTTTTATGAGTTACAGCTCAGCTACCCAGGCATTGGATACCGCTGCCCGCCTGATGAAGGAGGGCGGTGCACATATGGTGAAGTTGGAAGGAGGGGCAACGCAGCTAGATACCGTGCGTCATTTGGTTGCGCATGCTGTGCCTGTCTGTGCTCATTTAGGGTTGTTGCCGCAATCGGTTCATAAGCTGGGTGGTTATCGTGTGCAGGGGCGTGATGAAGAGAGTGCCACTGTTATGAAAGAGGATGCCCAGGCATTACAAGAGGCAGGAGCTCAAATGCTGGTACTTGAGTGTGTGCCTAGTGATCTTGCTGGTGAGATCAGCCAGATGTTAAATATTCCTGTGATTGGCATAGGTGCTGGAGCAGCTTGCGATGGGCAGGTGTTAGTTTTGTATGACATGTTGGGCGTGATCTCTGGCTATCTCCCAAGGTTTGTTAAGAATTTTCTGGCTGAAACAGAGTCAATTCCTGCGGCATTGACCGCCTATGTCCAGGCAGTAAAAGATGGTAGCTTTCCTGGGGCAGAGCATAGTTTTTGATGAATAGAATTAACAAAATAAAACAGCTGCGCCAACAGCTAGCCGATTGGCGTGCAGCGGGCGAATCTGTTGCTTTGGTACCAACGATGGGCAACCTGCATGCGGGGCATCTTGAGCTGGTAAAGCAGGGGCAGCTGCGGGCTGATCGAGTGGTTGTCAGCATATTCGTCAATCCCATGCAGTTTGGAGAGGGAGAGGATTTTGCCAGTTACCCAAGCACGATAGAGCAAGATGTCGCACAGTTGGAGGCGATAAAAACAGATTTATTGTTTACGCCCTCTGTTCAAGAGGTCTACCCTCACGGACAGAAGGCGCAGACTGTTGTTGCAGTACCAGGCATCTCTGAAACGCTTTGTGGGGCTTCACGGCCGGGTCATTTTTCTGGGGTGGCTACGGTTGTTTGTAAGTTACTCAATATGGTGCAACCTGACCTTGCGTTATTTGGTAGCAAGGATTTTCAGCAGCTGCTGGTTATTCGGCATATGGTTGAGGATCTTTGCCTTCCAGTAGAGATTGTTGGTGTGCCTACGCTGCGTGAGGCAGATGGGTTGGCGCGTAGCTCACGCAATGGCTATTTGACTGATGATGAGCGGAGTCTTGCTCCCGCTTTATACCGTATTTTGTGTAAAATATCTGCGGCTATTGCTGAAGGTAATAAAGATTATATGGCGTTAGAATCAGAGGCTATGCATGCATTAGAGGCAGCTGGTTTTAACCCCGATTATTGTAGTATTCGTAATGCAGACAATCTTTCAGAGCCTAATGGAGAGGAATCAAGGCTGGTGATTTTGGCTGCTGCCTATTTAGGGCGAGCACGATTAATTGATAATCTAGTTGTTGATAAATATTGATTTTGGGTAGAATTGCTTACAATTTGCGAATAAAGCATAATGTGTCGCCTTTTTTGTACTACGGAGCGTCAAACAAAAATGCAGTTGTCCGTTCTTAAATGTAAATTACACCGTGCCTGTGTGACCCATGCAGAGCTGGATTATGAGGGGTCTTGTGCTATTGATCGCGATCTATTGGATGAAGCAGGTATCCTGCCTTATGAACAGATCCAGATCTATAATATTGCCAACGGTGAGCGGTTTACTACCTATGCCATTATGGCTGAAGCGGGTTCACGCATAATATCCATTAATGGTGCGGCGGCTCACAAGGCAGCGCCAGGTGACCGTATTATCATCTGTGCTTATGCTGGATTGGATGAAAAAGAGCTGGCTAACTTTAAGCCCTCTTTGGTCTATCTCAATGAACATAATCACATTACTCGCACTGGGGAGCAGATTCCAACCCAGGTGGCTTAATGACTATCGATTGGTATCGAAGTAAAAAACGGAGCTTCTATGCTCCGTTTTTTATGCCTGGCTGATTGGATTAGGTATAGGGTTGAGAATTGCTTTGCGGTAGAGATCTACATACTGGGTTGCGCTTTTTGGCCAGCTGAAATTCTGTTGCATGCCGGTTGTAGCCAGTTTTTGCCACCAGGAAGCAGGACGGTGATGGAATTCAATTGCACGCTCAATAGCTTCCCAGAGGGAGGGAGCAGTAGGGTGCTCAAATACAAAACCTGTGGCGCTTGCATCAAGTAGGCTTTGAGGTGTGACATCAACAACAGTATCAGCCAGGCCACCAGTGCGACGCACAATGGGCACAGTGCCATAGCGTAGACTGTAGAGTTGATTCAGGCCGCAGGGTTCAAACCGGGAAGGCATCAGAAAGCAGTCACTTCCGGCTTCAATGCGGTGAGCCAATTGTTCGTTGTACCCAATATGGATGGCCATATTATCGAGATAGCGCTCGCTGGCATCACTCATGGCCTCTTCAAACTGTGAGGCCCCACTACCTAGCATAACAACCTGAAGGTTCTCTACCTGCGCTAATTTAGGCAGCAGCTCTAATATCAGGTCTATCCCTTTTTGTTCCACCAAGCGCCCGATATAGCCTAATAGGAAAGCATTCTCATCTTGAGGTAACCCCATCTCCTTCTGTAGTTTTAGTTTGTTGATCTGCTTTAGCTTAAAGGAGTTATCATCGAAATGCTGATGGATGTATGAATCAGTAGCTGGATTCCAGTACTGGTAATCAATACCATTGAGTATGCCAGAGAGTCGATCCTGCCGGTGGCGCAGTAATCCTTCAAGTCCATACCCAAATTTAGTTGAGCAGATCTCATGGGCGTAGGTGGGGCTGACGGTATTTAGTTGGTCGGCAAAAACCAGACCACCTTTGATGAAAGAGAGATTGCCGTGGAACTCCAAACCATCGTGACTCCAGAGTTCAGGTGGGAGTTGGAGTTTTTGAAATGCAGTGCGGTTAAAAACCCCCTGATAGGCCAGGTTGTGAATAGTAAATAGAGTTGCAGGCCGGTTTCCTTCATGGTGAAGAAGGGGGGGGACTAATCCGGTTTGCCAGTCGTTACAATGGACGATGTCAGGTTGCCAGTTTTGCCCTGCCTGGTTTAGTGCCATTGCAACAATGGCTCGACAGAAGAGTGCAAAACGTTGGGCATTATCAGGCCAGTCGTGACCATCTGAGCCGACATAAGGATTGCCGAGGCGGTCAAACAGGCCAGGTGCATCAACCAGATAGAGAGGGATATTTCCTGAAAACGCACCAGAAAGCAGACGTACTGGCTCTGGATGACCACCCAGATAAAGCGTTGCCACCTCTTTTAGCGGAATAGCTTTTTCCACCACCTCTGGATAAGCCGGTAGAATGAGGCGGATATCGTGATTTAAATGACGCAGCGCAGGTGGCAGACTACCTGAAACATCAGCAAGGCCGCCGGTCTTTATTAGAGGCTGTGCTTCGCTGGTGGCAAATAGCACCTTTAAAGCGGCTTGTGATTCTATGGGGGAGAAATTGGTTATGCTATCCATGCTTTACTTCTTGTGACAGCAACATGAAATATCCGAGCTGGGTTAAGGGTGAATTTACGTATACTCTAACACATGTTAGAAAAGTATCGCTGTTGGAGTAGCCAGCATATCCAGCGGCTTATTTAGGCTAAAGAACTGAAAATTAAAATTATGACCATACTGAACCAGACTGAAGAGTGGCGCGCCCTGGAAGATTATTGGAGAAAAATATCTTCTGTGCAGATGAGAACGCTTTTTGCACAAGATCCAGAACGTTTTGAGAACATGTCGCTAAATAACTGCGGTATGTTATTGGATTATTCCAAAAATATCATCGATCGCAAAGGATTGGCTTTGTTGATGGAGCTGGCCAAAGCAGCGGATCTGAAAAGCTGGGTTCGACGCATGTTTGCGGGTGATAGCATTAATAATACCGAGCGCCGAGCGGTGCTGCATGTGGCGTTACGTAACCGAAGCGATCGTCCTGTCTGGCTGGATGGTGAAGATGTCATGCCAGGAGTGCGGGATGTATTGGCCCATGTTGGATCATTCTCTGAGGCCGTACGCAGTGGAGAGTGGAGGGGGCATACCGGGCAAAGAATTACTGATGTAGTTAATATTGGAATTGGTGGCTCGAATCTTGGGCCGCTGATGGTGACAGAGGCGTTGGGCCATTATCAGACATCAGGGCTGCAGGTGCATTTTGTCTCCAATGTGGATGGCACGCATATTACTGAGACGCTTAAGGGGCTAGACCCTAAAACCACGCTATTTATTGTGGCCTCCAAGACATTTACTACCCAAGAGACCTTGACCAATGCCCATACGGCACGAGAGTGGTGCCTTAATACCTTGGTGGACAAGGTCGCTATTGCCCGGCATTTTGTTGCCGTCTCAACCAACACAGAGGCAGTGAGTGAGTTTGGCATCGATCCAGCCAATATGTTTGGTTTTTGGGACTGGGTGGGTGGCCGCTATTCACTCTGGTCTGCCATTGGTCTTCCCATTGCTATTGCGGTGGGCATGGATAAATTTGAGGAGCTATTAGCGGGTGCACATGAGATGGATGAGCATTTTCGCACAGCAGAGCTATCAGAAAATATGCCGGTGATATTGGCATTGCTAGGTGTCTGGTATGCCAACTTTGCTGGGGCACGTACCCATGCCATCCTCCCCTATGATCAATATCTGCGTTATTTACCGGCCTATCTGCAACAGGCGGATATGGAAAGCAATGGCAAACGGGTAACGCGGGATGGTAAAGCCGTAAAATATGCTACAGGGCCAGTGGTGTGGGGTGCTGCTGGTACGGATGGCCAACATGCCTTTTATCAACTGATTCATCAGGGAACCCAGATGATACCGGCAGATTTTATTATTCCCCTGAAAAGTCACAATCCAGTGTCGGATCAACACCAAAAGCTAATGGCTAATTTTCTAGCCCAGACTGAGGCGTTGATGAAGGGACGCACTCGTGATGAAGCGCGAGAGGAGCTGGAGCAGACAGGGCTTGAGGCTGAACGCATTGTCGACTTGCTGCCACACAAGGTTTTTCCTGGAAATAGCCCGACCAATAGCATTCTGATTGATCAGCTAACACCCCGTCGGTTAGGCTCGCTGATTGCACTTTATGAACATAAGATCTTTGTGCAGGGCGTTATCTGGAATATAAACTCATTTGATCAGTGGGGTGTTGAGCTTGGCAAACAGCTTGCGGGGGTTATTTTGGGTGAGTTGAAGGGTGAGGCTGAGCCAGCAGAACATGATGTATCCACATCTAGCTTGATTGATTACTGCAAACGGCATGGTTAGCTTAAATAATATCTGGGCTATCAGAGAAAAAGCCGCATATGGTATTGCACAGATTAGTATCTTTTTTGTTTCATTTATGAAATAACACGCAGCCGCGGCCCTGGCGCTCTATTTTGTTGTAAATAGATAGGTATTGATTTGAGGGCGTGCGTTTTCTAAATTTATTGAGTAGGAGTTAAAAGATAGCCATGAGTATTACCGATATAATTCGTGAACAGATTGCAAGCAACCCCGTTCTGATTTACATGAAAGGCACACCTAATCAGCCTCAGTGTGGCTTTTCAGCTAATGCTGCTGCTGCAATGATCAGCACAAACCTGCCATTTGCTCATGTGAATATATTGCAGGATATGTCAGTTATGCAGGCACTGCCAGAGGTTTCAGAGTGGCCTACTTTTCCTCAAATCTTTATTGACGGTGAGTTGATTGGTGGTGGTGATATTGTTATTGATCTTAATAAGAGTGGTGAGTTGAAGCCTATGATGGAAGCCGCCATTAGCAAAGCAGCGGCGGCCTAAAGATGAAGCAGGAAGAGGTAATTGCGCTGATTAAAGTAGATTTTCCCGATGCTGAGGTTTTAGTGGAAGGGGCAGATTGTAATTTTTCCTGCGTTGTTATCAGCTCAAAATTTGAAGGCTTGGGGTTGCTGAAAAAGCAGAAAGCGGTGTTGGCAACTGTAAAGGAGCAGATTGCATCTGGAGAGTTACATGCCATGTCTGTCAAAGCATACACCCCACAGCAATGGGCAGAGTTTTCGGGCTGAGAGATTACATTCTGTTAGCTTTTCAGAGCGACAGTTCAATGCTTGAAACTTAGATCCTGTAGCTCTTTTAACTGATCTCTGACCTTTGCGGCCTCCTCAAATTCTAGATCCCTGGCATGGCGGTACATCTGATCTTCAAGCTGCTTGATGCGCTTGGCCATCTGTTTTGGGGTAAGTGATGCATATTCGGCAGCAGCTTCAGCTACCTGGGCATATTTTTTAGCGGTGGTGGGCGCACCTGGACGTGCTCCTTCCATGATGTCGGTAATGGCTTTTTTGATGGTTGTTGGGGTGATGTTGTGCGCCTCGTTATAGGCAGTCTGTTTTTCTCGACGGCGTTCTGTTTCGTCAATTGCTCGTTGCATAGAGCCGGTGATCTTGTTGGCGTAGAGGATGGCTTTGCCATTGGCGTTGCGAGCGGCTCGTCCAATGGTTTGGATGAGTGATCTCTCTGAACGCAGAAACCCCTCTTTGTCCGCATCCAATATGGCGACCAGTGAGACCTCGGGCATATCCAGCCCTTCGCGTAGTAGATTGATGCCGACCAGTACATCAAACTCACCCAGACGCAAGTCACGGATGATCTCGACCCGCTCAACGGTATCAATATCTGAATGCAGATAGCGCACCCGTACACCATGCTCAGTGAGGTAGTCGGTCAAATCTTCTGCCATGCGTTTAGTCAGGGTGGTGACCAGTACCCGCTCATTGATTTTGGCATGTTGGTTGATCTCTGAGAGCAGGTCATCCACCTGAGTGGCAACAGGCCTGATCTCCAGCTCAGGGTCAATTAGCCCTGTGGGGCGCACGACCTGCTCCACTAGTGCACCAGATTTTTCCAGCTCGTAGGGTCTGGGGGTGGCAGAGACATAGATGGTTTGAGGTGAACGAGCTTCAAACTCCTCGAAGCGTAGTGGCCTGTTATCAAGGGCAGAGGGGAGGCGGAAGCCATATTCGACCAGTGTCTCTTTACGTGATCGATCACCTTTGTACATGCCGCCAACCTGGGGTATGGAGACATGACTTTCATCGGCCACTAGCAGGGCATTTTCGGGTAGGTAATCGAATAGTGTGGGGGGTGATTCACCAGGCTTACGACCTGAGAGGTAGCGTGAGTAGTTCTCAATGCCGGAGCAGTATCCCAGCTCATTGATCATCTCAATATCAAATTGGGTGCGTTGCTCCAGGCGCTGGGCTTCGACCAGTTTGTTGTTGTCACGTAGTTGCTCCAGCCGCCCTTTTAGTTCGATTTTGATCTGCTCTATCGCTTTTAGTAGGGCCCCTCTTGGAGTGACATAGTGGGATTTTGGATAGACGGTGTAGCGGGGCACTTTTCGTTGGATCTCACCAGTGAGTGGATCAAATAGGGAGATGGATTCAATCTCATCATCGAATAGTTCAATGCGCACGGCCTCGCTGTCTGATTCTGCTGGATAGATGTCGATGACATCACCACGGACTCGATAGGTGGCGCGGTGCAGCTCAACCTCATTGCGGGTGTATTGCAACTCTGCCAGTTTGCGTAGCAGGGCGCGCTGATCCAGGGGATTGCCTCGCACCAGGTGCAGTACCATGCTGAGATAGGCTTGTGGGTCGCCCAAGCCGTAGATGCAGGAGACGGTGGCTACGATGATGGTGTCTGATCGCTCTAACAGTGCTTTGGTTGCAGAGAGACGCATCTGCTCGATATGTTCGTTGATGGAGGAATCTTTGTCGATAAAGGTATCAGAGGAGGGAATGTATGCTTCCGGCTGGTAATAGTCATAGTAGGAGACAAAGTACTCTACGGCATTGTGAGGGAAGAATGCCTTCATCTCACCGTACAGTTGAGCTGCCAGTGTTTTGTTGTGTACGAGTATTAATGTTGGGCGTTGTATGGCCTGAATTACGTTGGCAATGGTAAATGTCTTGCCTGAACCCGTTACGCCGAGTAGAGTTTGGCCGGCTTCCCCAGCGTTGATGCCATCAATCAGTTGCCGTATTGCTTCGGGCTGATCGCCAGCGGGTTCAAAATCTGCTTCTAAGTGAAATTTTTTTTCCATTGGGGCTTTATGTCACCGTATTAGATTGGATATTATTACACTTCATCTATCCTTCAAATTTGATTTAACCATATTGGACCTATCATGAGCATCAATCTTTCAGGGCGCGTCAAAGCAGTTAAACCATCTCCAACACTTGCAATCACAGCACGTGCTGCTGAGATGCGAGCTGCGGGTAAAGATGTTATCGGACTGGGCGCAGGCGAACCGGATTTCGATACACCAGATCATATTAAACAGGCTGCAATTCAGGCTATTAATGATGGTTTTACTAAATATACAGCAGTGGATGGAACGCCTGGTCTTAAGCAGGCGATTATAAATAAATTTAAATCTGATAATGGGTTGGATTTCACGCCTGAGCAGATTCTGGTCTCCTGTGGAGGCAAGCAGAGCTTTTTTAATCTGGCGCAAGCCTTGTTGAACCCGGGGGATGAGGTGATCATTCCTGCTCCTTATTGGGTCTCCTATCCTGATATGGCGTTATTGGCTGGTGGTGTGCCGGTATTTATTAATGCGGGTGCAGAACAAAATTTTAAAATCACGGCTGCTCAGCTCAAAGGCGCCATTACAGATAAAACACGCTTGTTTGTAATCAATAGCCCATCCAACCCCACCGGCATGGCTTATACTCAAGCTGAGTTGGAAGAAATCGGTGCAGTATTACTTAACTACCCCAAAATTATTGTGGCTACAGACGATATGTACGAGCATATCCTTTGGGCTGGTCAATCTTTTGTTAACATTTTGAATGTATGTCCCGCTTTGGCACCACAGACTTTGGTGCTAAATGGCGTATCTAAGGCCTACTCGATGACAGGTTGGCGCATTGGTTATGCGGGTGGTCCGGTAGATATCATTAAAGCGATGAAGAAGGTTCAGTCTCAGAGCACCTCTAATCCCTGTTCAATATCTCAGGTAGCGGCTCAGGCTGCATTGGAAGGGTCGCAGGAATGCATCCAGGAGATGCTGGTCTCCTTTAAAGAGCGCCATGACTATGTGCTGGACCGGCTGAACAAAATCCCAGGTATTGATTGCCTGCCTTCAGATGGTACCTTCTATCTCTTTCCCAGTATCAAAGGTGCATTGGCTGCAATTGATGGTGTCAGCACTGATGTAGAGCTGGCGGAGTATCTGATTGAAAATGCTGGTGTGGCGGTGGTGCCGGGTTCAGCCTTTGGTTTGGGTGGACATATGCGCCTCTCCATTGCCACCAGCCAGGAAAATCTTAAAAATGCGCTGGATCGTATCGAGAAAGCATTAGTTAAGTAGGCATAACAAAGTGGGCGCAGGGCAGTGATGCTCTGCGCCTTTTTTGTACAAATTATTAATCAACCGGAGAAGCCAGACACTACAATAGGATAAAACTTACAGGGTATCTCTATTGTTGAGGGTATTTTAAAAACCACTCAATAACTAAGAGAATGACTCATATGGATATTACCCCTCTCCCTAGCACCTATTGTCAATCAGGTTTTACCCTCGTTGAATTAATCACGACGCTTACCGTTATGGTTGCTCTTTTGGCTACAGGCGTGCCTGCCATGCAGAAGTTCTCTGCCAGTCAGAAAATGATGGTTGCAGTTAATACCATGGCTTCTCACCTTCATTTAGCACGTAGTGAGGCTATAAAGCGTGGACTTCGTGCTGTGTTGTGTCCTAGCTTAGATGGAGAGAGTTGTTCAGAAAGCATGCAGTGGCAACAGGGTTTTATTTTATTTGCGGATGAAAATGCAAATAAAAAACGAGATACTGGTGAAGAGTTGTTGAGGCAATTCAAATCTAATAACAAAAAGCCACAAATTCGTGTTACTACGACTGATGGTAGGCGGAGGATTGGGTATCAAGCAACGGGTGAGGCGCCCGGTAGCAATCTGACTATGACATTTTGTGATACGAGTGATTTCGTTGACCCAAAGGCGATAATAATCTCAAGTACAGGTCGTCCTAGAATTTCTACTTTAAAGCCTAGTGGAGCGCCTTTGGGTTGTTAGCGTGTTTTTCTCCTATCCCTGCTAGTATTGAATTGGAGGTAATGATAATGAAAACATATACCAATATATTAGTTGCCCTGGATTTCTCCCCTACAGCTGAAAAAGTAATTACCCGTGCCAAGGATATGGCGGAACAATTACAGACTAAATTAATGTTTGTTCATGTATTTGAATATATCCCACCAATAGAACCTGTTGGCGATCTGATGCTGGGGATTGATTGGGGAATTAACGAGCAGGAACTCATTAATCTTGCAAAAAAACGGTTTGCAGAACTTGCCGAACAGCAGAACATACCAGATTGTAATCAGCATGTTATTGTAGGAAACGCCAGAACAGAGATTGCCCGTTATGCTGAAGAGCAGGGGTGTGACCTTATTGTCATTGGCTCACACGGGCGCTCTGGTTTAGCTCGATTGCTTGGGTCAACAGCAAATGCCGTGTTGCATCACGCTCATTGTGATGTGCTGGCTATCAGAACTGATGAGTCTAGTAACTAAATTTTCCCGCTTTCCCTATGCGACCATGCGTACACGTAGAATGAACATGTTCTGGTGTTCCTTTTTGTTATTGATTTCAATTGCTTAGCAGCAGAAATTATAACAAACCTGGCGCACCAGAGCAACTATAAGTCATTGTTTATCAAGGGTAATTTTTGATTTTTTACCTGACTAAAGTTTACCCTTGATCTGATATGTAAACGACTTAAACCCTTTAAACCGGGGATGTTGACCAGGGGGAGACATCTCCCTGAAGACCATTTTTTATACAATCCAGACAATCCGTATCTCTTAGCGTTTCCCAAGGCATGAAACATGTTTTACCCGCATGTTATCTGCATCCCGTTTCATTATTTTTAAATTGCGCATAATGTATATTATGTTAAATAGTGCATATCAGAAATATCCTAAAGCATTACATTATGTTTACGTTGTATCCTGCTGAGCAATAATAATATTAATGGATTAGAAAGATTAATAAATGGCATGTATGCGTTTCTGCTGAACTACTAGTTGGCTGTTATCCATGCCAGGGCTTCAGTCAAGGTGGCGTACGTGATCCCTCGCGACGAATTAATACGTTGTATCTTGAATTTGCACGAGCTCTCAATCAAATACAGCCCAAAGCTTTTATTGTTGAAAATGTATCAGGTATGGTTCGCAAGAATTTCAAACACCTCCTTGATGATCAGCTTCGTGTATTTAAAGATGCCGGTTATAGAGTAAAAGTTGATGTCTTGTCTGCGACTGACTACGGCGTAGCTCAAGACCGAAAGCGTATTTTTATAGTTGGGATACGTGATGATTTGGATGCGGAGTTTGAATTTCCCAAGCCGACTCATGGGTTAGATAGCGCTCAACCGAAAGTAACTATACGTGATGCGATTGGTCATTTACCAGAGTGGCCAGAAGGTGAGTTCTATGACCTATAATTCCATTGGTATTACATGTCACGTGACCGGCGTAGGGGCTGGGGGGAACAGTCAAGAACAATTGTTGCTAACCCGCGCCATATGCCGCTTCATCCAATTAGCCCGGTTATGGTTAAACACGCGCATTGGGTTTGATGATTTGACTTTTCCAGATACAAAACCAGGATCATTGAATATGCGCTATACAGTGGTAGGTAATGCTGTTCCACCTCCACGGTGGTTACGAATATCCCGCGTGCTATCGAATAACCTCTCTGCCAAGGAGAGCTGTGTTGGTGTATGGGTTTCTGTTTTTAACAGTAGGCCCCATGCTCTGTTTGAGAGTTACTGATTGCTGCTTCCAATGCTTTAGTAAGTGCTTCCTGTGGGCCATCACTGTATAGATAGGCATCATTGAGATTAGATGTTTCTACCAGTACTTTTACAGCATCTTCATTGGGCACAATGTCTGCGACCATTTTAAGGTTTCTTGATTCACCTAAAATAGTCCGGCCTTGCTGATTCTTGACGAACACCCAGGCGAATAAGCTTTCGAGGTTATCTACTTTTAAATTGGGTTGTTCGATATCTGTTGGGCTGTCTAGACCTAGCCAAGCAGAGATATTTTTATAGCCAAGCGCAGTGGTGATAAAAGAAAAAGTTACATCCTTTTTTGTCATTGGCAGGCCGAAGAAATTGCTCTCTTCAGCCTTGATGTTAAGGTTCAGGGCTGTTAATAGCTTCGCAACATAATCAGATCGGCTTCCAATATCATTTGCCAAGGCTTGCATTTGTTCTCGTACTGGCAAACCTGCATAGAACTCATCACGAATGTTAGAAAGGTATTTTGCCTTGGACTGTGAGTCCCACTCTTTAATACCGGTAATATGGCGATAGCCAAGGTAGCGGAGTACCTCTCGGCGGGATCGATATACAATGCAGGGCAACTCATCAGGTGTCTCTTCTACAGCTTCACTTAATATCTGCTCAACGCTATTTTTTCTGCGATCTGGTGGGCTAAATTCTTTGTTTAGAAGTTTTACAGCAGCGAGGCGTCGATTGCCTTCAACAACAACCATTAAGCCGTTTTCCTCTGCTACCAGAAGTGGTTCACCCGGAAAATAGCCTTTTTGGCCTATCGACCTCATAAGATCCGGCACGCCTTCGTCATCAAACATCTCCTCGATGACTGCACCTTCAGTTGGGTGGGTGTTCAGACGGTAAAACCGTGGATTATCAGGGTCAAAGTGCAGATCAGCCGTTTTAATCAACTGAACTTCTGCTGGAGCTGATGCCTTACTCATGCTGTTGTTACTCCATCATTAACTGGCATTGTCTGTGTTCTATATTCTGGTGTTTTTTCCATAGCGATCACACCAACCCATATTATAGTGCTTATTGATATCTATTAGGTGTGTTTTATCGCATCTTGCACTATAACAAAGGGTAAGGTTCAACTTCTTTAGTCTGTTCTCCATCAATTTCAAGGGGGGGCGATGCCTATATACGCAACATATAATTGCACGGAAAGCCGCAGTAAAAAACGGAGCAGAATGCAGGGCAAAAGCAGCGTTCTCAATGCTTATATTTCTGCTGTTGTTGCTCTATCTAGCGGTGCTTTTATCAGCATTAAAACTGGAGACTGGACATGGTTCAGTCGGTGTGGGTCATTGGTTGTCGTTATCGGCATCTGGCTTACCTCCAGCCAGATCATTCGGCACATGCAATGTCTTAAGCAACGCCACACTATTGGAGTGAGTGAATTTCAGCGCGACTGGGCAACAGAGAATAAGCAACAGTCCTTACTTAATTCTCGCTTACATGAAGAAGCCACCTGGATTAATGAGAAGTCTGGGTTCTACATGCTCATTATAGGTACGCTGATTTGGGGGTTTGGTGATCTCCTTGGATTGCTGTAAGCAAGCACATAAAGCAGACTCCCCTTCTGGTTATATTAATAATGTAAATCACCAGCGCCACTATCGATGCTATGCTCCTAAGTTATGGACTATGGCTATCTAAACGATATTCTGATTTTATTTGCAGCCGCAGTGGCTGTAGTGGTGACATTTCTTCTCTTGCGGCTCCCCCCTATCCTCGGTTATCTATTAGTGGGTGTAGTGATGGGGCCATATGGGCTGGCTTGGATAGAAGACACAGAGCACGCACGGGCATTCGCTGAATTTGGTGTTGTTTTTCTACTCTTTACTATTGGCCTGGAATTCTCTCTAACACAGCTTATCCGCATGAAAAGCACCGTATTGGGATTGGGTGCAGCTCAGGTGCTATTCACCACTATGATTACGGCATGGGTTGCCTTCTATCTAGGCTTTCCAATAGAGAGTGCACTGGTACTTGGTGGCGTAGTGGCTATGTCTTCAACTGCCTTGGTAGTTCGGCAATTAACAGATCAGGTTGAACTCCACTCCCACCATGGGAGAAATGCCGTAGGCATCCTGTTATTTCAGGATGTAATGGTTATCCCCTTTCTTATTCTTGCAGCTACACCGCTTGATACAGTAGGTGATATGCCTCTTTTGGCCGTTGCAACAGCCTTAGGGGAAGGAGTGATTGCGCTGGTAATTATCCTTGCGCTTGGTCGTTGGGTACTGCGCCCCCTATTCCGTGCTATCGCTGGGTTTAGATCAGCTGAGCTCTTTATGCTCACAGCCCTATTGGTCGCCATGGGGTCTGCATGGATCACTCATCATATGGGGCTCTCCCTTGCGCTCGGAGCTTTTGTTGCGGGTATGATGTTGGGTGAGACTGAGTTTCGCCATCAAATTGAAGCAGAGATCAGACCCTTCCGAGATCTACTACTGGGTCTATTTTTCATCACCATCGGAATGTTACTCAACATTCAACTGTTGCCTGAACTATGGCCACAGGTTCTTCTACTTCTTGTGCTTCTGCTGGTCTTTAAACTGATTCTGATCGGTGGGTTATGCAGAGTGGCTGGTTGGGACAATGCAATCTCTCTACGCACTGGCTTGGTATTGGCTCACGGTGGTGAATTTGGTTTTGCCATTCTTGCACCGGTGCTCTCTGGAGGGACATGGCCCGCAGAGAGCAGCCAGGTGGTCCTGGCTGCTCTACTCATTAGCATGGGAATAGCACCACTGCTCATACGCGCTAACGCCTCAATAGCATCCAAACTGTTACCACAGGAGGTCATGGAGAAGAGCCGAAAAGAGATTGAGGCGGGGGTAGCCGGTGCTGCCCACGGGCTTTCTCATCATGTCATTATTTGTGGTTATGGGCGGGTTGGGCAAAATGTAGCCCAACTGCTGGAGTTTGAGGGCATCAACTATATCGCCCTAGATACAAATCCCGTTCTGGTACAAAACGCCCTCGAAGCAAAAGAGCCTGTCAGCTATGGTGATGCAGCCAATATCCACATCCTTGAAGCCGCCGGACTATCCCAAGCCGCCGCATTAGTCATCAGCTTAACGGAAGTAGAAACCACACTGAAGATCTTGCAGCAAGTACGCCAAATTGACACTAAAATCCCTGTGCTCGTGCGAACTGCTGATGAAACCTATCTAAAGCAACTACAGGAAGCTGGGGCAACCGAGGTCGTACCCGAAACCTTAGAGGCCAGCTTAATGCTCTCCTCCCATCTGCTACTTGCACTTGATATCCCAATGGCATTGGTATTATCCAGAATTCGTCAAATCAGAAGAGAGCGCTACACCCTATTGACACAAATTTACCCAGGAGAAGAGCTATTCACTGTATTAGGTGATAATGCAGAACGCCTGCGTGCTATTGAGCTGCCCGCAGACGCATGGGCAGTGGAGTGTACTGTTGGTGATCTGGGACTGGAAAATATAGGCGTGACTCTGACTGCTATACAACGGCAAGATGAACGTATACCCAACCCAACTCAGGATAAAAGATTGCAGGCTGGTGACACCTTAATTCTCTTTGGTACACCCGCAGCTCTAGAGCAGGCAGAAACTATCCTCTGTGTAGATTAGTTTTTAATGCAACTTAATCGATTTTCTGAATTTTGTCACCACACCGATACAAGGCACTTTCCAATCCATTATCGATAATTCCATTTAAGAACTGGAAGCCTACGGAAAACGGTTGCCTTCAGTATAGAAAGCCGTGGATTAGATCATGGTCAAGGTGCCAGAAAAAGCATGGCCGCCTAAAGGTGAAAGTCACAAGTTATAAGAAAGAAAAGAGTTGGCTCTCTTAAGCCAAAAAAACAGCCCCCGCCAATAGTGGCGGGGGCTGTTTGGGGTCTATATTACAGAGGACTGATTTTACTCACTAGCTATTACCCTTCCAGGTAAACCACCTTCTTTATTACAGAACATTTCTGAATCACGTGCCATCATACTGTTGCATGCATAAGAGCGATCCTTACTTGTAAGTGCAATTTCAACTCCTGGCTTGCTTGCAGGAACTGAAGCTATGTTTTGAGAGCCATCTTGACAGAACATTGCTGAACCACGCTCCAGCATTGCCTGGCAAGCATATGATTGCTCAGCAAAGCTGTTGGCGGAAAAAACTGCACATACAAGTAAGCAAGCTTGGAATATTTTTTTCATGGTGTCTCTCCGTAGTATTTAAGCAGGTAGAATTAATAAACTTTAACTATAAGTAACTATTTCACTGAAATGAAAATATTTCAAACGAAATATCAACAGGTTATGCGGAATTAAATGCGCAATCGCAATACCCGGCTATTACAAATGTCAATTATTTGACATCTAGTATAAAAAATCCCATAACATGTTAAAAATCAAGGTAAAAACGCGACACTTTTATGTAAATAAATGAAATAAATTTGGGGTCCAGGCACACCCCGGAAATCACGGAAAATGGTGCTATACAAATAGCCCTCAACGTAAGAAAATTCGGCTATTTATGGGTATTAATTGAATCTTTTCTCAGCTTATTAATTGACATCCGTCATGTTTTCATTCATAACACTCTATATTCCTGATTCTAGTGAGAGATTACTGAGGGTGTATTGCTATGAAAAAAAGCGTAATGATTCTACTAGTTCTAGCAGGCCTGACAGAGATAGGGGTAATACAGGGCATGGATGACATTACAGCAGGACAGGCTAAATCCTCTGTGTGTTCTGGCTGTGAGGCTAATTACGGAAATTCAGGTGCAGTATTTTCCAATATTGCCAGCAACCAGCCATTCATGGTTATCAAAAAAACATTGAAAGGTTACAGTTCAATGAAACGCAGCTCATATCTAAGCGAATTAATGCAGTTAGTATAGAGGGCATTGGAGTCTAGTCATTCAAGATCAGACACTGGCTTTTCAATCAAGTCTAAGCTATTACACCTAATTGCCGTTTACCCGCCAGTCATATGATAGATCTGCCTTTATGGCTGAATCTGTTGGCAAAGCTTTGTAGTTGTGTACAAACTTTTTAACACCTTTTTCTCCACCAAAATCCTCTTCAAACCAAGAGAGTATTTTTGAGGTATGGATCTCTTTCCCTTTTTGGTTTAGACCTTTTTTTGCATTGTTAAAAAACCGGGTTACTTGGTCATCCAACTGACTATCTAATTTATCAACAGCGTAAGGTTCTTTGCGTAGATCAGGGCAACTGATAGAGGCACAAACAATAGCAAAATGGATTCTTGGCTCACCCATTGGGCGCAGTATTTCATGCTCAAGTTCGTTGAGCGTTACCTCTTTGCCACCAATTTTCCCTGCGGTTCGTTTCCACACAGGCCATAACATATTGCCTACATCTTTAATGCTATCCAGTGGCCAGTTATCCAGCACCACTTTCATAGCCATGATGTTGTAAGCATTGATGTAAAAGGTTAGTCGTTCTTTATCATTGACCAGTTGTTTTGGAGAGAATGCTTCCAGCTGCTTTACAATACGATTCCATCGTGGGTCTTGTTTTATTTTGCTGTAGCTCACCCAATTGAGTTGTACATCATAGTGCTGTTCGGTCGTTACATGCTGTTTTAGTAAAGCGGCATAGTCAGACCAGTCAGGCTCTTTAGCCTGAAGTGAGGTTGTTATCAAAAAAGAGACCAGCAATAGAAATATAGAGATTGAGCGCTTCATGTTAATACTCCATCTATGAACTGTATGTGACCAACAGATCAGTTGGTAGCTCTTTGCAGGGTTCTGAGATTGCTTCAAGGGTATTACCATAAGCACCCACTGTAAGTGCGCGTGGTGCGCCCTGCTCTACCACATGCTGTCGTCTTTCTATTTCACCACCTGCGGACAACTGATCAATGGCTTGCTTATAAAATTGAACCAACTTTTGCAGGTAATCTGTTTCATACAGCGCACCTTCAATTCTTAATTGATTGATATTTGAGTGCTGTAGGCGCTCAAGATGATCAATCATGCAAAGGTCTTTGGCCATAAAGAGATGATTACGGCAGTACTGATCGGCCTCCAGCCAATGGAGTTGATCAGCTCGGCTACGTAATGCATACGAGCGCTGTTTACAAGGGCCAGGGCATGGGTCTTGTCGGGTAGTGCCACTCATGTGGACACCAATTGGGCAATATTCCAACAGCATGCTGGGTAACGCACCATGCACCATACACTCCACGGGTAGTGAGCTTTGTGATGCCAGATTTTTCACCTGAACCAGATCTAACTCCAACCCGGCTGTAATACTGATCATGCCACTCTGCGTTAACATCTCTACCGCTTTGCCATTCCAGAGATTAAGTGAGAAGTCACCATGCAGCGGTGTATCGGTATGTTTCTGCATCCACTCAACGGCACCGATATTACTGACCAGATAACTATCGGGCGGTGTCTGCGCCATCATCTCCAGCAATGATTCCAGCTCAAAGAATTCCCGATCTGTTGTGATTCTAGGGGTGACTATTCCAACCTTTGTTTCACCCTCTCGACATTGCTGAATGAACTCTGCCATCTCATGCTGCTGCCAATTATTCTGCTGGGCTGACTGAAATGATTCACCACCGATATAAATAGCATCTGCACCTGCCTCCAACACAGATCGCGCAGCCTGTATATTTCCACAGCGAACACTAAGACCTGGTTTATTGGAGGTTTTTATTTTAGCCGTCTGTGGTATGTGCTCATCTGCGCAGGGTTTTTCCTCTATCGCAATAGAGAAAAAACGAGGTTCATGTTCTCCAGAAAGGCCAACAGCTCCCGTGCCTGGTTGAGAAAGAGCGTGACTGGTTGCTATCTCTCGAATGGTCTGCCCACGCAGCATCTTGATGACACTAAAGTCCGTGGTATAGGCAGCAGGGTTTGCATAGTAGCGATCGATAGCCTCACGATAAGCTTTCACAATAGGGGCAAGATACTCTCCCGGGCGCGCCCTACCCTCAATCTTTAACGACGCGATGCCACCGGTAATCATCTGCGGCAACTGGTGATAAAGACAGATATCCTTCAGTGCCAATAGATATTGTTCATCTACTGATGCCAGAACCTTATCCCGCTCCCGATCCACCAAACTCCATGCCCAACGGCAGGATTTCAGGCACTTGCCACGGTTGGCGCTCATGCCCATCGAGATACCACTGTGCAGACACTGGGAACCCACACTGATACACATGTCACCATGCAGGAAATACTCTACCTCTAATTCAGCTCTTTGCCCCAGCTCTCTGGCATCATCCAGGCTGATATCACGAGAGGTTATGATCCGAGTTACCCCCTGTTTTTTAAGCAGCTTGGCGGCCTCTCCATGATGCACATTCATCATGGTACTGGCATGAATGGGAATGCCAAGATCCAGTTTTTGCAGGAGTTGCAACAGGCCAAGATCCTGAATGATTAGAGAGTCGGGCGGGTTATCTTTCAGTGCCAGCAGATCCTTTTCCAAGGAGTCAATTTCATCACCTGTCAGTAGATTATTGAGTGTTAGATAGGCTTTTACCCCACGCTCATGGGCATAAGAGATGACATCACTGACCTCTTTATCACCAAAGTTTAACCAGGCACCGTGTTGACGCATACCGAAGCGCTTTTCAGAAAAATAGACCGCATCAGCACCCGCTTCAATAACCGCTTCAAGTGCTTCCCAGCTGCCCGCTGGGGCAAGTAATTCAACTCTTTGCTTCACAGGCAATAGACCTCAATATTTTTTAGTGAGCAGAGCAAATGCTTGCGCTACTTTTTGGCAAAGCTGATGCAGCTCTTCTGTTGATATAACCAGTGGTGGCATCAACGTCAGCACATTACGCCCTGGCCCTGTTTTACCTGCCAGAACACCGTTATCTTTTAACCACTCCAAGAGTTCATCCAGCAGATCACCGGCAACAGTGCCATTGTGGTCTGTTAGCTCCAACCCTAGCATCAGCCCTCTTCCTCTCACTTCACTAATCATGGGGGTGCTTTCAGCAAGTAATTCCATGCGTTCCCGCAGTTGCTGGCCAGATTGTGCTGCCTTCTGTTCAAGTTGGTGGGTCTGCATATAGTTCAAGGCTGCTTGCGCTGTTTGGGCGCAGACCAGGTTGCCACCAAAGGTAGAAGCCCCTGGTTTGGTGTAGCGCTCTGCTATCTTATCGGTGGTCATAAATGCTGCGATAGGTAGGCCATTTCCCAGTGCCTTGCAGAGGGTCAAGATATCAGGTTCTATCCCCTCCCACTCAAAACCAAATCGACGACCCGTTCGGCAGAAACCGGTTTGTGCCTCATCCATAATCAGCAGTACATTGTGCTGTTCCAGAATATCTTTAATCCGCCGGAACCATCCTGCGGGTGGCACAATAATGCCACCATTGCCATGCAGTGGCTCTGTGATCATGGCCGCAACCTTGCCCTTGTTCTCATCCAGCACCTGCTCCAATGCTTGGGTACAGTAGAGATCACATTCTGGATAAGTTTTATTGTGCGGACACTCCTGACACACTGGGCTGGAGATAAAATGAGCACAGGATGGGGGATGAGGATCAGTGCGCCAAAAGGCTGAACCAGTCAGCCCAGTGGTCAGGTGTGTGCGCCCATGCAGGGAGCGGCTCAGTGCAACAAAATCACTACGACCCGTGGCCAGTCGTGCTAACAGCAGCGCTCCTTCATTGGCCTCACTGCCACTGGTGCAGAAGAAGCTGCGCTTCAGTTGGCCTGGTACAAATTGAGCCAGCTTCTCAGCCAGTCGCAGCATGGGTTCAGTCAAATAGATGGTAGTAGTGTGCTGCAGCTGATGCAGTTGTCTCTCTGTTGCAGCAACAATCTCAGGATTACAATGGCCACAGTTGACGACACCCACACCTGAATAGGCATCCAGGTAACGCTTTCCATCTGTATCAAACAGCCAGACACCTTCACCCCGCTCCAATACCATCGGTTTTTTGTAAAAATGATAGACACAGGGAATCAGATATTCAGCCTTTAATGCCAACATCTGTTCGGTTTTTGTAGCCTCAGTAGAACTCATCAATGGATCTCTTTTAAAATTCAGTAAATGCCTTCAGTCACAACAAAAGGGATGCGTTCGCAAGGGCCTGGATTGGCTACACCATCCCGCTCACCAGCAATCCGTGTGCCGCTATCCCGCTCCACCACATTAGGTAGGAATGCACTCTCTGTCAGACGATGCATAACCACCTGACCTCGTTCACCATAGGCCACAGGAGTGCGCAGGCGCTCGGCATCATCCATCTGCTCATCCAGGGTGACAACCTGCACAATGTGTTGCTCTGATGAAGGGTAGTAGCAAATCCCCTCTCCCTCTTTCTGGTGGCAGACACCAAACAGGGTGTTGCCATAACCACAGAGCAGCTCAGCCATGGGAAACTGTTGTTGGTAGCGTGCTAAATTCTGCTCAGATACTGGCATGCCACCCAGGTAGATAAAATGGATGCGCTGCTTGGTCTCTGCTGTCATCAGCTCAATTAGCGGATTCAATACGGCAGGGGTAACAAACAGATAACGAATGTTTTGTTGATTCAAAATCCGCAGACCTTGACCAAGCACATGTTCCCGATAACGTGTGGCGGCTACAGACTCCGCATTCAGACGACGGAACCAACGGGGATCAAAATCCACACTGAAGGCATCACAGCCGGTTGTTGCCTGGGCGATACGATGCGCTACCTTGCCGATCACATGCGGCCCACCAGGGCCAAGCCACAGCCAATGACCATCTTTTGGCCAGCTTGCTCTGGCCTGCTCGGTATCATCCAAAAAGGGTTGCACAAAGGCCTGTTGCAGATCCTCTTCAAACCAAGCGGTACTCTTGGGCGTGCCTGTCGCACCCCCTGTCTCCGCAGCAATAATGGGACGGCCAGTAAATTTACTGGGGATAAATGTCTCTACAGGGTAACGACAGAGGGCATCCAGATCCATTGGTTCCAACAGAGGCAGATCATCAACCGTTTTGATTCGCTCCTGTACGCTGAAACCCAGTGCCTTCTCTCTCTCAAGCCAGTAAGGCGCACCCTCATGGGGATGAAAGTGCAGTGCAAGGATTGCTTGCAGATGGGTATTAAGTGAGGTCAAATTTTAACTCGCTTGGTTGATGATAAAAGAGGCAGCAGACAGGTGTCACACAGATAGGCAGAGATTACCGCAATAACAGAGAGCAACCCAAATTGAACAACCGGCACAATCTGTGATGCCAAAAGCGCAGCAAATGCCAGAGCAACCGTCACCGTGGTGATCCAAAGTGCGGGTTTAACCTGCTCTAGTGCCACCGCCATATCACCTGATTCACGATAGGCATGCAGCAGGTGAATGGTGTCATCCACAATCACGCCAAGCAGTACACTCGCTACAAATAGGTTGATACTGTTGATGGGGATACTTAGTACCACCATGGCACCCGCCGTAATCAATAGCGGGATAAAATTGGCCACCAGTGCCAGCAGCAGGATTCGACCTGAGCGTAACAAGACAAACAGCAGTATGCTAACCAGCAGGAAGATACAGATAAACACCTTGGCCTGTGACCAGAGCAGTTGATCCTGTCCCATTAAAATCAAAGGTAATTGGCCGGTGATAGCCAGCTGTAATCCACTCTTTTCACTGTTTGTAGCTGCCCAGTGTTGATGCAGCTCTTTTTCAATCTCGGTAAAACTTTGATTAGCCAGATTGCGATAGTGCAGCGATACACGCATCGCCTCTCTATTTTTGGTGAGAAACTTGGGAGTCTGTAGATCAAAGCCACTGATTTTTGAGGTAAGGCTCGGCATCTTGCCAATGGTTTCCAGAAAAGCATCAACAGTGCTTCGCTGATTGCCTTCCAATACTGACTTACCTGAAGTGGTACTAATCATCAGCTCTACTGTCATCAAGCCAACCAGCTGTTCTTCAATCTGCTGATAGGAGCGCACCAGTTCACTCTCCTGCTGAAAGAAGAAGATAGCATCAGGATTAACCTTAATATTGCCAGCAAGAAAGGCTGAGCCAAATGCCACCAACAGCAGCAGCAGGGAGATGGCTTTTCGCATCCTGCCAGTAGATAGATTGTGTGTTGCATGATTGATCTTCGGCAGATGCCACCCACCTGTAACCCAGCGAAATAGAGCAGGAGTAAACAGCATGGTTGAGAGGTAGGTCAGCAGAATACCCAGCGGTAGCAAGATGCCCATTTCGCTGACGGCAGGTTGTGGTGCAAACAGAAAGGAGCCCGTTCCAATTGCTGTTGTGGCCATGGCGATTGTCGCCGGCTTAAGTACTTGGGCATAGGCATAATCCAGCGTCCAACAATCGCCCTGCCTGCGACTAAAAAAGTGGATGGCAGTCGTTAGCCCCACGCAGAAAAGCAGTGGGAAGAGGATGAGGGTCAATAGGGTGACCTGTATCCCTAATAGCATCCCCAATCCCAGCGTACTGATCAGGCTTGTAGCAATACCTGTCACGATACTGAGCACCAACCAAGGCGCACGCAGAAAGAAAAAGAGAATAGAGAGCGCAACTGTTATCAACAGAGTGAGAACCAGAGTCAGATCCTGATTCATCACCTCAGCCATGACGGCAGAGAAGTAAGGGACACCGGCCATATGATAGGCAATCCCCACTGCACTGAATGCACTGCGGATCTGCTGCACAACATAGGGATAATCCTGCCGCTGCGTGGGATCTAATGTAATCAACAGCCCCAGGGTTTGCATATCCTTGGCGGCCAATGCCTCCCAGTCACCTGGGAGTGATTGAGATAGCTTATCTCGTATCCGAGCTGTTGCCGCCTGATCCTTTAATACCAGTGCCAGGCCATCATCCAGATCCACATTATCCAGATAGATGCCGACAGGGTCGATCACCCCTGACACAACCGGTATATTATTTAGGCTGGTAACAAAATCCAGATACCGATCCAAATGGGATTCTGGCAGCGCCTCATTCAACCCTGCTGCATCAGGATCAGAGGCCATCAGATCATGGGTTTTAAAGACAATCAGTAGCTTGTCATCTGCTCCAAATTGTTCTGTAAAATTGGTATAGGTTTTGTACAGCTCCCCTTTGCTATGAATCCATCCCTCAAACGAACTATCCATATGTAGCTTGGGTAGCTGCAGTGACAACAACCCCACCATCACCAACATGCTGATGACAATCGCCCGATAGTAACGTGCTACAAAACCAGCCACGACCCTTACTTGATCCCTGACAGCTCGGTTATTACATGATCATCAACGTGCTTGAGATAATCGCTCAGAAAAAAGGCAAATTTCAGACCCGCCTCTTTATCGCCCTCAATGATCACGAGTCCCTTAAAAAAAGCCTGTTTTGGATCCAGTTGGTTGTAGGTAATTTGGTGAAAGGTCTCCTCATTCATCTCATACCGGCAGACAGCCGCATCATGGCTGGTATAGCAGGCGCTTTCATTAGAGAACTGGATGGTTTGATCAAAGCATCTCAATCCCTTGATGCTGAATCGAATGCAGGTATTCATGTCACGCCAACGGCCAAGGAAATCAAAACCAAAATCCTTTTCGATCAGGCGGTCAAAATAGTGCTGTGCAGAATCTACCCCCAAGCACTCCAGTGACATACCACCCAGATTATCAGGATGGGCCTGATTATCTGCGCCATTCATCTGTGCTTTGAACTCACTAACTAATGTCAGCAGATCAATGAGGTAAACCTGTTTTGTCTCTCTCCCTAGCGCGAATTTAGGTGCAGCATGCATATAGGGTTGGTACACACGGGTAGCACGAAAAAAGCGCTCCTCCAGTGAGTTGCGTGGCTGCTGTTCAAAGGCATGATCCGGCACATATTCAATCCCACTGACCGCCATGCCTGCACAAAACTGATCGCGGGTTTCTCCTAGATCAAAGTCTTGCCCAACAATATGATGGGTTTGGAGTTGTTTCGTTAATTGACCAATTTGTGGGATTACCGTATCCACCAGCTGATCGATAGAAACCAGGTTGATGGTTGCTTCTGGGTTTCCTGATACCCGCATCGGGGCATGGGTTGTATCACCCTGAAGTGCAACACCAATAGAGGCCAATCGCATGCGTCCACTTTCAATATCACGTTTGCAGCATTCACGTAAGAAGTGCAGCGTCTTGAGAAAGGTATAGACGGTGCTGGTTGATTTACCCTCTCCTACCGCCTGCCCACCGTAACCGGTCATTTTAAGACGTCATTATCACCCAGCCACACAGGCGTTATATTTCTCCACACCAACCACACCGGAGAAAGCTCATGCCTACAATCCAACGAACCACAACAGTTAACCCCAAACGACGCAAGCCTCCCAAG
>JAJFJN010000104.1 GCA_021773975.1 Gammaproteobacteria bacterium | reverse complement strand
GCATAAAGGTGGCGTGAACCTATTTTAGGCTCTTTGTGGAACATGGGAACCTGTCGTCTCAATGTTAACGGAGAAATTCAAGTGTTACAGCACGAGAATGAGAGTACGGAAGTGAGGCACAGTGGCGGATCGGTCCGCAGTAGTGATGAAGAGACTGTAATGGTCTTGGAGCAAAGGGGCTGAGCCATTCAGCGATAGGATTCAGTCAACCATAATTGGGAAGAGCTGGGGACGCCACAAGGAGGTCTTTGTTGGTTTTTCTCCAGCAGTTAGTAATAAACAGCAGCCAAACAAAAGCGTTTTTTAAATAAAGGTTGATATATCCCCAGTGTCGATTGTACATAACCAATATATCCAATAATTTATAAAAATCAGTTTTGCATGTTTCTTTAAGATCTCTCCATAATAATTTTATATATCGGCACTGATTTGATTAACATTAACCAGATATTCCACCAAATTTAATCCGCTAGAAATTCAATACCCATTAAAATCGAGTAGCCATATCTAAAAATCAGTGCATCACTTTAATACCTAAGTGAACACTATTTAGCACTGCATTTATCGGACTAATAATATTTTTATTTTAGGCATGGCAATAAATTTTAGATAAGCTGCCTCATTACTATAGCCAGTAAAGCCTGGACGGGGATTCATCTTGCTACTCTACCCTCTGAGTATGCGATAATGCCCTCCATTTAGACTTTCTTCTGGCTTAAATAATGAACAACGAAGTACGACAAATCCTAGTTACCAGCGCCCTACCCTACGCCAATGGCTCTATCCACATCGGCCATTTGGTTGAATATATTCAAACTGACATCTGGGTGCGATTCCAAAAAATGCAGGGAAATCAATGCACCTACGTCTGCGCTGATGATGCCCACGGCACCCCCATTATGTTGCGTGCACGCCAGGAAGGGATTGAACCAGAAGCGCTAATTGCACGCGTCAGCACAGAACACCAGCAAGACTTCAGTGATTTCAATGTGGTCTTTGATAATTACCACTCCACCCACTCTGATGAAAACAGACAGCTGGCTTCCACTATCTACCAGCGCAATCGAGATAAAGGCAATATCACCAACCGCACTATCACCCAAGCCTTCGACCCCGAAGAGAACATGTTTCTGCCCGATCGTTTCATCAAAGGCACATGCCCTAAATGTGGGGCTGACGATCAATATGGCGATAACTGCGAGGCCTGTGGTGCCAGTTACTCATCCAATGAACTAAAGAACCCAGTCTCTGCTGTTTCTGGCGTGAAGCCTGTAGACAAAGAGTCTGAACACCACTTCTTCAAGCTGGGTAATTTTGAGCAGATGTTGCAGCAGTGGACCAAAAGCGGGCACCTGCAAAACGAGGTTTCCAATAAACTGGACGAGTGGTTTGAAGCAGGACTACAAGAGTGGGACATCTCCCGCGATGCGCCCTATTTTGGTTTTGAGATCCCTGATCACCCTGGCAAATATTTCTATGTCTGGCTGGATGCCCCTGTTGGCTATATGGCCAGCTTCAAAAACCTGTGCGATAAAACTGACTTGGATTTCGATCAATTCTGGGGCAAAGAAAGTAAAGCCGAGCTTTACCACTTTATCGGCAAAGATATCATCTATTTCCATGCCCTGTTCTGGCCTGCCATGCTGAGTGGAGCTGACTTCCGCACCCCTACGGCCATCTTCTCTCACGGTTTTCTCACCGTAAATGGAAAGAAGATGTCTAAATCCCGTGGCACTTTCATTAAAGCCAACACCTATTTTAAGCACCTGAACCCAGAGTATCTGCGCTATTACTTTGCCGCTAAGCTAGGCAGCGGCATAGAAGATATCGATCTCAATCTGGAAGATTTTTCCCAACGGGTGAACTCCGATCTGGTAGGCAAGGTAGTCAACATCGCCAGCCGCTGTAGTGGCTTTATCAAAAAACGCTTTAATGGCCAACTTTCAGCTGAACTCTCAGAGCCTGAACTATTTGATGAGTTCATCAATGCCGGAGAATCCATCAACAAACATTATGAAAAACGTGAATTTAGCCGTGCTGTAAGAGAGATCATGGCTTTAGCGGACCGGGCCAACCAATATATCGATGAGAAAAAACCCTGGGTCATTGCCAAAGAAGAGGGCAAAGAAGATGAGCTGCAAGCTGTTTGCTCCATGGGTATCAACCTGTTCCGGCTGCTAATTGGCTACCTACGCCCTATTTTGCCTGCTACAGCAGAGAAATCAGAAGCCTTTCTACAGATCACGCCTCTAACCTGGGCCGAGCTAGCCACTCCGCTGACTTCACACGCTATCGCAAAATTCAAACCACTAATGACGCGAATTGAGGCAACACAGATTGAAGCAATGCTAGAAGATTCCAAAGAAGACCTGGTAGCTCAAAGCACTACACAGGCAAAACCAAATAAGGCCCTCAAAAAAGGGCATCTGGCAAAAGACCCCATTGCCGATACTATTGAGTTTGAGGACTTTGCAAAGATAGATCTACGCATTGCCCGCATAGTAAAGGCCGATCATGTTGAAGGAGCTGACAAACTACTACAGCTCACAATGGATCTAGGTGAAGGTGAAACCCGCAATGTATTCGCCGGCATAAAATCTGCCTATACTCCAGAAGGGCTTGAAGGAAAACTAACCGTTATGGTTGCCAATCTAGCACCACGAAAAATGCGCTTTGGCCTATCCGAAGGCATGGTACTGGCCGCAGGACCTGGTGGAAAAGAGCTGTATATTCTTGATCCAGACGAAGGTGCCGAACCCGGCATGAAAGTTAAATAAACCAACCTATACTAACCCTAATCAACCAAAGCTAAACATTATGAAATACTTACTACCACTATGCATTGTTATCACGCTAACAGCCTGCACCCAAGAGAGCCAAAACAAAATTGGCCGTGCGCTACAAAACTGGACAGGAACCAATGGGGTGCTGGAGGTCTATGCCGGTGAAAAACTAGTCAAACGTTTCATCAAGATTGACAAGCTCTCTACAGCATCAGGCACATCAAACGGCGGTGATCGCCCCTATAGATATGGTTATGGCGTAATGGATACTAATCTAAATAACATTGTCGACCCTGGCGAGAAAAAGGTCTATTTTGAATTTAGCGACTACTCAACCTCCTATGTTTTCTTTGAAAATCCAGGTAATTAATGAAGGTACATGCCTTCATTGATGAACAGAAATGCATAGGCTGTACCCTTTGCATACAAGCCTGTCCGGTCGATGCCATTCTTGGTGCAGCCAAACAGATGCATACTGTAATCACAGATGAATGCACTGGCTGCCAAGACTGCATTGAACCCTGTCCCGTGGACTGCATTCAGATGCTACCCTTTGAGAATCAGACGTGGTCACCTGAACTGAAAAGAAAAAAATCTGATCATGCAGAACAGCGTCATCTAGCACAAGCTGCTCGCCAGGAACGCCTTAAACAAGAACGCATCAATCGCCTACAACGCAAGCAAGCAAGCTTAAAGGGAAGCATCAATAGTGAAGATGCTGAAGATGCTAAAAAAACCGCCATTGAGGCTGCTATCAAACGCGTTGCCGCCAAGAAAGCCTCCCAAAATATAAAACCAAAAAACATAGACCATCTTACAAAAGAGCAGCAGGATCAAATCAATAAAATTACCCATAAGAAAAAACAGAGTCCCACTTAAATTTGCATAAAAATCAGATAGATACATCAAAGTGGGCAATCAAGAACCAAAAGCTATAACCGTAATCAAAGATCGCTTGATCGATATGCCATTTTTTAATAAATTTGGGCCGGCCGAGCTTGATGTATTGGCTCATATAATGGAACTTCGTAATGTGAAAGTTAAAGAGTACATCTTTACTGAAGGTGACCCTGGAACCTATATGGGATTTGTTTCCAAGGGTGAGATTGTCGTCATCAAAAAAACCACGCAAGGGAAGCTTAAGCGACTGGCATTTATCAAAAAAGGCTTCACCTTTGGGGAGATGGCTTTAGCGGACAGCTTTCCACGCTCTGCCTCTATCATTGCCCGTCTCCCCAGCGAACTATTAATACTCTCTCAGGAAAAACTAGACGCACTGTGCGAGGATCACCCCAAAATAGCACTAAAAATCATGCAGGGCATTGGCCGCTTACTCAGCCTAAACCTTAGGCGCACCTCAGGTGAACTCACTGATTTTCTTGGTCAATAATATTATTTCACCAGAATGATTGCCCCATCAGTTTCACTCCGATAAGATTGTCTGTTTCTCTGCGAACACGCTCTAAAATAACACGCAAAGCAGAACCCAATCAGCACTATTCACCAAACAGGATAAATCATGACGGATTCACTTATGGCCACCTACAAACGTTTACCCGTTTGCTTTGAGCGGGGTGAAGGTGCCTGGCTTTGGGATAACAATGGAAAACGCTATTTAGATGCGCTATCCGGTATTGCTGTCTGCGGATTGGGGCATGCTCACCCCACAGTCGCTCAAGCAATCAGTCAACAAGCAGAGACGCTCATTCATACGTCTAATCTCTATGAGATTAAACAACAAAGTTCACTGGGAGACAGGCTAACCCGTCTGGCAAAGATGGATCGAGTGTTCTTCAGTAACTCCGGTGCTGAAGCTAATGAAGCCGCCATCAAGATTGCCCGCCTCTATGGTCACTCAAAAGGCATTGAGACACCTGCTATCATCGTCATGGAAAATAGCTTTCATGGCCGCACCATGGCCACTCTTTCAGCTACCGGTAATCGCAAGGTTCAAGCGGGATTTGAACCTCTTGTGCAAGGCTTTATAAGGGTTCCGTTTAATGATATTGAAAGTCTGAAAACAGCCGCCCAAACAAATAACAATATCGTAGCCATATTGGTGGAACCCATCCAAGGTGAAGGTGGTGTCGTTATTCCAGCCGCCGATTATTTAAATCAGATACGGGAACTATGCGACCAAAAAGAATGGCTCATGATGTTAGATGAGGTTCAAACGGGCATGGGTCGAACCGGTCAGATGTTTGCTCATCAACACAACAACATCGTGCCTGATGTTATGACCCTAGCCAAGGCGCTGGGCAATGGCGTGCCTATTGGAGCCTGCCTTGCAAAAGGGATTGCCGCTGAAATCTTAGTGCCAGGCACTCACGGCTCAACATTTGGTGGCAATCCACTGGCTTGTGCAGCAGCCTCTGCCGTTATTGATACCCTTGAAAAAGATCACCTCACAGAAAGAGCTGCTGCACTTGGCAAACGCCTACTCAACGAATTCCATGAAAGGCTGGAGCAACACGAGGGCGTCAAAGAGATCCGTGGTTGTGGGCTTATGATCGCTATCGAATTAGATCGCCCTTGCGGTGATCTGGTTGGAGCTGCACTGATGCTCGGAAAGCTATTGATAAACGTGACAGCTGACAATGTAGTCCGCCTGCTGCCCCCTCTTGTACTCACAGATGAACAGGCTGATGAGCTAGTCGCAACACTCAGCGGCATCATCAAAACCTTTCTTCAGAAATCAAGCAGCAACAAAACATGACGAGTACCACACAGAAGCAGCCTCGCCACCTCCTTTCCCTATTGGACCTGACGCCTGCCGAACTGCATAAAATCATTAACCGCGCCATTGAACTTAAATCTATTCTACGGCGTGGCGAACTACACGAATCGCTAAAGAACCGCACGCTTGCAATGGTATTTGAAAAATCTTCCACCCGCACGCGTGTTTCATTTGAAGCAGGCATGACCCACCTTGGAGGAAAAGCTATATTCCTCTCACCCAGAGATACTCAGCTGGGGCGCGGCGAACCCATCGAAGACACCGCCCGTGTACTGTCACGGATGGTTGATTGCATCATGGTTCGCACCTACAAACAGAGTGATCTGGCACTTTTTGCTGCCCACTCCAGAGTACCTGTAATCAATGCTCTTACCGATCTCTTCCATCCACTTCAGCTGCTTGCCGATCTTCAAACCTGGTTTGAGCACCGTGGTGATATCAAAGGTAAAACCGTACTCTGGGTAGGCGACGGCAACAACATGTGCCACTCTTACATCAATGCCTCCAAACAGTTTGGCTTTAAGTTACGCATCGCTTGCCCAAAAGGATTTGACCCAGATACAACCATTTTGGAATCAGCAAAGGAACACTGTGAAATCATTCGTGACCCACTGGCAGCCGCAGAGAATGCTGATCTGGTCGTCACTGATGTATGGGCAAGCATGGGACAGGAAGAGGAACAAGCTAAGCGCGAACAAGCCTTTGCTAACTATCAAGTCAATGACATGCTGATGGACCAAGCTCGTAAAGACGCGCTGTTTATGCACTGCTTGCCCGCTCACAGAGGGGAAGAGGTAACCGCCTCTGTCATCGACAGAAAAGATAGCGTAGTGTGGGAAGAGGCTGAAAACCGCATGCATTCACAAAAAGCTCTATTAGAATTTTTAATTCACGGATAGCATGACACGTATGAATACATTCTTTAAAGTTGCAGCCACCGTTTTTATATTGATCTGCGGGTCTACCCACGCCCAAGCTGAAGCACGCTATGTCACTGATCAATTTAAGGTCATGATGCGCTCTGGTGAAGGTGTGGAACACAAAATCGTAAAGACTCTTCGTAGCGGTACACCACTCTCTCTACTTGAAAGGAACGCTGAAACAGGCTATTCAAAAGTAAGCACTGAAGATGGCGTCACTGGCTATGTCCTTACTCGCCAACTCATGAATCTTCCAAGTGCCAGAAATCGTTTGGCCGCTGCTGAAGCCAAGCTGAAAATAGCCCAAGAAGAACCCAAACAACTCAAGGATAAATTAGCAACAACGCATTCAAAATTACAAAAACTCTCCGCTGAGTTTTCTCAATTGCAAAAAATCGAAAACAAAACGGCCAAAGAACTCGAAGTAATTCGCAACACTGCCGCAGATGCCATTCGAATGGCCAAAGAGCGTATCGAGCTTCGTAAAAATGTGGCTGATCTTACACATCAAATAGAAGATCTAAAACAGAAAAACAGAGATCTTAGCAACCAAAATACCCGAAATTGGTTTCTAATCGGTGCCGCAGTCATTATTGCTGGCATTCTAATAGGCCTTATCCTTCCTCGCCTACATATTCAACGTCGAAAAGATTCCTGGTAACCACCATCGTCTCAACAAACGCCCATAGGCCGCGATAGAGTCTTGAGATATTAAGTTCCCGCGCTTAGGAAATAATTTTCAGCCCGCCCTTGTTGATGCCGATTAACTGCATAGATCACTAGCATTCTGCTTCTGATACATATTCGCATCCACTCGGGCAATCTCACCACCACAAATACCTAGAGCTGATCTCAAGCCATTTACCAAAGCAGCTTTTCCTCAAGCTATCAGTAGAAGTAGGACATCTCTGGGAATCGATAATTTCTGCCCCCACGATTTACGCCGAACCGGTGCAACATGGATTACTGCCGTGGGCCTACCAAAGCTCTACGCACGTTTAATGTTAAACCATAGTGATGGTGAGAATGACGTGACCGGCGAGGTTTATATGCAGTATTCCTATGACTTTGAGAAACGCCGTGCTGCTCAGGTCTGGGAATTTATACTCGACCAGATCGTAACCTGCAAAACACCTGATGAAATCCCCAACCTGGAAGAATTACGAGGGAGAGCAAGGTGTTCAGGATTACTCTAAAACAGCTACGATGACTATTATAACGGTCATATTCATACACTATGACTGTTATATCAGTCATTATTTTCTTGACAAAAACGTCAGGCACTATCTAAGATGGCTATTATAACGGTCATTTTATGGTCGAATGACTAGTGTAATGATCATTATTTAAGGCTAGTGATGACAATGGCTAAAGCGAGAACATATTCCCGATACAGCACCGAAGCAGCCTTCCTGCTCGGCAAGCAGATAAAGCTTGGGCGCAAACAGCGCAAATGGGCTGAGCATGATCTGGCAGATCGTGCGGGGATCTCAAGAGCCACACTTCAGAAAATTGAAAAAGGCGACCTGACTTGCGCCATTGGCCTTGTGTTCGAGGTTGCAGCGCTCGTGGGCGTAAAGCTATTCGACACCGAAAACACTTCACTGGCCACCCACCTTGAGAGAACCGATGACAAGCTTGCCCTCCTCCCCAAAGCCATCCACAAAAGCAAAAAGGCTGTAGATGATAACTTCTAAGAAAGAAGATACGCAAGCCTTTGTATGGATCTGGCTTCCAAAGGAGACAGATCCTGTTGTTGCGGGAAAGCTCACTGTTGAGGGCAGCCACTTAATCTTCAACTACGGTAAAAGCTATCTGGAGCGTGATAACGCTATTCCAATTTATGATGTTGAGCTGCCATTACGCCCCGGCGCACTGCCATTATTAAACGGCTTAAATATGCCTAGCTGCATTCGGGATGCCGCGCCTGATGCATGGGGTCGGCGCGTCCTGATCAATAAAAAGCTTGGGCTGAAAGGGGCCAGGGCCGATAGCGCTCAGCTTGATGAACTGACCTACCTGCTGGAATCCGGCTCTGATCGTATTGGCGCATTAGATTTTCAGCTCTCACCAACTGAATATGTAGCACGCTCTTCCGTAAACGTAACACTGGATGAATTGCTGGAGTCTGCTGAACGTGTTGAAAAAGGCGTACCCCTAACCCCAGAACTGGATCAAGCTCTTCACCATGGCAGCTCTATCGGTGGTGCTCGCCCAAAAGCACTCATTGAAGATCATGATAAAAAGTATATTGCCAAGTTTTCATCCAGCTCTGACTTATACAGCGTTGTAAAAGCTGAGTTCATCGCTATGCGCCTGGTCAAGCTGGCAGGGTTAAATGTAGCTCCTGTGTCCCTGACACAAGCCTCTCACAAAGATGTTTTACTGATTGAGCGCTTTGATCGTACATACACGCCTAAAGGCTGGCAACGCCACAGCATGGTTTCAGCCCTGACACTTTTGGAGCTGGATGAATTAATGGCTCGTTATGCCAGCTATGAAGAACTGGCCGAGATCATCCGTCACCGCTTCAGGAATGCCTCTACAACGCTTAAAGAGCTATTCTCTCGCATTGTCTTTAATATCTTGAGCGGCAACACTGATGATCACGCACGAAATCATGCAGCCTTCTGGGATGGTGAAATGCTATCCCTCACCCCGGCTTACGATATATGCCCTCAAGGCCGCTCCGGCAATGAAGCTTCCCAAGCTATGCTGATCTCCGGCAATAACCGCATGAGTCAAATTTCATCATGCCTTGATGCTGCCCATAACTTCTTACTTTCCCGTGAAGAAGCCCTTGCCATCGCTCAACACCAAAAACAAGTCATTGAAGAAAACTGGAATTCTGTATGTGATGAAGCAAGCTTAAATGAAACCGACCGCAACCTGTTTTGGAAACGGCAATTCTTAAACCCTTATGCTTTTGAAACCCTTGCAGATGACATCAGCAAATAATATTGGCGCATCCAGATCAACTAGCTTTTAGACCCACTTACCAAAGACATCAGTAATATTTTACTAAGCAAAACAGAAATAAAGTTTGTAAAATATTGCAGGGTTATGTAATGCATCAGGGGCAGTAACAACAAAAGCAAGAAAGTGGAATGGATTCCACCACACATACAAATGCAACGCAGGGTGTTGCAAGCAGGTTAACTGATGTGCAACTCAGGAGATATCGTGGTCTTCTGATGAACGCTTACGCGGCCTCACAGAATTTCGATGGCTCAGAAGGAAGCAGACAGGCATCTATACTCTCCCCTCGCCCTTATCGACGAATTTGTTCAAGCTCATAATGACGGGCACATATCAGAAGAGCTTGAATTAACATTCGCCAAAGCCGCCTTACCTGACTACTCAGTCGAAATACCACTTACTGTTGCTGGCATCCTTGGCAAGGCAAGTGAATTTTATGAGCATATGGCACGTTCCAGCAGCCCTGCTAATATTTTTGATTTTCTTCAAAATGGCGGCGCAGTAATTAAAAAAAGTGAAAGTGTTTATGTTCAAACGGATGATGGGAGCCTCAATCTTTCACAAGTGAGTCGTGATGCTCAGTATGCAAAA
>JAJFJN010000103.1 GCA_021773975.1 Gammaproteobacteria bacterium | reverse complement strand
ACCTTGATGAGCATGTCTTCCGCTTCAATCGACGCCAGACACCCATGGCCGCGTTTCAAACCCTACTGGGCATAGCTTCAAACAAAAAACCTCTATCTCTTACTCAACTTAGATCGTAGGAGTTAAGTGCCTAAGCATTTTCGCACAATTCTAAAACGTGTTGGTTATTGGCATATCTACGCAACCCGCCCAGATAACCGTATTGAAGGTTTTGGTGATGAAGGCTCCCGCATTGATCTCAAAGATGAGACAAGACGAACCATCGATCTAATTGCTCAAGCTACTCGCGATCCTATACTCGCAGCCTATTCCAATTACCTTGGCAAACTGCACGGGCAAGAAAGTTATTATCGTGATTACCGATGGGGTTTTCGCCTATTCAATGACCCTACTATTAAACCGAGTTCCACCTCTAACTTCCTTGAATTTGCTAAAAATCTACCAACATCTGAGCTTTTTGGTGCTGGTGCTATGAATATGGCTTACATTCGCTCTGGATGGGCAAACAATGACACCTTTATCAGTTTTAGAGCAGGCAACACATTTACTCACCATGGTCACTATGACGCTGGTCACTTTACATTATTCAAAGATGCCCCATTAGCCATTAATAGCAGTAGTTATGGCCATTTTTTTGGTGGAAACAGGCTGAACTATTCTATACGAACAATTGCAAAGAATAGCTTGATTATTCAACGGCCAAACGAAAGGGTTAAACCCAATCATTTTTTTAAGGATAATGTATCCGATGGAGGCCAACGGGTCATTTTACCAACAGGCAGTGCAATTACCAGCGTAGAGCATTGGCAGCAAAACCTTCAAAAAGGCATGCATCTGGAAGGGGGTGATATCAATAAGTTTGAGCATAAACCTGGTCACTTCACATATCTAACCGCTGACCTTACCTCTGCCTACAATACTCCAACACATGATGAGGGAGGAGATGGAGGCAAAGTCAGCGCTGTTCAGAGGCAACTGTTATACCTCAACAAAGAGGATAGCCTGATCATCTATGACCAAATAACCTCTACAGATCCCACTTATAAAAAGAAATGGCTCCTACATACAGTGAATAAACCCACCGTTGATAACCTCAATATCCTTAAAGGATCAATCAACAACGGTATCCTAGAGAGCACGAGCAACCAAGCGACTATCAGAAATGGCAGGGGAATCCTTTCTGTTCAGCGCATCCTTCCAGCCGATGGTATTATCCGGCTTGTGGGAGGTGATGATTTTCAATACTACGTGGAAACCGATAGTGACGATGAAATCCTTGATGGGAAGAATTTTTCCGAAGGTGCTTCAAGCAAGCCTTGGTTTGATATTGGCAAATGGCGGATAGAGATCCAACCAAAAGCAGCCCGCTTGGAGGACAAGTTCCTGGTTGTAATGACCGCACAATTGGATTCCCCTACGCTAGTCCAGGCTAAACAGCTTGAGGTTATTTCTGGCGATGCATCCGGTGTTGTAACAGATCAATCCGCAACGCTCTTCGTCAATTTCACATCCTCTCCCTCAGTTAAATTCCATATCTCCTCCGGTGCCAAAGTCCTACGAATAATCTGCGACAAATGCGAAAGCTCTCTGCATCTCGTGCATACAAAGGGAGAGCTTGAGCTGCCTTACAATAGGCAGGCAGTACGGGAAATCAGTCTAAATGGTGTCTCAGGTGGTGAAATCATATTGATTGCCAAATAAATACAAAACTCTACATTGCGCCTTTTTGCTCGACAATAAAGGTTGAAAAACCAACGCTTGCACTCAATAAATAGCAATTCAAGTCGATTATTTCTCGCTAAAACCTGGATGCAAAGCTCGCATCTGTTCAATAGTATCTATATGCCTCTCTTTATAATGCACCATGCTTTGACGTAAGCTATTGAGGTGATCATCAATGTTTTTATCGCTAAGAAGATTACCGACAGGCTCAGAACCACCATTACCACAAGTTCGCTTTAATATTCGACTTAGCATCAAATCACCATACTCTCGCCGGTAATGAGCAGGCTCCCAAAACCACTTTAATGTCTTAGTCTTATCACCTAGAACGGGTGCCTTCTCAGTTGTAAAAGAATTAATTTCACTGAAGTCCCACAATTCAACATTAAACTCACCAGCTAAACTAGTAAGTTTACGTTTCCATAATTCAAACGCAGGCCAGCGGCCTGATAATTCCAATAATGATAGATAATCAACATGATAAGGATTGATGAAAAGTACCACTCTAACTTTGTACTTCTGGACAAACTTCAGGAATTGACGAACACTTTCATACTCCTCAGACCAATGACTTTCTTCCTGAAACAGTCGTAGCTCCGGGCGGGCAAACATTTTTGCTAACGATTTATTTTTTTGGCTAAAAAGAACACCCTGCCCTTCCCAGGCAATCATATCCAGGTAGTCACGCGCAGGATTAAAGCCATCTCTTCGAATTGATGAAGCATTGTGGTTTCTTTGTTCAAGGATCGTTTGCAGACTATCCTTCATGGTATCAAGAGAGAAGAGAGCATAAAGTTGATCTTGTAGTTTATTCAAACTATAGATTTGATTTTGGCTACCATCAGCATTTATCTTGAAGCGATTTTCAAATGCAGCCCGTTTCTGTGGCCATTTTCCAGGATCATAACCTTTAGCATGCACATTCAGAAAATCAAGAAAATCAACTCCCCAGAGCACCAATTCAACTTCTTTATCTGCAATTGCATGCTGCAAAGCTCTGGCTTGCATATAAGTACCTGCACCAGGCAAACCAAGATTGAAGATCGGACGCAACTCCGTTGGCCAACACCCATTATTGGGATCCAGGCCCAGCTCAGGCCGTGAATTGCCGCCAATAACTGTTCGGGGATTAAAACCTATAACTTGATATGGTTTTGCTAACCTTACATGGGTTCCAGCAGCTGGCTTAATTGCATTAAAGTTCTCAATACGGCTTGTATCAAACAACCCATATGGATCAACCAAACAATTAAACAGCGCAGTGACGCCTAAAAAAGCAAGCACCACGGCAAACCAAAGCCGAAGAAATCGCTTGTATTTTTCTGCAGGAACTATCATCAGAATTGGAAATAGAGAAATTCTGAAACACTAGTAAGTGCTAGTATGCCTAAAGCCGCCATAAACCCCGTAACCAATGCCCATCGCAATGAAGGACTCCATACTAGATGGGCTGTAAAGCGTTGCCCAAATGCAATTTCATTATCAGCACTAGATTCATAAACCTTCAACACCGGTTCAAACTGAGACATAATCTGTTGGGTATTAGGTATCATTAAAGTCACTACCAATAGCGCACCAACCCAGAGATAAGTCAGAATAAAATTTGATCCGCCGCCAAGATATACCTCAACTCCAACGGATTGCAGCAACTCTCCAAATCCTCCCAACCTAACAATAATGGCATTTGGCAGAGCAACGCCATTTAATCCAGCCATTCCCTCTAAGATAGCAATGGCACTTTGCACATCATTAGCCCGAAAAAACACCCAACTAATCACTACAGCTATAAATGTTATAAGCCAAGCTATCAGCTTGAAGCCACTAAACTTTTCAATATTCAAATAGCCCATTTTCTGGCAGCTGTACTTCCAGGCATGATTGATCGCAAGGTATATGCCATGCAGTCCTCCCCAAATAACAAAAGTCCATCCAGCACCATGCCACAAACCACCTAAGAGCATCGTTGCCATTAGATTAAAATAGCGACGCGCACTACCCCTTCGACTACCACCCAAAGAAATATAAATATAATCTCGCAGAAATCGAGAAAGCGTTATATGCCAGCGGCGCCAAAACTCTATAATGCTTGTTGCTCTATACGGAGAATGAAAATTAAGCGGCAAGCGTATGCCAAACAATCTTGCCCCTCCTATAGCCATATCAGAGTATCCTGAAAAATCAAAGTAAAGCTGCATTGTATAAGCAAGCGCCCCTCCCCACGCTTCAAAAAAGAAAAGAGGCTCTCCAGTTGCAGCTGCATCAAAGACAGGACTCCCATAACGGGCGACACCATCCGCAAGCACAGTCTTTTTAAAAAGGCCGATTGAAAAAATAGTTAACCCAATAACAATATTTTCGACATTTGGCCTTAATGTAGAATGGCGCATAAATTGCGGCAACATTTCTTTATGATGAACGATCGGGCCAGCAATCAATTGCGGAAAAAAAGTAACAAAGAGCGCATAGTGCGAAAATCGATACTCTTGGGTAATGCCATTGTATGCATCTACCAAATAAGCAATTTGCTGGAAAGTAAAAAAAGATATCGCCAATGGCAAAATAACATGACCAACATTAAAATCCGTACCAATGACTATGTTTAAATTATCAACAAAAAAGCCAGCATACTTAAAATAACCAAGAACACCGAGATTTAGAACCACGCCTAATACCAAAAAGCACTTCCCTTTTACTGCTTGTTTCGAACGATATGCACTGCTCAACAATTCACCTAGATAAAAATTAACCACCATTGAGAGCAAAATCAGTACTAGATAAATTGGATTCCACCAACCATAGAAAAAGAGCGATGAAAGTACTAGCCAAACAATGGCGGCCTCATGACCCAGCCTGGCAATTGCAAAAAAGACGAGCAATGTAACGGGTAAAAAGAGAAAAATAAACTCGTAAGAGTTGAATAACATGTATATAGCTCTTGAACCAATTGGATTTTATAACGGGCTTGCTATTGCTACAGAATATTCCGGTTAAAGGGAAAAATAGCTCGTGGCTTCCCGCTCATTTTGCGGCATATTAGCTGAACCATGGCAACTTGCCTAGAATATTTCAGCCCTAAAATATATTGCAAAATATGGACTAACTATCAATTAACAGTTGGCATCAGTACCTCATGAGATAAGCCTCTAGCAGGCTGCCTATTTTTATTAAGCCCCTCTGCAAAGTCCCGATCAATAATATTCCGCCCCTCTTTTTGAAAGGTGATGTGCCCACCAATGCCATCACTTTTATCAAAAAGCACAGTATAGGTTCCGCCATTCGCTATCATTTTGAACCCCACCATACCTTTGGCTTCATAATACTCAACCGGTACCATTTTCTGTAGTTCTTTACTATCACCCACTTGTATGACATGGAGAAAATAATCCTCCTTGCGCTGATTCTTGGGACTCACCTCAATTCGCCAACCAAAGAGATCTCGGACACTGGAAGGATCAGCCCTAATCTGCCCTCCAGCATTATAACTTTTATCGTCTGACAAAAATTCCTTGCCCGCCCCACCTACAACTTCCAGCTTATAATCTATGGGCAAAAGTGTTTTGCTGTAAAGTTTCCCATGAAGCGGGTACTGGCGAGATCTTTCATCCCGGCTCGTTTTATACCTGATAACCTGTATCTGCGCTGGATACTTACTATTGAGTTTGCCATTTCTCTCTACTTCAATAGTATTTCCAGCTACGTTCGGTTTATGGGGCACATGCAAAAGCCATTTTTTCTCAAACTCAGGCTTGAGTGACACTACTCGATCAAAGATTGCAAAGTAGTCTGGCCTAATGTAGAGAAATGCCCGAGTCATAGCCTCAAGCCTTCTGGTTCTATGCAGATGCTGCTTCTTGATCTCATCTGGGCGAGGCCGTGTATCCTTGCCACTTTGCGAATTTTGGTAAGCAGCAGTCAGATCACCTGCCGCATAAACGTATTCCTCCTGGGGATCATAGGCTAGCATATCTCCAGTCTCATACACTTCGTTCTCATTGATGTAGTGTTCGATATCAACTGGCGAGCCATGCCAATTGCTGGAAACAGCACGCTGTCCACCTTCGTTGGGAACAAATTTATCCTCAGGGTCTCGCACAGTGACTACATTGTGAGCCACAGCCAACGAAGTGTAACCCTTGTAGTGTGGAAAATCGTAAACCTTGTCGCCAAATCTCAGAAGGCCCGTATCACCCGTCAGACTGCCATTACGGTATATATAAAACATTCCGCTATCATTATGGGTGTGATTGGTCGTAATATCACCGACCTTGAAGAGCGCATAGGTAGCATCTTCAGTCCAGTCGCTTCGCATAGCCACCAATCCAAAACCCTCTCCAAGAAACCTTTCTGCAGGGAAGCTATTTTTGGGATGACGAGTTTCTTTGCCCGTCGTGTCTATCTCATAATATTGCCCGTACTCACTCTTTATAAAGAATGGTCTTTGGGGCATCTCCTCTCGCCCACTTTTAAAAGAGTAGGCCAGCCAACGCATATACGGATCATCATAGCGATCCGCAAAAACCAGGGTATGGTTTAAGGAAATATCATGAAGACCACTACCACTATCACCTAGAGGGGCTGCGGCCATATTGGGCTGATAGAGAAAAAAAGGTTCGTATCCATAGGGCTTAAGCCAGCTTTCATATTTCTTGAAAAGATCCTCTCCTAAAAAGCTGGACCATAACGTCATTCCTTCAACAATCACGCTCTGAATACTATGGCTATACCACCCTGCTGGAATTGAAAAACCTCCGCCATCCTTCTGGCCCATAGCCAGATGCCAAAGGGGAACCATATCCCGAAAAAACCGGCGATGATAAAGCTTTAAGGCTTCATCACCTTTAAGCGACTCATTCCACGACGCAATAGCACATTCCATGCCTCGGTTACCAATACGGTTGAGAAACCAGGTCTGAGTTGGAGCTAAATCTTTCTGACTGATTTTAAAGTACTGAATGCTGCTTCTGGCGCACTCTTCTGCCAATCTTTCCCTGAGTCCATTGGGCAGCTCATCATACAACCAGTCTAGAATTCGGCCTATTCTATAGTAAGGCTTGTCGCTGTCATTTGGAGGAGACTTAATCCAACCTATTACTTTATCAAAATACTTCCTGTCCTTTGTTATTACATACATTAACAACGGATCACGGGCTATGCGCTTATATTCAGAAGAACCCGGTTTTATATTTTCCCTGTAATATTTGAGTGCCTTATCAGAGGGATAAGGGAGCCGTGGATGTGTTTTTTTCGTTACAGATGGTAGCCTGAACTCATAATTAACAAACTCTTCTTGATAGAGATTCATAACCCACTGAGGTACCGGGCGCATGAAGTTCTCTACCTGTCCTCCCACCGCTCCCAGGGATACTTTGAATGCTCCTAGCGCACAGACTAGAATAATTGCAATTTTACTGTAGGGCATTTGCATTACCTGAGCCTCTCTGAAGAAGTTAAATCACCTCTGCCTTTGCCGGGACTTACAGGGTAATCAACAAGGTTTCCAATTTACCTTAACTACATGGCTCTAATTTTCTATACATCTCTAATGTACGAGTTGCGCTAACCTCGATGCTATATTCCTTCTTGACCCTTTCATATCCAGCCGCACCCATTCTCTTCGCACACTCTGGATTCGCTATCAGCTCTTCAAGGCACTGAGTTAAGCCATTCAGATCACCCGGATTATAAAGGCAGCCATTCAAACCATCCGTAACAACTTCAGGAATAGCTCCAACCCTGGTCATAACAACAGGAATACCCACAGCCATAGCTTCCAACATAGACATTGGAAGTCCTTCATCATATGACGGCAAACAAAAAATATCTGTCTGCTCCAAATATACTTGCTTCTCAGCCCCCATTTTTGGGCCAGGTATTACAACTTGATTTGCCAAACCCAGCTCGTCAGCCAGTTTATAAAGTACTTCTTGTTGTCCTGGCTCAGCCTCTGGGCCAAGCAATGCAATTCTCAGCAGCTTATTATCTTCCATTTGAGCTACAGCCCGAATCAAATCCTCCTGCCCTTTATTTTTAGCATAATTAGCAAGACACAAAATGCGAATGCAGCCATCACGCTGCTGATAATTTAACTCCGGCACAGGCACGCCATTAGGAATAACACACAGCTTTTCCGGAGGGCACCATTTGGAAAGCCGGTGGCTCCACTCATCACCAAGAACAATCACCTGATCACTCATATGAAAAACTGCACGAGCCAGCTTTCTTTGCCAGTAATTAAGGGAATCCAAAAACTTATGAAACTGCCCACCATGAATATGAAGCACCACCTTTCTTACAAATAACTTAGCTATCACTACATCTAACAGATTGCGCCAAAATGTAAACCAACTACAGGTATGGATATGCACGATCTGTGGTCGCCATTGAACACAAAGCTCCGCAAGCTGCCACAGCTGCCACAGCTGCGCCAGTATGCCCTGCCACAAGGTACGGTCCAATGCCGTGGTCTTCTGATTATTTAGAACACGAATTTCACAACCTGTTTGCAATGCGCTTATAAGGTTTTCAACAACTGCGGCCATCCCTCCCACTGGCGGAGGCAGAGGCCCCACTTGAAGTACTTTTAGCCTCTTAGGGTCATTGGATTTAACTGATGTCACTATTTTGCCCTTTCTTATTTATTTTATTTCTGCATCGATCTAGGGACAGAACCATATTCATTACCACCCACAAAACTGCAAGCATTACTAAAAACGTTGAAGAAAACCGACTAAATATAAAGTAGCATACTACCCTATGGAAGGATTCACTAGACACTCCGATAATGCCACAAACCACAGCGGCAGACAGCATTCATTGTAAAAAGCAACACAGCCTGTTGTTGCTATTGCAACGTCTTATGGCGCTGTGTTTCATTGGAATCATAGGCTTTACCTTAATTGATTTTCCAGTTGCAAAGCACTGGATCACCTTGGGGTTGGGAGTTTATCTGATTTTACTATGGCGGTTTCCATCGGCATGGTTGATTGTAATTCCTGCATTATTGCCCATTTTAGATCTCACCCCCTGGACAGGACGAACTTTCTTTAATGAATTTGACCTATTCATTTTAGCAAGCTGCACTGCAGCTTATCTGCAAAATGAACCATGGGTTCATCACCTAAAATTCAGCCGGGGGACATGGTTACTGCTACTGCTCCTGGTAAGCTGGCAAACCTTCACCACATTAAATGGACTTTTCCCGCTGCAACCCATTGATACCAACTCGTTCAATAGTTACTACAGCCATTACAATAGCCTGCGCATCGCCAAAGGGTTCTTTTTTACATTGCTTCTGCTTCTGCCCTTAGGGCAGGCAATTGGGCGCAATGATCCAGTGACCAGGCTATTCTCTACTGGCATGCTGGGGGGCTTATGTGCTGCACTACTGGCAATCATATGGGAACGATTCATGTTTACTGGGTTGTTCAATTTTCACAGACAATACCGCGTTACTGGATTTTTCTCAGAGATGTCAATGGGCGGCGGCTCAATAGATAGCCATCTGATTATATCTTTGCCCTTTATCGCCTTTATTTTTCTAGCCTGGAGAAGGGCAAGCGCTCAATTTTTTGGATTTGCCGTACTGGCGGTAGCCATTTACAGTTTGGCAGTCACTTTTAGCAGGGCAAGCTATCTTGCCGCTATTATAATGGCTTTCACAATGCTTGCAGCCTGGACATATTCAGATAACAGCCTTACAGAAAAGCGCCCCAAAACCCGCAGATATATCTATCTGACAATAGGCGTGGTAATACTGGTCATGGCCCCTGTACTTACAGGCAACTACATTCATAACCGATTTTTATCTCTTTCCAGCGATTTCAGTCAACGCACAGATCATTGGGCCAGAGCAGTCCAAATTATGCCGGAGGGGTGGCAAACAACTCTTTTTGGCATGGGGAAAGGCGTTTTTCCAAGAGCCCATCTACAAGATCGTTCTATTAACTCACTCTCACCAACCACTCAGCATCAAATTGACAAAGGAAATCAATTTGTTCGCTTGGCCGGAAGCGGTCAGGACAATAACATCCAGCTAAGGCAGCGCTTTAAAATTACAGAAGCAGGCCCTTATCAGCTCCAAATTGATCTCCGTTCACAACCAAATCAACCCGCTAATATTCTGATAAAAATCTGCGAGCGATTAGTCTTTCAGCCCTATCTACATAAATGCCGCAAATTAACGATAAATACCAACCAAAATCCACATCACTGGCAAAGCTTTAACGAAAGCATTGATGTAAAAGGCTTAAAGAAGAACCGCTGGTGGAAACGGCCAGTTGATATAGAAATCATCAACCAAAGTCGGTCGGAGAGCATTGATATTGACAATATACAACTCATCACACCGAGTGGAGAACATCTTTTAAGCAACAGCAAACTTGATTCAGGCTTAGATTACTGGTTTTTTTCCTCAAGCGCTCATGCAAATTGGCACATTGACAACACGCTTGCCGATGCCTTTTTTGAGGGTGGCTGGATAGGAATAAGCATCCTACTTATTCTATTATTTGCTTTAATCTACCACCTTTTTTTACACACCAAACAAGGTGACCATTTTTCTATCCTCTTACTGTCTGCACTTGTAGGTCTAATAGCATTAGGTGCTTTTAACAGTATTTTTGACAGCCCAAAAATTGGATTCTTATTTTTTCTTGGCATATGGATTAGCCTCACCAGCCCAGTCGCCCGTTTTAGCTCAAGCAATGCAAACAAAAAATGACTTATCTATAATTAGTCAAACATATAGAGGCAAAGCAGAAATCGGTATATTGCTTGTGATTAATAGCAAATAAATGAAACACTTCAGCAGACATGCTGTCCTATAGGCAGCATAATACTTTTTACGTATTGAGTTTATTCAAATCTCAATGAAAATATATTGAAACCTGCTCCAATTATTTCTAATATCACCCGCTACCTGCACCCATACCACCAACAATAAGCCCTGGCAGTTTAATCCCAATCAACCTATGCATACGAACCCATTCCATACTATTTTTATCCTTGGAGGCAGCCTGACTGGACTCGCTGTAATCCGCAATGCTTACGCTCTAAAATTGCATCCGATTCTAGTCTGTACCCCAGGGGAGATTGCCTCTTCGACTAGACTGGCAAGCGTAGTACCGGTAGAGCAGATGGATAAATCAGCCCTTCAAAAAATCATCGGCCAGAGCAGCAGTACAGAAAGACCTGCACTCATTGCTACCAGTGACGAGTGGATTCAATTCATCATGCATTATCGAAATGAATTGGAACAAGCAAACATCCAGATTCTTCAATCTGAAAATCATGCGCTTAATATCTGCCTTGATAAAAGCAGTTTTAACAAATGGGCCATGGGGAAAAAGCTTCCAGTTCCACCATTCTTTTCTATACCTCATCACGAAGCAGATGAATATCAAGCTGCACTGAATAAACTACCCTATCCAGTGATGTTGCGGCCAGCCACATCACAACACAGCAATAACTCAGCCGACCTACCAAAAGCCAGGGCTATAGCAAATGCTTCAGATCTTGATGAAGCCTTGCAACTATTCCAAAGAGCCGGGGTTGCACCTTTAGTTACTCAATCACTCCTGCCCTACCCTCTCCTTCAACACTCAGTGGGAATTGTACGTGCAGGCGATAAAACAAGATCGTTCGTAGCACAAAAAATACGCCCACCCGCTGATTACGCTGCCGTTGGCACTTACATGTCACTCTCACCAAATAAAGCCGTAGAGGAGTTGGCACAGTTAACAATTAAAAAATTAGATTATTTTGGAATAGCCGAAGTTGAAATACTTGAACGCTCAGATACGGGAGAACTTTTTCTCATAGAGATCAATGCCCGTCCATGGCTGCAATATACACTTGCATTAAAATCAGGTCATGATTTTCTTTTATTCCTATTGAATAGCGCTGATTACCAACCAGATCAGGAAAAGAAGATCGGGTACAATTGGATTGATTTTAACTCAGATTTCTATCTGGCTTTTTCCAATCACATTGGCTTAATTCGCAAGCGCAGATTAGGGCTGGCTAAATATATTGGTTCACTGATAAAAGTTAACGCATATGCGCGCTTGGCCTTGAATGACATGACACCTTTCAAAAAGAGCATCCATGAGCTTTACCAGTTATTAACAAAACGCAAAGGCTAACCACACACAGAAAAACTTCTTAATAATCTGCAGCAAAGGATATTGTTCCAATCCAGCCCTTAAACCGGATCCATTGCAATCATTTGCTCAAAAGTCTCACGCTCTCGTACCATGTGAACCTCACCATCTTCAACCATTACAGCCGCTGTACGCGGATTTGAAAAATTCATCTGGTTTGGTACAAAGTAAGCTCCCGAATCCATAATGCTGAGACAGTCTCCCTTCTCCATTTCAGGCAGCCAATGACCTCTAAACAGCAGGTCGCCCGGATGACATAAAGGCCCATAAAGATTGTAATAGCCTACGCCGGAAGACTTTAGTTTAGAAGCCGCCAAGACCGCATGATGCTCCCAATTAGGCGGCATAATCAAATTACGCCCGCCATCCAGTATGACACTCTTTGCTTCAGTCGCACTGGGCTTAACAGTTAAAACGCGCAGTAGTAGAGTTTGCGCACTACCCGTAATCGCCCTTCCAGGTTCAAACACAAGGGTAGGAGCATTTTCATCATTTGGATCATAATAATCCGTCACCTTGTCAATAATCAGCTTTGCATATTCGTCCAACGGTGATGGCTGTGAAAAGTCAGCAGGCCATGGCGGAAATCCACCTTCTATTAAGTGACGATCAAGCGGCGTATAAGGTGAGACAGTGGGAATCCCAAATCCGCCTCCAAAGTCCAGAAACTTAACAGCAATGCCTGCTTCCCGTTTTAGCCTCTGCGCAAACTCTAAAACTTCACCAATAGCCTGGACATAAAGCGCCACATCCTTTATCCCTGTTCCTAAATGAATATGCAGCCCTACCAGGTTGAGCCGCGCCTCTTTCTGAATCTGCTCAACTGCTTCCCAAGCCAAACCATTCGCAATTGGGAACCCAAACTGACCAGACCAGCCCACTGATGCAACCAAACGGAGGCCAACCGACTGAACAGTATCATATTCCTCAGAGAGAGCCGCAAGTGTCGGTATCTCATCCAAGCCATCGATATTAACAATCCTGATGCCCTTCTCAACAGCTAGCCGCAGGCTTTCAACCGTCTTTCCAGGGCCATTAAAAATAATATTTTCCGGCTGCACGCCAAGACGCAATGCTAGCCATAGCTCAAAATGAGATATTACTTCTGCGCTGGCACCAAGTTGATGGATCTTACGTATAACAACAGGGAGTGGATTGGTCTTATAGGAGTAGCCAATATCAATATATGGATAATGCTTGGTAAAACAACTCAAAAAATGTTTATAGTTATTTTCCAGGCGAACCCCATTTACAATATGCAGTGGGGTACCATACGTATCCGCTACATCCACCAAGTCTATATCGCCTATTGCAAGGTGCCCGGCCTCATTTGTCGTCATACCCCATATCTCTGGGGCTGGTTTATTTTTAAAGCGGTCTGTTCGATAACGGGCATGATTATCGAGTGCACGCAGCACCGATTGCTTTAAATTTCTTTTTATTGCACCAAACATTAAGCCACCAAATCAGTAAACTGCCCCATCTGCTTCCAGCTAGAGTATTGAAACAGACTGAGCAAAACCGCAAGTATAAAGACATTCGCCCTATGTCACCAAACACAGTGACCAAATCGCCCTCAAGAAAAACCCACCCGGAGCAGAAATGGCCTCCACCCTCCAGGCAATTACCAACCACTGAAAGTATTACAAACCAGGAACAAGAGCACCTTACAGGATTAGGCTATGAAGGGCACATCAATAACCCACTTTCTTTCCTGAGAAGCGTTTGTTATATTGTTTACACTTTAACTTAAAGTGCAGACCCAATGACATTCATTACTCAAGGATTGAGGCGGTTACTAAGCGCTCAAAAGGGAGAGCCGGAAGTCAAAAACCAGGGTTCACAGCAGGATTTTTGGCGCAATCAGCTTGCATCCATTCCAAGCGCTCTTGAACTCCCTTTTGATCATCCTCGTAATGCTAAAATAAAGGGCCACTGGCAAGCGCTTGATATCGATACAAATGCGCTCGGCGATGATACCCAAATCATTGCCGCCTTCGCGGCCTTTATTAGCCGACACACGGGCCAGAGCGATCTAACATTCACACTCCCCGCCTACTTTTCAGGTGCTGACGGGCCGATTTTTGTGCGTCTGGAAACACCCCTAGATGAAAACCCACCATTCAGCGAGTGGTCTGTCCGTGTAAAAAACATTCTGCAAACATTCTCATCGTACGTGCCTCATAAAACAGAATTGTTGTTCCAAGCCTTGCCAGACGACTGGGACAATGAACGCAACATGCTGTTCCAATTACAGTTTCAACGACTGGAGGAAGGTAGTGAGATTTGGTCAGCCAAAACTGCATTACGGGATACATTACCAGAAGGTAAAACCGCTCTAAACGCAGACCTTGCCCTTATCGTCCAGGACAATAGACTATACCTCAATTATGACAGTGGTTTGTTCGAGGCAAATACTGCACAGCGTATGGCTGATGCCTTAAAGTGCTTCATTAGTGGAATTAGCGCAAACCCCGGTACAACCTTACAATCCCTACCCCTGCTTACCAATGCTCAGCGCGAATTGATACTCGATACCTTCAGCCTGAGCGAAACCTCTTTTCCTGAATGGGCACCCATCCACTTGGCCATAGAGCAACAGGCCAGTTCACGGGCTGACGAAATTGCAGTTGTCTTCAAGGAAAAAACCCTCTCCTATGGACGTCTCAATGGGCTGGCAAATGCCCTTGCACATCGCCTCCGTGAACAAGGTGTAGGGCCTGAAACACAGGTTGGATTATTCATGGAGCGCGGCATGGAAAGCGTAATTGGGGCACTTGCTACACTTAAGGCCGGCGGCGCCTACCTGCCCTTGGATGCTGGTTATCCTGCTGAACGGCTGAGCTTTATCCTCAAAGATGCTCAAGTACCGGTGATATTGACCCAAGCCCATTTGCACTCACGCCTGCCATCCATAGAGGCTTTCATTCTAGACGTATCTGCTGACAGGTCAGCCCCTCTATCAACAGACAATCCACCACTAAAGAACAAACCGGATGACACCGCCTTAGTACTCTATACTTCAGGATCCACCGGAAATCCCAAAGGCGTGCAAGTGATGCACAGGAACCTGGATAATCTCATGCACGCCTACCGCCGCGTCTATGGTTTTGGTGAGGCCTGGCGCCCTACAGTCGGGCTGGTAGCCTTTTTTGCCTTCGCCGTGTTCCAGGCAGACTGGTTGCGTGCCTTGGTAAATGGCGGACGTCTGGTAATTATGCCTCAGGAAACCCTGATGTCACCTTCACGCCTGTTTTCCACTATGCGAGATCAAGGTGTGGATTTTGCCGAATTCGTACCCTCCCTGCTGCGTAGCCTCACCGAATATCTTGATAGCAGCGGTAAGCGGTTGGATTTTATCCGTGTAATAGTAATTGGATCAGACCGTTGGTACATGCGTGAGCACCGCACTATCCACGGTTATCTCGGCCCAGAAACCCGCTTTATCCACGTTTACGGCGCTTCCGAAACAACCTTCGACACCTCCTGGTTCGAGAACACTGAAGCAGATGTTCCTGGCGAACAACTAGCCCCTATCGGCAAACCATTCTCAAATATTCGCACCTATGTTGTCGACAACCTCAACCGTCCACAGCCCATTGGTGTCCCTGGTGAACTGATTATCGGCGGTGCAGGCGTTTCAAAGGGATATCTAAATCTGCCGGAACTCACAACAGAGAAGTTTATCGCAGATCCATTTGCGGAGGGGGAAGGAAGAGCCTATCGCACAGGAGATCTTGCACGGTTTCTGCCCGATGGCAACCTGGCCTTTCTGGGTCGACGTGACCACCAGGTGAAAATCTCTGGTTTCCGCATCGAACTGGGAGAAATCGAGGCGATATTGGAACAACAGCCGGAGATCCGTACCGCTATCGTCCAGCCAGTGACACCTCCTTTTAGCGGGCCTCGCCTTGTCGCTTATTGCATTGCCAGTGATTCTTCCCATCTACTCACGGATAGAGAAGTTCGTACAAAAATCGGTGACCACCTACCGCCCTTTATGATCCCCTCCCATTTCCTGTTTCTGGAGCAGTTACCGCTGACCCCCAGTGGAAAAATCAATCGCAACGCCTTGCCTGAAGTCCAGTTTAATGAACCCAACACTTCACCCGCATCAACCGATGATAGCACCAGCATTGACAACGAGATTGCCGAAGAAATTATTTCAACCTGGCAACGAACCCTCAATCGGACTCACATCGGCATGGATGACGACTTTTTTGAACTTGGTGGAGACTCCATGGCGCTTGTAAGCACAATTGCTGCTCTGGAAGACGATTTTGGGATCAGTGTCAACGACCAGGACCTGCAGGGCGAAGTCTTCAGGACTGTACGCACCCTGAGTCACTTTGTTGATGAAAAACTCAATGGATAACCTGCCACAGCCGTTTTTCCTAAACGGACCCCGAGGTGCGATCTTTTGTCTTTACTATCCACCTCAAGGTGAGCGCCGCCACGCTCCAGCGCTGCTCAATGTGCCGCCGCTTACTGAAGAGATGAACCAATCGCGGCGCATGCATTCTCTGATGGCACGTCACTTCGCCAAACGCGGTCGGGCCGTGTTGCTAGTGGACCTTTACGGGACCGGCGATAGTCACGGCGATCACGGTGATGCGGACTGGAATACCTGGCGGGGAGATCTAGACGTAGCCGCTAAGTGGCTCTCATCCCAAGGACACTCCCAACTTGGCGTACTTGGAACCCGAGCAGGCGCACTGCTGGCCTTGGACTTTATCCAGCGGCACCCAGAGCCGATCGATCTTTTAGTACTATGGCAGCCCGTCATCACGGGCAATGCCTGGCTTACCCAGTTTCTACGCATGCGCACAGCTCTCAGCGCCACCAGCAAAGAATCTACCGAGGAGTTACAGCAACGACTAATGGCAGGAGAGAAATTGGAAATTGCCGGCTATTACATATCTCCCGACTTGACCAGAGGCCTGGCCAAGCAGTCACTTCCAGATCATCTTCCTGCACAGGTACAGTGTGCAGTCTGGCTGGAAGTAGGCAATGAAACTGGGGCCAAACTACCTTTTGCCAGCCGCAAGAAAGTGGAAATGTGGCAGACACAGCATGAGAAAGTGACAGGCATTACCGTTGCAGACCCGCCATTCTGGGTTTCACAAGCAGCCATGGAAGCGCCTGAGCTGCTCCAAGCTACATTATCAGTGGTAGAGAGCATCTGATGAGCCTGAAAGAAACACCCTGCCTCTTCGAAGTAGACGGCAAAACCCTGCTTGGCATCGTACATACCACGGACAAACCTGCAACAAAAGGCCTGCTAATCATCGTCGGCGGGCCACAATACCGTGTCGGCAGCCATCGGCAATTTGTACTCCTGGCACGTGACCTTGCAGCCCAAGGCATACCCGTTATGCGCTTCGACCTTCGCGGCATGGGCGACTCTGAAGGAAACCCTACTCCACTAATCGATTATAACCAGGAGATTGCCGCTGCCACCAACAGCTTCCAAGAACACAGCCCTGGTCTGGAAAAAATCATATTATGGGGGCTGTGTGACGGAGCATCTGCAATAGCATTAAACGCACATAAGGAACCCCGTTGTTGTGGTGCAATCATGCTTAACCCTTGGGTGCGCAGTGAGCAGAGCTGGGGCAAGACACGCCTAAAAAGCTATTACCTGAAACGACTATTTGATCCCAGTCTTTGGCAGAAGGTGGTAAAAGGGAAGTTTTCAGTTGGTACCTCATTTTTAGATTTTTTTTCAACTGCTCAAAGTGCAACGCGTAATAAAGAAGCAACAGATCATTCGCAGTCAACCGGAGCTGGCATTAAAATCCAGACAGAAGAAGCTTCAGGTGCGCCAGAACCGGATCACTTGGCTGAACGCATGGCAGGATGCCTTGAGAAGTTTCAGCACCCTTTGCTAATCATTCTCAGCGGCAATGATCTAATCGCTGACGAATTCCGGGGACTACTCAAAACCCAGCCAAACTGGCGCAACTTGATTAACTGCAAACGAGTAAGCCAGCATTCTCTACCCGCCGCTGATCACACCTTTGCCGCTAGTGAGTGGCACCATCAAGTATCCCTTTGGACCATGCAGTGGATTAAATTGTTCGATATATAACTACAGCATTTTCAACTAAGATATAAACAGCTGAATTTCTCGTGAATCTAAACCATCTTTGGTAGCATTCAGTTAATAATTTCCCAGCCACTATTTTTTGGATAAATATTGTGCCTCGTAAACAAAAAAAAATTTTTGCCATTGGAGCATTTGACCGATTTAATTATGGGGATCTCCTTTTTCCAATCATCGTTAAAAATGTATTTCACGATCTTTGCCCTGATTCCCAGGTTTCAGTTCATGCACTTTCGACAAGTGATTTTTCACAATTTGGTGCTCTTAAAACAGCCCCCATTGGAGACATATATGCAGGCAAGGATCTTCAAGAAAATGATGTTATATTATTTGCGGGTGGCGGCACAATCGGCGTAAATTGGTGCAGCATGCATGCTAATTTGCTTGGAAAAAAAGGCAATCTGGCTATCTACTATCTTCAACGCATACTCGGCGACAAGTGGGCTAACCACCTTTCCCGCATGTATTTAAAGGCGCAATCACCCTTCCCATGGGTTGCATCCCCTAGCGACTTTCCAGTACCAGTTCAAGTTATCTACAATGCAGTTGGAGGATCTGAGTTCTCCAATCTTTCACCTGAAATTCAGCACACAACACTTCAAAAGCTATCAGAAGCAACTTATCTCTCAGTTCGTGATGCTGAAACAAAAAACCTTCTTTCACCCATTGAAAAAGATAGCCCAGTTCATCTATCACCAGATTCTGCCATTCTAATGTCAGAGCAATACCCTATTGAGGAACTGGCTAAAAAAATAAGCCCTGAAGTACGAGCGTTAACAGAGCAAAAGCGCTATATCTGTTTTCAGTCAAATATTGGTTACGCACAAGAATATGGCAAGCAAATTGTCCACGCGCTTGAGCAAGTCTATTCTGACCATGGGCTTCAAGCACTTCTTCTACCCATCGGACGCTACGTTGGACTTGAAGACCAATCAGCCCTCGCAAACATTAAAAAAGCAATGAAGACTCCAGTTGCATCTGTTAGTGACCAGTCTTCAATATGGGACATCATGTATGTAATAGCTCAATCGAGTCTTTTTTTAGGCACCAGTCTACATGGAAACATCACTGCCCAATCATTCGCCACTCCGCATCTAGGATTAAGCGAAAAGAAATGTAAAGTGGATTATTATTTGGATAGTTGGGATATTCCAGAACAAGCTCACTGTGTCCAGCTGCGTGAAGTAAGCACAAAAGTTGCAGAGGCTTTGGCTGTTCCTAATAAAGTACTTATCAAGAAACGAATAGAGTTGATTGAACTGGCAATGTCTAATTTTAAAAAAATCGCTAAGGCTGCAGGGCTGCTAGATAATTAAAAAAGCAGCAACAAAGGCCTTTAGTCACAGAAAGGCAGAGCCAACGGTGTCCGGCCACTTTATATGTACTTCAACAGCATAAGTCTGAGATGCGTATTATAAAGCGTATGGGAGGACTTCCGGTTAAAATTGAATTTTAGAAAGCGCAGGACTTGTCGGCTCACCTTGGCAAGGTGACCAT
>JAJFJN010000102.1 GCA_021773975.1 Gammaproteobacteria bacterium | reverse complement strand
ATGGTCACCTTGCCAAGGTGAGCCGACAAGTCCTGCGCTTTCTAAAATTCAATTTTAACCGGAAGTCCTCCCATACGCTTTATAATACGCATCTCAGACTTATGCTGTTGAAGTACATATAAAGTGGCCGGACACCGTTGTGTTTTTCTTGGATGGCATTTTGCAAATAAAGTAGAAAACCTCTCTAGCAACAATAGCAGAGAATGCTGAATAGAGAGTTTAAATGCACTCATCAGGTTAGACTATATGCAGTAACATTTTGTTTTTGAATGTCCACTATAAAGAACCCCCCTGTTATTTGGCATATAGCTCCCATTCTTTCTCCTGCAAAAAAAACCTAACTTAAAATTAATAACTTCCTGTGCTGTAAAGTGACTAATGAGTTATCTGTTATCTTTGACTAAGCCTTAAAGATGCTCCTTTGCACCGTTATCAAAATAAAAGACAGCGGGTTATGTATGTGAATAAAATAGGTGATTTGTTGAAATGTCCAGCCACTCTTTTGATGCTGTTATTGCATGGATGTGGAGGGGGTATTGAAAGTGGTGAGCAGGGATTTCAGCGCTGCAATGCATGTCATTCTATGAAGCCTGGGCTTAACTTTACTGGCCCAAGCCTTGCTGGTATTTTGAATCGCAAGGCGGGAACGATAACCGGTTTTAACTATTCCCGTGCTGTAAAAACATCGGGTATTGTATGGACTGTAGAGAACCTGGATGCCTGGATCACCAACCCGCAACTGTTTATTCCTGGCACCAAGATGGAGTTTGAGGGGATTCCTGATCAGACAGTGCGTGATGAGTTGATTGTTATTCTGAAATCAAAGACAGCGCTTCCTTTAGTCAATAATGAGCCACCCTAAATAAATTGTGTGAGAAAAAATATGGAGTGCCGAAAGCTGGGAAATACTGACCTTGATGTGAGCGTTATCTGCCTTGGAACCATGACCTGGGGCGAGCAGAACAACCAGGCGCAGGGCTTTGAACAGATGGATTATGCGCTTGCTCAGGGTGTAAACTTTTTTGATACGGCAGAGCTGTATGCCATTCCACCAAAGGCGGAAACCTATGGGCGCACTGAAGAGATTATCGGTGAGTGGTTGAAGCTACGCGGCAATCGTGAGCAGATCATATTGGCGACTAAGGTTGCAGGCCCGGGGGAGGATTGGCTACAGCATATCCGTAATGGCCGTACCCGCTTCAATCGGCAGGATATTGTCTCGGCACTGAATGCTAGTTTAAAGCGTTTACAGACAGAATATCTTGATCTCTACCAACTGCACTGGCCGGAACGTAATAGCAATTTCTTTGGCAAGCTGGGTTTTGAACCGGAAGAAGAGACTCATTTTACACCACTGCTTGAGACACTGCAGGTGTTGGATGAGCAGGTGCAGGCAGGTAAGATCAGGCATATTGGTCTCTCTAATGAGACGCCTTGGGGGGTGATGCGTTTTTTGCAGCTGGCGGAACAGCACTCACTGCCTCGTGTCATGAGTGTGCAAAACCCCTACAGCCTGCTCAACCGCAGTTATGAAATAGGTCTGGCTGAGATCTCGTGGCGAGAGAAAGCTGGGCTGCTGGCCTATTCACCACTGGGGATGGGAGTGCTTTCTGGCAAATACCTTGGTGGAGCTAAACCTGCTGATTCACGCCTTACCCTGTTCCCAGACTATACCCGTTACAGCAGCTCCGAAGCAGTTAAGGCGACGGAGAAGTATGTCGCCCTGGCGCAAGAGCATGGGCTGGATTCAGCGCAAATGGCGCTGGCTTATGTGAATAGCCGCCCCTTTCTCACCAGCACCATTATCGGTGCCACCAGCATGGGTCAGCTCAGATCCAATATCGGAAGTATGCAACTCAAACTTTCAGATGAGGTGTTGGAAGGTATTGAGGCCATTCATACTGAATATCCTAATCCAAGTCCGTAGAGGATTAGTGTGATGAAAAACTTCAGATTAGCTTTTCTTCATGAGGTTATTTTTTACTGCTGCCACAACCCAGTGCTCTTGAGTTATAGGCGGGGGATGTGCTTCAATAACCTCCCACCAATCTCTGGATGTTTCTTGTATTGGGCCTCTTCTTTAGCAGTTAGTACCTCATTGTGAGCAAGCTTGTCACTCACCTCCGGTGACAAGGTGATGCATCCAATCTGGGATAGCATTGCCGCCAGCTCATAGTTCCATCTATCTTCCAGTCCCAGCTCTTTAGACATGGATCTGACATGCCGTTTTATCCGGGAGGCCTGACTAAATGAGACAGGATTGACCAGCCCAAGAATATCAGCCAGCAGATCCACCGTACCTTTAAGTGTCTTGTTGAGTAAAACCCTCTCAGCGGTTATCAGCCGGTACTGCTGAATACCATCGATCATGCTCTCATACATTATGCTTTTCTCAACCGGCTTATTGAGAAAACGGAATATCTGGCCGTTGTTGATGGCACCTATGGCTACAGTGAGGTTGGCATTACCTGTTAGCATGATGCGTACAGAATCAGGCGATAATGAGCGAGCCTTGGTTAAAAACTGAATACCATCCATATTCGGCATTTGCATATCTGAAATGATGACAGCGAAGGGGCCACCCCCCATCAACGCCTGTAGGCCATCACCACCGCTTGCGGCTGTTACCAGATTAATCTGCTTATGAAACTGGCGTTTAAATGAAGACAAGAGGTTGCGATCATCATCGACCAGGAGCACTTTCTCAGGCGGCATAGACATTATGCTGCTCCTCTATCATTATTTTCAGAATTTTCAGATTCTCGTGCATCCTGATTTATAGGCAGCCGGATCACAAAGGTGGTGCCCACACCAGCTTTTGTCTCAAAAAATAGTTCACCACCATACTTTTCAACCACTATGTCCTGAGAGATGGTCAGCCCCACGGCAAATTCATGCTGGTTTGTAAGTCATTGATTTGTTGTTCAATTTTACAATAAAATTAACCATAACTTATTGTTTTTCTTGATAATTGGCGGGCACATGATTAGATTTCCGTTTAACCCATTGTTTTTAATATAGAA
>JAJFJN010000101.1 GCA_021773975.1 Gammaproteobacteria bacterium | reverse complement strand
CTACTGCGGAAAAGCCATTTCGGCCAGATTTTCCGATCAAATTCGTTAAATATGCCCAATATTCGCCTCATTTGATCAAAAAATCTGACTCAAAATGGCTTTCCCTCGCTACGGTTTCTATTCTCGGACAGCCTCCTAGATACATATTTTTTGTAATTCGTAGCTGAATATTATTGGTAGTAATAAAGTCAAGCACCTTATTTGAAAGTACAGAATTTGATATTCCCGCAGCATTACTTACTAAGTAATTTTTAATATGCTCACGGTCATTTTCAGCAAGCTCCGCATTCTCACCAAAGTGATCGGCCAAACCCTGCATCAGTTTTTCCCAGGCATTTGCGGGTAAAAATCCAGGTTGAAATGGAAAGTGACAACTTCCACATTCATCAATATATGTTTGATTATCAACGGGCATTATATCTGGAATTCTTGATGTTGTTTTAAATTCCATTTTTTTAACAGCATCACTCCCTTCATAACTATTATTATGGCCATCACTCCAGACCAGGCCATTCATCCCAAAGAGGATGAATGAAAATAAAAAACCCAGGCATCTATATTGTCTGCTCTTCATTATTAACCACCAGCAATCTCAATTCCTTGCAATCCAAAGCAACGCCATATCAATCCAGATTCCAGGCGCAACTGCTTTTCTTGCTTATAAGCTTACTCATTGAAAATGAATTAAACCTGAAAGGAAGGTATAGATCTTTAATAATTTAAAAGACAGTTAAAAAGATAAGCTATTGCTTTAAAAGATCTATTTTATCAACCCCTACCTGTTCATCTGAGCTAAACCAACCTTTTAAATCTTCCAGCACTAAATAGCCTGCGGGTACTAAAATCAGGCTGAGCAAGGTGGCATACAAGATACCAAAACCCAATGAGACAGCCATCGGCACGAGAAATTGAGCTTGTGTGCTCTTCTCCAACAGCAGGGGTGCCAAACCAAAAAAGGTAGTAAGGGAGGTAAGTAAAATCGGGCGAAAGCGGGCGACACCCGCAGTACGCACAGCTTCAGCCACAGCCGTACCTTCCCGACGTTGTCGGTTAATCCAATCAACCAACACCAGACTGTCATTAACCACCACACCTGCCAGCGCCAACATGCCCATAATACTCAGCAGGCTGATATTCATACCCAAGAGCGCATGGCCAAAAATAGCCCCGACCAGGCTGAACGGTATCACCATCAGGATAATCAGCGGCTGTAGGTAGGAGCGCAACGGAATAGCAAGCAATACATAGACACTGAAAAAGACAAACAGAATGCCATAAAAGAGGCTACCAAAAGATTCTCGTTGCTCCCGCAGCTCTCCCTCAAAGCTGTACCGAACGCCCGGATATTGTTGCAGTAGCTTATCCAAAAACCCCCGCAACTCTTGTGTTACCTGTGGGATGTTGATGCGTTCCTTATCTGCATCTGCTGTTACATTGACTGCCCGCTGGCGATCTATTCGACGAATTTTAGAAAACCCTTTGCCCATCTGAATATCGGTCACATTGCCGATAGGCACCTCTTGCCCATCAGGCGTGCGAATGCGCATGGAATCCAAAGTCGCCAACGAACGGCGCTCTTCACGTGGGTAGCGCACCATCACGCGCACATCATCGCGCCCTCGCTGAATACGCTGTGCCTCTGCGCCAAAAAAAGCCTGTCGCACCTGCCGGCCAAGATCTGCCGAAGAGAGCCCCAAAAGCTCGGCTTCCGGACGGATAGCCAGCGTAATCTCAGGCTGCCCCTGCTCAAAGGTATCCTGAATATCAAATACCCCATCATACTGTTTCAGTTGTGTTTTTATCGCTGAGGTGATCACACTTAATACTGTAAAGTCCTGCCCCATCAATTGCACATTGATGGGATCACCACCCCGGCCAATCTCAGCACGGTAGTTTAGCTCTTTGGCTCCCGCTACAGACCCAATGGACTCACGCCACTCCTTGACCAGCTCTGTTGTAGTAATCGGCAGTGTTCGCTCTTCAGGAGGCATCAACTCAAGACTGACCTGCCCCAGCTCCGGACTTCCACTACGAGGTTTGCGGCCTGCCCGCCAACCCACACTAGTGAGGACATTACGAATCACCGACTCCCCAGTCACGGGGTCGGTATATTTCTGTTTCAAACTCTCTGCCATATCGGTTATACGACGGATATGTTTGGCGGTTGCCTCCTCAGGTGTACCGGTCTGCATGAGCAGGGTGGCACGTGCTGTCTCACTCTGCACCCGTGGAAAGAAGGTAAAACCATAGCGACCACTAATAACGTAACTCATCACCACCAACGAGAGGCCAATAAACATCGCCAGCGTCAAATAACGGCGATTGAGCATCCACTCCAACAGTGGACGATAGTAGGTCAGAATAAATCGCTCAAGACCATCAGCCGTAGCCTGTTGAAAGCGTTGGAAGCGCCCCGGCGCCGTATCTTTATCTAGCCTGACATTAACCATGTGCGATGGCAGTATCAATTTGGACTCCACCCAGGAAAAGATCAGCACAGGTATTACAACCAGCGTGATTTGAGCAAAGATAGGTCCTCGATATCCACCCAGATACATAAGCGGTATAAAAGCCACTAGTGTTGTAAGCAGACCAAAGGTGACGGGGACTGCCACCTCCTGTGCGCCATTCACTGCAGCAGAGATACCACTATCGCCTCGCTTCATATGTGAGTAGATATTCTCACCCGTAATAATGGCATCATCTACCACAATACCCAGCACAAGAATAAAGGCGAATAGGCTCATGATATTGAGCGTGACACCCATCTCTGGCATCAGGATCAGTGCACCCATAAAACTAACAGGAATCCCAATACAGACCCATATCGCTACCTGTAGTCGCAGAAACAGGGCCAAGCAGAGAAAGACCAACAAGCCACCTTGCCAGGCATTATTGAATAGTGTTTCCAGGCGTAGCTTTACAATGCGCGAACGATCACGCCAATAACCCAGCGCAATGCCCTCCTGCATGCGCTCTTTGCTGGCAGCCACGTACTCCCGTACAGCACGTGCCACCTCAATCGCATTCTGTTGTCCGGTACGGTAAACCTCAATAAAGACCGCAGGTCGACCATTGAAGATCGAGTAGAGTGGATCCTCTTCAAATCCATCATGAATATGCGCAATCTCACCCAGGGTAAGGCTGCTGCCGTCATCAGCCGTCACAATGCGGATACGGGCAAAATCATCAGCGGTATAGGCCTGTCCTTTGGTGCGTAGCATGATTTCACCGCCTTCACTCTTGATCGCACCCGCAGGCAGATCAATCGATGAACGGCGAATAGCTTCCACTACTTGAGAGAAGGTCAAACCAAAACGTCGCAAGGTCTGCTCTTTAATCTCTACTGAGATCTCATAAGGTCTAACACCCATCAGATCAACAATACTTACTTCAGGCAATGCAACCAGATCATCTCTCACCTGCTCACCCAGTCTTCGCAGCTCTTGATCAGGCAGGTCAGCAGAGACCGCCACGCTAATCACCTCACGATGAAACTCTTGCAGGCTATAAATGGGGCGTTCCACTTCATCTGGAAATGAGTTAATGGCATCAACTTTATTTTTGACATCATCCAGCAATGTCCTGGGGTCATGTCCCTTTGCAACCTCAATCTGCACCATGCCGGCACTTTCCATGGCCGATGAGTTGATCTGTTCAATACCTGAGAGATCCGATATTGCCTCTTCAATACGAATGACCGCTGCTTCTTCAACTTCAGCGGGTGTAGCACCACGATATGAGACCGCAATATTGATCATATCGCGTTCAAATGAAGGGAAAACCTCTAGCGGAATACGCTCCTTAGCTGACCAAACACCCAAGATCAAAATTACTGCCATCAGGATATTGGCAGCCACACTATTGCGGGCAAACCATGCAATCATTCCATGCACGTTATTGCACTCCAGCTGGTTTTTGATCTACAGGCTTAGAATTTTTGGCATCAGCAGCACCACTTATTTTGACCTGAGAACCGTTCGGAGCATAAGGCAGCTGGGTTAGAGAAACCCGATCACCTGCACTCAATCCAGTACGCACGACTACATGGCCCTGATCCCGCCATGTGATTTCCAGGTTACGGCGTTCAATGCGATTATCTGGGGTTACCACCAACACCTCATCACCCGCACGCATTACCTTGCGCGGCAGTATGATCACGTCCTGCAGCAATCGACCAGGGATCTCTGCTTCCACAAATTGCCCTACCATAAGGGGCGGTCGGCCATCTGGGCTGGCGGCATAAGGGTTATCCACCTGTGCGATCAAGAACAGCTGCCGGGTACGGGCATCTACCATCCCTTCAGTACGCATGATACGGCCCGCCCATTGATAGCGATTGCCTGCGATTGAAACTGAGAGAGTCACCTTCTGCTGCGATTCATCTCCTCTACCATCTGGCAGGGTCAAAAAAGAGGCCTCAAAATCAGAAATAGGCAGCCGAACCTCAACGTAATCAACCGCATAGATTGCAGCCAGCACAGAACCTTTGGATACCGACTGCCCCAGATCAACCCGCTGCTCCAAGACTCGTCCTGCATAAGGCGCTTTGATCCGGGTACGATCCAAATCCAACTGGGCAGATGCAAGTTGTGCCTGCTTGAGCTTCAGGTCTGCCTGCAAAATCTGCCGTTGAGCCGGGATCAATGCAAGGCTGTTTTCCAAACTCTGCAATGAAGACTTACGCAGCAGGTATTCCCGCTCACTCTGATCCAAGGCACTCTGAGATACCGTACCTTGCTTACGCAATTGACTGTGGCGTTTAAACTGCCTTTCTGCCAAAGCCAGCTGCTGACCTTCAATCGCCAAACTTTTCTTCAAATTTTCAGCTGTCGTATCCAGTTCTCGCAAACGAGCACTAATGCCAGATAAGGCTGCCTTGGTGTTTGCAACAGCATATACATATTCTGCAGGATCAAGACTTATCAGCAACTCACCCTGCTCAATGAAACCACCGTTAGTAAAGTTAGGAGAGGCATAAACCACCCGACCAGCTGCTTCGGCAACCAAATTGCTCTGCGTATGCGGTTTAATGGTACCGGTAGAGGCCACAGAGACCCGATAGTCAGCCTGCTGAAGCTCCAATACGTCGACCATAGGCACTACGGATTTTGCCGGCTTACGCTTTGGTTCGGGGGCTGTCTTCATTAGAAAGTAAGCAAAACCAACGCAGAGAACCAATACAACAACCGGCATCAAAAAACGGGGGATATTTCTCATTAACTTCTCATTATTCTCATCAAAAACAACGTTATTCAGCATACTCAATAAGCATTGGATTATATGCTCTCTGATAATACAAATGTATAGCAATAAGCGCCCCTCCAAATCCTAGTTTAGAGAGGTCGACAATTCAGCCAGCAACAGAAAATAAATTCTAAGTGTTTAACTAACACTTCCTCTACCCCCAAAGAATTCCCCGCCAGCCATGTTCAATCTTAGGTATAATGCTGCGCTCTCAAATTGAACAACCAGCCTCGAGTACAGAAACTATGGAACTCTCCAGCCTAACTGCTATTTCTCCTATTGACGGTCGCTATGGGAGTAAAGTCATTGATCTTCGCCCTATATTCAGTGAATTTGGCCTAATTAAACACCGTGTGCTGGTTGAGGTTCGTTGGTTGCAGACCTTAGCAGAACATGAAGGTATCACCGAAGTTCCTGCACTAAGCGAGCATGCCAATAACATTCTTAGCGGTATCTCTGACAACTTCAGTGAAGATGATGCCCACCGAATTAAAAACATCGAGCGCACCACTAACCATGATGTAAAAGCCGTTGAGTATTTTCTAAAAGAAAAAATCGCAGGCAATCAGGAGCTGGAAGCCATCAGTGAATTTATTCACTTTGCCTGCACCTCAGAGGACATCAATAACCTCTCGCACGCACTGATGCTACGAGAAGGCCGAGGACAGGTTATTCTGCCTCAGATTGACGACATTATCCGCTCCATCAAACGACTGGCTCATGAGAACGCCGACAAACCCATGCTCTCTCGCACCCATGGTCAACCCGCCTCCCCTACAACACTGGGTAAAGAGATGGCCAATGTGGTTTTTCGGTTGCAGCGTCAACGCGAGCAGATTGCATCTGTTGTGATGCTAGGCAAAATCAACGGGGCCGTTGGTAACTATAACGCCCACCTTTCTGCCTACCCTGAGGTAGATTGGGTCAGCCTGGCAAATAATTTCATCACCTCTCTGGGGCTTGACTGGAACCCCTACACCACCCAGATAGAACCTCATGATTACGTAGCCGAATTATTTGATGCCATGGCTCGTTTTAATACTATTTTGATCGACTTTAGTCGGGACATTTGGAGTTACATCTCCATTGGCTATTTCAAGCAAAAAACCATTGCCGGTGAGATTGGCTCATCAACTATGCCACACAAGGTTAATCCCATTGATTTTGAGAATGCAGAAGGCAACCTGGGGATGGCCAACGCCATACTTGGCCATCTGGCTACAAAACTACCTATCTCCCGCTGGCAGCGTGATCTGACTGACTCTACCGTATTGCGTAATCTCGGTGTTGGCTTTGCACATACCAGTATCGCATTCCAATCCCTTCAGCGCGGCATCTCTAAACTCGAGGTCAATGAAAAGCAGCTGGCAGAAGACCTGAATAATAACTGGGAAGTATTGGCTGAGCCTATTCAAACAGTGATGCGCCGTTATGGCATCGAAAAACCTTATGAAAAACTCAAAGAGTTGACTCGCGGCCAGCGTATTACCCAAGATGATCTCCGTACCTTTGTTGACGGGCTGGATATGCCTGAATCCGCCAAAGACGCACTGCGTGAGCTAACACCTGCCAGCTATATTGGTAATGCCGTGGGTCAAGCAGAAAATATTTAATATGTTTATATCTGTTAAGATATGGCACATGGAAGTGTCGCATTTTTCCATTAAAGATCAATTGCTTAGTTGATTTTAACTTCTTATCTTATTTTAACCACCCCCGTTCAACTTAATCCCATCATCTGTTTTGTGACGCAGTTCACAGTCATTACACCCTATCCCTGCCATTATTAGTCCTAAGAGGTTGGTTTGAAGCTTTTATCCCGCTAGGTACTTGTTTTTTAACCAACATTTTAAACACTCTCCCTTATTAGTCCGCCAGTTTGTCTTGGTGGACTTTTTTTTGGCCATCCAAAATCATCCATACCAACTAAACTAATAAATAATCACAGACAAAAACCACCTATAACAGGCGGGTACCTCATATATATAACAGGCGGGTACCTCATATATATAAAAGGCTACAACCGTATTAATGTATTTCATATTCCTGACGCTACAAACAGAAATAGACTATAAGAAGCGAGATTCCTTGCATGGACTTCAAAGACTACCTAAAAATCCTGGCTGTAAAAGATGGTTCTGATATCTACCTGAGCACAGGAGCTCCACCTTGCGCTAAATTTCACGGTGTGCTGCGCCCTCTGGAGAAAGAACCACTCAAACCTGGAAAAATTAAAGAGATAGCCAACGAGGTTATGAGTGAAGCTCAGCGCAAGGAGTTTGATACCGTATTGGAGATGAACCTTGCAATCTCAGAGCCTGGTGTCGGACGATTTAGAGTCAACATATTCAAGCAGCGCAATGAAGTTTCCATGGTTATCCGTAATATCAAAACGGAAATACCAACGGTCAAAGATCTCAATCTGCCCAAAGTGCTCACCGATATCATCATGGTTAAACGGGGGTTGATACTCTTTGTAGGCGGCACCGGCTCTGGTAAATCAACCTCTCTGGCCGCCCTCATCGACCATCGCAATGCCAATAGCGGTGACCACATCATTACCATTGAAGACCCCATCGAATTTGTACACCGACATAAACGTTCTATCGTAAATCAGCGTGAAGTGGGGGTTGATACGCTAACTTACGCTGATGCACTAAAAAACACACTGCGGCAGGCACCTGATGTCATCCTGATTGGTGAGATTCGTGACCGTGAAACAATGGAGCATGCTCTGGCGTTCGCCGAAACTGGCCATCTGGCCATCTCTACCCTACACGCAAATAATTCCAATCAAGCACTGGATCGCATTATTAACTTTTTTCCCGAAGAGCGGCGAGCACAGCTCTTTCAAGATCTCTCAACCAATCTGCAAGCCTTTATTTCACAGCGACTCGTACCTACTGTAGACGGTAAACGTGTTGCTGCTATTGAGATTCTACTGGGTAGCCCTACCATTCAGGATATGATTAAAAAGGGTGATTTCGGTACTATTAAAGAGATCATGGCTAAATCAGAAGCCATGGGAATGCGAACCTTTGATGGCGCTCTATTTAACCTCTATAAAGAGAATAAAATCACCTTGGAAGATGCCTTGAAAAATTCTGACTCACCTAATAACCTCAGATTAAGAGTTAGCTTATCTGAATCAGGAGAGGCAGATTCTGGTAACTCAGGACTGAGTCTTGAGACAATCAAAGCAGCAGAGAAAGAAGATGAAAATAAAGATGAAAAAGAAGAAGAAATGGCTGGCTTCAATTTTACCCATCAAGAAACAGATGATGAGTAGAATACATAGTAGATGATATTTTTTTAGCTGTAAAATTTAAGCGCATAAATGGTATAGCATCTTAAAACAAACTAATTTTCATTAAAGGCTTGTAACAATCTATAATTGATTTAAGAGATAAACAGGCAATTAAACCTCCACTAAATTAGCAAAGACATCTATACCTGTAAAACTTAATCAATATTATGCATCGCCTTAACTTCAAAGAACATAGTCATACCACTAGATTTAAATTACTCACCAATCAAAGCAAAACATTAAGGATATCAGATGCTCAATAACATACCACAGAAAACTCATCTCCTTTTACTTCTATTTCTCTCACTACTGGTAAATATAAGCTCAGCAGAACCAGTTGGCCATAACCTCTGTAAAGATTGTCATCTAACAGCCAAACCTACATCAGATAACAATGACCTGCTAAAACCTGTTACAGAACTCTGTATTGAATGCCATAAAAAAGGCAAGCGTAATGATCATGCTATTGGTATACCACCAGGCGTGGATGGCACAAATGGACTGCCACTCGTTGCAGGTAAAATCGAATGCATTACCTGTCACAATATGCATGTTAAAACAAGAATGCTGCTACGCCTTAACACTGAAGGGCTTTGCTTGGCCTGCCATCCAAAGCACTAATTGCAGATACTTTTATTGCTCATAATAGACCTGTCCATTGATTGCAAGCAGATAGCATAGTAAAAAATTAAACCTTTTATTCCCTCCCTTGGCAGGTAGCAACAGGCATCTCTATTTTAACCTGAACGCTGAAACGATATACTCCATCCCCTTCTGTTGCAGCTACAAATAATTAATGAGCAAAACACCCACCATTACCGAGTTTCTTGAAAGCAATAGCACCCGAATGCGCCTATTTGATATGGGACGACGGGTCACCAAGATCCCACATGAGCAATTTCTAAAATTTGAACATTGTGAGATAAGCTATCCCTTCCCTCTCCAGAAAAAGGCCTGGTTTGGTATTCTTTTTCAAGATCAAAAGAGAGAGCCTTTTATCTGGTTTTTACATCTACCACTAGATGAACTCGGTCGGATAGTGCCTGCTGCTAGAGATGATTTTCTGCATCAACTATTAGAACGTATCAACCAGAATCTTCACGCTGAAAAAGATGACCAAGAGCTGGTAAGTGCGCTCAAAGACAACCCCTACTGCTTCAAGCCAAAAGATGACCGTCTAGCTATCTTCCATGCCAAAGCCTCGCTAGCACTCAAGCAACAAACCTCAAAATACTACCCCCATGCTCATCAATATTTTTCCGGTGATTTAGGTTGGGATCAATGGCCTTTTGTGGGCTATCAGGGCATAGCCGATATAGCAGTGCGCCTAAATGAAGATAATAACAGTCACTATTTGAGCCAGGCCATTCCTCAATTACCCGCAAGTCCCTTTGAGGCACTGTGTCACTGCCTAGAAAATGTAGAGATCACCCCGGAAGTTACCCAGGCATTACTGGATCGAGTCAAACAAACACTATCTGAAGAGACTCCAGCTCTGGTCATACTTACCAGCGCTATTCGAGGGATAGCTCAGTCTTGCTCAGTTAATCTACGCAGAGCGCTATTGCACGCAGTATTGAACCGCCCTGATATTTGCAGTCCAGATGTACTTATTGCCATTAGCGGACGAGCATGGGAGCCATTGAAAGAGGCTGAGATAGGAAAGCTCTATCTTGAACGGCTAGCTGAAAATAGCGCAGGTCAGCCATTTTTCAGTCAGTGTCTCGCTGACCTACTCTACTTACCTGGAATGCGGGAACCGCTACTGAAGATTATTCGCAACCCCGAACGTTCCGAGCGTCTATCTCAAGCCATTGGGGATATGTTTGGCTCAACAGGAAATTAGCTATTAAATCTAAACACGTGGGTCATGAGCGGCACTATCATCAACCCATTTCATAAATGTTTTTGCTGGTAATGGGGGGCTAATTAAATATCCCTGAATAGTGTCGCACCCCAACCCCTGCAAATGTTTCCAGGCCTCTTCTGTCTCAACACCTTCTGCTACAACAGACAGCCCTAGACTATGCGCCAAGGCCACGGTTGAAGAGACAATCATGGCATCATTCTCGTTCCCTAACATTTCAAATATAAAGCCCTGATCAATCTTCAGCTCATGAACAGGCATCTTTTTAAGATAAGCCAGCGAGGAATAACCTGTACCATAATCATCAATCGACAGAGAAACCCCTAGGGATTTCAGCTCATTCAGCACTACAAGTGAACTCTCAGGGTCAAGCATGAAAACTGACTCTGTCACCTCTAATACCAGCTTCCCAGGCGCTAACTGATGCTTCTTTAATAGTTTTGCCACCTTGGATGGTAATGCAAGATCCATCAAATTATGAGTTGATATGTTTATTGACATTGTGATATCCAACCCGTCTCGCATCCATTCTGCACATTGTCTCAATGCCTCATCCATAACCCATTGCGTCAAAGGACCAATCAACCCCGTCCTCTCTGCAAGTGGAATAAATTCATCCGGCCCGATAAATCCCTCACCTGCATGCTGCCAACGAGCAAGCGCTTCAACGCCTTCAAGTCGGCCGCTTTTAGCATTGATCTGTGGTTGGTAATAGACCATCAACCCATCAGAATTAATTGCCTGACGCAACTCACCTACTAATGTTAACCTGCGTACACTGTAGTTATCCAAACTGCTGTCGTATATCTCACAACCTTTATTAAGCGCCTTAGCCTTGCGCATAGCTACATCTGCATGACGAATCAAAACCAATGGTTCATCTCCATGCTCTGGAAACAGCGTTACTCCAATAGTCAATTCAACAGACAACGCTATCCCATCCACTATAATAGGGACACTAAAAAGCTGTTTTACACGCTCAACAGAAATCCCCATTAGTTCTGGTGGAGGAGCAGAAAGCAAAACAGCAAATTCATTTCCCCCTACACAAGCTACAATTTCAGCATCAGCCATGCCATCATGCAGCCGATGTCCAACTTCCTGTAATACACGGTCGCCGACATCATGCCCCAAGGTATCATTGATCTCACGCATTCGATCAACATCCATCAGCATCAATACATAGCCATGCTCACCTTCTTTCGAATTCTGAATAAGCACACTCAAACGTTGATCAAGAACCTTACGATTGGGTAAGCCTGTTAAAGCATCGTGTAGGGTTTGATATTCTATTTCCAGTACATGTGCTTGCTGCATATCCAACTTAGCTTCAGTAGCCGCAACTACTTTTTGTTGCCGTCGCATTAACTGTTTTTCAGCTTGGTCTAGTACAAAATAAAACAACACCAATAAGCCAGAGCCAATAACAAAAGCAATTATTGAGAGAAAAAGCACTGTGTTGCGCACGCCATGAACGCGGGAAGTATAATTTTTAATAACTAATAGACCACCGACATACCTGTTTCCTGCATCCATAATAGGAATAAAAGTTCTCCAATAAAACCGGTCCTCTATTTCCAACTCTATTGCATCTCCCGCACTCGGCAAATGAGGCAACATAAGTGTTTTAAAAACATCAGCAGAAAAATCACGCAGTGCTGCAAATGATGTGACCGAATGAGTAAATTGATCCCATTCGCCAACTCGATTCATCATCTGCATGCCTGACTTCCATCCCTCCTGATTCAAGAAGTCCTTTGATACCAACAAAGCTAGATTTACTCCAAATTTCGATGCAAGTTCGCTGGTCTCATTTTCAATCTCCTCGCCAAGCTCAATATAACCAATCTGCTGCACACCATCCCAAAGAGGCGCTACCACTCTTACCGTAAAGGTTCCCAAAGGGCCAAGTTCTGCACCCCAAGCCAATTGACCACTCTCTTCTGCTTTTATTGCGCTAAATCTATCAACCGTATCACCATAACGCTCTGGCTGATGCACTCGAAGATAATTTTTTCTTTTATTATCATGTAGATAAAAATGTGTAATGTGGTAATCAGCATGTAACTTATCAAAAATAGGCTGTGCAAGCGCTAATAACCTGCCCCTATCTCTTTCACGGAAAGCGCCCTTAATTTGCTTATTTTCAATAATAAATGAAAGTGCCAATGAGAGTTTATTTACACTATTACGTACTAAACCCGCATAGTTCTTTTCTATTGCAGCAACGCTACTATGAAAATCCGCCTTTACATGCTCTTTCTCTTCCAGATAAATAGATGACACAGAGATAGCAAATAACAAAGCACAGGCGACAGCAAAAGGGATGAGCACCCGCCCTTTTAACTTAACAGGAATAGTTTCTTGATTTTTAGCCAAGCTACGCATGCAAACTTACTAGCAACGTAAAATAGATGAATTGGTTTATATACAAAGTAAATATATCAATATATAGCTTAAAAGAATAATTATAGAATCATTTGAGTCATTTTTCTTAGAAATAACTTATAACTTCATTCACAGTTATACATTCATATCTACTCTAATTTTTCAGCAATCACCTTAGCAAATAATGATCACTGACAATCAAGCTAAAAGATTACACTTCAATAGGAAAACAGTTCCCTAAGCATTGCCAATAATGACGTAATAAGTCACTAATTAACTGTCTATTTATATAGTTAAAAATACAGCTGATTAATAGTCCTTAAATTCCGCCAATCCATTCATAACAAGAAGGTCATTTATATTCTCACCATCAAGCCAAATCTCTGCTAAATAACGCCCATATTTTCCTTTCTTATCATTAACTGTTTTAATAATCACTTGTTTTTGCAAGATTCTTTCGCGTAACCAATCACGGGAAACTATGCCCTGCTCCCTACTATCGCCTCGCACCTCAGGCGAATTAATCCGGCTCAATCTCAGCTTCTCTTTATTTTTCCAAACCCCCATCCCTAAATCTATATTTGCTGTAACCGTGTCACCATCATATACAGCTGCAATGTATGCCACATATGTATAAAGCTGCTCATTTAAAGATTCCATAATTTCGTTTCCATGGGTAAGAATTTAACAAGAAAATCACTCCAAAGCATATAGGGGGGATTTTAAAATAGTAGGCCATTGTTCTTCCAAGCCAGGCAGATTGCACCAGTGCTTTAAATCATCAGAAAAACAGTCTCGTGTTATCTCTTGTGCACCCAGGCTAGAGAGATGATCAGAATATACCTGACAATCAATAAGCTGATAACCCCATCCAATAAGATGGGAGGTAAGATGAACAAAGCCTACCTTCGATGCATCACTCATCCGACTAAACATTGATTCACCAAAAAACACCCGTCCAATTGCCACACCATATAGCCCGCCAACAAGCTTTCCCTCAAACCAAACCTCAACTGAGTGTGCAATGTGTTGCTCATGAAGCTGCATATATGCAGCCTCCATTTCTGTAGTAATCCAAGTACCATTACCATCACCTCTTGGGCTTGCACAGTTTTTAACTACATGGTCAAAATGACGATCAAAAGATACAAAAAACGCTTTGTTTCTCAGGGTTTTTTGTAAACTTCGTGAGACTTTTAATTGTTTTGGCCGTAATATGGTTCGCGGATTTGGTGACCACCATAGAATAGGCTGATCATCGCTATACCAGGGGAAAATTCCATGTCTATAGGCGTTTATCAGCCTTTCAGGGGAAAGGTCTCCCCCCAACGCCAATAAGCCATTCGGCTCTTTTTCAGCAAGATTTACATTAGGAAAGGAAGCACTAGGATTATCAGGATCAAGTAAATGTAGCATGAAATATTATAGGGTCTTTATATAGCCAATCAAGGCAAGTATCGAAGAACAATGAGAATACACGTGCATCTAGAATAGATAGCTTATAATTTACCAAAATTCAAAATAATATATATTATTAAGTGGTTTAGCGCTGGGTTCAAATACGACAAACAGATTTCTTTATTATCAAAGAAACATTGCAATTTGCAATAGCCTTGCTATATCACATAATGCAGGTTTTGATTAATTAAGTGCACTTCATTAAGGATAGAGAGCTATTTTAATGGCAAATACTGCCCCATTGTCTAACCGCAAGCATGTGCTCATCGTTGAAGACGATGAGTTGTTTGCTGCATATTATCAGGAAATTCTCCAGGCAGATGGCTGGGAGGCCATGGTTGTTGGAGATGGGATCTCGGCACTTGATATATTGCGACATAAACAAATTGATGTTCTGCTGCTGGATATTTATCTTCCAGATTATAATGGCCTTGATATATTAAAATTAATAAAGAAAGAAACTATTCCCGTAGTTGTAGTTGTAATTACAAACCAAGGCTCAATTGAGCTTGCCGTTGAAGCAACACGGTTAGGCGCACATGATTTTTTACAGAAGCCCGTAGATATTGACCGACTTCAAACAACAATTGGCAATGCCTATAAACATTATAGGCTTTCTCATGCAGTGCAACTCTATGAGCAGTCATTTAAAAGTGATAGGTTTTATAACTTAATTGGTTCTTCACTTCCTATGCAGGCTGTTTTTCAGATTATAAAGAGCGGTGCTTCCAGCAAAGCGACTATTTTTATTACCGGTGAAAGTGGCACAGGCAAAGAGCTCTGTGCAGAAGCTATTCATAAGCAAAGCGCTAGGGCAGAGATGCCGTTTGTTGCATTAAATTGTGCCGCCATCCCAAAGGACTTAATGGAGAGCGAAATATTTGGACATGTAAAGGGTGCTTTTACTGGCGCAACAAAGGATAGAGAAGGTGCTGCATCAAAGGCAAATGGTGGCACCCTTTTTATGGATGAAATTTGCGAAATGAATCTTGATATTCAAAGCAAATTTTTACGTTTTTTTCAGAGCCAACATTTCCATAAGGTAGGTTCGAATAAAGAAGAGCATGTTGATATTCGCTTTATTTGCGCAACAAATAAAGATCCTTTAGAGATGGTAAAAAAAGGATTATTTAGAGAAGATCTTTTCTATCGCTTGCATGTTATTCCTATCGAAATGCCACCATTACGTGAGCGTGGTGCTGATATTATTTTAATTGCATATAAATTTCTTTCCACTTTCTCTAAAGAAGAAAACAGGCTATTTACGCGGTTTTCACCTGAGGCAGAAGGAATTATTCAAGATTACCCGTGGCCAGGAAATGTTCGAGAGTTGCAAAATGTAGTTCGAAATATAGTTGTATTAAATGACGGAGAGGAAGTCACAAAAAAAATGCTTCCTGCTCAACTTTATGAAAGTGGAACACGCTCTTCTCAGCTCAAAGATAAAGCAGCTGTAGAAACCACTATAAATTCAGAGGAGAAAGGTTGCGTTCAAACACTGGGAGATAGATATCAGATTTTACCGCTATGGCAAGTTGAAATGAAAGTAATAGAAAAAGCAATTATCCAATGTGATGGTAATATTATAAAAGCAGCTGAATTTTTAGATATAAACCCCTCTACAGTTTACCGTAAACGTAAAAAATGGGAGTCACTGCTTAAAGACTAGATCCAAGATTAGAATACTGCTCACGGATATCCTCCAACAAACCATCAGCGGCCGCCTCGACCATATCAAAAACCGTTTCAAAGCCTTGTGAGCCGCCACGATAAGGGTCAGGCACCTCACGCAACCTTAAGTCAGGCGCATAGTCCATTAACAACTGTAGTTTATCCTCCATACCTTCAGGGCAAATCCCACAGAGTGCATGGTAGTTATCCTGATCCATCACCAAAACATAATCATACTCTACAAAATCACTGCTCTTTACCTTACGCGCTCTTTGATGGCTAATATCTAAACCTCGCTTTAGTGCTGTCTCCTGTGAGCGTTGATCAGGCGATTTGCCAATATAATAAGCATGGGTTCCTGCTGAATCCACTTCGATACAGTAAGTCAATCCTTCTCGCTCAACTAAAGCCTCAAACACACCATGTGCAGTTGGTGATCTACAAATATTGGCCATACAAACAAATAAAACTTTAATTTTTTTCATGGTGTTTTTTAAATTAATATCTTTTAGATGTACTTTATTAATCTTGTGGCAATTTACTTACTAAGCTGGCCACCTGTTTTTGCAATCGTTTCAATTCTTTCTCTTGTGCTTTTACTGTTTTAGCCAAATCAGGCAAGCGCTTTATGTAAGCCAACTCTTGAAATGTTTGTCGTTTAGACTGAGCAGGCATTCCAAATACAACCGCTCCTGGCTCCACATTTTTTATAACGACACTAGCTCCACCCACCTGGGCATTTTCACCAACACTTAAGTGATCGGCAATACAGGACTTTCCACCAAAAACAGCTCTATTTCCAATGGTAACACTGCCTGAGGAGCCAAACTGACCCGCTATAATGACATCTTCTCCAATATCATTGTTGTGTGCGATATGTACCTGATTATCAATTTTGGTACCACGTCGTATACGTGTTATGCCCATTGTTGCGCGATCTACACAGCTGTTGCAGCCGATCTCTACATCATCATCAATCTGCACTGATCCCAACTGAGGCACTTTATGATGATGATCCTTCAACCAAGCAAAACCAAAACCTTCACCACCAATAGTTGCACCTGCATGGATTACAACTCTATCCCCTACCCTAATTCCTTTCATCAACACGGCATTAGCACCGATATAGCAATCCTCACCAATAATCACATCTGTACCAATATAAGCACCTGATTCAATAAAGGTTCGTGCTCCTATATTGGCTAGATCAGCCACAACAGCGCAGGCTCCAATTGAAACTGTCTTATCTAAGTTTGCTGTATCAGAAATACTGGCTTTTTGGTGAATCCCTTTCATCTCCACTGGAGCTACAAACATCTCCATGATTTGCATAAAAGAAAAACGAGGATTGGGAACTCGTACTAGATTACATCCAGGCACATCGGGAAAATCTTCTGCCACAACAATTGCCGCAGCCTGCCCTGATGCAACTTTATCAAAGTATCGATCACTTTCAGCAAAGGTAATCTCAGCAGCACCTGCGCTATCAAGCGTATTTACGCCTTGGATTAAAATAGCTTCATCACCTTCCAATCGACCTTGAATACGTTTACATATTTCATTAAGGCTATATGCCATATCTACATCTCCTCACAGATATTGGGATTATCCACCCATTTCCATACAAGGCCAAAAGCCAAAAATGATACCATTGCTGAAACACCATAGGTGATAGTTGCTCCTGCACCTGACCAAAGATAACCACTATAAAGACTGCCAATGGCACCGCCAGCACCAAAGCTCAGGCTACTATAAAGCGCTTGCCCTCTACCTTGGTGTCGCCCTCGAAAATGGTGGTGGATGAAATGCATGGCAGCTGCATGAAAAGTACCAAAGGTTGCCGCATGTAAAACCTGTGCAAACAGCAGCAACCAAAGGTTATCAGGAAAATTGCCAATCAAAGCCCAACGCAGTGTGGCCAACAATAGGCTGGCCAGCAATACCTGTCTAACATTGAAATGCTTTAGCAATTGGTGCATCACTAAAAACACCAACACCTCAGCCACTACACCTAAGGCCCATAGCTGCCCGATAACGGTACTACTGTAACCATGCTCACCCAAATAGATGGAGTAAAAAGCATAGTAGGCTCCATGCCCCATCTGCATAAAAAAAGCAGCCGCTAGAAAAGCCACAATGGCTGGATGCCGTAATAGTTGCCCTAAAGGAACAGGCTCATCAATATGTGCTGCCGCCTTTTTTTCAGGCACAACTAGACTCATCAACCAGATTAGAAAATAGAGCAAAAGCACCACAGGTAGAATAATGGTGGCATCATGGCTATCTAACACCACGCCTAACCCAGCCACACTGAGGATAAATCCAATGGATCCCCAGAGGCGAATACGACTGTAATAGCGTGTTCGACCAGCAAGGTGGCTTAATGTAACTGCTTCAAATTGAGGCAGTGAGGCATGCCAGAAAAAGCTAAAGCAGATCATAGTTAATGCAAGCGGCCAAAAGCCCTCAACCCAAAATAGCCCCATGAATATAAAAAATGCAAGCAGTGAGGCAAGACGCACAATAGCCATGCGCCGGCCTGTAAGATCTGCAATCCAGGCCCAAACATTAGGTGCAATAATCTTGGTAGCCATCAAGAGCGCCATCAATTGGCCAATTTCAATCGGATCAAAACCCTGGGACTTAAGATAAAGCCCCCAATAGGGGATCAGCGCCCCAAGGGCAGCAAAATAGACTAGATAAAAGCCAGAAAGTCGCCAGTAAGGCATTGAATCAGCTACGAACTATATAAGGGGTAAACTCGGAAAACCCAGTGCTTGCATGGCGTTTAATATCAATTTCAATAGTGGCCTGGCGGAATAATGGGGGTTCCCGATTTAACATCCATATTTTGAGCACGATGACGCAGCATATGATCCATCAATACAATCGCCAGCATAGCTTCTGCAATGGGTGTGGCACGAATACCAACACAGGGATCATGCCTTCCTTCTGTAATAACCTCGGTCTCATTGCCTTTCACATCGACCGTGCGCCCAGGGATGCGCAAGCTGGAGGTTGGCTTTAAAGCCATGCTTGCAAGGATGTGCTGTCCACTTGAGATTCCACCCAATATCCCACCCGCATGGTTGCTCAAAAAACCATCGGGGGTAATCTCATCCCGATGTTCAGTGCCTTTCTGCTCAATACAATCAAAACCAGCGCCAATTTCTACCGCTTTAGCGGCATTGATACACATCAGCGCCTGAGCAATGTCCGCATCCAGCCGGTCAAAAACCGGCTCTCCCAATCCTGGCGGCACACCTGTCGCCACAACATTGATGCGTGCACCAACAGAGTTACCCTCTTTACGCAGCTCATCCATGTAGGCCTCCATCTCTGGAACCTTATCTGGGTCTGGGCAGAAAAAAGGGTTTTTCTCAACCTGATCCCACTCTAGTTTTTCAATCTTGATTGGACCCAATTGTGCCAGATAGCCGCGGATCTCAATGCCATAACATTCAGCAAGATACTTCTTTGCAACAGCGCCCGCAGCCACCCGCATGGCAGTCTCCCGCGCCGATGAGCGACCACCCCCACGATAGTCCCGATGACCATATTTTTGTGTGTAGGTATAGTCTGCGTGGCCCGGACGAAAGCGATCCATCACACTGGAGTAATCTTTTGAGCGTTGATCCTGGTTGTAAATAATCAGACTGATAGGACAACCTGTCGTCTTACCTTCAAATACACCGGAGAGAATCTGCACCTGATCAGGCTCTTTTCTTTGAGTGGTGTGGCGAGATGTGCCTGGACGACGCCGATCCAGATCTTTTTGTAGATCCTCAGCGGTAAGCGCCATCCCCGGAGGGCACCCATCAATAATGCAGCCAATAGCAGGACCATGGCTTTCACCAAAAGATGTCACAGTAAAGAGTTTTCCGATGCTATTTCCAGACATAAGTATATTTGTTAGCTATTTATAAAATAAGGCTTGCGCCAGAAGCGGAATATTATTACATCAATAGAAGGGCGCGTGCGAATCAAATCTATCTTAAGAAAGCGTCTGTTCACAGATAGCTTGCAAGCGCTGACCATACTTATCCCATGAAAACTGCTCTGCATAATCAATACAGCACTGTGGAGACAACTCCTGGCCAAGCGCATTCAGCCCCTGAAGTACGGCTTGGGCAAAGGCTTGATAATTCTCTGCCTCAACAAGATAACCCGTACTTTTATCTTTGACCGCATCTGACACGCCCCCAGCATTGAAAGCAATTGTTGGCACAGCATGGGCGGCAGCCTCAACTGCAACCATCCCAAAACCCTCCACATCTCCAGGCAGATCCAACACAGGGAATAGATGCAGAGTAGTGATAGAGAACAGCTGTTCAAGCAGCGCATCAGAGACACGCCCCAGCAGCTTCACATGCTCCTGCATGCCTGCCTCAACAATCGCACTCTGCAAATCGGCTTCAATCCCCGCCTTTTTTAGGGGTGATGACTCTGAGGCCGCACCAACCACTAAAAACAATACGTTCGGCTCTTCTTGCACAATTTTAGGCAGTGCATATCGGATAAACTCAGGGAGCCCCTTGCGTCGGATAAGTCGGCCTACAGCCAGTAGAATCTTTTTTCCTTTCAGGTCAAAATCCAGTTGCAGAGGCTTTGCCTCTAAGGGATGTTTTGGAAGAGAGACCCCTGGATGCAGGATCTCTATACGGTTTTGTGGCACACCCGCAGATAGAGCTAAATTGGCAGTATTGGCGCTATTAGCGATCACTCTGTCTGAGTTGCAAATGGCCGGTACAAAGCCAAATTGGTAGAGGCGGCTAGGATAGATAATATCCAGTCCATGCACGAGAGTCACAGTAGCCGCCCCTGCCCCTCGCGCTGCAATTCTAGCTGGCAGTGCGGCCACACCACTCCCCGCAACAATCAAATCGGGCTTCCATTGACGAGATAATCTGTAGGCCTCAAAACAGCAGCGTGTAACATATTGCAAAGATGAATCTGTCGAAATACCTGTTACTGGCATATCCTGTGCGTAATCCGCGCACCCTTTAGGCCCAAGAAGCATCATGTCATATGCATCAGACAGTGCTTCAAAGGCATGATAGTTCAACCGCTCCATACCACCCGTTAGTGGTGGGAAATTTCGGGTAATAAATAGGATGCGTTTTTTCAAAAAAATGCCTATCGCACTGATTCAAACAGATCTTGATACTGATTAACCATGCGAGAGAGTGTGAATTTCTCCTCTACTTGCACACGATTAAACTCCCCCATACTACGACAAAGCTGTGGAGCATCCATTAATTTTCTAAAGGCTTCGGCATACTGTTTAATCTGGCCAATTTCACATAAAAATCCGCCGTCCCCATCCCTTACCAGCTCAGGAATTGCAGAGCAATTATTAGCCACCACGGGCAATCCAGATGCCATTGCTTCTGCAATGGATAATCCAAAACCCTCCCGCACCGATGGCACAAATAGCGCATCAACCGAATGATAAAGTTCATGCATCTTGTTATAAGCAGTCTGTCCAAGGGCAATCACCCTGCCTGCGCCAATACCAGTCGTATTTAACTCCCCTCCACCCACATAATGTATCTCAAAATCAGAACCCAGCATTCTTGCTAAGGGGACAATCATATCTGCCCCTTTTTTTCTTGTTAGCTTGCCACAGAAAAGAATACGAAAAGGTTGTCTTTGATGCGGTTTAGATAACAGCGGTTGAAAACGTGTTTCATCTATCCCGTTATAGATCACCTGAATATCAGTTGGGCATTGCATATGTTGTTGCAGCTTTTCAGCAAGATATTGGCTAACGGCCGTAACTCGATCTGCTGTTGCCAAAGATCTCTCTACAAACCAACGCAAGTCTGTACGATAGTGAAGACGCTGTAGAGGCGAGGAGTAAGGTGCCAAAAAAGCATCCAATGAATAACCATGCGCAGTAGCAACCAGAGGCACGCCAGGGCGCTTAAAAAAACAGGCATAATTTAGTTCTGTATGGATCAAATCAGCCTGCCGAGTAGATGAAACCCAGGGAAGAGTAATAGGTGCCAAAGTCCACCAAGGAGAGTAGCTATTTACATGATACTCTGGCAAAGATGCCTCTAGTTGCTCATGTACCACACAAGCACCATTGTCTCTTGGCATAGGACTTAAAATCCTCAACCCCTACCCCTCTGTAAGCTCATTAAAGATCACCTCCAACTCTTTACTAAAGTACTGCTTTAATAATACCGATATATAGAATAGCAGTTATGTTTCTTTTGCTTTTTAAATAAAAGAGGCAATCTTAGGTCATCTCTCAAGCCTGCTAATTCATGGATTGAATTCAGATGATGAAATTATTCTTTTAGGGAACACACCGCAATGAAACATATCATATTATCTTTTCTCTTCATCACTCTATCTGCATGTGGTGCCAATATTGATATTCACAAACCAATCCCTAATAAGCTAATTACAGACAGTGAAAAAGGGGGATATACCCTCATAAACATTAGAGCAGGAGAGACAATGGCATCAAGCAGTTTCATGGGCTCACTATCTAATAATCTACAGCAGTATCTATCTGAGCTTTCGTTGTACCCAAACAAAAATGCCACGCAGAAAGTTCGTGTTCAAATAACTGGATACGCTATTAAAGGAGAGGCTTCCCGTGCAGTAATGGGGACACTTGCAGGAGCAGATGAAGTCAAATCAACGATTCAAGTTATTAATATAGATACAAATGAAGTAATTGGGGAGTCAACTGTTTTCACAAGCAGTTCAATGGCTTATGGAGAAAAAGCCATGGCATGGGTACATGCAGACGATATTGTAACCTTTCTTTCTACGCCTAATTAGTGACCATAAAAAACTGAGGCCACTACCCACCATAAACAACCTTTGGTAACCAGGTTGCAAGCCCAGGTTGCCAAGCCAACAGCCCGAGCATAAAGAGCTGGATGACAATAAAAGGGGCAACCCCACGATAGATCTGCCCAGTTGTGATCTCTGCTGGAGCCACACCTCGCAGATAAAAGAGTGCAAAACCAAAGGGAGGGGTTAAAAATGAGGTCTGTAGATTAATAGCAATCATCACGCCCAACCAGACAGGATCGAGCCCCATGGCAAGCAGAATAGGTCCAACAATCGGAACAACAACAAAGGTGATCTCAATAAAATCTAAGATAAAACCCAACAAAAACATAATCAACATAACAATCAACACGGCACTAAAAACACCACCCGGCAGATCAGAGAGAAGATCTGTTACCAGCTCATCGCCCTCAAAACCTCGAAACACCAGGGAGAAGATTGCCGCCCCAATAAAAATCAGGAATACCATACTCGTCACGCGGGTGGTATTTTGCATTACTTCACGCAAAGTGGAAAAATTCAGTTGCCGCTGAGATGCGGCAAGTAGAATGGCTCCAATAGCACCCACAGAAGATGCCTCTGTCGGTGTCGCCAAGCCGCCCAAAATTGAGCCCAGCACAGCCACAATCAACAACAGCGGTGGCAGCAAGACCTTAACTACTTTCCCCCATAGCGCCGCACTATTTTGCTTCCGCTCTTCGATGGGAATAGCAGGTGCTGCAGTCGGCTTAAAAAAAGCCACGCCTATTTGGTAGAGCATATAAAGCAGCACCAATAGCAGGCCGGGTATCAATGCCCCAATAAAGAGGTCGCCCACTGAAACGGTATCGGGTGAGAAGATACCCATATCCAACTGCGCCTGTTGGTAGGCCGATGAGAGCACATCACCCAGCAAGACCAATACAATGGAGGGGGGGATAATCTGACCCAAGGTACCAGAGGCACAAATTGTTCCCGCAGCAAATGCCGGATCATAATTACGACGCAGCATAGTTGGCAAAGAGAGCAACCCCATGGTAACAACGGTTGCACCAACAATACCTGTGCTTGCCGCTAGTAGCATGCCGACCAACGTTACGGAGATACCCAATCCACCCCGCAGTGGCCCAAACAGAGATGCCATCGTATCCAACAGGTTTTCAGCCACACGGGAGCGCTCCAACATGACACCCATGAACACAAACAGCGGCACAGCAATCAGCGTCTGATTGGTCATGATGCCATAGAGTCGATTCGGTAGCGCATACAAAAAAGCCGAATCAAAGTAACCTGTCATGCCTCCAACCCAAGCAAACGCAAGGGCAGTTCCTGCCAGTGAAAAAGCCACCGGGTATCCCAGTAGCAGCACTAAGCAGGCGCAGAGAAACATCAACAATGGTAGAAATTCTGCCATCAGATGCCATCCTCTGGAAAATCCTCACGGTCATAGAGGTGCTCAATATAACCACCCAATAACAGTTTGCAGCGCAATAGAATGGCAACGCCCTGCAACACCAGAAGCCCAGTCATTACCAAAATCATACTCTTAAGCAGAAAGACTCCATCCAAACCACCGGCTTCACGTGATCCCTCAAACAGTGACCAGGAGTCTGCAACATAGCCCCAACTAACAAAGAAGATAAACAGGCAGACAGGCATCAACAAAAACAGGGTGCCAAACAGATCAACCCATGCCTGGGTTTGTATAGAAAAACGACGGTAGAAGATATCCACCCGCACATGCCCTTGATGGCGTAGCGTATAGGCCGCACCTGTGAGAAACAGCACTGCATGCATATAGGTAATGGATTCCTGCATGGCAATCCACCCCAAATCAAAGGCATAGCGCAATACCACAACCGCAAAGGTGACCAGCACCATTAGTAGTGAAAGCCAGGATGCTGTTCGGCCAACCCACTCGCTTATAGATTCAAGAAGCCGGGCACAGCGCAAAAGAGAGCCATTAAACGAATGCATAAAAAAATGGAGAATCAGACCCAGGGAAGGCTGTTTTTTTCACTACATGCAATGCGGTCTCGCAAGACTCGTGCGTACTCATCTGGATTTTTGATGTGGGTCATTTCGCCAGGTCGTGGAAAGAGCTTGTCTTGCAAACGTGACAGCCAAAAGCGCAGTGCACCTGCACGCAACATGACTGGCCAGCATACATGCTCCTGATCTGTCAGCGGGCGTTCAGTATTGTAGGCTTGCAACATGGCCAAGGTGCGCGCCTCATCCAGCGTCCCATCTTCATTTGAGCACCAATCATTTACGGTAACGGCCAAGTCATAGAGCAGCACATCGGTACAAGCATAATAGAAATCGATCACACCTGTGAGCTCATCACCTTGAAATAACGCGTTATCCCGAAATAGATCTGCATGAATTACCCCTCTAGGTAACTCATCCAACCGATGACTGGACTGATAAGCCAGCTCATCTTGCAACATTTTGGCATCTGTCTCAGAAAGTTTTTCCATCAGCTGCTCTGAGACCACTCGCCACCAATGAGGACCACGCGTATTTGCACGCCGCCCTTTAAACGACTGCCCTACACGATTTGAGCGGCCCAATACAGCGCCTAAAGCAGCACACTGCGCTACAGAGGGTGCAGGAACCCAAGCACCTGTTAAGCGCTCAACCAATGCCGCAGGGCGATCATTAAGCACACGAAGATAACAGCCATTATTATCAGCCAACGGGGAGGCACTGGGTACATTGTTATCTGCCAGAAAAGCCATCAGATCAAGAAAGAATGGCAACTCTTCTGCACTAAGCGATTCAAATAGGGTAAGAACATACCTGCCTTTGGTGGTAGTCACAAAGTAGTTGGTATTCTCAATGCCATCAGAGATACCCTGCTGCTCTACCAGAGCGCCCAGATCGTAATTTGCTAGAAATGTTTCAAGCTGCTCGCGCTCAACTCTGGTGTAGACGGACATTAGGTTCCGCTCGGTTATTGTTAGTAAGAGATCAAATGCAGGTTCATTGAAGGTACAGCAGGAATCACTTCCAGCTAAAAATCACCCACTGCTGAACACTCGCACTTCTTGGGTCATTTTCCTGAGTATCCAGGGTGCCATTACCATCAGAATCAACAAGATAGTATGGCTTCCCTGCTGCTGGGGTGATTTTTACCATCACCAGTTTTCCATCAAGACGGTACTCTTCTACTGTCTTTTCTTCTGATTTAATAATGGTAACTTCCGGCTCCAGCGCCTCACCACTCTCAACCTGTGGCGGTAACTCCGGTGGTTCAGGCGCAATAGCCGGCTCTCCCGCCGTCTCTTCAGCAGCCAGAGGTAAAGCAACCAAAAGCAGCAGCAAACCCAAGTTAATTAGTTTTTTCATTTCAATAACCGCCCAGATCGTTGGGGAGCGATAGCTATCGCAAAATTATTCCTGGGTGCGGATTTTATTACAGTTTGAGCAGAATTTCCGCTCCTCTTTCCATATTAAAAAACAAATTCCCAACTATGTGAAATTCATGCCCACTCCACGCTTTAGCCCAGCTATAATAAATCTGAATTTTATAATGCAATTTCATCACAAACCTACAACCAGCCATACCCTCTATGTATTCACCACCTGATTCAGTTCCAGGCATAAACGTCTGTGTTTAAATTAAATCCCCATCAACATGAGGCGATGTCGTACATTAGTGGCCCACTACTAGTGCTAGCTGGTGCTGGAAGTGGAAAAACACGCGTTATCACCAGCAAGATTGCCTATCTAATTGAGAAATGCGGAGTTTCACCTCGCAATATCACTGCTGTTACTTTCACAAATAAAGCATCACGAGAGATGAAATCTCGTGTCGACAGCCTACTTAAAGGAGTGGACACCCGAGGTCTCAGCATCTCAACCTTCCACACGCTGGGACTAAACATACTGCGCCGCGAATGTAAGTTAATGGGATACAGGCCTGGCTTTTCAATCTACGATGCACAAGATGCCGAGACACTGCTTAAAGAGCTTCTCCGTAAAGCAGCCAATGGAGAAGATGATACGGCTCGCAATAGTCTATGGCAGATATCCAGCTGGAAGAATGATCAACGCTCTCCTGAGCAGGCCTTCTCTCATGCTCAAAATGAGACCGAGACAAAAACAGCGCTGCTTTATGCCCAATATCAGCGCGCAATGCTCGCCTACAATGCCGTCGACTTCGATGATCTCATTCTGCTGCCTGTGCAACTTCTTCGCCAACACCCAGAGGCTCTGGAGCGTTGGCAACACCGCATTCGGCACATGCTGGTTGATGAATACCAGGACACAAACACCTGCCAATATGAGCTGGTCAGACTACTGGTAGGCCAACACACACCCTTTACCGCCGTGGGCGACGACGACCAATCCATCTACGCCTGGCGCGGTGCACGACCAGAAAACCTTGGGCGATTAAAAGAGGATTTCCCCCATTTAAAAGTGGTAAAACTTGAGCAAAATTACCGTTCATCAGGTCGTATCCTACGTAGCGCCAACCTACTGATTAAAAACAACCCCCATGTCTTTGAAAAAAAGCTCTGGAGTGAACTGGGTCTAGGCGATCCTATCAGAATCATAGAGTGCAAAAACGAAGAGCATGAGGCACAAAAGGTTGTCTCTGAGATACTGCACCATCGTTTTACGAAAGCGACCAAACACGGTGATTACGCCATCCTCTACCGAGGCAATCATCAAGCACGCATTTTTGAAAAGATATTACGTGAGAACAGCATTCCCTACTTTCTCAGTGGTGGCACCTCCTTCTTTTCACGCACCGAAATTAAAGATGTCATGGCCTATCTACGGTTACTGGCAAACCCCGATGATGATGCGGCATTTCTACGCATTGTTAATATTCCTCGCCGAGAGATTGGCCCATCAACACTGGAGAAATTGTCTGGCTATGCCCATGAACGCCAAACCACCTTGCTGCAAGCTTGTGGGGAGTTTGGGTTAGAGCAGGTACTCTCAAAGCGTGCTCAGGAAAAATTAACCGCATTTAGCCAGTGGATCAGCCACTTTCATCAACGTGCTGAAAATGACAATCCAGCAAGCGTTGCACAGGATCTAATTCAGGAAGCAGCCTACGAGAATTGGCTATGTGAAACCAGCAGTAGCGATCGAGTCGCTGAACGCCGCATGGAGAATGTCACAGATCTGATTAAATGGCTTGATACCCTAAGCAAAGGAAGTCATAAAGGAAAAACCCTGGCAGAGATAGTCAATCACCTCACACTGATGGATATTCTAGAAAATCAGGATAACGAAGAAGAAAATGATCAGGTTCACCTTCTAACTTTACATTCAGCCAAAGGGCTGGAATTTCCACACGTGTTTTTAGTTGGCATGGAAGAGGAGCTTCTACCCCATCGCAGCAGTATTGAAGATGATAATATTGAGGAGGAGCGTCGTCTCGCCTATGTTGGAATCACCCGCGCACAACGAACTCTTACCATCACCTTTGCAGCTAAGCGCAAGCAATTTGGAGAGCTGGTTCGGTGCGAACCCAGCCGTTTTCTAAGTGAGTTACCCGAAGAGGATATCATCTGGGTAGGACGCGATAACCAGTTATCACAGGAAGAAAAGCAGGAACGTGGCACAGCTCATTTAGCCAATCTCAGAGCTATACTGGATAATTGAACTTATAATAATGACCTGTTGTTATAAACAAGCTTTTTTATTAAATAGCAAAATCAATAAGCTATGAGATAAACCTGCCATAATTGTTTAATTACACTACAATTTAGGCATAAACGATTGTTTTAATACTTTCAAAGGCAGAAGAATATGAGTCCAGCTCCAGAAATCAAAACCAATCCTATGTACCAACTACTTCGCGATGAAAATATCAAAGAGTTTAATGAAAGAAAAACAAAAGGTGAGGCATGTGATCTCGTAGGCACTGACCTTCGCAACATGGATCTACGTGGGTTAGATGCCGCAGGGCTTGATATGAGTCATTGCTATCTAAGGCAGGCTGATCTGCGTGGCATTGACTTTAGGATGACGCAACTTGACGGTGCCAGTATAAGAGGAGCCAAAATCTCAGGCGCTTATTTTCCTGCCTCGCTCTCTCCAGAGGAGATCACTCTATCGCTTCTGCACGGCACTTGCATGCGAAAAAACACCGTGGCGTGATGCTCTTTTAATAATCACCATCCATCTGCTGTAAGATATTTTTTGCCACGCGAATCTGATCATCATCACCATCAGCCAGCACCTCGTACAGCAATGCACGGGCTTTCTCTTCATCCGCCTCATCACGGTAATCAGCAACCAACCGGAGTTTGGCATTAATATTCAGGCCTGCCGCCTTCACATCAGCAGAATGTGGGGGTTTAGGTGCTGCTGGTTTATTTGGCTCGCCAGTATTCTGCGCATCTTCAATACGATCAAGCTCCGCCGATAATTCATCTTGTGTGAGAGGCGTAAAATTTTGCGCCTGAGTTGAGGCACCCCCACCACTTGAAGTAGGAGCAGATGCCGCACTGGGTGTACCCAGATCAGACATCAAATCTTCATCCACCTGCTGTGGTGCACCGGGTTGTGGTGGCTCATCATCCCCATCCCGCACAAAAGCCCGCGAACAGAGAAGCCCTACCTCAAACAGTATCCACATAGGGACTGCCAACAAGGTTTGTGAGATCACATCAGGCGGAGTCAACAACATCCCTACGCCAAAGGCACCAATAACAATATAGGGTCTCTTTTCTGCTAGCGATTCTGGTGTAGCAATCCCCATCCAAACCAAAATAATGGTGGCAATTGGCACTTCAAAAGCCACACCAAAGGCAAAGAATAGGGTAAGGACAAAATCTAAATAGTCAGTAATATCCGGAGAGACCGTAATCTGCTCTGGAGCCATGCTAGGCAGAATATCAAACAGCAAAGGGAATACGACAAAATACGCAAAGGACATGCCCAAGTAAAACAGGAAGACACTGGAAACTAACAGAGGCACCGCAAGCCTCTTTTCATGACGATAGAGGCCTGGTGCAACAAAGGACCACATTTGATGCAAAATATAGGGGATCGCTAAAAAGATAGCGAATACAAAAGTCATCTTAAGTGGTGTTAGAAATGGAGCAATGACACGTGTAGCAATCATCCCCGTTCCTTCAGGTAGATGCTTAATCAGTGGTGTTGCAAGCAGCGTATACAAGTCATTAGCAAATGGAAACAACACCAAGAAAATCACAAACGCCACGATAACCACGCGCAATAATCTATCGCGAAGTTCCAACAGGTGACTAACAAAGGGTTGCTCTTGCAGGGTGGCAGTTGCCTGCCCAACTTGATCTTCAGACGTCGTCATAGGCCTCATTGGAAGATGCGGCTTTTACGGCATCCTTCTTTTCATTCTTGTTACTGCTCTCAAACTGAGACTTGGCATCATTCATCACCTTTTCTGTCTCTAGTTTGATAGTTCGCATCGGGTCTATTGTTTGCCCAACAACCTCTCCAACTGGATTATTTACTGCTTCCTGTGCGGCTTTTTTGATCTCATCGACCTTAACTTCACGGTCAATCTCATCCTTAATGCTGGTCAGCATACTCCGTGCTTTCCCCAGCCATAAACCAATTGTGCGGGCAAGACTTGGCAAGCGCTCTGGCCCCACAACCAGCAGCGCAATCACTGAGATCAGGCCTAGCTCCCAAAATCCAATATCAAACATTTGTGTTTAAACTTTCTCTTTCTCGCTGCTTTTTACCGTATTATCAGTCACGGTATCAGCACTCTCTGGCTTGGATTCTTCCAGTTGCTCTGGCGGAGTTTCTTCTTTTTTCTCCTGCCCAGCATCACTCATTGCGCCTTTAAAACCTTTAATCGCGTTACCCATGTCTGAGCCAATGTTTTTCAATCTTTTGGTACCAAACACCAATAAAACGATAACTAAAACGATTAACAGTTGCCAGATACTAATGCCGCTAAAACCCATTGCATTCTCCACATACTAAATTGAAGGAATCTACTGGAGCCATTTATAGCCCGTAAGATTTCGGTTGTAACTCTATTTACACGATCACCTGATAATACATCAAATCTACATTTAGGACAGGCGTTGTGCCTTCTCGTCTAATCCAGATAAACCAAAGCGCCGTTCCAACTCTTGCAATACATCCTGTGGCTTCAACTCTTGTGAAGCAAGCAATACCATTGTGTGAAACCAGAGGTCAGCTATTTCATACACTATTTTTTCTGCATCGCCATCTTTGGCCGCCATGACGGTTTCAGTCGCCTCCTCCCCTATTTTTTTAAGGATAGCATCCAGCCCCTTTGCATAAAGCCCTGCCACATAGGATGAATCAGGGGCCGCTCCTTTACGAGACTCTAGTACTTCAGCCAGTTTCTCTAATGTATCAGACATTTATATTCACACTTACAACCGAACTTCAACGCCACGTTCCGCCATATACTGCTTGGCTTCGCCCACGCTATATTCTGCAAAATGAAAAATACTGGCAGCTAATACGGCATCGGCTTCACCCTCTTTTACACCTGCAACCAGGTGATCCAGGTTCCCAACACCACCAGAGGCTATTACAGGGATAGAAACAGCCCGACTAATCGCCCGTGTCAGCTCCAGATCAAAGCCGATCTTAGTGCCATCCCGATCCATACTGGTTAATAGAATTTCGCCTGCACCGTAATCAGCCATCTTTTTAGCCCACTCAATGGCATCTAATCCCGCAGACTTACGACCACCGTGAGTAAAGACCTCCCAACGGAGAGGCTCACCATCAGCACTGACACATTTGGCATCAATCGCTACCACAATGCACTGTGACCCAAAGCGATCTGTCGCCTCTTTTACAAATTCAGGATTAAATACAGCCGCTGTATTAATACCCACTTTATCTGCACCTGCATTCAGCATGCGCCGTACATCATCAACCGTACGAATCCCACCACCGACTGTGAGAGGAATAAACACCTCACTTGCCACCTGCTCTACAACATGCACAATGGTTTCGCGATTATCTGAACTGGCGGTAATATCAAGAAAGGTAATCTCATCTGCACCTTCACGATCATAACGCCTGGCCACCTCTACAGGGTCACCCGCGTCACGGATATCAACAAACTTAACACCCTTTACCACGCGGCCATTGTCCACATCCAAGCAAGGGATAATACGCTTTGCTAGCATTGATTTAATTTCCAGATACAGATCTTAGGTTGCAAAATAGCGTATCACTGCTTGCATGTTGCATCTGCTAAACGCTGAGCCTTGGCAAAATCAAGCGTTCCTTCATATATTGCTCGTCCTGTAATTGCGGCGGTAATACCTACTGAGGATGCTTCACATAGCTCACGAATATCATCCATATTAGTGATGCCACCTGATGCGATAATTGGGATATTTACGGTAACTGCCAATGATTTTGTAGCTTCAATATTAGGGCCGTTAAGCATGCCATCACGACCAATATCAGTATAAACAATAGCCGCTGCTCCATCCCGCTCAAACTGGCGTGCCAGGTCCAAAGCCAGGTGATCAGTCACTGTCGCCCATCCATCAATTGCAACCATCCCATCCTTGGCATCCAAGCCAACGATGATTTGTCCAGGGAACATGCTGCAAGCACGTTTTACAAATTCAGGCTCTTTGACTGCCTGCGTACCGATAATGACGTAATTTACGCCAGCATCCAGGTAAGCCTCAATGGTTGCTTCATCACGAATCCCCCCACCCACCTGAATGGGTAGATCTGGATATGCTTTAGCAATGTCAGCGATCACATCACCATTAACAGGTTCTCCAGCAAAGGCACCATTCAAATCAACCAAGTGCAAACGCCGAGCCCCCGCCTTTACCCAGCGTCCAGCCATCTCTACTGGGTCATCAGAAAACACCGTATCATCTTCCATACGGCCTTGACGAAGGCGCACACACTGGCCATCTTTTAGATCAATTGCAGGAATTAAAAGCATAATTTTTCATCTCTTCACTGAAGGGTTGAATGTAGACAACAAGTGTAGACGTTACAGATCCCATTGCACAAAATTGCGCAATAGAATCAGCCCATCCCGAGCGCTTTTCTCTGGATGAAACTGTACCGCAAACAGGTTATCTCTTGCCACTGCACTGGTAAAATCAATACCATAATCAGTGGTTGCAGCAATAATTTCTCGATTCTGTGGCTCTACATAATAACTGTGCACAAAATAGAAACGACTATCCTGCGGAATATCTTTCCATAACGGATGGTTATCAATATGCCGCACCTTATTCCACCCCATATGAGGAATCTTTAGTCGCTGGCCATTTTCTTCAGTATCTCGTTCAAAATGGCGCACCTGCCCAGGCAATAGTTTTAAAAGCTCGGTACCACCATTCTCTTCACTAAAATCCATCAAAACCTGTAGCCCCATACAAATCCCTAAAAAGGGTTTGCTTTTTGCCGCATCAAGTATGGCCTGGTTAAGGTGGTGATTGGAGATGGCCGCCATGCAATCACGCGCAGCACCTTGACCTGGGAACACCACACGATCAGCCGAGAGAATTTGATCTGGATTATCTGTGACCAGCACCTTATCAGCGGCATCTGCAACATGCTCAACTGCCTTGGCAACTGAGCGTAAATTGCCCATGCCGTAATCTATAACTGCAATAGTTTGTGACATATTTGAGCTACAGCTCTCTTACAGAGCGCCTTTAGTGGAAGGTAGCTGGCCTTGCATGCGCAAATCAGCCTCTAAAGCCATGCGCAGTGCGCGACCAAAGGCTTTAAATACGGTCTCTGCAATATGGTGGCTGTTACTGCCACGTAATCCATCAATATGCAATGTAACAGCGGCATGGTTTACGAACCCCTGGAAAAATTCCTGGAAGAGATCAACCTCAAATTCTCCAACCCGGGCACGAGGAAAGCCCACCTCATACATTAGCCCTGGGCGACCTGAAAGATCGATAACCACGCGGGAGAGTGCTTCATCTAACGGCACATAAGCATGCCCATAACGACGGATCCCACTCTTATCGCCCACAGCTTTTATCAGCGCTTGCCCTAAAGTAATGCCAATATCTTCAACTGTGTGATGTGCATCAATTTGTAGGTCACCTGAAGCCTTGATTTCCAAATCAATCAAACCATGGCGAGCAACCTGATCCAGCATGTGATCAAGAAAAGGAACGCCTGTCTCTAGCTTTGAAACACCCGTCCCATCAAGATTCAGTTTTATACTGACCTGAGTTTCTAAGGTAGAACGCTCTATTTCAGCGGTACGCGACATAAGTTTCAACTCAGCTGAGGCCTAAAGGCATATATTAAGGAAGCATTTTATTAGAAATAAAAAAAAATATCAGGATTGAAGCCAAAAAGTGACGGGGCCATCATTAGTCAGGCTCACTTGCATATCTGCACCAAAAACACCTTCGGCCACTTGAGTATGCTTAACATGGGCTTGTTGAACCAGCAGATTAAATAGCCGTTGCCCTTCTTCTGGCGCAGCAGCAGTAGAAAAACCTGCGCGCATGCCTTTTCGTGTGTCTGCAGCCAGGGTAAATTGGGGCACCAACAGCAGGCCACCATCAATATCACAAAGACTCAGATTCATTTTATCTGCCTCATCAGGGAAGAGACGATAACCCAGCAGACGCTCTAAAAGGCGATCCACGTTAGCTTCAGCATCGCCCTTTTCAACCCCTACCAACACCAACAGACCCGCGCCAATCTCACCAACAACACGTTTACTTACCTCAACCCGCGCAGATGAAACCCGCTGCAATAGTCCAATCATAACAATAAAGCTGCTAACCCAACTGATCTGCGAACCAATCTGACGCATCAACCAAGGCACTTAAAATACCGGGTTCCATTGCCGAATGCCCAGCATCAGAAACAATCTTCAATTCACTTTTTGGCCAAGCCCGATGCAGCTCCCATGCTGATTCCATCGGGCAGATCACATCATATCGACCTTGAATTATGATGCCGGGAATATCCGCAATGCATCCCGCATCTTCCAGCAGCTGATTTGGTCGCATAAAAGCGTTATTCATAAAATAGTGGCATTCAATGCGTGCCATGCTTAATGCCGTGTGTGGTGCCCCTAAATGATTGACGATTGATTGATTTGCTAGCAGCGTAGCCGTTCGACCCTCCCAAACCGACCACGCCTTAGCTGCTGCCATGCGAGCTAATTCGTCATCTCCAGTCAAACGACTGTAGTAAGCTTGCAACAAATTGCCTTGCTCATCCTCAGGAATAGGCGTTATAAAATCTTCCCAGTAATCTGGAAAAATACGACTTGCCCCTTCTTGATAAAACCAACGAATTTCATGTTCACGGCAGAGAAAAATACCTCTTAAAACCAGCCCCTGCACTCGTTCCGGATAGTGCTCAGCATAGGTTAATGCCAAAGTAGAGCCCCAAGAGCCACCAAACAGCAACCATTGATCAATCCCAAGCATCGACCGAATAGCTTCAATATCACTTATTAGGTGATCAGTTGTATTTTCAGTGAGATCAGCATGAGGCATGGAACGACCACAACCACGCTGGTCAACCAATATAATGCGATAGCGATAGGGATCGAAGAAGCAGCGGTGATAAGACTCGCAACCAGCTCCTGGTCCACCATGCAGGAAGAGGACAGGAATACCATTTGCACTACCACTCTCCTCAACATAAAGAGAGTGCCTCGCACTGACTTTAACTGAGTGAGTGGCGTAAGGTCGTATATTTGGATAGAGATCAGCCATATAGCGCTAGTGTAACGGTGAACTATTCAGAGGTCACTCTGAAAATGAAAAATTCTTTCGACATCGTCGTCTCCGCAACTTATTTATCACCCCCCCCCCTAACATCCATACCGCTTTTCATAGCACTCATATAACCGTTGGCATAAAATAACCTTCATTTTTATATCCAACGCCAGCAACCCACCACAGCAATGGCGTGATATACCCTCCCACCGGAATACCATGCATGTTACGACTTACAGAAATAAAACTACCGCTTGATCACAGTGATGATGACCTCAAGAACGCTATCATCAAAAAGCTGGGCATCAACCCAGATGAACTGATCAGCTATTCAATATTCAAACGCAGCTATGATGCGCGAAAGCGTTCAAAGATAACCCTTGTCTATCACCTGGATGCTGAAACCAGCCGCAATGATGAGCTACTCCAGCGCTTACAAAATGACCCTCACGTCAAACACACACCAGACACCCGTTATCACTTTGTTGCGGAAGCACCAGAAAATCTCACATCACGGCCAATAGTGATTGGGACTGGCCCATGTGGCCTATTTGCAGGATTAATTCTGGCACAGATGGGCTTTCGCCCCATCATTCTAGAACGCGGTAAATCTGTACGAGAGCGTACAGCTGACACCTTCGGCATGTGGCGCAATAAAAAGGAGCTTGATCCAGAATCCAATGTGCAATTTGGTGAAGGTGGAGCAGGCACCTTCTCTGATGGCAAGCTACATACCCAGATCAAAGATCGTAAACACCACGGACGCAAAGTACTCACCGAGCTGGTTAAGGCTGGCGCACCAGAAGAGATTCTCTACATCAGCAAACCTCATGTTGGCACTTATAAGTTGGTCACTGTAGTAGAGCACATACGAAAAACAATCGAGTCACTAGGCGGAGAGATCCGCTTTCAAAGCCGGGTAGATGACCTCTTAATTGAAGATAACCAAGTAGCAGGAGTCAAACTGGCTAATGGTGAACAGATCATCAGCAAACATGTGATACTGGCTGTAGGACACAGTGCCCGCGACACCTTTCAAATGCTCTACAATCAGGGCGTTGCCATCGAAGCCAAACCCTTCTCCATCGGGCTGCGCGTCGAACACCCACAATCCCTTATCGATCAATCACGCTTTGGCAAATTTGCAGGTCATCCACTCCTGGGGGCCGCAGATTACAAACTGGTGCATCACTGCAAAAATGGTCGCTCAGTCTATAGCTTCTGCATGTGTCCAGGCGGCACTGTGGTAGCAGCTGCCTCAGAGCCTGGTGGTGTAGTCACCAACGGCATGAGCCAATACTCCCGCAATGAACGCAATGCCAATAGTGCTATCGTCGTTGAAGTCACTCCAAAGGATTACCCCGGTCATCCACTAGCCGGCATCGATTTTCAGCGGCACTGGGAAGAGTGCGCATTTATCGAGGGAGGGAGTAACTACGAGGCGCCAGCGCAACGGGTAGGCGACTTTTTATCCGGTCAACCATCACTTATGTCAGGAGCGGTTGAACCCTCCTATAAACCTGGCATTCGTTTGGGTGACCTCAGCAGGTGCCTGCCCGATTATGCTACAGAGGCCATCCGCGAAGCTCTAGTTGCCTTTAATCGAAAGATCGAAGGATTCTCCATGGCCGATGCCATGCTAACAGGCGTAGAGACACGCACCTCATCCCCCATCATCATACAACGTAAGGCCGACTACCAAAGCCTAAATACTGATGGGCTATACCCCGCAGGTGAAGGAGCCGGTTACGCGGGTGGCATCCTCTCATCTGCCATTGATGGCATCAAGGCAGCCGAGGCCGTAGCACTCAATATGCTGGAAAAGTGAGATTGCTAAATTGAGCCAGTTTGATGCCATCATAGTGGGCGGCGGTGCATCCGGTTTGATGTGCGCGCTCACCGCAGGGCAGCGTGGACGCAAGGTATTAGTACTGGATCACAGTGATAAGATTGGTGCCAAGATTCTTTTATCCGGCGGTGGTCGTTGCAACTTTACCAATCTATTTATTGAACCTGAATGTTACCTTTCAGCCAACCCCCACTTCTGTAAATCAGCCCTCAAACGATTTACCCAGTGGGACTTCATCGCCATGATAGAAAAACATGGCATCAGCTACCATGAACGCGAGCATGGGCAGCTGTTTTGTGATGAAAGCGCACGCGACATTCTTAATATGTTACTAACTGAGTGTGAGCAAGCTGGAGTCACTATTCAAAGCCGCTGTGAAATAACAGCCATAACCACATCAGAACACAAAACAACCGCATTCCAGGTAACCACCAATAAAGGTTGCTTCAATAGTCAATCACTCGTTATATCTACAGGTGGACTATCCATCCCCACCATGGGTTACAGCGGTTTTGGCTATGCAGTAGCCAAACAGTTTGGCATGCAGATTATCCCACTCAAAGCAGGGCTGGTTCCCTTCATGTTCAGTGATCAATATAAAGCAATATTTGAAAGGCTCTCCGGCCTTGCACTGGAAGCCACCTTGAGCCTGGGCAATCACAGCTTCACTGAAAACATCCTGTTTACCCATCGTGGTTTAAGTGGCCCTGCCGTACTACAACTATCCAACTACTGGCAGCCTGGAGATTCAATAGCGATCAACCTGCTGCCAAATAACAATCCAGAGCAGTGGCTGCTATCCGCCAAACAAGGGCACTCTAAAAAACAACTTAGCAATCTGCTATTACAAAAACTGCCAAAAAGTTTGGTGCTGGAGCTTGAAAAACTCTTCTGGCCCACATGGGCAAATAGACCCATGACAGATATACCCGATACAGTGCTTATTGATACTGCTAACAACCTACAGCACTGGAAATTAAAGCCATCTGGCACAGAAGGATACCGTACAGCAGAAGTCACCTTAGGCGGCATTGATACACAGCAGCTCTCATCCAAAACCATGGAGAGCACAACGCAGCCAGGATTATATTTTATTGGAGAAGTGGTTGATGTTACTGGTTACCTGGGGGGCTTCAACTTTCAATGGGCGTGGTCATCAGGCTATACTGCTGCACAATTTATTTAGCTCACGTAATAAAAAAAGCCCCTCTGCATTTCAAAATGCCTTGCACGCTTTCCTAACATCATTACACGTGCTCAATACTTAACATCTTATCACTACAGAGAACCTACCAAACCCCTCTCAATGCAAGCATCCCAAGCGTAATTAATACTGCAATATTAAGCATATTCCAACGACCCGTGTTTTGATTACCAATCAATTCACACCCATACAGTACAATAACCGATTTTAATACAACCTCTGCCAAGTTAACTTCTAAGAAATAAATATCTTGAAAAAAACCTACCAAAAGAACAATAAAAAGGGTCAGGTAATCTGCTGTAGTCGTTTTAAACTCCAACTCTTTTGCCAACTTAAGTGTGACAGCAATACTTCCAGCCAATAACGTATAAATCACAATCTCAACAGTCTTGTGAATTTCTAAACCATGAGAGAGATGAAGAGAACTCAAATACACAACAAATATAGCGCATATAAACGCACTGCCTTGCTGAACAACTGAACGTCCACCATGGCCAAATAGCAAATCCAATATCAGTACTACAACCAATAATAACGATATAACAACAAAATCTGATGGTACTGAAGGTATAGCTACTGACACATAAACTAACAGAAGGGGAATTAATATCTTTATGAGTGAAAACTGCTGTTTTCCAATTGTAGAAAGCAACCCTTTTTTTAGATTAATCTTATTGAAAAATGAGGAAACGTTGTGTTTAAACTGCCAATTACTCTGTTCGGCTCGTATTAACAATACAAAAATTGCACAGCATACCAAGCAGTACAATAGCAAAATAATCCAATCTGCTTCATAGGTTAATGCTAAAGCACTTAATACAAAAAAAGCTTGGGTAGAGTAAATAGCAACAACTGATGACTGATGACTAAAACCCCTGTCAAGCAAACGATGGTGGATATGATTTCGAGTGGCTTGAAATATATTCATGCCGCCTTTTGCACGCAAAAAGAGTACGGCAAGAATATCAATGACTGGCAAACCAAGCAGCAGTGCAGGTAGCGCAGGGCTTAATGTTATATTAACTCGTTGAGTAAGCAGAATCACAAGAAATGCAAGCGTAAACCCCAAAAACTGGCTTCCACTGTCACCCATAAAAACCTTTGCAGGATGGGTGTTATAGCGAAGAAACCCAACTATGCCTCCCATAACAGCGCAAGCAACTATAACTGCCTGATTGATGTTGTTTTCTGCTTGATACGCAATAAACGCCACGCCCAATAGACTTAATAGTGACTCTCCACCCGCTAGCCCATCCAGTCCATCAGAATGATTAATAGCATTAATCATTCCAACCATTGCAAAAATAGTAAATGGGATACCAATCGAAGGGGGGAAAAATTCAGCCGAAACAAAAGGTATCTGCACAATTGTTAGGCCACCATAAAATACAACAATACCAACAGCTATAAACTGCCCAATAAATTTTACATAATGCCCAAGCTCACGCTGATCATCTAGCGCACCAAACCCAAACAACACCAGGCTACCAACAACATAGGCATATAGCAGGTCATTCATTGGCATCCAAACCAACAAAGGAGCTAATGCCCCCAAAACAATGCCAATGCCACCCACCCTAGCTATAGGTGTAGTATGCACTTTACGTGCATCAGGTTGATCCATCATCCCAATATAAGGCGACAGACGAACCATCAATGGCAGTACAACCATACTGATTGCCATTGCCGTTATAAAAACCAATAATGCCTGCATTTTACTACCAAAATTCCCGGTGATTTCGCCCGCTAATCTTAATCCTTAAAGACATCAATCTGGCACATAGTCTTTAAGAATAGGCGTAGCATCACTAATGAAATCTGTTAATCGCTCATCACCTGCCGCCCACTCTTCATTAGGGTTAATCACCGTGGTCAAACGCACCAAAGCACCATCTGTTCTACTTCTTTGCAGACCATCTACTAACAAATACCACTTTACTAGATACTCATTGGTAATCACCCGGCCACGCTGCTGAAACCAGTAATAGACTAATATTCTGGATTCACCCATCTTAATTTGAACTCGATTGACATTTAGCAGGGAGCCTTCAGCATCAGTTGATACACCATCAATATTAAACTGACTCAGCTGATCAACCTTCCACCCACCCGCTGGCAAACAGGATTGCGGGGAGTGTATTGCCTCACCTGCACGCTGAGAGGCATAGTAGGCTGTGTAGAAATTAACCCTCCTACTGCGATCATCCTCATAATCTGCAATCACATAATCAGTAAGATTTAACGATTCCAAATAAATATCCTTAATTGTGTCGTGCTTTCCTGACCACGAGCCGATATTTACGGGAAATTCGTTCAGACTCTTGCGAACCACCGCTACATCCTGCCGTCTTTCCATAATTGGGGTAATCGCAGCAGCTGCAACAAGTACTACCACCACCCCAATATAGGTTGCTGGTAGCTTTCTTGCTCTTACCGTTGCCTCATCCGGTAGCGGTAACGGATAATCAACACCAAATACCTCTTGAAACGGCTTTTTATTCGGTCCAATTTTAGCAATCAACCACATAATCCCAATCAGCATGACCATGCAGACCATAAAAAACAGCCAGCCTTCAAAGTCATGAAGGAATCCCTCAGCCATATCGGTACCCCAGTGCTCTACCATGACACCAATAATTCCAATACGAATACTGTTCATAACAATAGTTAATGGAATGCTACATAGAAATACTAATATCCGCTGCCACAAGGTGCCTCTAAAGAAACAGGCCATAATGAATGCAATACTCATTAATGGAAATAGATAACGCAGTCCATTGCAAGCCTCTACTACCTGAAGCTTATAATTGCCGAGATCAATAACATTGCCTTCAAGAAAAACACTAATGCCAAACAGTCGTATAGTGGCAACACCTAGCTGAGATGAGATGAGTTGTAACTTTAAAGAAACTTCATTATATAAAAATAGTGGTAGCGGGACGGCAAAAAACAGCAACAGCAATGGCGTCCAAATAACCTTTAGTCCGCGCCATCCTAAACAAGCCAGAACCACGCCTGTAAGCGTAACCAGGATTGAATAATGCACAATAATATAAGAACTTAGTGCTCCTGCAAAACCAAGGGCAACACCGAGCACCACCACCGGAACACCATACCAGGAACCTTCTAGTGGAAGCTGGCGAAGCTCGTCACTCTTCTGCCATACAAGAAAAATCGAAATTAACGGTAATAAATAGGCGTGGCTATATTCCTCTTTTTTTGACCACAGACTTTCTAGCTCAACCAAGCCATCCCAGAAAACAAAGGCAAGGAGTGCCATTAATGTAGTAATTAACGCCCACCGTAAAGGAGTTTCCCGCCAGACCAATATTTCTGCCATTTTTATTAGTTCCTAGTTACCTATTTCTACCATTACAGCATATACATATGCGCAATAAACATGCACCAAAACTACTAAAGATTTTATGAAATCTTTCAAGAGCTGAAATTTCAAGTAAACTTACTCAAATCAAATTGCATTATACATCTTGAATTGAGTAGTTAGCTCGTTTACTTTTACAGCATTAAACGATGCGCATTCCACTTCAAAGTGCATAACAGTTATATGCGCCTGCGTCACTAGACAATTGCACATAAAGCCCAGAATTTAACAGCTGAATATCCGCCCTATATGGAAAATAAACACACCCAATAACGCCATGAACCTGCTACTAATTAATAAATTTTTCTGGAGAAAGGGCGGCAGCGAGGCTGTCTATTTTGGTGAAATAGATCTTCTGAAAAAACATGGACATCATATCATCCCATTCTCTATGCAAGATAAACGTAACCTCCCCTCAGAATATGCCAAATATTTTACCAGTAATATAGATTATGAGAATGCAGGATTAAGGGACAAGCTTACAGCGGTTGGGCGCATCATTTACTCTATCGAGGCCAAACAAAAAATAGAACACCTGCTCCAGGATCACCCCGTTGATCTCGCCCATTTTCATATTTTTCAACACCAGATTTCCCCTTCTGTCTTTGGCCCTTTGAGAAAAGCCAGAATCCCATTGGTGCTAACCCTGCATGATTTTAAGCCAATCTGCCCCAATTATCTCATGTACACCAACAACCAGATCTGTGAGGCATGCAAAGGGCACAAATTCTACAACTGCGTTCTAAACAGCTGCACCAAAAATTCACGCTTCAAAAGCATGGTCAATATGATGGAGATGTATTTTCATCATCTTATGGGGTATTACAAAAATGTAGACCAGTACATTGCCGTCAGTGAGTTCTATCGTCAGAAGATGATCGAATTTGGCTTTCCCCCAGAGCAGATCACCCTCATCCCAAATTTTATCGATACAGAACGGTTTCAGTACACTGACCAAGACGATGGTTACGGACTCTACTTTGGCCGCCTCTCCCATGAAAAAGGGCTGGGCACACTTTTGGAGGCCTCTGCAATGACCCCAGAGATCCCTATGGTTATCACCGGCACTGGCCCCGCAGAAAAAGAGCTACGACAGAAAGCTAACAGCCTAGGATTAAGCAATGTCACTTTTACCGGCTACAAATCTGGAGATTGCCTAATCAACCTACTCAAAGGAGCCAGCTTTACTGTTCTCCCTTCAGAATGGTATGAAAACTGCCCTATGTCGATCCTTGAATCCTTGGCTGTTGGTACCCCAGTCATTGGTTCACGCTCTGGCGGCATACCTGAGCTAATTAATGTAGGAGACGATGGGTTTACATTTGAAATGGGGAGTGCAGAAGAGCTAGCTGAAAAGATGCAAAAACTATGGGCATCTGCCAAGCAGCGAAGAGAGATGGGGGTAAATGGCGCAAAAAAGATAGCAACCCAATACACGCCAGGTATTCATTACGAAAAATTAAGCCAACTCTATACGGAGCTAGCCTAGGCATGCTTACTCTGCCACAGCACCCACTCTCCTTTATTGGCATTCAGCCATATTAATTTTAGAGTAACCGCCATGACCAACAACACCCCATCTCTTATGCCTACAGATGCATCCATCATTACCACCTATAGGTGCCAGATGCGCTGCAAAATGTGTGACATCTGGAAGCACCCAAGTGATCAAGAGAGTGAAATTACCCCAAAAGAGCTGGAGATTCTGCCCGCACTAAAATTCATCAACATCACAGGCGGCGAACCCTTTATACGCCAGGATCTGGACGAAATAGTTGAAGTTGCTTTTTCTAAAGCCCCTCGGGTTGTTATCTCTACTTCGGGCTGGCATACCGATCGCATTATTGCATTAGCTGAAAAACAGCCCTACATCGGCATCCGAGTGAGCATTGAGGGGCTTGCAGAGAAGAATGATGAACTTAGAGGGCGCACAGATGGATTTGAACGGGGCTTAAGGAGCTTACATACCTTAAAAGAGATGGGCATTAAAGATATCGGTTTTGGAATCACAGTCTCAAATAAAAATTCAGCTGATATGCTGCAATTGTATGACCTATCAAAAAACCTGCAGATGGAATTTGCCACCGCTGCTTTCCATAACTCCTACTACTTTCACAAGGATGACAACATCATCACCAACAAGGATGAGGTCATCAATAATTTCCATGAGCTGATTGAACGCCTCATGAGAGAGAATCACCCCAAAAGTTGGTTTCGGGCATTCTTTAATCTAGGGTTGATAAACTACATCCGTGATGGCAAACGTATGCTACCTTGTGAAGCTGGCACAGCTAATTTTTTTATCGATCCTGAAGGGGAGGTCTACCCCTGCAATGGTCTTGAAGAACGTTATTGGAAAGAGAGCATGGGCAACATTCGCAATGCATCCGACTTTGAAGAGATCTGGCTTAGCAAGCAGGCACAAAAGGTTCGAAACCAGGTTCGAACCTGCCCAAAAAACTGCTGGATGGTAGGCACTGCTGCCCCAGTAATGAAAAAATATATCAAACACCCTGCCATGTGGGTAGCCAAAAACAAGATAAAGAGCTTACTCCGTCGCCCTATATGCATAGACAATATCCCGCAATTTGATGTTGGACAAGATCCAAAACAGGGTGATCTGCGAGAGCCACTCAGCACACCAATTCAACGCTCAACAGAAAAAGAAACTACATAGCTCACAGATGAAAATTGTCGTCATCGGAACTCGTGGCATCCCAGATATTCAAGGCGGGGTTGAAACCCACTGCCAAGAACTCTATCCCAGGCTTGCGCAACTGGGATGCGATATCACCATTGTTACCCGAACACCTTATGTACCTAAAGAAAAGCGCAAAAAAAGCTATGGCAATATCTCCCTAAAACATATCTATGCGCCAAAGAAAAAATCTATTGAGGCGATTGTCCATACATTTTTAGCCATACTCTATGCACGATTCACTGGTGCAGATATTGTGCATATCCATGCCATTGGCCCAGCCCTACTCACACCTTTCGCAAGAATGCTTGGCTTGAAGACCGTACTAACACACCATGGTCCAGATTATGATCGCCAAAAATGGGGGGCTATGGCAAAAATAGTGCTCCGTCTTGGGGAAGCTGCCGGAGCACGGTTTGCCAATGAGGTAATCGTGATTTCCAAAGTGATTGCCCGTATCCTAGAAGATAAATACAGGCGTAAAAATACGCACCTAATCTACAATGGTGTACCCATCCCTGAGTTGGATCTCTCCACTGATTATCTTGATGAACTTGAAATCACCAAAGAGAAATATGTCATTGCAGTTGGCCGATTCGTTGAAGAGAAAGGCTTTCACGACCTTATTAAAGCGTGGCAAAAAATCGACACTCCACCCTACCAGCTGGTTCTCGTGGGTGACGCAGATCACGAGACCATATATAGTCAGAAATTAAAACAAGCCGCCAATAGAACAGGCATTGTTCTAACTGGCTTTATTAAAGGCAAAAAACTCTCTCAGATATTCTCTCATGCCAAACTCTTTGTCATGCCTTCATACCATGAGGGGCTTCCCATTGCACTACTGGAAGCAATGAGCTACAACAGACCCGTACTTGTTAGTAACATACCCGCTAACCTTGAAGTTCCGCTGGAGAAATCAGACTTCTACCCCATCGGCAACAATACCGAGCTGGCCCACAGTTTAAAAAGCAAACTGGCACATAAGGAGCACCCAGACTACAGAGATCTGCTTCAGAAAAGATATAATTGGGATTTAGTTGCTGAAGTTACTATGGGCGTATATAAAGAACTCCTCCAGCAGCAAAGCTGCACCGACCAATCATCTAATTGATAGTCACTAAGCACCCTATGAAAGTTCTATTTGTCTTCGAGAATTATGCCCCGCCATTTGATGAAGGCATAAAGAACTTTGCCCACATGGTCTGCTCAACACTATCTGAAGAGCATAAAACTCACATCGTCAGTGACCTGCCAGGCATTCCCACTCCGCTGAACCGTATTCTTCTTATCCCTAGACTATTTTTTTTCGCTATTATCTGGCAGCCACAACGTGTCGTATACATTCCTGAAGGTGCTCTAACATTTTTTGGCTGCCTCAAGGCATGGATACTTGGAAAATTATTTCCCCATAAAATTTCAACTGTTAATGTACAGAAAAGAGAGCTGTCTGGCTGGAGAAAGAGAATTATAAAACAACTCCATATCTCAGGTGTATTTTCTCTCTCTGCACCCATGGCCTCAGGGTTAGACAAGATCGGCATCAAATCACAAAATATCTACGCGGGTATTAACCATGACCAATTTTCCCCCAGAAGCAAGCAGTCTAAATTAAAAGCGCAGTTCGGCATACCAGAGGAACACTCCGTGGTATTACACGTGGGGCATATCCGGGAATCAAGAAACATTAAATGGCTGAAAGCAATTCAGGAAAATATTTCAGGGGTACAAGTTATACTTGTTGGCAGTACAACTACCACACAGGAGTTTTCTCTTGCCCAACAGTTGGAAAATTCTGGGGTCGTTGTTATCAAGAAGACCTTGCCCGCCATTGAGGAGGTCTATCAGATTGCCTCTTGGTATCTTTTTCCAGTTATTCTCAGCGATGCAGCTATGGAAATACCCTTATCTGTCCTGGAAGCTATGTCTACCAACCTTCCAATTATCACAACCCGGTTTGGCCAACTACCAGAACTATTTACCGAGGATGATTGTTTTCGATACGTCGACAACCTGGAAGAGGCACTTGCCATCCTTGCAGAAGAACCTCCAGTAAACTGTAACAATCGAGAGAAGACCCAGGAATATACCTGGCACCGCACTGCCCGACTGCTCATCAAATAGGCCATCCATGATTTTAATCTACATCTCTGGCATTGATGGATGCGGCAAAACCACTCAATCACACCTTCTCAAAGAGTGGTTCAACACCACCCATCATTCAGCAGAATACCAGTGGCTCCGCTGGGAACCTTCTATTATTCCAATCCTGAAAAAAGCCAAAAAACTTCTCTCCAACAACAAAAATGGGAAGGGGACTAACTCAGACCAAAGTGCCTCAGAAGACAACGATGAGGCCCGATGGGGAAACTTCAAGCAACGCTTGCTTGCCAATCCATTGTTCCAAAGTATCTGGTTACACTATGCAACTCATGACTACTACCGCACATACCGACAGAAGACCCATGGGTGGGATTCTGATTTTATAATCCTAGATCGCTACCTGTACGATTTTATAGTAGACCAGGCTGTCAACCTAGGCTGTAGCACAGGTGAACTTGACATCCGACTGCAGAAAAGCAACCTAGCTAAGATGCAGCGACCAGACTATTTCATCTATATAGAGATCCCGCCTGAAGTAGGCTACAAACGAAAAATGGACGGGACACCACTATCTTATTTACAAAGACGCGGCCATTTATATGAAGAGTTGGCAAAAGGTGAAACGTCACTATCTATCGACGGCACAAAACCGCCAGAGGTAATCCAAGCTGAGATAAGAGCCTGGATCAGCAAAAAAACCGGCATTACCCAGAGTAATCAAGAATGAACAAAGGCAAACTCATCATCCTGGGCTTCGACGGCATGGACTATGACCTCACCAGGGAACTTATTGACCAAGGTAAAATGCCAAACCTCAAACAGCTCTCAACAGAGGGTGAATTTGCACCGCTACAGTCGGTATTCCCACCCGACTCTATTCCCTCATGGATCACAGCCTATACCGGAATGGATCCGTCAGAACATGGCATATTGGATCACGTAAACTATCTCCTCCCTGACTCAGGTAAAAGCACTATCGACACCTCTGTATTTCACAAAAAAACTTTTTGGGATCAAATCACTGCAGAGACAGGTAAGTCAGCATGCATCATCAACCCCTTTATGGCCTATCCTGTCTGGCCCGTGAAGGGCATCATGGTCAGTGGCCCGGTATTCATTGAAGGTAATATACAGAGCTCAGCACCTGAACTTACTAAAGATACCCCCATTCCTGACAGTATCGGAGGCATTACCCACCTCCCTAAAAAGTCAGAGATAGAGGAGTTTCTAACGCAGACGCTACAAGACACCCAGGAGCAGGCAGCCTTTGGACTGAAGATGCTGGAGCATACAGACCCAGGACTGTTTTTCCAGACATTCTTAACCTCAGATCGCATCCAACATCACCTCTGGCGCTATTGCGATAAAACTGACCCCACCTATCCAGGCAGCACCCCCGTTGAGAATGGCATCACCGAATTTTTTCAACTCATAGACAATATAGTTGGTGATTTCATGAGCCAGCTGTCTCCCAAAGATACCCTGCTGATCATGAGCGATCATGGCCACGGTATCCGCTGCACTCACACCTTCAATATCAATGAGTTCTTCAGGCGCAAAGGTTATGTAAAGAGCACAGCTAATAACAAGAAGTTAAGCAAGAGAATTGTCATAGAAAAATTAAAAAACCGGGTACTCCGGTTTATGAATGACCATGATCTAGAGGACTACATTAGCACCATCGCCCGCCTTATACCCGGAGCCAAGGAGATGAAAAAAGGCAGCCACATTACCAGCTATGACAATAGCTTGGCCTACGCTACAGATTTTGCTGGATCCAACCCCTTCGGTGGCATACGCATAAACCAGAAAAAAACAGATGATTATGCTGCATTTCGGAAACAACTAGTGGATGAACTCACTGAGGTCACACATGAAGGCGAAAAAGTCTTCCGCTGGATAAAAATACGGGAAGAGCTATATGGCGGGCAACATATAGACCGTTATCCAGATATTCTCTACGAAATGACACCTCGTCTTGGTACTGGCTTTTCAACTCATTGTGACTTGGTAACAATCAACCCCACACACAAGAAAATTAGCGGCGGCCATAAAATGAATGGGGTTTTCTTTATCAACCAACAAGAACATTGGGCAGTTAATAAAGCAGAATGCAAGATTACAAATTTGTATGCATCCCTATTGTCAATCTCTGGCATCAATACTGAAAAAAATAATACGCAAAGTTTTATTTTTACCAAAAACTAGCCGTATTACTAATAGATAAAATGCATCTATAGCTATCCTTATTGGCAGACTAAACGAGCATTATTGCAAGCAAGCACCTCATGATAAGAAATACACTCACAGCATTTTTAGCCACCCTATTATTAGTCATCTATATTGATGCAAGCGCTTATGGTGAATGGCAAGCAAAAGTAATTGATGTAAAAGGTGAGAGACAAATCACATTTAAGGAAGATTACGCCCAAGAGCATAATAAAGATAAATGGGATTTCGCTGAAGGAGACATGGAAGGCGCAACTATCACAGGCACCATTACCGATGAGATAAAAGAACAGTATTTAAAAATTAAGACATCATCAAACACACAAATCCAATGGGGGGACTTTGACCTTAATACACCAGAAAAAGGGGAGCTTACCATCGGAAAACAATGGAGCCAGCAAGCATGGCCCTGGGTTGTGCAGATCAAACTCAAACAAAATAGTCACCTATCGGACTGGTATGTAGAGGCCGCCTACCAAGTACATGGCAAAATCAAAAAAGTGCGCCGTAACAAAAAATTTAAAGGCACTAAAGATACAGTAGTCCAATTTGACATGGGGCTTGCAAAGCGCAAATACCACGCATTGAGGATTGGAACAAACACACCCGGCAACACCGTATCAATAGACTGGGTACGTGTTGTTCGCCCATCGCTTGGTAAAACCTTTCGCTATAAATTCAATGTTCCGGGAAAACCTTTGGTCGCAAAATTTGCCTATTCAGCAAACGGTAAAACCGCGCTCTCTCTAAATGGACAATTAGTAAAAGAGGGCGGCGGAATGGGGCCTTATAATAGAACTCTGGGAATTCACGAAGGCATTAATAATATAAAGCAGGGAGAAAACTGGCTCTGCCTACATGTCGAAGGAATAGGCGCTTACCATAAACCGCCAAACTACGGCGAGCAGTTTTTTTTTATGCAAGGAACCATATTAGATGATCAGGGAAACAACATCCATATCAAAACCGACAAAGCATGGTTCGCCCAATATGGTGAGCAAAAATGCGGCATACAGCAACGCCCTCTTAAAAAAGCAAAAGTAGTAGGGACAATCAGAAAAAGATGGCCAGTCCTAAGAAAGATCAATGCAAAGGAGCGGTATGGTGAACGCCCCTACCTTGGTCGAATAGAGCTAAAATATGCCTTAGGTGAACATCCAATATTTGGTATAGATGAAGATATTACCTTTAACATAAAACTCATCGGCATAGCGCCAAATCAGCCCGGTACAACAATAACGGCAAGACTACGTAACGTAAATAAAACATCATCCAACCATAATAATAAAAAAAAACTCTCTGGCATCAACCACGGAAAAATCAACCTTGGCCGACATGAAGCGGGGAGTTATGAACTCAGCATCAAGTATTATCAGGATGGCTCTCTAAAAGATGAACGCCGCCAGGAACTGGTTATCATTGGCCCAATAACAGCCAAGAAAAACCTCACTGCCTCTGCAACAGACTCAATTACAGAAAAAGAGATTGCCACAATCCTTTTCAACCGGAAAACAACCCACAAGACACTATGCGGAACAGCAGATGGAAAATCTGCATTTGTTAATCCAGGTAGCAATGGATTGCTTAGCACCCTCTCTAAGTATCCAAGTGCTTATTTTACAGATCAGCAATTGGTGTTGCCTCCAGAGAGGGCAGCATGGTGTTCTGTTCAATTCAACATCAATGAACTGCATAAACCCCATAGAGTGCATGTGGAATTTCCAGAAGGTGATTATCGTAATATGATTTTTACAGTTGCCGAGGGGAGCCGATTTAAGAACATCATGAATGTAGGCAAAGGAGGGGCCATTGTCAGGTTAAGCACGGGGGTACATACCTCTGAAGCAAAGACGATCACCACATCATCCGCAGATTTTATTTATTGGCCAAACCATAAAAATGCAACCTTCACAATCATTAATGCAGGACGTGCCTGGTTGGACCGAGGCGCGATCCAGCGTATAACCATAACAGAATTGGAAGATCTTCCTGCATTAGACAATCATACACAAAACAGCAACGCATTCATCGGGCCATTTATTGAACAGGTGGATCGAACAACACCTAGGTTATTCTATAGCGGCCCGCTTGAAGCCCGCTTCTCCAGAGAGATCTACAATGTAGCATTCCCCGGTTATTATCAGGCTTGGCAGAACACCATCAGTAATCTCATAAAGTATCTAAAATTCTCTGGCCAGAACAGCTATTTTGCAGGCATATATATGTATTATGGCGGTTGGTTTCCATCGCCTAAATATGAAGGTTATGCAAAGGGGTGGAGTAATCTCCCTCCTGGGTGGCGTGATGGGGCCTTTGCTTTAATGGCGAAAATGTTTGAAATGAACAATATGAATATCATTTTAGGTGTTCAATTTATTGGAGATAGAGCGTTAATAGCCCAGGATGTGGCAAGCCATAGAGATATCATAGAAGGAAAGAGCACACCCCGCTTTATATCTGCATCTGGGAATCAGGTAAGAGGTTTTCAGAATCAGGGGTTTAACTTTCTAATACCTGAAGTGAAGAATGAGCTCCTGTCATTGGCCGATGAGATTGCAGAACACTACTCAAAATATAAATCTGTCAAAGGAATAACCTGGATGAGGCAACCTGAGTTTCCCAGAGATGCAGGTGGAAGCATGGGGCAACAGTCGCCCATAAAAACCGGATATGGAGACCATACCATTAACACATATGTCAAGGAGACGGGTAGCAAATTGCCCAATCCCATTAACAAAAAGGGACGGTTTGCACAAAGATACCGATGGCTTATGGATAACGAGAAAGAGCAGTGGCTCAACTGGCGTTGCAAGAAAGTCTATGAAACAGACAAAGAGATCTACAATATTTTCTCCAAATACCGACCTGACTGGAGGTTCTGGCGGATTATGCCAAGACCCGTTCCAGAAGAGATCAAAGCGTGGAAGGATCAACATTTATCTTTTGACGATGTTTACAGATATGGTGGCAACTGCTCTGCCTTATACAAAAATGATGATCAAATGCAAACCATGCGTATGCTTGATATTGGCGTTGATAGAAAATATAAAAAACGATCCAGGCAGATCAGCTCACTCAGTGACGATGCAAAGGACTTTTTTAAAACGGGCGCTACGAAGGCCAGTCTGAGCGGCGAGGATATACATGCCCATATTGGTTTTATGTTCGAGCAAAAAATAATGAACAATACAAAATGGCCATGGAGTAATATGCTAGTGATTGGATACTCCATCCCATCCTTACTGGGATTGAAACCAACATTAGGCAATTCAGGGTCACAACCTGTTGATCGCAGTATTTCAATCGGCTGGAGCGATGTAGGGCACTTTATGGGTGCAGAAAAAGATATTCAATCCTATGTTAGGCAAGGTAAAGAATAGCCATCCACAAAATTCCGGCTCTTCAGGGCGGCCCAATACAATAGAACCTAACAATGAAAATAGCTTACGTAACAACCTACGACTCAACTGACATACATGCCTGGTCTGGGTCAGGCAGCCATATTCTCAGTGCATTAAACAATAGTGGCTTTGAAATAGAGTCCATTGGCAATCTTAAAGAGAATAGCCAGTTACTGATCATGTTGAAAAAGCTTTTATATAAAAAACTATTATCTAAAGGCTATCTTAAGGATCGGGAACCTGGGCTCCTAAAACATTACGCGGCTCAGGTCGACCAGGCCCTTACCACAAGCGATTGTGATCTTGTATTTAGCCCAGGAACAACAGCCATTGCATACCTGCGCACTGAAAAACCCATAGTTTTCTGGGCTGATGCCACCTTTGCCGGTATGATCAATTTTTATCCTGGTTTTATCCACCTATGTGATGAAACCATTAAAAACGGTAAGGCGGCAGAGCAGTTGGCCTTATCAAAATGCAGCCTCGCCCTTTACACCTCAGAATGGGCAGCAGAGACAGCCATACAGCATTATGATATCAACCCAGAAAAGATAAAAGTCGTCCCATTTGGAGCCAATATCGATTGCAACAGACATTTACAGGGTATCCAATCAATCCTAGAAAACAAGACCTTCAACACTTGCGAACTTCTATTTATTGGCGTCGATTGGCAGAGAAAAGGCGGGGACATTGCTTTAAAGGTTGCTGAGTTACTGAATAAACGTGGCATAGACACAGTGCTGCATATTGTTGGCTGCACGCCAACAATCAATCCCCCCAACTTTGTAAGACTACATGGCTTTCTATCAAAAGAGAGTAAAGAGGGGCGAAAAGCCCTGGATAAATTAATGACCGATTCACACTTTCTAATCGTTCCCTCAAGGGCTGAGTGCTATGGCCTGGTATTTGCTGAAGCGAGCTCTTTTGGCGTTCCTTCTCTGGCAACCAACGTTGGTGGAATCCCTACAGTTATTCATAACGGAAAAAACGGGCAAACTTTTCCATTGGATGAAGCGCCTGATAAGTACTGTGATTATATTGAACGGCTGATTTCAAACAGAGAAGAATATAATAAACTGGCTCTCTCGGCATTTAGAGAGTATTCAGAAAGACTGAATTGGGTCTCTACTGGAAAGCAAGTACATCATCTCATACATGAATTCTGTGGATAACAACGTTTCCATCCATGTCTTGCAGGCTGAAATTGGGGGTTTTTAAGCGGTCACGAACATAGCGCTGTTGCGATTTGGTAAAAACTTCATCAAACTTGGATGGCCGGGACTTTTCAATCTCCCCTGAGACACCCTCTTTCCAACTCTCCTCACTGCGTATGATGGACTGCGCTGCAGCAACGCGACTACTGATCATTTCAGAAGAGTAGTCAACATCCAGGAATTTACACACCTCTTTTAATTTTGCACTGGGGTCTGCCACAAGCGCTTCAAACCCCAATGCCTTATGATTATTATGGCGGCAATACTGCTCTGTAACTGTCACTGCCGAATTCCAACGCTGAATATTAATATCAATATCTGTTGAAAAATCATTGCCTTCGCACTTTTTCGCAGCGGCATCACAAATCGAGGCGACAACATCCTCACCTTTGCGCACAATGTGCAAAAAGCAAGCGCCCTCTATATATCTTTCTATTTCATCAATGTAATAGAGATGATTAGGTGTTTTTTCCACCCAACAAACAGCGCCAGCCCGTTCGGCATATTCATCCATCATCCTTACAAACAACTCGACATATGAACGAAAGCTCAGCGATGAAGCCTGTAACGGTTGCTCCAACTCAACATCAGAACTGAACGCCCTCAATTGATTCATCGCTATTTTATGTCGCGGGAAAGCAATGCCAGCACTTACTCTTATTTTTTTCAGCAAGCCCCGTATAAAACTATCACGATTTTCCAAACCAACTTGCATTCGTTCCTGTTCACCGCCTACCAGAACAGGGAAAAACTGCGTCTCTGGAAAAGAGCAGATCAGAGGATGAGCAGCCAGCATACTCTGAAACAGAGTCGTTCCTGATCTTGCGCAGCCAACAAGGAAAACTCTTTTTGCCATACTCTACAACCTATTCAGCTACTCAAGACAGAGGGTCATTTCTTCTTGCCCACCGAAATCGGAATGTTTGAGTAAGATTTATCGATTACGCTGGCCTTAATTAATATGCCTTTAACAGCTGATTTTATTATATAAAGGCCTTTTACGTATATATGCCTCAGCCTTGAATTTAGTGCGGCCCCATTGCGGTTCAAAATCGCATCAATCTCACGAATCTGCGTTATTGTATTTTTAGCTGAGGATTTCTGCTCTGCATGCCAAAGAAAGTACGCATAATTTCTATCAATCATTTTTGGTGGGTGTTTTTTAGACAACCTAACCCACAACTCGTAATCCATCACCATATGCATATCCTTATTCCATGCACCCACCTCATCCAGCACACTCCTTTTAAAAAATGCACCTTGCTGTCTTACGATATCAGGATCGCAAAGTAGTTTAGAAAGCGTTATCTCTGGGCTTTTTTCTATCCTCTCAACACCCTGCTCCGGGTAGCAGAAAGTGATATTACCTAATATCCAGCGCGTATCTGTATGCGTAAAATGTGAGATTACATCCGAAAATATATTCTCCTCATAATAATCATCAGAGTTAATCCACCCTATTATATCTCCGGTGGCCATTTTCAATCCCTTATTGAGCGCATCAGCCTGGCCTTCATCTTTCTCCGAAACCCAGATCAGATGTTTATATTTTTTCAGCACGTCCGTTGTATTGTCGGTAGAGCCACCATCTATCACGATATGCTCTGCATCAGGATAATTCTGATTTAATACTGACTGAATGCAGCGGTCAATATATTTCCCCTGATTGAACGAAGGCGTTAAGATAGAGATCTTCACAGACCTTCACCGCCTATATTTATGCACACAGAGACTGACCCGCAAAAATGGCCTCATATCTCTTAACAACACGGGTAATATCAAAATCCCTGCTTTTCTCCTGCCCCTTACTGGCAAGCTGTTGACGGAGGGATTGCTGGGTTAATAAAGTCTGCATTGCATTGGCACATTCAGCGGCATCACCTACTGTAATTAAGAGGCCATTCTCCATGTGACTGATTATTTCATCTGGCCCTGAGGGACATCTTGTGGAAATCACAGGCACACCACAGGCCATTGCCTCTACAATAACGTTGCCAAACCCCTCAGAATCCGAGGAGAGTACAAACAGGGTGGATTTTGATAGATATTTGAATGGATTTTCAACAAACCCAAGGAGTTTAACTTTGGTTTTTAATTCATTTTTTTCAATAATAGCTAGTATGTCATCCTTAAGCTCTCCTTCCCCAAGAATCACTAATCTTGCTTCAACACACTGGCTAAGTTGGGTAAATGCCTCCACTAGCATCGGGTAATTTTTTTGCGCACTAAGTCTTCCACAAGCAATAACAATTGGGATATCTTCATTAAACCAGGTATCACTTACCTGCTCCGCCGATAACCGCTGGATATTATGAAAATCAACCGGATTATGTATTGTTGTGTATTTATTTTGTGCCACACCCCAATTATCGCGTATATCCTGTTCAACGCCTTTTGAAACACATACACGGGTATTGGTGAATTTATATAATATGCGTGTCAGGAGCTTGCGAAAAGCGCCATACTGGCCCATGTTCATAAGTTCAGTCAGGTTATTATGATCTGAATGTATAAGATATGTTTTATTAAAGGAGATCAATTTTGCTATTGAGGCGATCAGATTGGCATAGTTCATGAAACTGATGGTTACTTCAGGCTGCTCTTTTAGCATGACTTTAGCAAGGGACAGTGACAATGTGGCATTACTGGCTTTTGTCCGTTTATCCAGGCTAATCGTTACCAAATCAGGGCAGCCTTGTATTTTGTATTTTTCAATGGATTCAAAGGTTACCAGTATTGGTTCAAACCTTTCCATATCCAGATATTCCAATAACAACACAGCAATCCTTTCTGCCCCTCCACCAATCAATGAGGGTATAACAAAAAGTACTTTTATTTTTTTCATTCGGCTAGCCAGGGTGTTTCACTCATATCTATGAAATATACCATCTGCCTGCAACAGCTGCCCTGTGTTCTGGTCACTGAAACCCGGTTCAATTGAGACCATTGTATAACCCAGTTTCTCCAGAAAACCATACATTTCACTAAAAAGCATTTCATTTTCATAGAGCTGAACCAATGACATCTCTATCTGTATGGTACTGATATTCTTAAGTGATTTTGCACCACCTTCCAGCACATTAATCTCATACCCCTGCGCATCAATTTTAAGCAAAATATTACTGTAATTTTTACAGGATTCATCAAATATGCCATCCAACGTAAAGATCTCCACCTCCTCTGTTGCAACATACTTTGATTCTGGCGCAGTATCGAGATGGGCTGGTAGCATTGCATTAAAGGAGCTACTTTGGGAGTTTTCTGAGATGTTTATAGTTGATTTACCCGCTATATCACCCAGTGCATAGTTGCGCGCTTCCCACAACGGGTCTACCTGACTCACCTTCAACAGTGCATTAAAAGCTGAACTGAGTGGCTCATAGGATAGCATCTTGCCCTTGTAGCCAAGTGAGCGCATTCTTTGTGCGAATTGACCAACATTGGCCCCTACGTCCAAAACCAAATCTATGCCATAGCTATCATAGAGTGCTGTTCTACGTTCAAGCGGATCTGCAAATTTACGGTATGGCCGTAAATCATAACCGACATTTTGCAATAGTTTTCTTATCTTTGATTTAATACTCATGCCCATTCTCAACTGCTGTAATCTATCCAGATGTTTATTTTTTTGCAGCAAGCTGCCTGACACGAACCATCGTCGCTAAAGCCAGGCATATCAGCAATATCCTATCTGGCCAAATAAAATGTGGGTCAGTTATGAATGAAATCATTACAAATAACATATAGCCACTCGACATGAGTGCCATGGGCCTCAGACCCTCATCTATACTGCCTAGCATGATGTGTTTGATATAGCCCCCCATGGTGATATATAGCCCTATCAGCCAGATGGCTCCAACGATACCATAGGCCTTTAGCCAGTGTGTATATCCAAGGTCGGCATTCTCGTGCAGTTCAGTCAATTTGCGCAGCTGCATGGAGGTTTTTCCCTCCAGATTTAACCTAATCGCGTAGGTTCCACCACCAACAACTGGGTTTTTCAAAAAGATGGCGATATCGGTTTCCAGCTGCTGCATCCTAGCCGCCCAGGTTCCCTTCCCCTCAGACATCTCTTCATAGGCGTTGGTAAAAGGGTCAAGAATAAAATTCTTTTCGCTCACAACGTCTACCACTCCCACCAGCAATACAATTAAAACTGCACCGCTAATGACGGTTTTTACCTTCCGCTGATGAATAAGCAGGCTCAAAACTGCAATAAAAACAGCAACCAGCGTACTGCGTGTCTGCCTCATGATGTGCGCAATAATCAGCAATAGACCGATAAATTCACGGGAGGCGCTAAATTTTCGTGTAACCAGCCATTGCGCTACCACCCAAAATAGTGAAAAGGTAATCAGCCCCATTCCTGCAAAAAAGCCCCTTGTAACACCTGATCTTACACCATGACCCTCTGCCCACATATGGTGATATATCGTTGTGCCAAAATAGTTAATCAGGCCAAGCATGCAAAGGATCGCACCGACGAACATTACAAAGTTAAGGAACTGTTTTATGCATCGCTCATCATCAAATATCATTAAAAAAACAAAGAATGAGAGGTAGTATAATTGATGCCTGATCGCTACCAGGCCGTCGAAAATAGACTGCCCATAGTTAAAGCTTACATTGGCCACTCCCCCCATGACCATGCAGAGATATAGCAGCAGCAGATAGGAGATCCCATTATTCAGTCGCACTTTAACCTTGCGCGATCCCACAAGAAACAGCAGAAGCAACACCACTATCAGTAAGCCGATGTCGCTGGAGTTAAAGGTACCCCGTATCTTTGCCCAGGGAACAAGACTAAAAAAATGATTCACACACACAATGATTGCAAACAGGCAGAACCAAATGGGGTTGGCTATCTTACTGCTTGCAGTCTTGGTAACGCGCGTCACCAGTACTTCACCCTTTGCCCTGAGAAGTCCACTGGGTTTATTTGACTTGCTATCGTTGGCAATCAAAACGATCACAGCCCCGGTTTCTGTTCACAATGTCATCCCCATGTTTCCAGTCTCTCTTCCCATTAATTGCCTCTGTAATGGTTGATTAACCTCATTCGCATGCTCGTTAGATGGCGATCGCATCAGGCACGCCTGCGCAAAAACAGGCCTGAAATCGCTGTGTAACCATCCTTGAGTATTTGTGGCGATATACTATAGAGCGCGACACCATACGCCAGCACAAAAATGCACAATTTTATGATCACTGCAATATAAACGATTGATACCGAATAGAGGAGCCAGCTATCTGCAATAATCACTAGTACAACACTCATTAGACCTGCAATAAAAGGGGCGGCATATACACGTCCTAAGTCAACTGTCGTTATCTCTATTGAGCGCTTGGCAAAATAGGTGAGTATGAAAGCAGAAGCTACATAGCCTACTGCCCAACCAACCGTCATCATGGCTAGTCCAAAAGGAGACAAAAGAGCAGCAAAACATGAACTGGTTAGTGCCTGAAGCGCAACAGAGGCCATGACTCGCCCTGGCGCACCTTTGGCATTCAGTGCGGGAATCAAAAATATGCTAACAAGTCGCGGAACAGCTACCACCGCCATAATCTGAACAATTATGGCGCTATCACTCCATTTTTCACCAAAAACCGCATGGTTGATATCACTGCCAGCAACGGCTAAAAACATAAAAGCGGGTATTCCGGTAAAAACAGCCAGTTCACCAACCGAGAGACAGGCCTTGCGCAACCGCGCAGTGTCTGTCTGTATTTTCGAAAAGGCTGCAAGTGCAACACGGGCAACAGTAGTACTCATCACTACAAACAAAACTTCAATCAATTTCAAGCCTACAACATACACCCCAAGCACATCAATTCCCAGGAAATGGCCTATCAGGAATTTGTCTGCCTGCGATGTTGCAAAATAAGCGACATTGGTGCCCATGACTTTGCCGCCATAATCGGCCATATCCCTGAAGGCAAGCCATGAAAAGTTGAATCGTGGATACCATCTGGTCACCCAATAGAGTGTTAGAAAATCCACCACCCGGTCAGTCAGTTGCTGTGCAACAAGACTCCAGACCCCCAACCCATTAAATGCACAAGTCACACCTACAACAGCTCCACTTGCCGAGCCTAAAATACGCCTGGCGGCCAGCCCTTTGAACCTCATGTCGCGCATCATGATGCCATCATGCACACGGGTCAGTGATAATGGAATGATACCCAGCGTCAGCCAATGCAGTACACTTTCTAGCTCAGCCTCCCCGCTCCAACTAGCGGCATATGGAGCCGCCAGATATGACAACAGCAATGCAACCAAACCAAGTCCCGCCGCAGTCCAAAAAGCCGTATTTTTATCCAGTTCAGAAAGTGTTTTACGTTGAACGATGACCTGTGTCACCCCTACACGGACGACAAGCTCAAGAAAGGCAACATAGACTGCGGCAAGTGCAACCAACCCAAAGGACGATTTATCCAGAAGCCTTGCAAGCACCAGGAATGCCAGAAAGGTAATCCCCCTCATCCCAATATTTTCAGCTAGTGCCCAAAAGGCACTTTTTGCGGCACTCTCTTTTAATCCAGCCATGTAGTTATAATAAAAACATATCAGTTAAAGGCCGTTGATTCGCTTGTTAAAATTTTGGGAGCTTCATTTTCCTTAGCGTATCAATTGCATGACCAAGGTGAGATTGAAGCTCTTTCTGCACATGTGCAACTGCCCCACCAACTCCTCTTTGAATCTCATTTAAAGTCTGCCCATCATCAGCATTTCTTGCGCTTTCTGTCAGCCCCAAAAGGGAGTTCGCTGAGTTCTCTACCTCTGCCTTGTCCATTGTAACTTCAAGCATTATCTCTGCTGTAATCTGTTGCTGTTCTTCTGCAAATCCATATACCAATGCCAAATCACAGACCCGGTTAATAATTCGTGGCGTGCCATTGCTTAACATAAATGCAGCTTCACAGGCTTCATCATCAAACAAATCTGGATCACCTCCGACAATTGCAAGACGGTGCTTAATGTAAGCTTTAGTCTCATCCTCATCAAGGCGCTTCAAATGAAAATCCACAGAGATGCGCTGTGCAAATTGCTCCAATTCAGGTCGCCTAAGCATGGTACGCAGCTCTGGCTGGCCAAGAAGCACCATTTGTAAAACCTGATGTTTGTCTGCATTAATATTGGAGAGCATTCGCAGCTCTTCCATTGTTTCTATACTAAGATTTTGTGCTTCATCAATCATTAGTACTGTGCGATGATTTTTTCTGTATTCATCAATCAGAAAATCATTAAAGGCTTGGTAAAGCTCCACCTTGGATTTATTTTTATAATCTAGCCCAAAGGCGAGTAACACCCATTGCAAAAGTTCTCCAAATGATTTCTGGGCATTGGTAATAAGGCCAACTTTAACATTATCACCTAACTTATTAAGAATATGCCGAGAGAGTGTTGTTTTACCACTGCCTATTTCACCAGTAATGACTGTGAAACCAGCCTGACTCGTAAAACCATATTCCAACAAAGTCAGTGCAGTATCGTGACCTTTACTCAAATAGAGAAAGCTGGGGTCTGGTAACAATGAAAAAGGTCTTTCACTAAGACCATAATAGGCTTCATACATAATTAATAGTAATGAGCAGCCGCTCTGTCAGTGGATTTATTGAGTACGGTACCGAGAATATTAATAGAATCTAGCAGTTCAACAGCTCGTTTTAATTCACTCTCTTGTGTTGTTCCATCCTCTACAACAAGCAGGGCAGCATCTACATATGGTGCAAACGCAATGACATCATCACATGCCAGTACGGGAGGAAGATCAAAAAGAACAATGCGAGAGGGATAACGATTTTTTAGCTCCTCTACCAATTCAACCATTTTTGGAGATGAGAGTGTTTCAGATGAGCTTGAAAAAACCTTATGCCCCGGCAAAATAACCAAACGCTCAATACCAGGGTTAATTAAAACACTATTTAACTCCACATCATTCAATAAATAATCACTAATGCCCAAGCCGGAAGTAGTAGGGAAATAGGTATGCAATTTTGGCCTTCGAAGATCCATATCTACAAGCAATACGGTATGATTAACCTCACGTGCTAGACAAATTGCCAAATTAAGTGCTGTTAATGTTTTGCCACAACCTTCCGTTGGGCTTGTGATGGCCAATGAATTCCATTTATTAACGCGCATCCGTTGAAGTACCTGCGTTCGTAGAACTTTATATGCAGCTGTTGCTGGATCGTTTTCATCCACTGCAACAACACGCTTTTCATGCAAGCTTTCTGGGTGCATGGAGACAACACTTGTCTCTGTATATGTAATATTTTCTTCAGCCTTTGGCCCCTCATTACGGAGCATTGAAGGTGCCCCATATGCTGGGTTCTGTTTCTGGCTACGCGCCTTATCCAGCGCTTGTTTAATTCGTTCCATTTTGCCCCACCTTTGATACGACAAACTGCGCAATATTTAATTGCAACAAATAAGAATGATTATCTCTTTTATAAAATCCCATGCTATTAGTTGTAATCACCCTATTCATTAGGCTTCTCCCAAACGGCGAAGTATTGAATACCAAAGCACATCAAGCGGCATAAAAAACAGGTGTATAAGTACGCATGAACCAGCAATAACAAGCATCACTAATGCCACAGAGATAAGCCGACGCAACGCTTTTTGCCTACGGTCTGCCAGATTAGTTATAAGTGGAATAACAGCAAGAGGCGGCATTCCAACGACCTTTACTACACCTCGAGCACCATGAATTGAACTATCTAAAGCCTCCGTAGTTGCCGCAATTCCAAAACCACCCACCAAAGAAAATATAAAGCCAAGAAACATAATAGCCCGGCGATTTGGACTCTCTGGCTCTTCTGGCAATTGTGGAGGTTCAACCAGTGATAAACGCTCACTTTTATTTTGTTTTTCTAAGGTCTCTGCAAGCTCTGCTTCCATTTGCTTGGCTTTTATTTCCTGGTATTTAGCTAATGCATTTTCATAATCGCGCGCCAGGTTTCTGTACTTTTTTTCTACCTGTGGAGATTCCGTGATGCGTTTTTCATACTCATTTATTTTTGCCTCAAGCTCTTTTTTCATTTTATAAAATGAAGATAAATCAGACTCTGCTGTTTCCAGTTGCGCCTGTAGTTGAATATAAGCGGGATTATCTGGTTTTGATGTTAGTGTGTTTTCTGGTTTTTCTTTAATCAACTCTTGATCAAGAACTAATTGCATACTCTTAATTGAGCTCTGTATTTTTTTCACATCTGGGTGTTGATCTGAGTACTGCTCAGTTAACTCAACTCGCTGGGTATTCAGACTTTTAAGCTTGGTTTGAAGCTCCAGTGCCATACCTTCTGGCTGAACCTCTTTCTTTAAAGCATCAAGCTCTTTACGCATTTTTTTTAGATCTGGATGACCCTCCGTATATACAGCAGCGGCTGTAATATATTTTGACTGCAGATCCTTTAAACGATCTTCAGTGCTAAAAATGCGTCTACCATCTGATGAAAAAAGCATGCTATTAGGTGTTATCAGTGCAAGCTCTGAGGTTAGATAAATTTTTCGCTCATTTAAAGTTCTAATCTGACGCTGTGCTTCTGTCAGTTCACGATCGGTACGCTCCATTAGCTGTAGATTAAGCTGTACAAGCTCTGGAAGCCGATTAACATTCTTCTCTTTAAAACTAGCTAACTCAGCTTCAAGTGCTGCAACCTGGTTATTTAGTTTTACAGCTTCATCACTTAAAAAATCGGATGCTTCACCAGCCAAACTACTGCGCTGTTTAAGATTTTCATTTAAAAACAATGACACTAATTCGTTAGCCACCTTCTGTGCCATTGTTGGATATTCATAATCAAATGAGATAGTAAACGCAATAGTGGCAGATACTGGTTTACCATTTTTAGGGTCAACAACATCTGCTGTAATCATCTCTACTACAATATTCTCACGCATTATTTCCAGCATCATTAACATGCTTTCTGTTTTCAGTTCCTCCGCATAAAGGCCAAACTGCTCAACAATACGCTGTAGATTTGCACTTGTTATAACCCGCTGCTTAATAACCTGGATGCGTTGATCTGCATAGCTTGTCACTGTCGAACGAACAAGATCGGAAGGCATTTCCTGTTGTTCAATGAGAATAGTTGCTGCAGAACGGTATGTGGGAGGCCACAAGAGCGCAATTGAGACACTAATAACTAGAATTATAAATGCCGTAGTAATAAGTTGTACTTTACGGCGTTTGAGAGCTGCAATATAGTCACTAAGCCCCTTAATATCTTCTTCCATTATTTTTCCACCAAAAAGAAAAAACCTATTTTATTATCCCACAATACTAATGTGGTGCTATTCATGCGCTTTGCCACTACCACAGCCCTGCGGATGGCTTTGAAGGCCAAATATATTTTGCAGATAGAAATATTGCATTAGAGTCTGCAGTTAAATCGCTCGCATCATACCGCTGGTATCTATAGCGGTATGAGCCTTCTATCAACCACCTGCGCGCTAGCTTCCAACGTATTTTAGGCTGAATTGAATAATAGATCCGATCATACGTTTCATTATCTTCATCAGCAGATGAGTTTCGATAAGCAGCCGATACTAAATTTAGATTAAGGCGCTCATCAACTCGATAATCAGCTTCTACCGAGAGTTTATCGGTTATCAGCAATGCACCTGACCCGCTTGGTAACACATTACGGCTAAACAGGCCACTAACCATCATTCGCTCAAAAGTACGTTGAACATTCGCATTTAATAGCAATCCAGTATCAGTATTATGATCATCTACCTGATATGTTCTGTATTCGGTTTCTGAATATCGCACACCCGCTCCAGCTCCAATGCTAAATGTCTCTGAAAAGTTATGCTTAATACCTAATGAGATACCTAGATCCTGCGTCTCTGTTTTAGTGCGATTAGATCCCTTATACAATGAAGAGGTCAGCATGGAAGACACAATCGTCTTCATGTTTAATGAGTATGCAAATGTGGCATCTATGGATTGATAAGTGTAATTTGAAAGGCCAGTGTTTTTTGCGTTTTTATAGTCTGTGTCGGTATGACTATAGCCCAGCTTAAGTGATGTACGTTCAGAAAGAGAGCGTGTCCAAGATAGCGCGAAATTCTTTTTTATTCGTCGCTTACGGCGCTGCATCAGACCACTACTTTGAATCTCACTCGTTAATGTAGAATCAAGCTTAACCGCTGCAGTTAAAGTGAATTTGTCACGTTCAGTACGGTGAGTAACATCAACACCAAGATCGAAATCATTGGTATTCACATTATCCTCTCCAGAATACTTTTTGAGGGTTGCCCCCCCTTTTAGATTAATATTACTGGTCTCTGTACGTTGGCCTGCTTTTATCGTGCCTGCCAATATCATCCCTACAACTGAGTCATGATTCCTACTGGTAAGCCGTACATTATCATCATAAACATTACGGAGGCGTGCTGAAGATTCTGAATACCACTGCGCAGAATTAACTGCACTAGGACAAGCAATTGCTAACCCGATAAATAGGCCTAAGTTATTAAGTCGAACCACATTAACAATCTTACATACCATTTATGGCACCACAACCACATCACCACTTTTAAGTAGTATGTTTTGTTCTAATTTCTTCCCTTTTTCTACCTCTCCATAATTAAACACTATGGCCTGCAAAACGTTATCGGATCGACGCAGGATCTTAATCTTATCAACCTCAGCATAAGGGGTCATACCACCCGCCTTACTTAAGGCTTGCATAACATCTATCGTGCTAATAAATGGAAATTCACCTGGTTTATTAACCCTACCAAGCACATAAACAGTGTTGCCAACAATTTTTTTAAGACTTACTGTAACCACAGGATCAGGGATATAAGCCTTAAGTTTTTCTGTAACTTCATCGTTCAACTGTTTAACTGTACGCCCTTCAGCGACAATATCACCTACCAACGGAAAAGAGAGCCCACCGCCAGGCCGTACCAACACCTCGCTCTGCATATCCTCCTCTTTCCAGACTGATATATCTAAAATATCACCCGGTTGCAGCATATAACCGCCTTCACCAGCAATTGCAGTAGTTGATAAAGCCCAAAACGCCAACAATATTCCAAATGGCATCAAACGTTGATAAAACATAGAGTTATTCCGTGTTATTAAAGATGTGCCATCTCTTATTCAGAGATAGTATGACCCTCTATAGAGCCTTATAGTTAGACCTCAAGGATAGGTGTTATTCTTCTTTATTTCGATAACTTATGAGCAACCACTCTTACTATCAAAGACAAGAACACCTCTACCCAAAAAACAGTTAATACAACATATATTCAGCAATAAAATACTCAACATCCCCCAATTAAGATAGCCTATTTAATGATTATTTATGCTACCTGAGAATAGGCATCCTTAAAGCCATACTAACCATCAATGCGCTTGTATTTAATACGGTGCGGTTGATCTGCATCGGCACCCAAACGACGTTTACGGTCTGCCTCATAGTCTGCATAGTTACCTTCAAACCATGTCACTGTACTATCGCCTTCGAAGGCCAGAATATGGGTTGCGATACGATCCAAGAACCAACGATCATGTGAGATCACCAGCACACAGCCTGGAAAATCCAGAATAGCCTCTTCAAGCGCACGCAGGGTCTCAATATCCAGATCATTGGTTGGCTCATCGAGTAGCAACAGGTTGCAACCACTCTTTAGCAATTTTGCCAGGTGAACACGATTACGTTCGCCACCTGAGAGTGAGCCAATTATTTTTTGTTGATCTGAGCCTTTGAAGTTGAAGCGACTGACATAGGCACGTGAGGCCATTTCAAAACGACCTACGGTGATAATATCAGAGCTATCAGAGACCTCTTCCCATACCGTTTTTTTATCATCCAACGCATCGCGGGATTGATCAACACAAGCGATCTGCACCGAATCACCCACACGCAGCTCACCGGCATCCGGTTTTTCTGCACCTGTCAGCATTTTAAATAGCGTGGTTTTACCCGCACCGTTAGGGCCAACAATGCCGACAATCCCACCCTTGGGCAGATTAAAATTAAGATTTTCAACCAGTAGCTGATTGCCAAAAGACTTTTTCAGGTCAACCGCTTCAATTACCAAATCACCCAGACGTTCACCAGGTGGAATGTAGATTTCGTTGGTCTCACTGCGCTTTTGAAATTCTTGGGTTTGTAATTCATCAAAGCGAGCCAGGCGCGCCTTGCTTTTAGCATGACGGCCTTTGGCATTACTTCTAACCCACTCCAGCTCGTGCTTCATGGCTTTAGTTCGGGCCTGCTCACTCTTCTCTTCCTGCTCCAAACGCGCCTCTTTCTGTTCCAGCCAGGAGGAGTAGTTACCCTCCCACGGAATACCGTGGCCACGATCCAATTCCAAAATCCAACCCGCCACATTATCCAAAAAGTAGCGGTCATGAGTGACCGCAACCACGGTTCCAGGGTAGTCGTGCAGAAAGCGCTCCAGCCAGGCAACCGATTCAGCATCCAGGTGGTTGGTTGGCTCATCCAGCAGCAGCATGTCCGGCTTGGAAAGCAATAAGCGACAGAGCGCAACACGGCGGCGCTCACCACCAGAGAGTTTTGTCACATCAGCATCCCAAGGCGGCAGGCGCAGGGCATCTGCTGCAACTTCCAGGGTGCGATCCAGGTTATGACCATCCTGTGCCTGGATAATATCTTCCAGCTTGGCCTGCTCTTTGGCTAACGCATCAAAATCAGCATCTGGCTCCGCATATTCTGCATAGACCTCATCCAGTCGTTTCAGCGCGTGAGTTACTTCAGCCAGCGCCTCTTCCACATTGCCACGCACATCCTTCTCTGGATCAAGCTGCGGCTCCTGCGGCAAGTAGCCCACGTGGATACCCGGTTGTGGGCGCGCCTCACCTTCAATCTCGGTATCCAATCCTGCCATAATTTTCAGCAGGGTCGATTTACCAGAGCCGTTAAGGCCCAGCACACCAATCTTGGCACCCGGGAAAAAAGAGAGGGAGATATCACGCAGAATATGCCGCTTGGGCGGGACAATCTTGCCCACACGGTTCATGGTATAGATGAATTGAGCCATAGCTTTGAACTTATAAGGGTTGGTTAGCCACAGAGGTTATCCCTCTGTGGCATTGATATGGGTAACTAAAACAGTGCTTAGCCGTTAGTTTGCATGTTCCTCAGCCATAAAGAGCCAGGTTTCAATGACAGTATCCGGATTCAGTGAGACACTGGATATCCCCTGCTCCAACAGCCAGCGAGCCAGATCGGGGTGATCGGATGGCCCCTGACCACAGATGCCGACATACTTACCCGCATCACGGCAAGCCTTGATAGCCATGCTCAGCATCTTCATCACCGCCGGATCACGTTCATCAAAACTATTGGCAACCAGACTGGAGTCACGATCCAGTCCCAGCGTGAGCTGAGTCATATCGTTTGAGCCGATAGAGAAGCCGTCAAAATACTCCAGAAACTCTTCCGCACATACGGCGTTTGAAGGCAGTTCACACATCATAATCAGACGCAGACCATCTTTGCCACGCTCCAGGCCGTTGGCAGCCAGCGCTTCAGTTACACTTTTGGCCTCAGTCAGCGTACGCACGAAGGGGATCATCACCTCAACATTGGTCAGACCCATATCATTACGCACCCGTTTCAGCGCTTCACACTCCATCTCAAAACACTCTTTGAAGGTTTCGGAAATATAGCGGGAGGCACCACGAAAACCGAGCATTGGGTTCTCTTCCTCTGGCTCGTAGCGTGGCCCAGCAACAAGGTTGGCGTATTCATTGGATTTGAAATCAGACATTCGTACAATTACGGGGTGCGGCGCAAAAGCTGCCGCCAGGGTAGAGATGCCTTCCGTTAGTTTGGTTACGAAGAATTCGCGTGGGCTTTCATAGGCAGCAATACGAGGTTGAATCTCATCCTTCAACTCTTGTGGCAACTGATCAAACTCCAGCAGCGCCTTGGGGTGGATGCCGATCATATTGTTGATAATGAACTCCAGCCGCGCCAAACCAATACCCGCATGTGGCAGGCCAGCAAAATCAAAGGCGCGATCAGGATTGCCCACATTCATCATGATCTTGGTGGGGATCTCCGGCATTTTACCCAACTCAATCTCTGAATATTCAAACTCCAGCAGTCCCTTGTAAACATTACCAGTATCACCTTCAGCGCAGGAGACGGTGACCTCCATGCCATCTTTGATAACATCCGTGGCATTGTTGCAACCCACAACAGCTGGCACACCCAGCTCACGCGCAATGATAGCGGCATGGCAGGTACGGCCGCCGCGGTTAGTGACAATGGCGGCAGCCCGCTTCATGATTGGCTCCCAATCCGGGTCGGTCATATCAGTGACCAGCACATCGCCCGGTTTGATGTGATCCATATCATCGATACTCATAATGACCTTGGCGGTGCCTTTACCGATGCGTCCACCGATACTACGGCCTTCAACGATGATCTCGCCTTTCTCTTTCATCTCGTAGCGTTCGATTATATTGCCGGTGCGGCTCTGCACCGTTTCGGGACGAGCCTGGACGATGTAGATCTTGCCATCATTACCATCTTTGACCCACTCCACATCCATCGGACGATCATAATGTTTCTCAATAATCACTACCTGGCGCGAGAGCTCTTCCACATCTGCATCACTAACACTGAACAGCGGACGCTTCTCCATAGGCACATCAACCGTTTTAACCGGGCTGTCCAGGTTATCCTCAGGAGTGGAGTAGATCATCTGAATCGCTTTATCACCTACATTGCGACGTACAATGGCCGGGCGGCCTGCTTCCAGCGTGGGTTTATGCACATAAAATTCATCAGGGTTCACCGCACCCTGCACCACCATCTCACCCAGCCCGTAACTGGAGGTCACAAAGACCACATCACGAAAGCCGGATTCGGTATCCAGGCTGAACGCCACACCGGCAGCACCAATATCACTACGCACCATGCGCTGAATGCCTGCGGAGAGGGCTACATGGCGATGCTCAAAACCCTGATGCACACGGTAGGAGATAGCGCGATCGTTGAACAGTGAGGCAAATACCTCTCTGATTGAAAGCTTGATATTGTCCAGACCGCTAACATTGAGAAAGGTCTCCTGCTGACCCGCGAAGGAGGCATCCGGCAGATCTTCCGCAGTAGCTGATGAGCGCACAGCCCAGGAAAGACCGGTACCCTGCTCTGCCTCCAGTTTTGTGTAGGCTTCATTGATGGCCTGATCCAACGCTGGCTGAAATTCTGCCTCCATAATCCAACTGCGTATCTTGGCGCCCGTCTTAGCCAACGCACTGATATCATCCGCATCCAGCGCATCCAATTCTGCCTGAATACGCTCATCCATATTGCCTTGCGCCAGAAACTCACGATAGGCATAGGCTGTGGTGGCAAAACCACCCGGCACCCGTACACCGAGATCAGTCAGATTCTGGATCATTTCACCCAGAGATGCATTTTTGCCGCCGACTGTCTCGACGTCATTCATGCCTAATTCTTGTAACCACAGGACATAGTTGGACATAAGGAAGTGTGCCTCAGCTTAGATTATTACGATTTTGAGATTGTTTAATTTGGTCTACCCGACTGATTGAATCTAAATGTTTCCAGTTTATAGCTTCCATCACCTACTCAGGATGGAGCCTACTATAACATGATACCTTCAGCCTCGCCGCCAGCTAGTGCCACCCGCACCATCCTCCAACACGATACCAGCCTCTTGGAGTTGGTCACGAATACGATCTGCTTCACTCCAGTTTTTACCTGCCTTGGCGGCAATTCGCTGTTCAATCAACTCATTGATTTGCTCATCACTCAGGCCATCTGCATCGGCTTCCCCTCGCAGATACGCTTCAGGGCAAGCTTGGAGAATACCCAGCAGGTCACCCAAACCCCGCAGCTCAGCCGCTAAACCAGCCGCCTTTGCCTCATCCTGTTCTCGTGTTCGATTAATTTCACGTGCCAAATCAAACAACACGGCCAGTGCCTCTGGGGTATTAAAATCATCATCCATTGCGGCCATAAACCGTTCACGGAAAGCTTCGCCACCCGCAGGATCAACCTCAGGCAGATCACGCAGCGCGGTATAAAAACGGGTCAGCGCAGCACGGGCATTGTCCAGATGTTCATCATCGTAGTTGAGGGGACTGCGGTACTGGCTGGTCAGGATAAAATAGCGAACCTCTTCAGCACGGTAGCGCTCGAGGATTTCACGGATGGTAAAGAAGTTGCCCAATGATTTGGACATCTTCTCTTCGTTGATGCGAACAAATCCATTGTGCATCCAGTAATTGACAAACTTCTCCCCTGTCGCACCTTCAGACTGGGCAATCTCATTTTCATGATGAGGAAACTGCAGGTCAGCACCTCCGCCATGGAGATCAAAATGGTTACCCAAGCAGCAGGTAGACATGGCAGAACATTCAATATGCCAGCCTGGTCGTCCGTCACCCCAGGGTGATTCCCAGGCAGGCTCACCCGGCTTAACCGCTTTCCACAGTGCAAAATCAAGCGGGTCTCGTTTGGCTTCCGCTATTTCAACCCGGGCACCGGCGCGTAGATCATCAGGATTCTTGCCTGACAGTTTGCCATACCCTTCGAATTGGCTAACGGCATAGTAGACATCGCCATTGCCCGCCTCATAGGCATAACCCCGGTCAATCAGCTTCTGAATCATCTCCAGAATGTCCTGCATATGGCCGGTCGCCCGAGGTTCCAGAGTAGGCGGCAATATATTCAATGCCTCTGCATCCTCGTGCATCGCCTGGATAAAGCGCTGGGTTAGATCGTAGATATCCTCTCCATTCTCATTAGCGCGGTTGATAATTTTGTCATCAATATCAGTGATGTTACGCACATAAGTCACATCATAGCCGCATTTGAGCAGGTATCGATAAACCACATCAAACACCACCAATACCCGTGCATGTCCCAGATGGCAGAAATCGTAAACCGTCATACCACAGACATACATATTGGCCTTGCCGGGTTCAATCGGGGTGAACTTCTCTTTGCGATTAGTGAGGTTATTGTGGATCTTGAGCATTTTTGTCCTAAATTTAAAATTAACCGCGGATAATAGTGAATGGTAAACGAAAGCCACACTCTAGTGATACTCCCGTTTATCCAATAATATAGTGTACTAACCTGGAACTTTTTTCACCGCCAGAACACTCAAGTAAGGAACTTAACAGATACTCCGCCCTTGTTTGATAGATAAAACTAGGATTATCATTGTCAGCTATCCCCTAAACATCAGGAATACAATCAGAATGAAAATCGCTCTTTTCAGATTTCTAATCATCAGCCTACTCACACTAACTGGGCTCAGCACCGTCCAGGCTGAATCAAGCCGTGTATTCATAAAAACCAATATGGGCAACATTGAACTGGAACTTAATCCAACCAAAGCACCAGAATCTGTAAAGAACTTTCTACGCTATGCTGACGAAGGTTTTTATAATGGCACCGTTTTTCATCGTGTAATCAAAGGATTCATGGTTCAAGGCGGTGGCTTCAGCCAGGATTTCAAACGTAAATCCACCCACGAACCCATTCAAAATGAGGCAAAAAACGGGCTTAAAAATGATCGGGGAACTGTTGCTATGGCGCGCACCCGCGCCCCACACTCCGCTACAGCCCAGTTTTTCATTAACCATGCTGACAACCATACTTTGAACTACCCAAGCTCTGATAGCTGGGGATACGCTGTTTTTGGCAAAGTCACCAAGGGAATGGACATTGTCGACAAGATCGCCAACACACCGACAGGCTTCAATCACGGCATGCGCGATGTACCCAATAGCCCTGTAATTATTGAAAGCATCAGCCGTATCGAAGCAACCAAACCTTAAAGGAATCCTAACTGAATGATTACTCTAAAAACCAACATGGGCGACATCGTCATTGAACTTAATAAAGAGAAAGCTCCTATAACCTCTGCTAACTTTGCTCAATATGTGGAAGAGGGTTTTTATGACGGCACGATATTTCATCGGGTTATTGATAATTTTATGGTTCAAGGAGGCGGATTTGAACCCGGCCTGACCCAAAAAGAGACCCGTGCCACTATTGAAAATGAAGCAAAAAATGGTCTATCTAACGAGACGGGCTCTGTAGCCATGGCACGTACCATGGATCCTCATTCAGCTTCAGCACAATTCTTCATCAACATCGCTAACAACAAATTTCTCGACTATCCCGGTCAAGATGACTGGGGTTACTGCGTTTTTGGCAAAGTCATTGAAGGCATGGATGTAGTGAACAAGATGAAGGCTGTAGCCACCACTACACGCATGGGACACCAGGATGTGCCTGAAGAAGATCTCATTATCGAAAAAGCAGTAATCACGGCTAAAACAACGGAAGCAGCCGATTAACCTATTCATCTCAGATCTTCATCTTTCACAGGAACAGCCTGAAACAGTCAGGCTGTTCCTGTATTTTCTGCAGCAGGATGCGCCTCAAGCTGACAATCTTTATATTCTGGGCGATCTATTTGACACCTGGGTTGGCGATGATGATATCGCCCCCCCAATTCCTAACATCATAGCTGGACTAAAACAGCTCTCAGAATCTGGCACCAAAATCTTTATACAACCTGGCAACCGTGATTTTCTTCTAGGAGAAGATTTTATGGCGGCAACAGGCAGCACCCTACTCCCTGACATCTACCTCATTGAGCTTGAAGGTATTCCTACACTACTGATGCACGGTGATTTGCTCTGCACCGATGATAAAGAGTACCAGCAGGCTCGCATCATGCTCCGTAGCGATGCTTTTGCCCAAGACTTCTTATCCAAAACCATCAAAGATCGCAAAGCAATTGCTGCGGACTATAGGCAGCGCAGTGGTGAAGCCACCTCTCTCAAAGCAGATGGAATAATGGATGTAAATCATCAAACGGTCATAACCGTAATGCAGCAAAATGGTGCATTACGTTTAATCCACGGACATACCCATCGACCAGATTTCCATAACTTTGATCTGGATGGAAAAACTGCTCAACGGATTGTACTTTCAGAATGGCATACACATTATGGAGCTGCGCTACAGGCAACTAAGGCAGGCATTATCTCGCGTCCTATTGAATTAACGACATAATCTATTATCTTTAAATTTATACTCAGGTAATCCTTAACCAAACCAAATACAAATTTTAAAGGTTTTTACATGCCATCAAATGATAGCCAAGCTCCATTATCGCAAACCTTGCGATTGCTTGAGCAATTAAAAGAGGTTTTTCTTGCAGAACTTCCTGAACAGTGCCAAGAACTAAATAGATTGGTACTCGCACTGGAACAACAGCCAGAAAACCACAGCTTTTACGAAGAGCTATACCGCAACGTACATAGCCTAAAAGGTAGCGCTGGCACCCATGGCATACATATTATTAGTCAGGTATGCCATCACTTTGAAGATCTGCTGACCACCCTTGACGATACATCAACCCGGATGGATTCTGCCTTTATAAATAACTGTTTGAGTTACGTTGACCTTATACAAGATGCAGTAAAAGCAGCACAAAATGCCCACACTGACTACACAACCATAGAGCATGAACTGGAACGCATTAGACAAATCCTTAGCAAGGATGACTTTCGAGGTCTGATTATTGAACCCTCATCCATGATGACTCTGATGTGTAAAGACGCACTCTCATCACTTCCCGTTCAGCTATCACTCTTAAATAATAGCCTTACTGCGCTTGAACGCCTTTTACAGGAGAAGTTTGATTTTCTAATCCTTGGAAAGGAGCTAAAACCATTAAATGGAGCTGCTTTAATTTGCGCCCTGCGTGCCTCCGGTACCGTAAACAATGCAATACCCACTATTATGATCACATCCAATGGCAAGAAAGGCATCCCTGAATATGCCAGGCCAGACCACATCATACAAAGAGACACTCAGCTGACGCGCAACCTCGTTCAGGCCGTAAAATCTGCCATCAAGGTTCCACACTAAACAAAAACCTTTGCTCTGACTCAATCAGTAACTATTTGGCCGCCCATGAAGGGATGCCTTATACTAGGCGCCTTTCCAATAACAAGACTGCACCTATGAATCCGGATCTGGATCAACTCCAGCCCTACCCTTTTGAAAAGCTGGCGGCGCTGAAAAAAGGCATTTCACCCTCAACAGGATTGGAGCACATTGCTCTCTCCATCGGTGAACCCAAGCATCCCACACCTGGCTTCATCACTGAGGCACTGCTGGCTCATCTACATGGCCTTTCCGGTTACCCAACCACCAAAGGAACCATAGCGCTACGCCAAGCAATCGCCCAGTGGCTGACTCATCGCTTTAAACTACCCGAACAATCAGTCAATCCAGAAACCCAGGTGCTACCCGTAAACGGAACCCGCGAGGCGCTGTTTGCCTTTGCACAGGCGGTGATTGATCGTACCAAAGATCCACTGGTGCTGATGCCAAACCCCTTTTATCAAATCTACGAAGGTGCAGCTCTGCTGGCAGGGGCCACTCCTCATTACCTGCCCTGCACTGCTGAGTCTGGCTTTTTACCTGACTTTAAGGCCGTAGATAGCAATACCTGGGATCGTTGTCAGCTGCTCTATCTCTGCTCACCACACAACCCAACCGGTGCAGTGATCGACATTCCAACGCTACAACTATTGATTAATCTGGCTGAGAAACACGATTTCATTATTGCTTCAGATGAGTGTTACTCAGAGATTTACCCTAATGAAACCCACCCTCCCGCTGGTCTACTACAGGCAGCAGCTGAGATGGGCAACAGTGATTACCAACGTTGCGTGGTATTTAACAGCCTTTCAAAACGCTCTAATGCCCCAGGATTGCGATCTGGTTTCGTAGCGGGCGATGCTGATATTCTTAGCCTATTTTTACGCTACCGCACCTACCACGGCTGTGCCATGCCACTTCAAACACAAGCTGCCAGCATCAAAGCCTGGGAAGATGAAGGTCATGTCATAAAAAACCGAGCACTCTACCGCGATAAATTCAGTGCCGTATTGGATATACTGGGTGACACGCTTGAAATAGATCAACCAGATGCCAGCTTCTACCTCTGGCCAAAAACACCCATAGCAGATCCCGATTTCACACAGGGGCTTTTTGCGCAGCAGAATGTATCCGTCGTACCTGGCAGCTATCTATCTCGCGAGGTCAACAGCATTAATCCAGGTCACAATAGGGTACGCATGGCACTGGTTGCACCACTGGATGAATGTATTGATGCCGCCCAACGCATTAAGCACTATATTGAACTAATTTAAACGAAACTAACTGGAGATAAACATGACCGACACCCAAACGATCATCGAAGAAGCTTTTGAAAACCGCGCCAATATCAACCCTCGCACCGTTGACACCCTGGTACGAGATACCGTTATCGCAGCTATTGGTCAGCTTGACAGCGGTGAGATCCGGGTATCTGAAAAAGTTAATGGCGAATGGATCGTCAATGACTGGGTAAAAAAAGCCGTACTACTATCATTCTGCATCACTGATAACGAATTCATGAAGGGTGGCTTTACTAACTACTACGATAAAGTCGAATCTAAATATGCAGATCACTGCTCACGCTCCTTCCGTGACCAAGGTGTTCGCGTTGTACCACCTGCCACCGCTCGCAAAGGTTGTTACATCGCCCCTGGCGTTGTACTCATGCCAAGTTACGTCAACATCGGAGCCTATGTTGATAGTGGAACCATGGTAGACACCTGGGCCACCGTCGGCTCTTGCGCCCAGATTGGTAAAAACGTACACCTCTCAGGCGGTGTTGGCATTGGCGGCGTACTCGAGCCACTGCAAGCCTCACCTACCATTATTGAAGATAACTGCTTCATCGGCGCTCGCTCCGAAATCGTCGAAGGTGTTATTGTTGAAGAGGGTTCAGTCATCTCTATGGGTGTATTTATTGGCCAAAGCACAAAAATCTACAACCGCGAGACTGGCGAAATAACCTATGGTCGTGTGCCTGCTGGCTCTGTTGTTATTGCAGGTAGCTTGCCATCCAAAGATGGTGCATACAGCCTAAACTGTGCTGTTATCGTCAAGCAGGTTGATGAGAGAACCCGTAGCAAAGTCACCCTCAACGAATTATTGCGAATAGACTAATCTCTACTTCTGCTTCGGGGAGGCATACATACATCTCTCCCCGAAGCTAAGACACCCAGAATATGATTACTCTTTACGGCATTCCAAATTGTGACACTGTACGTAAAGCCCGTAGATGGCTTGACGCACGAGAGATCAATTATCAATTTCACAACTTTCGTAAAGAGGGGCTTAATGAGTCAATGCTGCGTGCCTGGGTAACAGAATTAGGCTGGGAAGCTCTAATAAACCGCCGTGGCACAACCTGGCGCAACCTTCCAGAACAGCTACGCAACAATATCAATCAGAACAGCGCCATCCAACTCATGCTGGACAACCCAACCCTCATCAAACGCCCCATACTGGATTTAGGCACCAACCGTCACATTGGTTTTTCTGAAGCCCAATACCAAGAGCTATTTTAATGTCTGCCACACTCAAGCTTGCTACTGAACTGATCTGCCGCCCCTCTCTCACACCCGATGATGCAGGCTGCCAAGCAGTGATGATTAAACGACTAGAGGCTATTGGTTTCAAAATTGAAAAACTCCCCTTTGGCGAGGTTAAAAATCTCTGGGCGCGGCGTGGTAGCGAATCACCACTCTTTATCTTTGCAGGTCACACCGATGTTGTCCCCGCAGGTAATATAGAGAAGTGGGATTCAGATCCCTTTCAGCCAGAAATTCGTGGTGGCCTGCTATTTGGACGTGGAGCTGCTGATATGAAAGGCAGCCTAGCGGCTATGGTCACTGCCTGCGAAAACTTTGTGCAAGGGAACCCTCACCACAAAGGATCTATTGCTTTTCTTATTACCAGTGACGAGGAAGGCCCCGCAATCAATGGCACTGTAAAAGTCATTGAAACCCTAGAGGGGCGCAATGAAAAAATCGACTACTGCATCGTTGGTGAACCCTCCAGTAGTAAACAGTTAGGGGATACTGTTAAACATGGACGGCGCGGTTCTCTACACGGATACCTGACAATACATGGCAAGCAGGGACACATTGCCTATCAGCACCTAGCCAATAATCCACTGCATGCTTTTGCACCTACATTAACCCAGCTGTGTACTGAACAGTGGTGCAGCGGTAATGATCACTTCCCCGCTACCGGCTTTCAGATCTACCAATTGGATCACGGCACAGGGGCAGAAAATATCGTGCCTGGAGAATGTGAGATACGTTTTAATTTTCGTTTCTCTTCAGAACTTACTCCAGAATCTATTGAAACCCGGATGAGAGAGATTTTAGATCAGGGGGATTTTGACTATGAGCTGGAGTGGAAACTATCTGGTCAGCCATTCCTCACTGCAACGGGCAATCTACTGAAGGCAACCATTGAATCAATACGTGCGGCCACAGGAAAGAGTCCTAAACTCTCCACCGCTGGCGGAACTTCAGATGGTCGTTTCATTGCACCAACAGGCGCGCAGGTACTGGAACTAGGCCCATTAAACGCAACCATCCACCAAGTAAATGAATGCGTTGCGGTTAAGGACCTGGAAACACTGTCAAAGATCTACCAAAAAATCTTACAACAACTGCTCAGCTCACCAAATCGCTAGTTTGTTGTTTTGAAAAAGCCCATTAATTGACTCATCTCCCTAGGAGGCTGTCCGAGAATAGAAACCGTAGCGAGGGAAAGCCATTTTGAGTCAGATTTTTTGATCAAATGAGGCGAATATTGGGCATATTTAACGAATTTGATCGGAAAATCTGGCCGAAATGGCTTTTCCGTAGTAGG
>JAJFJN010000011.1 GCA_021773975.1 Gammaproteobacteria bacterium | reverse complement strand
TCGATGGCACCGGAAAGCAAATGGCGAGGATGCAAAGCGAAAGCTTAAGATCCAGATATTTTTTATGGCATTGGATTTTAGTTGGCTTTTTATTCTTTCTTAACCGAATGACGGTGATTTTTAAGTTAATGCCATTGGGTTTGAAGGCCTGTAGAAAAGGCGGCCCCATTTTTGAGAAATTATTTCCCATAAACTAAGGTTCTTATTCTCAACGACATATACCAGCGATTTGCTTTCTTCTGGTCTCTTGGATGATGAGGATATCTTGTGGTTTATGTGATGCATACCCACAATATAGAGTGTTATTGGTATAGTTTCATATGCGTTTATAGTCTGTGTATACTGAAGGTATTTATACTGTCTGCTTCTGTTTTGGGTGTCATTTGGGTCAGAGAGCGTAGTTGAGTTATTAAAGCCCGAGTGTTTTACGGTTGACTAATGGGGATAAATAACCATAATGGTTAGTGAGAGTGAGGAAAGACGGAGCAGCTCAGAATACTCTCTAACGCGTATTCGTGAGCTGGCTTTGCAAGGAGATGTTCATTATTATTCGCGGCGCGTGCATCGGCACATCGAAAACCTTAACTACAGACCTGAAGATATATATACCTGTTTGAGCATGCTGACTAGTGCCCATTATCGTGGTTCTGTGCGTTATGGAAAGAAGCCCTGGCTTGATGAGTATTTGATTACCTATAAAGCTGGTAATGGACAGCCTGATGAACTCTATATAAAACTAATGCTCAATAAAAACTGTCTGACAATAATACTTGAGTCGTTTCACCCTGAGGGTTGGATATGAATACTTTTGACTGCATTTGTCCTATTTGTGAGGCCGATAGCCTTAGAGAGATCCTGTATGCGGATGACTTTCAGTACAATGGCAAGACGGTGCATGTAGATGGGCTAGAAGGATGTGAGTGTGGAGCTTGTGGCGCTGATCCGGTTCTGAAAGATCAAATTAAGCGTAACCATCAGCGTATAGCTGATGCTAAACGCGCGTCAGATGGGATGCTGACTGGTGAGGACATTAAGGCGTTGCGTAGGCGTTTTGATTTAACTCAAAAAGATGCAGCTGAGTTATTTGGTGGTGGCGTGAATGCTTTTTCTAAGTATGAGCGAGGGGATGTTATTCAAAGTGAGTCAATGGATGCTTTGATGTGGCTGATAAACCGGCGCCCCTATTTGTTGGATGATCTGAAGTTGCGGGCAGGAATTGAGGTTTCTGTGTCGAACTATATGCCGTCTGGCTCAGTGGATGGCGCTGATGAGCGCCATGCTATGAAGCAGTTTCAGCAAGAACATGTGGTGCATATGGCAGAATGGCGAGATATAGCAGCATGAGTCCTGCTGATAAAAAACTAGTTCAACAGGCAATTGATGGTTTGAAGTTTTTGGATATTCGCCTCGCTGGAAGCCAATTTAAGCAGCTTGATGATCTACCAGCTGAAAATGGACAGAAGGTTGCTCAGCAGGTTAAAAGAGGTGTGGCATATAAGATAGGCACGCAAGATACAGATGGCCAAGAAAAGAAACTAGCTCAGATATTGGTATCTCTGGGTATTAGGGTGGTTGAGAGTGATGTAGAAGACCCTCCTACCTACTTCTTTATAGAAGCTGAATTTGTTGCTGAGTATGAGATTACGGGAAAGGTTAGTGATGACGCTCTAAAGGTGTTTGCTGATTATAACGCAGTTCATAATGTTTGGCCTTTTTGGCGCCAGCATGTATTTGATGTAGTGCAACGTGCCCGGCTTCCTCGTTTAGAGATTCCTTTCTTCTCAAACTCTTAGGCAGCTAATGTTGCCCATGTTTGCTCAAAAGCCCTAATTGTCTTTTAGTTCTCCAGGCCTCTCTGGTAAACCAAGTGTTTCATTTGCCAACACTGTAGCTCAATAGTGGTAGGTGAATCAGTGCCCCTTATTATTTAGCTGCCCGCCCTCCAAGGTGATGATTATTATGTAAGTCAGTCTTTGGCTGGAACGTTGCCAATGCTGTTGTGGTGGGGTGAGCTTAATTCTCTGAGAGGTGTGCTTTTGTGGCGTGGGTTTTGCTAAAATTAACTTTAGATGTGCACCAGATGTGCACCAGTTAAAAAATCAATAAGTTAGACATATTTCTAACTTATTGATTTATAAGTGGTGGGCCCGGTAGGACTCGAACCTACGACCAAGGGATTATGAGTCCCCTGCTCTAACCAACTGAGCTACAGGCCCTGTTTTTGCGCTGCTGGATTATAGCAATTATTGGTTGTCAGAATCCAAAAAACTTCGCATGCGTTCAGAGCGTGAAGGGTGGCGAAGTTTGCGCAGAGCCTTTGCTTCAATTTGACGGATGCGTTCACGGGTTACGTCAAATTGCTTGCCGACCTCTTCCAGCGTGTGATCAGTGTTCATGTCGATGCCAAAGCGCATGCGTAGTACTTTTGCCTCGCGTGAGGTGAGGCTGGTGAGCATGTTTTGGGTGGCTTCACGTAGTCCTGCAACTGTTGCAGAATCGGCGGGTGATACCACGCCTGCATCTTCAATGAAATCACCAAGATGAGAGTCTTCATCGTCGCCAATGGGGGTTTCCATTGAGATGGGTTCTTTGGCAATCTTCAATACCTTACGTACCTTGTCTTCCGGCATCTCCATACGTTCAGATAGCTCTTCAGGTGTGGCTTCTCGTCCCATCTCTTGAAGCATCTGTCGAGAGATGCGATTGAGTTTGTTGATGGTTTCGATCATATGCACGGGGATACGAATGGTGCGAGCTTGATCTGCAATGGAGCGGGTAATAGCTTGTCTAATCCACCAAGTAGCATAGGTGGAGAATTTATAACCACGTCGGTATTCAAATTTATCAACCGCTTTCATGAGGCCAATATTGCCCTCCTGGATGAGGTCCAGAAACTGTAGACCACGGTTGGTGTATTTTTTAGCGATGGATATAACGAGTCGAAGGTTGGCTTCTACCATCTCTTTTTTGGCGCGCCGTGCTTTGGCTTCGCCAATGGACATGCGCCGGTTAGTCTCTTTGATTTCGCTAATGCTGAGTCGGAAGTCTTTTTCTAATTCAAGCAGGCGCTTTTGAAGGCGCCGAGTCTCTTCTGCATGTTCTTTTAGATTTTCAGAATAGCTTTTGCCAGTATCTATGTGTGTTTGCAGCCAATCCAGATTGGTCTCATTATCTGGGAATGAAGTAATAAAGGTTTTGCGTGGCATCTTAGCCTGTGTAATACACAGGTTCATGATGGTGCGTTCTTGGCTGCGAATGCGTGCAATGGTTTGGCGAAGAGAGCCTACCAAGGTTTGGAATACGCGAGGGATAAGTTTGAATACAAGAAAAGCGGCTGTTACTGCTTCGCCAGCTTTCTTTGTTTCATCGTGATCTCTGCCATTTTTCTCAAGGCTGGCAATCCAAGCGGCAGTATGCTTGTGCAGTAGCGCTGCTTTTTCAAGTGCTTCCTCAGGATCAGGGCCAGTGTCGACCTCTTCTTCCTCTTCATCCTTCTCTTCTTTTGCACCAGTGGTATTAGGACGTGCAATTTCGTCCGTTTCATTTGGGTCAACAAAGCCATTGATGATATCTGAAAGGCGAATTTTGCCCTCTTTGAAGTCATCCAGCATTGAAAGCAATGTGGTTACTGCGCCGGGGTATGTTGATATGGCTACAGAGACTTGCTTTAGGCCGTCTTCAATACGTTTTGCGATTTTTAGCTCGCCTTCACGGGTGAGCAATTCGACGGTGCCCATTTCGCGCATATACATGCGTACGGGATCTGTAGTGCGACCAAATTCACTGTCGACGCTTGCAAGTGCGGCAGCGGCGGCTTCAGCGGCATCGTCATCTGCGGTTGCAGCGGCTTGTGCTAGTGTTTGATCGTCGGCATCAGGTGCTGATTCATGTACCAGAATACCCATATCATTGATCATACGAACAATGTCTTCGATCTGGTCAGCTTCTACGATACCAGGGGGGAGGTGGTCATTGACCTCTGCATAGGTAAGGAAGCCTTGTTCCTTGCCTTTGGCGATCAATTGCTTTAGCTTTGACTGCTGATCTTGTTGATCCATTTCCAACCTAGCGCCGATGGGCGAAATTAAATAATTGAGTTTGCATAAACGAACCAGTTTAGCATGCCATTCGGCTCTATTCCAGGTCGCTGCCTCTTTATTAGTGGAAATTTAGAGAGCGAGCTTATTTATTGCTGCTATTTTCCTGGGTATTGTTGGCGCAAACGCTCTTTGTATTGCTCTTCTGTGATGCTGCCTTCCTGGTATTGCTTAAGCAATAAGTCCTGTGATTGTTCTTCAAGTTGTTTTTGCAGATGCGTGAGTGCATCTCTGAACTCGGCGGTGTATTCCTGGGTTGGTAGGTCGCTATTTGCCAGCTTGCTCAAATATTTTCCCTCTTTTCGGTCCCGCCAACGCTCAAAAAGCGCGCCTTTGTTAGTTGCGAGTGATGGGTTTTTTTGAATTGTATCTAATAGCTCTGTAAGTAAATCGACACCAGGTTTTTCCAGGGTTTTCCACTGAGTGGGCAGGTTGGGTAGTTGTGCTAGCTCTGGCTGCTTTAAAAGCAGGGTGATGGCTAACCGCACTGGAGTCATGGGCTGGAGGGTGCTGCGTTTTGCACCACGTGTTGGTGTGTTGCTTGAGGGGGGTGTTTGGGTTTTAAGATGTACTGAGTTTAGCCCTACCAGCTCACTGAGTGCCTTTAGCATCATCTCATGAAAAACGCCTTGGGGGAGTTTGGCAATGAGTGGTTTTGCCAGCTCTGCTAGCCGAGCACGCCCATCTAGGCTGCTCATGTCGACTTGCTCAGCGAGTTTGTCAAATAGGAACTGAGAGAGTGGGGTGGCATTTTGGATGCGCTGCTCGAATGTTTCTGTCCCTTCTTTGCGTATTAATGTGTCTGGGTCTTCACCGTCTGGGAGAAACAGGAAGCGTGCCTCGCGGCCTTCACGCATGAGTGGCAGGGCTGTATTCAGCGCTTTCCAGCCAGCATCTCGCCCGGCCCGGTCGCCATCAAAGCAGAAGATAACCTCTGGTGTGGTTCGGAATATGCGTTCTAAATGATCGGGTGTGGTGGCGGTGCCAAGTGTTGCTACAGCATAGCGAATTCCAAATTGTGCCAGAGCCACTACATCCATGTAGCCTTCAACGACCAGTAGTCGTTTGATTTTGCGCAGTGCCTTGTGGGCTTCGTATAGCCCGTAGAGTTCACGGCCTTTATGGAAGACAGGGGTTTCGGGTGAGTTGAGGTATTTGGGTTTTTCATCACCCAGGATACGGCCACCAAATCCAACAGTACGCCCTCGGTGATCTCTAATTGGAAACATGATGCGATCACGAAATCGGTCGTAGCATCTGTTTTCAGACTCTAGGGTCATGCCACTTTCGCGTAGTTGCTTTGTGGTATGTGCATCTTTGCCTTGGTGTTTAATTAGGTTGTCCCAACCAGGTGGGGCGTAACCGATATTGAAATCTCTGGCGATCTCGCCGCTGAGTCCCCGCTGCTTTAAATAAGTGACAGCATGGCTGGCCTGCGGGTGGCTGCGAAGTTGTTCTGTGTAGTAATGGCTGGCTTGTTCCAGTGCTGAATAGAGTGGTCGGCAGTCTGGTCCAGAATCTTGGCTGCCCTCACGGGGAACCTCTACGCCTGCTTGGTGCGCTAGTTCCTCAATGGCCTCAATGAAGCTCATGTTGTCGTAGTCCATCAAAAAACCGATGGCGGAGCCGTGGGCGCTGCATCCAAAACAGTGATAAAACTGCTTCTCTTGGCTTACTGTGAAGGAGGGGGTTTTTTCGTCGTGAAAGGGACAGCAGGCTTGAAAGTCTTTGCCCGCTTTTTTTAGTGGTATACGACTATTGATCAGATCGACTATGTCGCATCTGTTCAATAGGTCATCGATAAAAGTGGATGGTATTTTGCCAGCCATGGGATTCTTGTGATCCAGGCGGTGGTGCTAAATCCGGTTAGCTCCCAAGCTGCTGTTTAATCAGAGCGCTGACGGCACCCATATCGGCGCGTCCTTGCATTTTTGGTTTGAGCAGGCCCATGACTTTGCCCATGTCGCGCATTGATTCAGCGCCGCTGTTGGCAATGGCTTCGGTAATCATGGTGGCAACTTCATCATCCCCCAGGGCTTCTGGTAGGTAATCTTTTAGGACACCTATCTCAAAAGATTCCTGTTCAGCCAGTTCTGTGCGTCCGGCTTTTTCGAACTGCTCAATGGAATCTCGACGCTGTTTGACCATTTTATCTAGAATGGTCAGTACCTGTGCGTCATCCACCTCAGTGCGGCTATCCACCTCTATCTGCTTGATAGCAGCCAGAATAAGCCGAATAGTGCCAAGCGTGCGCTTGTCGCCACTTTTCATGGCGGCTTTCATGTCGCCTTGAATGCGTTGTTTCAGCATGGAAAGGTTAGCTTATGAGATGGCAGGTTGAGCAGATTAGTACTGGCGATCAAATTTGCGTGATTCGCGGGAGATCTTTTTGGCAAAACGCTTTACTGCGGCAGCAGCTTTGCGCTTACGCTCGGTGGTAGGTTTTTCGTAATGCTCGCGGCGACGAACTTCAGCCAGAACACCTGCTTTTTCACAAGAGCGCTTAAAACGGCGCATGGCAACTTCAAATGGTTCGTTCTCTTTAACACGTACGTTTGGCATTTGCTACCTCAAAAATAGCCCATTCATGGACAAAGATAAGATTAAGGGCGCAGATTCTACTGGTTGCGGAGCGAGTTTGCAAAGGGTGTGAGGCTAATTTTTTGTTGGCGATCTGATAAGCTAGATAACATCATTATATAAACTTACGTTTTGGATCTTAATTCTATGCTTGTACTCGGTATTGAAACCTCATGCGATGAGACGGGGGTTGCCCTCTACGACAGTGACGCTGGGCTTTTGTCGCATACTCTTTATAGCCAGATTGAAATACATGCTGAATTTGGTGGGGTGGTGCCTGAGCTGGCTTCACGTGATCATGTACGAAAAACATTACCATTAATTTCTGAAGTACTTGCCAATGTAGGGCTAAAACAGGATCAGATCGAGGGTGTTGCTTACACCGCAGGCCCTGGTTTGGTTGGCGCGCTGTTGGTCGGGGCAGCTATTGGGCGTAGCCTGGCTTGGGCTTTAGATGTGCCAGCACTGGCAGTGCATCATATGGAAGGGCATCTGTTAGCCCCTATGCTGGAAAAGGACGCTCCTGAATTTCCTTTTGTTGCTCTGCTGGTTTCAGGCGGGCACACCCAGTTGGTTGAGGTATTGGGTGTTGGGCAGTACAGACTGCTGGGAGAGTCTCTGGATGATGCGGCTGGCGAGGCTTTTGATAAGACAGCAAAGATGCTGGGGTTGCCTTACCCAGGAGGTCCAGAGTTAGCCAGGCTGGCTGAGCTGGGGGATTCGGGACGTTTTCGCTTTCCGCGTCCCATGACTGATCGTCCTGGATTGGATTTTAGTTTCAGTGGACTCAAGACCTTTGCATTGAATACCAAATATAAGGAGCTGCCAGATAATCATAAGTTGGACGAGCGGCAGGTTAAACAGCTCAAGGCAGACATTGCCCGAGCTTTTGAAGATGCAGTGATAGATACGTTGGTGATCAAGTGTCGTCGTGCAATCAAAGAGACCGGATGTAAAAGGTTGGTGCTTGCGGGCGGTGTAAGTGCCAATAAACGGCTGCGAGAGAAGATGCAGGAGGCGCTAAAGAAAGAAGGGGGGCAAACCTACTATCCGCGTCCTGAATTTTGCACAGATAATGGTGCGATGATCGCTTATGCAGGTTGGAGGCGTTTAAAGGCTGGGCAGAATGAACCTTTGCGGTTTAATGCAGAGCCCCGCTGGAAATTTAGCGATCTGCTCGCTGTGTAAGCTACATCTCTAGCCTGTTATTTTTCCTTCATCACCTGAGATTAATTTCTGAATATTGCTTCGATGCCGCCAGAATAACAATAGTGTCATCATGACTGACATGACTGTCAACACAGTTGAGCTGGTGATTAGCCAAATAATGAGTGGGGCTAAGGCCATGGAAACCAAGGCAGAGAGCGATGAAATCTTGATCACATAGGCCATAAATAGCCAGATAGCAGCTACTGATCCACCTATCATCCACCCCAAGCCAAATTGTACGCCGAGGGCTGTTGCCACCCCTTTGCCGCCTTCAAATCGAAAAAAGATGGGGTAGAGATGTCCAAGAAAAGCGGCCATAGAAACAGCGGCCAATGTATTGGGGTCTACATCCATAAGATTGGCGATTAATACAGGAATAAAACCTTTCAGACAGTCACCAACTAAGGTGATAGCGGCGGGTTTTTTACCACCAATGCGCAATACATTGGTGGCTCCAGGGTTATTTGAGCCTTGGGTGCGCGGATCGGCTAGCCCCATTAAACGACAGACAATGATGGCGCTGGAGATGGACCCCAGCAGATAGGCAGCAATAATAAGCGTAATATCAATCATGTTTTTTAGTTGGGTGGAGTGGTGCGTCTACAGTCAATCGTTGTTCTTGGAAAGAATTAAACGATTCTATTCTTTGCCACACTGATTTACCATTCCCTCTATAAATCGGCAAAATAGAGATGGATGTATGGATATTGTTTTTTTGCGTGGTCTGCGTGTTGATACAGTAATTGGTATTTATGACTGGGAGAGGCGTATCAAGCAGACAGTGGTTTTGGACCTGGAGATGGCGACAGATGTGCGTAAAGCAGCAGCCACAGATAATATTAAGGATGCATTGGACTACAAAGCGGTTGCCAAGCGTGTTGAGACTTTTATTGCAGAGAGCGAGTTTCAATTGGTAGAGACGATGGCTGAGCACTGTGCACAAATTATTCGTGATGAGTTTAGTGTGTCTTGGCTGCGCCTGACACTAAATAAAATAGGTGCAGTAGGGTGCGCAAATGATGTAGGCGTTATTATTGAGCGTGGCAGTCACTGATATGCCCCAAGTCTGGCTGAGTATTGGCAGTAATATCGACCGTGAGAAAAACATCCGTGGTGCAGTTACGTCGTTACGAGAGGTTTTTGGTGAGCTTGTGTTATCGAGCGTTTACGAGAGCAAGGCGGTTGGTTTTGACGGGGAGCCGTTCTACAACATGGTGATTGGCCTGGGAACAGACCAGCCAATTAGAAGTCTAAACAGTTGCTTTCGTAAAATTGAAAAAAAATATGGGCGTGTTCGAGGCGGTGAAAAATTCACCTCTCGGACATTAGATATCGATCTGTTGCTTTATGGCGATGAGGCTATAAATGAAGAGGGGATAGTGATCCCTCGCAGTGAAATTACCCAGTATGCCTTTGTGTTACGGCCGCTTGCCGAAGTGGCGGGCCAGATGCGACACCCAGTAGATGGTCGAACCTATCAGGAGTTGTGGGAGGGGTTTGGTCAAGTGCAGCAAGCCCTGTGGATGGTGAATTTGGATCTCTCCTCGGTTTTAGAGGATTAAAACTAATTTCATTCTAATTATCAGGTAACACTGAACTTTCTTGATATTAGAGTATACTTGACTTTGACTTTGACTTTGGCGTGTAACTTACTGCAGATCAAAAGAAAATGATGCTGAATTATCAATATATGGCTGGCCGAGGCAAAGGAGTTCATGCTTTCAGCATGAAGGTGTTATTGACTGTTTCAATCTGGCTGATAGCCGGATTATTTAATACATCTTTAGCTGCTTCTGTAGCTGCTTCTGTTGAACTGCAAGATGGTACTGCACTGGCTCAGCGAGCTTATGACCGAGCTGATGGCAAGGATGTTACTACTAGATCAGTAATGATGCTCACTGAAAAAGGACACAGCCCTCGTCAGCGAGACCTATTTATCTACGCTATGGATCATGGCGAGGGCGAAAGATGGTCGCTTACTCGTTTTACAAAACCAGCTGATATTAGTGGCACAGGTCTTCTGACAAAGGATTACCCTGGGAATAAGAGTGATCAGAAACTCTACCTGCCTGCATTGGATAAGGTTAGGCGTATTGTATCCTCGCGCAAAGGTGGGCGCTTTGTAGGTTCTGATCTGTTTTATGAGGATCTCAGAGATAGAGAGGTAGACATGGATCACCATCACTTGGCAGGCAAAGGCAAGGTGGGTGGTCAGATGTGTGAAATATTGGTTAGCACGCCAGTTGATCGCGATAATTCGGTCTATTCCAAACGGATAAGCTGGATTCATCCAAAAACACTTGTTCCGCTTAGGGTCGATTATTACGAGAAAGAGCGCGAGCAACCGATTAAGCGAATGAAGGTACGCAAGCTCAAAAAAATTCAGGGCTACTGGACGGTTTTAGATAGTATTATGTATGACCTTAAAACAGGGCATAAAACAAGAATGATCACCAAAGCCATAAAATATGATCAAGGCTTAACAGGGGTTCTATTTTCTGATCAAGCGCTGGCAGATGACTCACGAGAGAAGAGGTTTCGCCCTTAAGTAGTCTGGTATGTACTGCATTTTAGGGATAAAAAACAACCAATGAGATTTGTATCTAATATCTTAATTACCCTGTTATTTAGCTGCATGGTGTTCCCTGTCTTTGGGGGGAACGTGGACGCAGTGGCGGATGAAAAGCTGGATGAGCAGGAACTTATCATTGAAGATAATGATACCTTGATTGAAGAAGACACCGATTCGATAGAAATTGATGTTCAGGATGATGTTCTATCTGGTGAGTCAGAGGAGATCATCATGGAAGAGGGTTATGTAGTAGCAGGGGACGATGCTGGTATTACATATAGTAACGATATTTCATTGCAAAAAGCAGCATTTTCCGTAGGCCTTGATAAGGTTCAAGTAGAAGCGGGGTCTTTAGTCAAATCGGGTGCAGAGGCAAATTCAAGTAATTATTTGAATATGGCTTTTAGCGCCCATTGGGAGTTAGGATCAACTTGGGAGGCACAGCTGGCGGGTAGGGTTGATGGTTATTCTCAGTCAGGCAAACAGACCCTGGATCGTACTCAGTTGGACTATGGCGAGAGCTTTATTCGCTATCGCAGAGAAGATATTCGATTTACCTTTGGTACACAGAAAATCATCTGGGGGCGAATTGATGAGCAGTCCCCTACAGATCGACTCAGTGTTGTAGACCTTTCACGTTTTAACCTTGATGATCATCAGGATCGTCGTCGCGCAGCACCAGCTGTTCAGCTGGAATATTTCCAAGGTGCAGGTAAATTTGATGTTGTCTGGTTACCAAAATTTAGAGCGGCAAAACTTCCTGGGCGGAAGAGCATCTGGTCTTCAATTAATCAACAAAAAGGTGAGCTGTTAGGGATGGAACCCTCGTCCAGAATGAGTGCGATTGTCAGCGGTAGTCGTTTTACTGAGCACACACCGCATGGTGATGGTGGTGGAGCCATACGATACAGCCATAGTGGGGCTGATTTTGATTATGCTTTAACCGCGCAGCGAGTTAGGCAGTCGACACCCTACTATGAGTTAGTTAGCTTTGGTCGCTTTAAAGCGCGCTATCCACGCTCATGGGTGGCGGGTGGTGACATAGGGTTTGAAGCGCTGGATGCAGCCTGGAGCTTTGAGGCTGCCTGGCTAAGTGATGTCCCAGTTACAAAAACAGATATTAGCTATACCACAGTTGAAGGAGTCTCTTGGGCAGCAGGTGCAGAATTCCATCCAGGGGATGGTGATGTACGGGTTAATCTTCAATTGATTGGCACTAATCTTATTGATGCTCCTCGTGTTTTAGATCGAACAGAGATCTATACCCTTAATGGTGCTGTTGATATCCCCTTTGCACATGAGCGTTGGCGTGTAAATACACGATTCTTTATTGGGTTGGATAAAAAAGATATCTACATTAACCCTGAACTTGCCTATATTGGCTGGGAGCCGCATGAGATCTATTTGGCAAACCACTACTTTACAGGCTCGGCAGGCACTATTGGTGGATACCATCAGGATCACTCCCTCGTAACACTTGGCTGGCGAGCCAAATTCTAAGGGGTGGCGTAAGCCACTATGCCCAAGCATCCAAAGCAATCTGTCCGTTTAACACCTGCAGAAATCCAGGGGATCTGTGATGTTTTTGCCAGGTTGGTGGGGGCAGTACCGGCTACTCTATGGCTTTTTGGATCACGGGTAGATACAGAAAAGCGAGGCGGTGATATAGATCTATTCCTTGAATTGGCAGGCTCTGTGGATAATGTGACAGCCTTTGCACGAAAGATTCGTGTGGCGCTGTATGATCAAATTGGTGAGCGTAAGATTGATCTAGTAATAAAAACACCAGCCATGCCTGCCAGTGCGCTGTATGATATGGCAAGACTGGAAGGAGTGCTCCTATGGGAAAATCCACAGATTTAAAGCAGGCCTATATGGTCGAGCAAATTATACTGTTAAAAAAAGCTGCTGATGCTTTAGCTTATTCTCATGCCCGTGTTTCAGCGTTTATGCCGCTGCCTGAAAGTGGCAGTCTGGATGAAATAGCCCCAGAATCGCTGGAGCGCCTTGAAGCACTTGCAGCTCGATTTGCCCGCTTAGCATATATTCTGGTGCAAAAACTCTTTCAGGCTATAGATGCAATTGAGTTAGTAGATGAGGGTAGTCTCCTTGATCGACTAGCCAGAATGGAAAAGCGTGGTCTAATAGAAAGTGCAGCAAAGTGGAGGCAAATTCGCGAACTGCGTAATCTTTATAACGATATTTTCAACTATAGCTCCAACCTCATTGCATTGGTGCCCCATGTTGGCAGCTATGCCAAGAATATAGAATGTTGACCAAGTTGGTTTTTGTCTAGAAATAGTCAGATCTAATACAACCCAATGGAAGACGAAAGCGCGCGCCGTATAAAACTCGATCAATCATGCAAACCTATTGCGGTTGTTCATGAGGGCGTGTTTGTTTATGCCAACCCAGCTTTTTTAAAACGCCTTGGCTATAACAATTTCGAAGAGCTGGAAGCAATAACAGCGCTTGATCTGGTAGAGCCTGCCTATCAAGGTAGATTTCGATCTCACCTCAAGCGTGCGGAGTCAATACCCCACTCAGTACCAAACCTTCCTTCAGATAAATTAATGATGTTAAAGGAAGATGGGTCAAGCTTTGTAGCAATAACAAGTTCACATCATACGATATTTGATGATGAAAATTGTGTTCAAATTTCTTTGCGGACTAAAGAGGATGCTTTATTAAAAAATAAGCTCATAAATCTACCGTGGAAGCTGTATCTGAGTATTGTATTTTTGGTGGTTTTTACATTGCTGCCCCCTGCATTGTTAACACAGCTTAATATCAATAATGCCCCCAAGGTTTTTATGCCTAAGGATGCCCCTGCTGTCATTATTGATGATGTGCTGCGTGAATCCTTTCCCAGCGATCAAGTGATTATACTGCTTTTTGAAGGGGTGGCGCTATTTTCTGACGGATTTATACAGGCATTTGATGGGCTGGCTAAAAAACTGCAATCAGATCCACGTATAGAGGATGTGTTCTCAATTACTACTCAGGATCATATTGCAGGCAGTGATGAAGGTTTTTCATCTGAACCATTGGTTGATGCAAATATGTTAGATAAGACGCAACCCAAGCAACGGTTACAGCATGTACTTGCAGATCGTTTTGCAAAGAATCTTTTGGTTGCAGAGGATGGTTCTGCGTTGGCAATGGTTATTGTGCCAGCAATGGATGGAAACAGCATGCAACGCTTGCAGCTTGAGGAGTCAATTATGTCAGTTGTTGATCAGTCTCACCTGACAGGGTATTTGAGTGCAGTGTCTGGTCAGATTGCAGTTGATGTGGCTGAGTTTCGTTCTATGTTGCAGGATAATATGATCTTTATTCCAGCTAATGTAGTTATTGGATTATCATTGATCTGGTTGCTGTTTCGGCGTTGGTTGGCTGTTATCGTTGCTGGAGTATCGATTGGGGTTGTTACTAGTTCTACGGTAGCTTTTTATGTTGTATTTGATAAGCCATTTACACTGATTTCAAGTATTGTACCTCCGCTACTCTCAGCTCTTACGGTTGCGACATTGGTGCATCTATTTAATGCGCTGCACTATGCGTCACAACGAGGGCATGTTGGGCGAGATAGGGTTGAAAAAGCCTTAAATGAAATTAGGCGGCCTGCGATGTTTACAGCGTTAACTACAGCAGTAGGATTAGCGTCACTCGCCACTAGCACTATCCCACCCATAAGAGATTTTGGACTCATTTCTGCAGGTGGTGTCGTGCTGATCTATATAGTGGTGATTGGTATAGTACCTAACATCTTTGCGAGTTGGGACTACGCGCCATGGCCAAAAAATAAAGGTGGCTTGCGATGGATGGATGTGGCTGTTAGGCACTTACTGCGTGTGGGGATTCGATACCCTGTGTGGGTGGTGGTATTTATTTTAGGTCTTTTACTAATTGGAATACCGCAGATATGGAATGTAAAAGTTGAGTCCAATCTACAAGAATTCTTTTATGATGATCACCCAGTTAGGCAGGCGACAGATAAGATTGAAGAGAAACTATCTGGTACAACCTCATTGGAAGTGGTGTTTAATTCGACTGGCCGTGATGGTTTAAAGGCGGTTGAAAATCTTAAGCTGATTCGTGATTTTCAACGCTGGCTCGATGCTTTGCCAGAAGTTGATAAGTCAACCTCTTATGTTGATTTTATTGAGGAGATGAATTGGGCATTTAACTCTGAAGATGCTGCCTATCGGCGCGTACCTGATAATGAAAAGCTTATTAGCCAGTACTTATTTGTCTACGATGGAGATGATATTTATGATTTTGTAGATAGAGATTTCAAAACGTCACATGTTAACTTGAGTGTCAATGTGCATGGTGCAAACGAAATCAACCGGGTAATGGCGTTAATAAGAGGGCAGTTAGAAAAAACTGTAGGAAAAAAACTTAATTGGGAGTTAGCAGGACATGGCCGCTTGTTTGCTGATCAAGTGGATTTTTTGGTTCGTGGGCAGGTATTAAGTCTTTGGACAGCGATAGGTCTGATCTTTTTTCTTATGCTCGTACTTTGGCGCTCTATAGGCGCAGCGCTGCTATGTATGATTCCAAATATATCTCCGATTCTGCTTATATTTATAATAATGGGTGCAATGGGGATTTGGCTAGATATTGCTACGGTGTTAATTGCAGGCATTGCAGTGGGTATTGCTGTAGATGACACAATTCATGTGTATCATGGATTTATTCATCGCTTGAAGCGTGGTGTAACTCCCGTATTTGCGCTATCTAGAACATTTCGACAAGCAGGGCGTGCTGTTATTACTACTACTATTATTTTGTGTGCTCAGTTTTTAATTCTTTTAATATCACAGTTTATTCCAACAACGCATTATGGATTATTGACTAGTGTTGGGCTGTGGGCTGCATTAATTTTTGATTTACTGCTGTTGCCGGCAATTTTGATTTTGATTTATAACAAACGCACTTGAAGGAAGAGTACGGCTTTTTTAAATATTATAATCAGTGAGACACATATTTTTATGTTTCGCTATGTGAACTTAATGGAGTATGGAAATGAAGCGAATTAGTGGGGTCTTGCTGGCTCTCTTACTAGGTGGCTGTGACGGTCTGTTTAATGATGTTTCAGATACAGAATATGTATCGCGAGCTCAGGTGTTTTTGGATGAGGGTAAACTTAAGTCAGCTTCAATAGAATTAAAGAATGCCCTTGAAAAAAACCCAAATAACCCCCAGGCTCACTGGCTTTTGGGGAAGCTTCATGTGGAGTTAGGGGATGCTCTCTCAGCAGAAAAAGAATTAATTAAGGCGAGGGGGCTTGGCGTTAATGATGATTCTGTATTGCCGCTATTGCTGGAAGCATTATTGCTACAGGAAAACTACTCAGGAGTATTAAGGCAAGATATTAGCTCAGTTCATGCAGATACAGTTGTAGCCAGATTAATGGCTTCGAGAGGGTTGGCTCTTCTTTCTCAAAAAGAGATAGATAAAGCAAGACGAGAGCTTGATGATGCGTTTTCGAGAGGGCCTGATTTGCCTTATGTGCTTATGGCCAAAGCGCGTTTAAGTGTAGTTGAAGGAGAAATTGAAGAGGCACGTAGTTATTTGAATAAAGCTTTAGCACAAAACAGTGCGTATGCACCGGCATGGAGTTTGGTTGGTGACCTTGCATCTGTTAAAGATGGATTAGAAAAAGGTGTAGAGGCGTATACTAAAGCCATTGAAAGCAGGTTTAATAATGGGAGTGATTTATTAAAGAGAACATTTCTCTTTATTCAGTTGAAACGCTACGAGAAGGCACAGAGCGATTTGAATCTGTTAAAGGCAAGGTTTCCGAGGCATATCGGAGTGCATTATGCGCAAGGGGCACTCTATTTTAATCAAAAAAAACTGCCTGAAGCTCAAGAATCATTAGAGTTGGTTCTTGAAGGTAATAATGATGAAATGCTAGCTATTTTCTATCTAGGGGCCACACACTTTCTTCAAGGCAACCATGAGCAGGCAAAGGAGTATTTGTCTCGCTTTGTAACAGTTGTTCCAAATCATATTCCAGGCCGTATGTTGTTGGCGCAAATCAAACTAAGTGACCAGGAATTTGTAGAGGTAGAAGCTTTAGTGCGTCCTGTGCTTAAGTTTCAATCGGAAAATATATCAGCCCTGAATACACTTGCAAATGCTTTGATCTATCAAGGTAAAACAGATGAAGCCATAATGCTTCTTGAGCGGGCTGTGGAGCTTCAGCCAGAAGAAGCTAGTGCAAGAATGCGGCTTGGGGTTGGCTTGTTGTCAAAAGGAGAAAATGAGCAAGGCTTTAAAAATCTGGAGAGCGCTATTGAGATTGATCCTCAGTTTCAGCAAGCAGATATTATGTTGGTGCTAAATTATTTGAGGAGAAATGATCTTGTAGGGGCGCAGAAAGCAGCAAAATCATTTGTAAGTCGGCAACCAAAAAATGCAGTAGCACATAATATGTTGGGAATGAGTTACCTTGCCGATAAGCAAGAGATAGAAGCAGAAAAATCATTTCAAATGGCTAAAAAATTAGTGCCTGGTGATCCAAAGGCATGTCGACAGTTGGCTGTAATGGCATTGAAAAAAGATGATTACCAGAAGGCGCTTGGATACCTGAAAGAGGCATTGGAATACCACCCTGGGCATGTCCAGACACTTATGGATATGGCAGGAATTGAAGCCATGCAAGGACATAAGAAAGAGGAAGAAAAAATACTATTAGATGTGATTGCTGCAAATCCAGAGTTAGTTAAGGCACGCGTTCTTCTATCTAAAAAATATCTAAAAGAAAAACGAGTAGCTCAGGCTCGAACTATATTGGGTGAAATCCTTGAGAAAGAGCGTAATACTCCAGCAGTACTTAGTGCATTAGGGGAGATTCAACTGATATCGAGAGAATACAAGAGGGCAGAATCTACATTCAAACAACTGATCCAGCTTCAGCCTAAAATGGCACAAGCGTATTTTTTACTGGCTAAGGCCTATAAAGGTTTGAATGATCAAGAAAAGCAAAAAAAATTACTTAAAAAGACACTAGAATTAGCACCTAAACACGCAGCTGCAAATATTGATTATGTGCGTGTGTTAATCTCAGAGAAGGATATTGCAGAGAGCAGAAAAAAGTTAGAGGTATTGAAGGAAATAATAAAAGGTGATGTCACATTGCTTATGCTTGAGGGTGCGATATTAATAGAGACGGGGGAGTTTAAAAAAGCACTGCCTCTTTATTTAGATGTTTATAATAAAAAGCCAAATTCTAAGACGTTACTAGCATTAGTAAAAATATATGAAAAGCTGGGAAAACAGAGTGACTCTATCCCTTATTTAGAGAGCTGGATTAGAGATTATCCCAATGATATTTCTGCTCGCTTGGTTGTTGCAACTATATATATTAAGGAAGGGCGGGAGGCAGATGCTATATCTCAATATAAGGAGGTGCTGAATTATTCGAAAACCAATACTACTGCATTGAATAACCTGGCTTGGTATTTGAGAAAAACAGCTCCTGATGAAGCATTAGCCTTTGCTGAAAAGGCATATGTTAGCAATCGCACTTCAGTAACGGTTATGGATACACTTGCAATGCTAGTGTCACAAAATGGAGATGTAGCACGTGCACAGCGACTTATTGAGCGTGCGTTGGCGCAACAACCGATGAACCCTAGCCTGATTTATCATCATGCTCAGATTTTGGAGAAAGCGGGGCAGATCCAGGAATCGAAAACTAGCCTTGAGGCATTGCTTGAAAAAGACCTTGGATTTCCAGAAAAGGTTGAAGCTGAGCAGATGCTAAAGCGATTGAGTGCTTTGTAATGCAGGCGTTTGATTATCATACAGCATTTTCACGTAATATAGGCTGGTTGCTACCTAAGGAGCAAGAGCTACTCCGCTCGAAGCGTGTGGCCATTGGCGGGTTGGGCGGTGTTGGGGGCAGCCACCTACTGACCTTAACCAGGCTTGGTATTGGTGGTTTTAATATTGCCGATTTTGATACTTTTGAAGTAGGTAATTTTAACCGGCAAGCAGGAGCTTTTCTTAGTAGAGTGGGTCAGGAAAAGGTGGAAGTGCTCTCTGAAATGGCGTTGGATATTAACCCAGAGCTGGATCTCAAGAAGTTTTCATCTGGCATAAATGAGGAAAATATAGAAAAGTTTCTTGATGGGGTAGATATTTATATTGATGGACTGGATTACTTTGCCGTTTCTGCACGAAGAGCAGTGTTTGCTGCCTGCGCAGAAAAAAATATTCCAGCTGTGACGGCTGCTCCGCTGGGAATGGGATCTGCTGTCCTTAACTTTCTCCCTGGACAGATGACTTTTGAACAGTATTTTCAACTAGAAGGATATACAGAGCGAGAGCAATTGATACGGTTTCTTCTCGGGCTATCACCAGCAATGTTGCAACGAGGGTACCTGGTTCACCCAGATGCAGTTGATTTTGCTAATCACAAAGGCCCCTCAACACCAATGGCATGTGAGCTTTGTGCGGGAATGGCAGCAACACAAGCGCTGAAAATACTACTTAAACGTGGAGACGTATTAGCAGCACCATGGGGGCAACAGTTTGATGCATACCGTGATAAGTTCGTTAAAACATGGCGACCCTGGGGGAATAGGAACCCTATTCAAAAACTCGGCATTATGATTGCGAGTAAACAACTGAAAGATAGTTGAGCTAACCTTGATATTCGTATGAAAACCAAGCTAGAAAAAATTATTGCTGCTGCAATTCGCGCGCCCTCCGGTGACAACGCGCAGCCATGGAAACTTATTGCCTCAGAAACTCAAGGCTGTATAGATATTTATAATATGCCAGAGAGGGATTCCTCTTATCTGAACTATCAACAATTCGCCTCTTTAATTGCACATGGGGCATTGATTGAAAATATATTAATTGCAGGAAGAGCTATTGGTTGTGCAATTAAGTTAATAATCTTTCCTGATGTTAATGATGCAAATCACATTGCAAGGTGTGAAGTTAGTGAGCACGCTCCTGAATTGGATCCGCTGTACGATTCTATTTTTAAACGGTGCACCAATAGAAATCGTTACCGTTCATTTGATATGTCGGAAGAGCAGCGCCAGTCTCTTAAGTGTGCTGCTGATTGTATAAAGGAGGCTTCGGTAGGTGTGATAACAGATTCCTCTAGTAGAAAGCGTCTGGCTTGGTTACTTCGAAGTAATGACCAAATGGTATTTGAACATAAGGATATCCACGCTTTCTTGTTTAGCCAAATCCGTTGGAATCAAAAAGAGGTCACTGAGAGCTGTGATGGAATGCCGTTAACTTCATTGGGAATTGATGTGGTTGAAGCTCATATTTTCCCCATGTTTCGTTTTTGGTCAGTTGTTAATGCATTAAACAGTGTTGGCCTATCTAAGATTATTGGTTTAAAAGGCGGGTTAAATTGTAGATCAGCATCGGCTTTGGGTGTTATCAAAGTTGATAGGCGAACCCCTGAGTCATTTGTTGCAGGTGGGCGTGCGCTTGAGAGGGTCTGGCTTGAGGCAACACGCCAACAATTAGCATTTCAGCCCGTAGTGGGGTTGCCTCTGTTAATGCAGCGGCTTGTTGACGGTAGGTTGGATGGGTTTTCTGCCAAACAGAAAAAGATAATTGAAGTAGCCTCTCAGGAAATAAATAATATTTTTGGCGTAGACGACAAAACTGTTATCGCCTATTTTAGAATGGGCATCAGCACTTCAGACCCAGAACAGTTTACCAAAAGACAGTGCAAATATGCTGCGGTGCTTGATTAAGGATGATAATTATAAATATGGACTTTTTAGCTTACCTAGAGAGAAAAATGTTTTTAGGTCTTCGATATCCGTTTTATGATGGCTTGGCAGTGCCTTCTTTAATTCTTTGATTCTATTGGCCAATTCCAAATCTTGAGGGTGTCGTGACGGACTTTTTATTGCTATAAGAAATGGGGCAATAAAGGTAGAGTATATGCTTGAATGCGCTTTAAGATGGTGTTCATGGGCGTTTTTGAAGTCTTCTAACCAGAAGGCGGCTTGTAAAGAGTAGAGGTAATCCAAAGTGAACAGTTCCGGCTGCCTGTGTGCATATTGATAGGCGAACTTCTGGATGGATCTCTCTGATTTAAGATGCCCAAAATCTACGATGTAGATGCCTCCCCCTGGTTTCAGAACCCGTGCCACCTCAGCAAATACGTTTTGAAGTGCATCGACATCCGGCAGATGGTGCAGGACAACCGTACTCATCACAGCATCTACGCTCTGGTCAGGAAATGATGACAGCCGGGTTATATTTTCTTGCCGAAACTCAACGTTGCCTATTTTCTGCTCTTCCACATAGCCCGTAGCCTTTGCAAGCATTTCGGCTGAAAGATCGACCCCTATAAAGTTGCACTCTGGATTAATACTGGCTACCAGGCCGAGTTGTGTTGCTGGGCCACAACCAAGATCCAACACGGTATCCCCTGACCTTATGACTTCACTGATTTGGGCGCAGTGAAACAGATACATAGGAGCCATGACGCCATCCACGCGCCCTGCTCGAGTAAAGGCGGCTACCTTTTCAGGGTCGTCCATTACCAGGTCTGGCTCGGTTTTACGTCTTGCAGAGCGAGTTGAGAATATCTCAAGGGCAAGTGCGCTAATTGCAGTGTAACTTGGCATAGTGCAGTAAGTATGACTTGTTTAAAGGCAAAAAAAAAGGGACGTTTCCGTCCCTTTCTCTCATATTTCTCTGCAGGATTAGGCTGCGCGACGTTTCCGTGCAGCACCAAAGCCTAGCAGTGAAATCCCGAGCAGCGCCAGTGTTGTTGGCTCTGGAACGGCTTCTACATCGGCAGTTGTTTCTACAGTAGCACTCAATGAGTATGCCTGACCAGCATTCATCGAAATGGTTGTCAATTTGATACTGGCATTCTGAGGGGCATCAATTCCCATGGTGGTGCAAGGAATACCTGTCCCTATGATACACCCGGTGTAAGCAGTACCATTAGCCCAAGGTGAATCTGAAAATAGAGTTTGATCTATTGATGAAGTCCAGAGAAGCTGCCCTTGTGAATACAAATCCCAAGTAACCTCATATGAGGCATGTGCATTTGTAGGGGGTAATGCGTCGGCCGTTACAAAGGTTTCGAGGTAATAGTCTAGGTCAAAATCGATATCAATTGTGCCTGAATAGCCACTGAACGCCCATGTGGCGCCAAGTACGTTATTGCTGGTAGAGCTGCCGATAGCATCTGGATTTACGCCAGCTTGCGATGCGTTTCCAAGATTTGCGCCAGTAAGCCCCATCCCATCAATTGGAGAGCCAAGTTCATACTGGTCTGCAATTGAATAGTTGGTAAAAGGCACGCCATCAGCGCTTGATAGTGTATTCGCTGTAAATTGATTATCGGTGTACAGGGTACAGTCACCGAGGCAATCGTAGAGATCCATTGCCACTGTGGGGTTTGTTGAGCTGGCAGTGGAAACTGCGGATGCATAACCCGTAAGGGATACAGAGGTATCTGAATGGCTGCTATAAGTTAACCCGGCCAGGTCGTTTGTATGGAGGATTGCTCCGCCGGTTTTTGAGAAGGTGAGGTTATTAAGTTCAACCACAGAGCTAGCTAAAGCCCCTGCCTGTGCAGCACTGGACGTGCCAACGAGAATGGCACCTGCCAGAGCTGTTTTTTTGATGATTTGTTTTGTATTCATATTTGCTTTCCTGTAGCTGGATTGTCATTTTGCTAAGATTGATTCCTAGTTGTGAGTTATGAATGCAGTTAGCATGCCAGATAGATAATATGTAATAAAAACAGTGGGCTATTGATCAGGATGCTTGCCGGGTATGTGTTTGTTTGGCTTAAGTGTAAAAAATACTGACAAAATTGAATTGAAATACTGTTGATTCAGCTGTAGGTCAGGGTGGTATTTAGTAATCATTCAAGTGTCCGTGCTGTTGTTCTATTGCTAACTCACTGATTGTAAAATAGTAAATGTTATCATTTGGCGTGCTATTTACAGGAAATAGTGTGGTGTAAATAATTCTGACAGCTTTACGTCTGTCTCCCAGTTAGTGCGTAGGGTTGAGTTTTGGTTGCAGTTCTTGCTGGGACTGCGAGCATTGCCATCAATGAGAAGGTAGATAGTAATTGTGTAGGTTTGCTGGTGGCCTCATTTTTATTCTATTGTTTGGCTGTTCCAGGGTTTGGAATGCACTATGTTTGAGATACCTATGAAACTCGTGGATGGAGTGGGGGCGTTAAAAATCCACTATTATTCAATCCCGGCCTATCGGCTAGCTTGTCAAGGTTGCACCTAAATTTAATTCTACTAACAGAAGGCCGGGTATTTACCATGAGGAGGCTCCCAGAAAAGGCATTGTCATTCCTAATGTTTTAGTAGAAATAGTAGAAATGTAATGTGCATTAGTATTCTCGATTACGTTTTTTGGCGTAGAATACCTTTATGACAATTAATACTTTCTATGTGCCAGCCGTTTGGCTGTGGAGGTGCCAGTAATGTCAGTTAGGGTCAAAATCGCTAAAACAGCCAAGGAGCTGGATGATGTCTTCCATCTTCGGCATCAGGTCTATGTTAAGGGTGAGGGGGTTCTTAAGGGTATTATTTCAGACTCCTCCGAAACAATATTTGACCGTTTTGATGCTTTACCACCAGTGGGTAATATTATTGCGTATAGCGGTGATGAACCTATTGGCACGATGCGCATCAACCTTGATGCGGGTGTTGGCCTGCCGCCTGATGAGTCCCATGATTTTACTGAGTATCGAGAACGTATTGTAGAGCAGTGGATGCGCACTCATAACACCCCTCCGCGATTTGGTAGTGCTGGTATGCTGGCAATTCGTAGTGATTGGCGTAACCGGCGGGATGTGATTCATGCGCTGTTAAAAATGGGAGCAGGCGTTGGAAAAACATGGGGTGGAACCCATATTATTGCAACGCCTAGTGCAAGATCTGCTGCTATGTACACTCGGCTTGGGTTTGAGTTATTGGATGACAAATTCTGGGTTGAGGAGTTTGGTGATTTTATTCAGCCAGTTGCTGGCACATTCGAGGAATTTTATAACTGGACGTTTGGTGGGTTGATGGAGAATGAACGGTTCTTATCTGCCTTTGCTAAACGTTTTCAGCGTGTCATTTTGGGTAAAGGGGATACGCTTTTTAAGGAAGGTGATCCAGGACACGAAGCCTATATTATTGACACAGGTACCATCCGGGTCTCTCGAACGACCAGTGGTCACAAGGGTGAATCGACATTGGCCATGTTGGGTCGGGGTGACCTGTTTGGTGAACTCTCGCTGATAGATGCTAAACCCCGTTCTGCTCATGTAACAGCGTTGACTAACGTTGAGCTTGTCGCATTGGATCGTGATGATTTTATGTGTGGGCTGAAAGAAGACCCTGCCCATATGGAAGATATGTTGGAGCTTTTTGCAGCAAGAATAAGGCGTACTGATGAACTTATTGCTGTTCTGCATGGCTCTGGAACCCAACGTATGGATCATGCATTAGAGGATATTCGTACCTCGGCAGCTCCTGATCGTAAGCGGCCAGATATGCTGCTTGCTAAGATTGGTTTGGTGGAGTTTGCCCAGAATGCGGGAGTGAGTAAATCAGAGGCTGAAATGTATCTGAAGGTAAAAAAAGAGTTGGATGAGATTGAATATAATGAATACCGTATTTGGTTCCCTATTTCTAAGGCTCCTGAAGTTGAAGACCCAGAGAATTAATGGCTGCTAGCACGTTATGGTCTGTGCTGAGTAAATAACCATTTAAAAAACCTTGTTTATAGAATAAAAATTTAACAGTTCAAATAGCTATTACTGCTGGGCACGCCCCCCATCCACCGTGATTATCTGTCCAGTAATGTAATCGGCATCTTTAAATAGAAATAGCACTGCTTTTGCTATGTCAGTTGGAGTGCCCGCCCGTTTCAGAGCAGTCTCATTTAAAATCTCATTTTTGCTTTTTTCTGGTATATCTTGCGACGGCCATAATATAGCGCCAGGTGCAATACCATTTACCCGCACATCTGGCCCTAGTTCTTGGGCTAGGCTTTTGACCATCATTGCGTTACCGGCTTTGGCTATGGAGTAGATGGAATGCTCTTTAAGTGGTCGTTTGGCGTAGATATCTACCAGATTAATGATGCACCCTTTGGTTTTTTTGAGAAGCGGTGCCGCCGCTTTTGATAAAAAGAAAGGGGCTTTCATATTAGTGCTGATGAGATCTCCCCACTGCTCAATCTGGGCTGTTTTTATAGGGGTAGGGTAAAAACTTGAGGCATTGTTTACTAATAGGTCTAACCGCTTGTAGTGGGCATTGATCTCATTAATTAGCTTTGGCAATGCGTTGGTATCATTCAAGTCTGCCTGTAATAATAAGACTGAGTTTGGGCGCTCTGCTTCCAATTGTTGCTTTAACAGCTGAGCCGCCTCAGCTGAATTTCGATAATGCAGTGCCAGGTTCATGCCGTTCTTATGCAGAGTGCGAGCAATTTCAGCACCAATACGCTGGGCTGCGCCCGTAATAAAAGCGACTTTTCCTGCAAGTGGTTGTTCTGTTTTGATCACTATAGTCTCCGGTCTTGGTACACTAGTTGATGTGATCTATTAGAAAGAGTCAACCTAACGAGATTTTTATGTCTAGCAGTCAATCCCGAAGCCATCGTGTCGAACCTCTTCCAACTGAATTGCCTGAGCCAGAGCCAGAAGCTCGAGAGCATAGTATTCGCCTGATTGAGTTGATTAAAGATGAGCTGGCACAGGGTGGTGGCAGACTGCCCTTTGATCGATTTATGGCGTTGGCTCTTTATGCCCCTGGCCTGGGCTACTATACCGCAGGTGCAAGAAAGTTTGGTGAGGCAGGGGATTTTATAACAGCACCGGAGATTTCTCCTCTGTTTGCCCGTTGTTTGGCTCGTCAGTGTAAACAAGTGCTGACAGAGTTAGGAGGAGGTGACCTGCTTGAGGCTGGAGCAGGCACGGGGGCATTGGCAACAGATTTGCTGCTGGAGTTGGAGGCATTGGAAATGCTTCCTGAGCATTACTTTATTTTGGAAGTCAGCCCTGATCTACAGCAACGCCAACGAGAGACATTGATGGCAAGAGCTGCGCATCTGACTGATCGCGTGCAGTGGTTGAGCACACTGCCTGAATCGGGATTTAATGGAGTGGTAGTTGCTAATGAGCTGCTAGATGCCATGCCAGTTAGCCGTTTTCATATTGCTGAGACGGGTGTGCAGGAAGGTTTTGTACGATGGACAGATGATGCTTTTGCGAGCTATTGGGATGAGCCTGCCAGCCCTGGCTTGATGGATGCGATTGTCGCCTTGCAGAAGCAGGTGGGAGAGTTGGCTGTTGGATATGAATCTGAGCTAAACCTGCGTGCTACCTCTTGGATGCTGTCGCTTGCTCAGCGAGTTGAACGTGGAGCCATAGTGCTGATCGATTATGGTTACCCCGCTTCTGAGTATTATCACCCACAGCGTAGCATGGGCACTTTAATGTGCTATTACCGGCATCGAGCACATGATGATGTTTTAATCTTGCCAGGTTTGCAGGACATTACCGCGCATGTGGATTTCACTGCTGTTGCCAAGGCAGGGTTGGATGCGGGCTTTAACCTAAAAGGCTACACCACCCAGGCCCATTTTTTATTAGGGTGTGGGTTAGATTCGTTGTTGATGAATTCTGATCCTAATGATATTAAAAACCACATGACCCTGATGCAGGCTGTAAAGCGCCTCACTATGCCAACTGAAATGGGTGAGCGTTTTAAGGCTATCGCCTTAAGTAAAGGAATTGAATCATCGTTGATGGGGTTTAGTGTGAGGGATCTTAGTGATCGCTTATAAAAAAAGAATTTATCGGCATGGTATTTTGCTTGGCATGCTCACCCTGCTGTTGGCGGGTTGCAATAGTAATAGCAGTAAAAACCCAGTGATGGAACCTAGGCCATTTCAATTTAAAGATCTTGCTAAGAGTGATGTGGATTTGGTGGCAGAGACGCATTTACAGCTGACATTAACCCAACTAAAAATCATGATGGAAAAGCTCTATTGGCGCAATCCAACCGAATTGCGTAAGCAGGGTACTGTGGATATAGAGGTAGTACTGGAAAAGGTTTTTGGAGCCAATCGGCAGGCTGATTTTCCTGAGTTAGAAGGTAAGCGTTCAGTTGAAAGTATGCGCTTGGCATTTCAGGATAGCTATCGTGGGGATCGTGTTTTGGCATTAGTAGAGGGGTTGCGAGGAATGGTGCTGGACTCCTACAATGGGCAGCAAGAGTTCTATTTAATAGACGAGTTAGATCCGCAAAAAATGCATAACGCAGCACGTAATGTTGAGATTGCGGTGTGGAAGCTAAGCAATGATAAAAACGCTGAAGACCGGCTCTATCTGTTATCTAATGAGATGTCTGGCGCGGCATCCAATCTAAGCTTTGAGCGGCTGTTTGGTAAGATTATTGCGCTTCAGGATAGCATGGCAGTGATTGTCTCTGATGCCACTAACAGACGCATTAAAAATGTAATTCAATCAGCCGCATCAGCTGTATTTATGGGGATTTAGCACATTCTCTGACCAGATTTGTTTTACGGCACTGATCGCCTGTAATCGTTCTCTTTGTAAGCGCACTATTATTTGCTGTGGCTCTGATTCTGATTGACTGATCTTTGCAGCATCTATCTGGGCGACTGCTTGATAAATGGCGTGTAAAAAGTCAGCTTGAGGGTACTCGCTGCTCTCCAGGCCTGTACGCCCACGCACATCTGCTTTACAAACCAGTAGAAATTGCTCAAAGCGTTGTGGCCGCCGTAATGCATCCAACCCCATTAATATTTTGAGCAGTGTTTTTGATCGTAGCTCAAAGGCTTGATGACACAGTAGATGGTAGCGAGCCACTGGAATTGCCAGATCACGCCAGGCATTGGGGATACGTAAGCGCTTGCAGAGTGGCTTAATCAGTTTTGCACCACGCTCTTCATGCCCGCGGTGACTGGGTAATACGTTAGCGGGTGTGGTGCCTTTGCCGAGATCATGTACCAGTGCAGCAAAACGCACCTGTGGGTCGTCACTTAACAGGCATGCCTGTTGCAGTGTCAGCAGGGTATGCAGCCCGGTATCCACTTCAGGGTGATAGTCTTTGCGTTGGGGCACACCAAATAGGCAATCAACCTCTGGCAGAATAGGAGCCAGAATATTGAGTTCACGCATGGTTTTAATGAAGATGTGCGCGTGATCTTCCGTCATGGCCTTTGCTATCTCTGCCCAGACTCGCTCGGAAACCAGATTATCCAAAGCGCCATCGGCTACCATTTGTTGAACCAGCTGCTTTGTCTCTTCCGCAATACTAAATCCAAGTGCATGATAACGAGCAGCAAAGCGGGCAAGTCTAAGTGTGCGAATAGGATCTTCAATGAAGGATGGGGTGTGACGTAAAATACGTTTTTTTAGATCACTTTGCCCGCCGCAGGGATCGATAATCGCCCCATCTGCCCCCTGAGCTAAGGCGTTGATGGTGAGGTCTCGCCGAGTGAGATCCTCTTCAATGCTGACAGGGTCGCTGGTTATGTTATGGCGCTGGCTGCGCGGTAATGCGTACTCTTCATGTGTTTTTGGGTGCAGAAATATGGGGAAATCCTTGCCAACCTGTTGATAGCCCTGTGCAATCAGCTGGTCGGGGGTGGCATGATTGACCAGCCAGTCCCGCTCAGTGATGGGTTGGCCTAATAGCTTGTCCCGCACGGCACCGCCCACCAGGTAAAATTTCATCTGTTTGTTACTCATTTGCAACATGCTAACGTGTTCGGTATGCAAATCAAAATCGTATTATTACTGTTGATATTTCAGCTGCTGATTGGGTGTACAACCCTAAGCTACTACGCTCAATCAGTGCATGGGCAGCTTGATCTGATTGGAAAGCGGCAGCCTATTGAGGCATTGCTTGCGACTTCTGAAATATCAGATAAGTTGCACCAGCGTTTGCAGCGAGTGTTAAAGATGCGAGATTTTGCCAGCAATCAGCTGGGGCTGCCGGACAATGCCAGCTATCGCAGTTATGCTGATCTGGGGCGCTCTGCCATGGTCTGGAGCGTTGTGGCAACACCTGAGTTCTCTGTGCAGCCTAAACAGTGGTGTTATTTAGTCGTGGGCTGTGCCGCTTATCGTGGTTATTTTTCTCAGCAACAGGCAGAAGCGTTTGCTGTAGGCCTGAGTGATGAAGGATTGGATGTGGTAGTGGAGGCTGTGCCTGCATACTCTACGTTAGGGTGGTTTGATGATCCGATTCCAAATACGGTGATCAACTGGTCAGAGCCCCATTTAGCGGGGTTGGTTTTTCATGAATTAGCACATCAAAAGCTCTACTTTAAGGGTGACAGCCAGTTTAACGAAGCCTTTGCTATGGCTGTTGAGCGGCTTGGGGTAGAACAGTGGATGGCGGCGCAGAATGATAGGGAAGGGTTTACCCATTGGCGCGAGCAAGAGATGCGAGAAGAGGCATTTATCCAACTCTTATTGCAGTCGCGCCAAAGGCTTGAGGTTCTTTTTGCTCAGCCAATAGCTATATCAGAGATGCGAATGGCCAAGGCGGCTGAATTTGAGCGGCTGCGTGCTGAATATGCGCAGCTGAAGCAGCGGTGGAATGGGTATGCTGGGTTTGACCACTGGTTTGAGCGTAAACTCAATAATGCTCGGCTAGCTTCAGTGGCGACCTATCGGCGTTTGCTTCCAGGGCTGTTGGCTCTTTATGCCCAGTCCAACAGTGATCTGGCCAGTTTTTATCATGCCTGTGCAGCACTGGCAAAGCTAACGCCAGAGATACGCTCACAGCAGATTGAGCAACTTATCCAGCCTGTCGCTGGCGGGATAGTCGGCGTTGTTTCGAAGTGAACCCCAGGTAGAGTGGTACGACATCATCAATATCTTTAGGCGCAATGCCTAGCTCAAGCAGGTTGTTGTGCTGGCATATACTATCAACCTGCATTGAAAGGTAGTTATCAATAGAGAAGGGTTGGCCGGGCATTCGGCCAAGAATTTCTGCCTGTAGCCTCGATGCGCGGTCACTCAAGCGAATTATTTTACGCTTCAATCCTAACTGCTGAGCCGTATAGTGAACCAGCTCCTCCAGGGTAAAAATGCGTGGGCCGCAGAGGTTGTAGCGCTGACCAAAACTTTTGCTATCAGTCAGTGTGTGGATGAAGGCATCGGCAACATCACCAACGTAAACGGGTGCAAATCGGGCATCTGGACAGGCGAGGGGGAAGGGTATGGGGGCTAGACTCAATAGATCGGCAAAGCGGTTAAAAAAACTATCGCCTGAGCCAAAGATAACAGAGGGGCGAAAACTGGTGATGTTGATATTAGGATGGCCGAGTTTGTGCGCAAGGTTTTCACCCTCGCCCTTGGTGAAAAGGTAGCGGCTTGGCCCCTGACCCGGGTTGGCATTTAGCGCGCTCATATGCAATAGCCGGGATATGCCTGCTGTGTGGCAGGCTTTAATAGCGGCTTCGACTAGATTCACATGTGCCTGCTTAAATCCCTGTTTATTGCGCCCCTCGTTGAGAATGCCAACAAGATTGATGAAGGCATCACAACTAGCCAGATGTGGCTTTATTGCTTCGGCATCAAAAATATTGGCAGTAAGCAGTTGGACACCAGGTAGCACCCTCAGATCTTTATGCTGTTCTGGATTGCGTGTTAGAACAAGACATTGGATGCCTTTGGAGACCAGTTTGCTTGTAATATGGTGGCCAACAAACCCACTGCCACCAAGGATGCACACTTTATTAATTTTCATCTTTTTTCCTTTTAAGCGCGTTTATTCTCTAAAGTAGGGTGATTATTTAGCACATAATTTACTTTCTTTGGGCTTAAAACGCATTATTGCACTGTTGTTATTTTTTATAGACGGTAGAATGGTTGTCTAATTCTCTTAGCATGCATGATGCTTGCCATAATAGGGTGATTAATGTTTTTATTAACAGATGTAGATTAAATAAGGGTTTAAGCATGGCAAATGGTCAGACTGAAAAAGTGGTAGAGCGCCGCACTGGCACACGGGACATGATTGATAAATTACTGACAGAGCGCAAAGAGGTGCTAGCACTCTATTGGCATGTTGCCGGGTTGGAGCCGCTGTGCCCAGCAACACCTTTTGGCGATCATTTGAAAGAGTTCTGTGAAGTGCTGGTTGACTACATCGCCTTTGGGCATTTTGAAGTCTATGACCGTATTGGCAGTGGCAAAGAGAGGCGAGAGGCCGTTGTATCGCTTGCTGAGAACATCTATCCCAATATTCTTGAAACGACGGATGTGGCTGTCTCTTTTAATGATAAATATGATGAGGCCGATCATGAATTGCACCTGGAGGATCTATCCAAGGATCTCTCGCAAATGGGTGAAGTGCTTGCATCACGAATTGAGCTTGAAGATCAGTTGATTGAGGTGATGTTGCAGCGTTAAAGCGAGAATCTTGGATTTTTAAGTTATTCATATTGCCCGCTCCAGCAAGATAAAAGTATTTCGCATGCAAGGCTTTTGATTTTAATGGCCTATAAAAACAACTATCTTATGGCAGAGGTTAGTGTTTAATAACCGCTGATTTGGTGTCACAGTGTTTTCCCGGTTTAACACATTTGCACAAAAGCGCATAAAAAAGGATGAGTTTTTAGCGCTGCTTCACCCATCTGAGCCTATGGGGATTCAGCTTCATAAGTTGCAGAAAGGTATCGATAATGCGCATATCGATATAACCTTAAGTCCTGTATTTATTATCAGAGCTACGCAGTTTGTGCGTGGGATTTTACAGCACGATACTGCTATCGTTGGTTTGGGTGCTTGCTCAGCAAAGCCTAAAAAAGCAGATATGGATGCGTTTCTTTTGGCTTATTCCGATATGATGGAAGCCGCAATACAGCAGGCGCGCCAAACCTCCTCTCTAGAACAAATTCAACTGCTCCAGCTAGGTGTCATCAGGTTTATATTGATCCTGATTGATGATGAATTAAATCATCTGCGTGATGGCATGCAGCGGAATCGCGGTGGTGTCGTTGGCCGATCAAATAGTCGAGCGCTGGAGCTGCATGAGCGTGTGGTTACCTTGGCTAAAGAAAAAGCAACGATACGCAATACGGTTCTCCAGCAGTTTTTTACACCACTTATAAAACTAGAAAAAAGATCACTACGGATGCTGCGTAAATCAGTGCTGGGAACCTCTTGGCCACTGTCAAAGCATATTTTATGTAACCCGATGCTGCAACAACCACTGCCTTGGAGTGATAACCAGCAAGTGGAGGCTTATCTTCCACTTTGTGTTGAGCATTTTGGTGCTGTTAATCGATTATTAACAGAGGTTTTTGAAGCGTATTTACCCAGTTGGGCAATAGCCTGTGATAGTGCGGTGAGTGTGCCTCATGGAAAAAATGAGCTGAAAAAATCATTACGCCTGTATAAACCTCTGAGTCGGGTAGATGGTTGCCTGGAAGCTGAGAGATTGCTGCGCAGTGGGTTACAGCCAGAAGAGTATCTACAGGGTAAATTCTCCTGGTTGGATGTGCCAGATAATATTGTGCTATTAACCTCTCCTGCTGTCTCACAGAAGTGCTTTAGTAGGCAGCCTAAAAAAGCAGAGTTGCCATCAGGCTGGCAGGATTGTCAACGAGCTTTAAAAAAGAGTATTTGCCAGCAATTAAAACGTTTAGGTTTTGTACCATTGATTTTAGCTGCCTATGAGGCGCGTAAGGTTATTCGAGAGGCTGATAAAGGTGTGCCAATTACACTGGTGCAACGGTATTTGGCAGGAGAGATAATGCGCAAAGAGCTGCCACGATATCTTGCAGCCCTCCAATTAGAAACGGCATCGGCTGCTACTACCGTAAAAAAACTGGAGTTGGCTCGTGATCGGATCAAACACCTTACACGTGATGAGCAGCAGCAGCAGCTGCTTGATTTTATAAAAGATTTTCTTATTTTTCGGCGGGATCTTAAGAGTGCCTTCTTAACATATCAGGCAATGGATCAGCTTTCTATCTTAAGCAAACCTGAGGATATTGAATTATCCAGTGCTAATGGTGCGCTATATCAATTCGCTACCGTGTATGAAAATGAGCCTATAAAACAGCCAATCTGCAAGCATGTCATTATCAAAGCAGATATACGTGGCTCAACGAGTATGACCTCTGGTTTGGTGGCAAAAGGGCTTAATCCAGCAACCTATTTTAGCCTTAATTTTTTTAAACCAATCAGTGGATTATTGGATAGCTATGGTGCTGCCAAGGTCTTTGTTGAAGGTGATGCCATTATATTAAGCATCCTGGAGTATGAAAATATTGCAAGTCAGCGGTTAAGTGTGGCGTGGGCTTGTGGGTTGGCACAAAAAATATTGGAAGTAGTTGATGTTCAGAATATTAAAAATAAGCAATTTGGTTTGCCGGCATTAGAGTTAGGTTTGGGCATTGCGTTTAGTCATGAGTCACCGGCTTATCTTTATGATGATAAGCGGCAAATCATGATCTCATCTGCGATTAATCGAGCTGATCAACTCTCCTCTTGTTCTGCTGTATTACGGCGAAGTTTTGCGCGTCAACGAGGAGTGGAGGTAATGGCCTCTGTGGACCTTGGTATGTTTGAAAGAGAGCATCCAGAGCGGTTGTTGCGATTTAATGTTGATGGTATTGAGTTAGATAGCCCTGCATTTGAGAAATTAAAAACAGAGTTGAAATTAAAGCGCCTAATGCCAGATGAGTTGTTGGAGAGCGATGCTACAGCGCTGTATGTTGGTCGCTATCCAGACAATAAAGGTGTTAAGCACTGGCTGGTAGTTAGAGAGGCTGCGGTGCATTTTTGGGCAGATAGCTGCATGGGCTTAGAAGAGCAAAAAGGGCGCCGTTTTTATGAAGTGCTTGTCGATCACAATGTACTGGCGTGGGTTAAAACAAAAGTGAACCTACAGCCGCGCAAGTGTATGGCAAGAGTCTTAACGCAGAGCGGTTTTAATGGTTTGTGAATTGGGTGGTTTATTTGCTAGAACGCCGGTGCCTTTTACTAACGGCATCCGATGTTCCAATCTTGTGGGCTTGTGCCCTAGCTGTTGCTCATAAATGACGATGTAACTTAATACCCGCTGTAGATAGAGGCGTGTCTCTTGAAATGGCACCGTTTCAACCCAAAGGTCAGCCGGTACATCTTTCTCAGGTAGCCACTTTTTTACGCGATGAGGGCCAGCATTATAGGCTGCAGTAGCGAGCACTTGATGTTGATCCAGCCGATCAAATACCTGTCGTAGATAAGCGCTGCCTAATTGAATATTAAGTTTGGGTTTAAGTAGTAATGAATTAAGGGATCTGAGTGAGTGCCCATGTAAACGCCGTGATACTTCACGAGCTGTGCGTGGCATGAGCTGCATTAACCCCAAGGCTCCGGCACCTGAACGAGCGTCGTGGATAAAGGCGCTCTCCTGGCGCACCACGGCAAACACCCAGGCTATATCTAGCTTATTGGTGTTAGCCTGTGTCTCAATATGTGCTTTGTATTTGAGTGGAAAGCGAAGATCCAAATCATCCCAATAGCCAGTGCGAGCAAGAGAAAAAATAGCCCGATCATGCCATCCCCAGCTCTCTGCCAGTTTGGCGGCAGTCTGAAGCTCAGACTGGCTCATATCTTTTGTGGTGGCTTCCCACTCTCGGCGTGCCTCGACTAGTCGTCCCAGCGTGTGCAGCTCTTTGGCTCTTGCTATAGCACCTCTTGCCATCATTTTTTGCTGGAGTGAGGCATCCACCTGTAGCGGGATATTGGCGAGATGGTAACTGATACCCAGCCGGTCAGCAGCCATAAAGCCGTAATAGCTGCGTTCATGGGCAACTTGATTAAATATCTGTTTGGCTTCTGCGGTTCGGCCTAGTTCTTCCAGGGTACGCGCCAGCCAGTACATCCAACCTTCTGATTTGCGTTGTGCTTCTGGTAGGGCTTTTAACCAAACCAGGGCAGTAGACCAGCTGCGTGCATCCAATGCGGCTCTTATGCGCGCCTCTCGGAGTAAATTATCATCAGTGGCAGGTTCCACCTCTGTCAGGAAAGAGAGCGTTTCCGGGTTTTTGTCGCGCATTAGTGCAAAAGCGAGGGTACTTTCAATTTTTGGTATTTGCTCGTCAGTAAAGGTATACCGCTTCTTTAGCAGCTTCCAGGCATGAAGTGCTGCTGTGGCATCTTTACGGGCAAGACGCTTGATTCCATGTTGCAAAATAGCATTCCGGTATGGGTGCTCTTTGGTAAAGGTTTTACTACTCAGGATGAGTTGAGGCTTACGGTGAACCTTCAGCCACCGATCAACCCACGGTTGCTCGCTTTTAGGTAAAAATTTGCGAAGGTATCGTGCCAGGCTTGTTTGACGGGCATCCATAGCCAACTGAATGCGTTGCCAAGTCAGGTTTTTAGTCTGCATGCCCGCATTTTGCCAGGCCTTAAATATGGGGTTGCAAGCTTTTGGACGTGATCTTTTATAGAGCCAAAGCGCCCCTGCCTGATTGAGTGCTTCCTGTTTTTTACCGCTTTTGTAGAGTGCACGCAGGTAGTGGCATTGGCGGGTTACGCTCAGGGAAGGCTCATAAAATTTCAGGTAGGTTTCCCAGCGGCCACGTTTGACCAGATGATTTAACCAGGTATTACGCAATTGTGGTGCCAGTGGTGTACCAGCGTAACGGGTTAAAAACTGTTGGATACGTTTGTCTTTCTGTTTATGTAGCCCGTGACGCAGCTCTTTGTATTCAAGATAAGGGTAGAGCGGATACTCTTTCAGAGAGGGTTTGAGCTTTCGGTAATGGTTCAGCTGACCTTGGCTTATCGCTTTCTCAGCAGCTAAGAAATTAGTGCGTTGAGTGGAAAGTGAAATACTGCCGTGTGCATTTGACAGCATCAACAGCAGACATCCGACAAACCAAATGAACTGTCGATAGTAGTGAATCATTACCTAAGTTTAGTGAAATATACAGAAAATGGTGGAGATTATGAGAACAAATCATATTATATATGAGGAAATTTATGTTAGGTGGTTAATCTATTGGTAATTTAACGCCTTAGTTAAGAACTATAATAAAAACATGCGTAAAAAAGGTAATTCTAAAATAGCAGGCTTTAATCAACCAACCCCTATTAATTGGTTGGAGGATTTTCTTCCATTCCAAGGCATGCAGATAAAGGTGTTGATGCTGGATGATGAGTGGAGCCAGATCCATATCTTGTTACCACTTAATAAGAAAACCAGTAATCCAGGAGGCAGCATGTTTGGGGGCTGCATGGCTTCATTGGCTGACCCTATTGCAGCGCTAGCTTGTGCATGGCATTTTAAAAAATATTCGGTGTGGACACGCAACCTGAACCTGGATTTTCTGCAAGAAGGGCGTACAGACCTTGAATTGAGGTTTGAGTTTGATGCCGCACAGAAAAAAGAGATTGCTGATGAGCTAATACAACATGGCCGTAGTACCCCACTGTTTAAATATGCCTATTATCTGGCTGATGGCACAGTCTGTGCGCGAGTGCAGAATCGTGTTGCGATACGTAGAGAAGGCTATATAGCAGAGAGTAGTGGCGCTTTGTAGGTATCAAAGCATTAAGTTATTAAGAAGGGCTGAAAGGCTATCAGTAAATTGAAGCGGTAGCCGGTTGTCTGGCAGCATTGGTATGTGATTGACTGAAATTCAGCAACGGCCTAAATCATGTTAGATTATTGTTTAGAGAGTATTGGATAGGACAAGAGGTTAAATGAAAGGCACACTTTTTATCGTTTCTGCTCCATCGGGGGCGGGTAAGACTAGCCTGTTGAAAGAGTTGGTTTCTGCGGACCCATTGCTTAATGTTTCTGTGTCCCATACCACTAGGGCAAAGCGCTCGGGGGAAGAGAGTGGCAAAGATTACCATTTTATCGATGAAACGGATTTTGTGCAGATGATTGGTGAGGGTGCATTTCTGGAGCATGCCCAGGTTTTTGATAACTACTATGGCACTTCTGAAGTAGCGATGAGGGAGTGGTTGGATATTGGGCAGGATGTGGTATTAGAGATTGATTGGCAGGGTGCGCGCCAAGTGCGCAATTCCATGCCAGATGCAGTATCTATTTTTATTTTGCCTCCCAGTCCGCAAGCGCTGCATGATCGTTTGAGTGCGCGGGGTCAGGATAGTGAAGAGGTGATTAAGCGCCGCATGCGGGATGCTAAAAAAGAGATGTCACACTATGCAGAATATGATTATCTCGTGGTGAATGATGATTTTTCATCCGCATTAAAGGAGTTGAATGCTATTGTTAGTGCTTTGCGCTTACGACAATCGATTCAGTCTGATAAATTGCGGTATAAACTGAGTGCTCTACTAGCTTGAATGGTTTGGATGCGATACACTCCGCTAATATAGATGGGGCTGATGTGGCCCCTATTTTTTTGCTGCCCTGTTTTTCCCGGAGTTAGATTATGGCGCGTATTACAGTAGAAGATTGTTTGGAAAATGTAGATAACCGGTTTCATTTGGTTCTGCTTGCAAGCAAGCGTGCACGTCAATTGGCTAATGGCGTAGAGCCACTTGTGCCATGGGAAAATGATAAGCCAACCGTTGTGGCGTTACGAGAAATTGCAGAAGGCTTAGTTGATGATAATAGTGTCAATCCGGCTCCAAAAGCGGTTGATCCTGAAGAAGCCCTGAGTGCTGAGATGGCTGGAATACCACAGACAACACCTAATGTGAGTAATAGCTAGGGCAGTTGGTCTTGCTCGTTTCATATATACATCTTGATTGAGAGAGATAAATGACCCCCAGAAGTCAATTGAATATTTAATTATGTTGGTTGGCAGATGAATTCCCTTACGTCCTCTTTTTAAAGCAGTATGGTCGCGCCCTTCATGGCTCCCACCAAATCTTTCTCGGATACTGAGCCAGGTGATTCGCATCTTTCTATAGATGGGTTTTGCAAGTGTCTGGAGTCTTACCTTACACCCGATCAAATCCATGAGGTGCGCCGTGCCTTTATGTTTGGCAGTGAAGCGCATAAAGGCCAAACACGCCAAACAGGTGAGCCTTATATTTTTCATCCACTTGCAGTAGCGCGCATTTTGGCTGAGATGCATATGGATTATAAGTGCCTAATGGCCGCTATTCTGCATGATGTTATTGAAGATACGCCTACTGCAAAAGAAGGCCTGGTAGAAATCTTTGATGAAGAGATTGCATCACTGGTGGATGGTGTTAGTAAGCTAACTCAGATTGACTTCAAAACCCATGCGGAGGCTCAGGCGGCCAGCTTGCAGAAGATGCTGCTGGCGATGACTAAGGATATTCGAGTCATTTTGATTAAGCTGGCAGACCGCCTGCATAATATGCGTACGCTGGGCGTGATGCGCCCGGAAAAGTGCCGTCGAATCTCAAGAGAAACCCTGGAAATCTATGCGCCTATTGCTAATAGATTGGGTATTAATACCATCCGTTTGGAGCTTGAGGAGCTGGGTTTTGTAGCGTACTGGCCTATGCGTTATCACGCTATATCAAAAGCAGTAGCAGATGCTCGAGGTAATCGTAAAGAGGTTTTAAGGACTGTTGAAACAGCCATTAGAGAACGTTTACGACAGGAAGAGTTGCCAGGTGAGGTAATCGGCCGACAAAAACACCTTTACAGCATTTACTGTAAAATGCGAGCAAAAAAGAGTCCTTTTTCTGAAGTGGTCGATGTCTTTGCTTTTCGTATTATTGTAGACAAGGTTGATACCTGTTATCGAGTGCTGGGTGCGGTACACAATCTTTATAAACCCATGCCAGGACACTTTAAAGATTTCATTGCTATACCTAAGGCCAACGGTTACCAGTCTTTGCACACAGTATTGTTTGGCCCTCATGGCATGCCAATCGAGATCCAAATCCGCACGGGAGAGATGCATCAATTAGCTGAATCGGGGATTGCTGCCCACTGGATGTATAAAACAGGTGATGGAGGGAGCAGTTCTGCGCAGGCTAGAGCTTCGGAGTGGGTTAAAAATCTTCTTGAAATGCAGAAAGGGGCGGGTAATTCGCTGGAATTTCTTGAGCATGTCAAGGTTGATCTGTTTCCCGACGAGGTTTATGTATTTACCCCTCGGGGTAAAATTATGGTTTTGGCTAAAGGGGCAACGGTTATTGATTTTGCCTATGCTGTTCATACGGATGTAGGCAACCACTGTGTAGCTGCCCGGGTGGATAGACGGTTAGCTCCGCTTCGCAGTCGACTTTTTAATGGTCAAACAGTTGAGGTTATCACCGCTCCAGGTGGGTCACCTAATCCAGCGTGGTTGAGTTTTGTGGTAACGGCAAGGGCGAGGGCTAATGTGCGTGCTTATTTGAAGAATCTTAAGCAGCAGGAAGCAATCAATCTGGGGCGCCGTTTGTTGGAAACAGATTTACATGCCTACGAACAATCATTAGATGGTATCTCAGAGAGCAAGGTTCAGCAGCTCCTATCAGAATTCAAACTGGATGACCTGGATTCGCTGCTTGCAGATATCGGACTGGGGAATCGTATGTCAAGACTGGTTGCACGTCGTATGGCAGGCCCTGATGCTGAGCGTGCGCAAGAGACTCTGGACCATGAAAAACCTGCCGTTCAATTGGCAATCAAGGGCACGGAAGGAATGGTGGTCAATTTTGCAAAATGCTGCAGACCAATCCCAGGCGATGCCATTATGGCAGTGTTCAATCCAGGGAGCGGGATGAGCGTGCATCGACAAGAGTGCCCTAATTTAGGTGATTTTCGTAAGGGTGGTGAGAATTGGCTGGCTGTTTGCTGGGAAGAGGATGCAGAGGCTGAGTTTAGTACGGAAATTCGTGTTGAAGTTGGTACTAAGCGGGGTGTTTTAGCAACGGTTGCTGCCTCTATCGCAGAGATGGGCTGTAATATTGAAAATGTCAGCATTGAAGAGAGGGATGGACTTTCATCCACGCTGGATTTTATTATTGCTGTTCGAGGGCGCAAGCACTTAGCAAGAATTATTCGTCACCTACGATCATTGCCGCCCGTCATGCGTATAACGAGAGCCCAGGGTTAATTCGCATGCTATACAATATTAAAAAAACAGGAATCAAGTTATGCCTAGAGAAATAATTCGTACCGATCAAGCCCCGCAGGCAATTGGCACATATTCTCAAGCTGTCAAAAGTGGATTAACGGTGTATCTGTCTGGACAAATTCCACTGATACCAGAGACCATGGAGATGGTAGAAGGTGATATTGAGACACAGATCCGTCGGGTATTCGACAATTTGCAGGCAGTAGCAAGAGCCGCTGGAGGGGAGCTTGCTGATGTGGCTAAACTGAATGTGTTTTTAATAGATTTAGCGCATTTTCCTGTGGTTAATAGCGTTATGGCTGAATACTTTTCAGAGCCTTATCCAGCCAGAGCAGCTATTGGTGTGGCTGAACTTCCAAAGAATGCTGAAGTAGAGATGGATGCTGTTATGGAACTTGATGGCTGACTTATAAAAAAACATAGTGCGTAACCCAAGCAAGGTTGCGCTTTAACCTACCCTGCCAAGCATGCGGCTGCGAAATTTAACACCACATTGAAAAGCCAATGCTTCACAAGCTTTGATATCTACACCTTCAAGCCCATCCAGTGCAGTAGCTGTAACATCTTTAATATAGTGTGGTGCCTGCTTTAAGAAATCCAACATGCTTTCGTACGAATTAGGCAGGGCGGGTTGGCAGTGTTGATCATAGATCGCTTTGTTTTGGGCATTCATTGAAACAGATAGCGCGTCTACATATTTACCTAATTCAGGTAAAACATTACGCTTGTGAACCAAGTTGGCCAGTCCGTCGCTGTTTACCCTGACTCGCACCCCTTTTGATTTAATAAAGTTTGCAACCTCTAGCAACACCTTCAGCCGTATTGTTGGCTCACCAAAACCACAAAATATTATTTCCGGGTAGTCTGTAGGATTACCAATAGATTGGATGATTTCAGCAGCAGTAGGTCGTTGATCTATTGTGAGATCGTATCCTTTGACTTCTGGATGCCCTAGTGTTTTTGGACAGAAGGCGCATTCGAGGGTGCAGCGGTTGGTGATGCTGAGATAGAGTCGCCCCTCAATTTGATAGCTGATGGTTTGTGTCACTGGAAGAATGCCCTATGTGTATCGCTGCTTTAAATCGTTAGAGATGCGCTGACATAGTCGTTTAAAGTAGTGGTAGGTGGCTTTGCTAAGCTGTGCGCTATTCGATCCATTGTCAGCATATTTCAACCCAAGTGGTTGGGTTTTGGAAAATAGCGACATGGCAAAAAAGTTTTTAGCCTCAAGAGCGTGATAAGTTTGTTGGGGCATCAAGCGGGCGTATTCTACCAGCTTTTCTGAATTCATCCAGACAGCTTTTGGTTTGCGTAGAAGGATGCTAAATAGACCATGCTTGCTGACAGGCGTTTGAAACTGCTCGATTTTGGATTTTTTATCATTATCTAAGATTATTTGAGTTATCAACTGTTTATGGTCGTGTTAGCACAATAAAAAGCACACGACTTAACCCTTCTAACCCCTGAAAGTTATGCATAGTACGTGAGATGAGTTGATATGCTGGTTTTTTATTATCAGTTTTATTTTGGTTTTTAGTCTCAATTAAGGAGGGCGTAGGGGGTGGTGGTGTGCTGGGTGATAGGGTGATCTCAGGCTGAGCTTTATTTTTGCTGTGCTGCTTGGCCTTAGTTACAGTAGCAAGAGTGAGTTTTTTTCCTTAAAACAGGGGTTTTTCACCCAGATTGTAGAAACATGCCGCTTGATGCCGTAGTATTAACAATACATATATAACTGTATTTTTTGTGGTGTTATCAAAGTTATTGCTGATTGGTTCCTGTTTCTCTTTGAAGTTACAGGTGTTAGTACTGTAAGGTTAAGTGCTCTAAGATATGGATCTTAATTTAGAAGTTTTTCGTGGAAAGATGAATGGGTAGTCTGTCGCGAGACAGATAACTATTGGGGACAGGGCTGTGATAATGGGTTGTAAGCAGTTTAGATACTATCTTAATGCCATGCTTTTTCTTGGGCTTATTGCGCAAGGTGTGGTGGTATCTGCGGCTTCTATTGTAGGTTCAAAGCATGATTTAAGCACCTCTGGTGGTGGTGTGGATGAGATTTGTGTTTTTTGCCATACCCCTCATGATGCCAATGCTGATCTTGATAATGATGGCGCTATCGATATAGATCATGCTACTCGTCCACCCGCACCGCTCTGGAATCGGCGCATATCCGATATGAGCAAGTATAGTATGTATACAAGTGATACCTTAAATGCCAATTGTGATGACACACCCAGTCCGCTCTCACTGGTTTGCTTGAGTTGCCATGATATTGGTGGTGCTATCACGGGGGGGCTAGGTGGAGCAGGGGAAAGCGGCGCTGTAACCCCAACAGATATGCATAACGCAGTAAATGAGCCTAATAGAAAGAATCTCTTTCAGTGTGCAAAATCATGCCATCAGGTTGACTATACGTTGCCAGAATGGTGGCAAATAGGCCCAGATTTAACTAACGAGCACCCTATTTCCATAACCTATCCTGTTGCAGGGCAGGCAGGGTACGATCCCGACTTCTTTATTCCGCCTGATCAACAAAAAGGGTGGAGTGATGTGAAGCTGTTTATGGGGCGAGTGGAGTGTCCCAGCTGCCATAACCCTCATGACCCCGCCAATGTGCCTTTTTTACGGAAATCAATGGCGGGCAGTGGGCTCTGCACCACTTGCCATAATAAATAGGCCTCCTACCTAATATCTATATCAACAAGAGGTCTATTGGTTGCAGCGCCTCTTTCCATCTTTACCCGGCTTCTGTTGTGCTTTTAATCAAGTTACTAGTGATTCCCTGGTATCGCGCGTCAGCTAAAGTATATTGATCATCTCTCTTCTGTAGGTTTCTGACTGGGTTGCAGAGTGGTAGACTTCGTCTATCAACATGAGAGAGGGGCGTTATGGCTGGACATAGTAAATGGGCGAACATCAAACACCGCAAGGCGGCTCAAGATCAAAAGCGCGCGAAGGTGTGGACCAAATTAATTCGTGAAATTACGGTGGCGGCACGGGAAGCGGGCGGTGATCCAGACGCCAATCCACGCCTGCGTTTGGCAATTGATAAAGGTACTGGCTCGAATATGCCAAAAGACACCATCGAGCGCGCTATTAAGCGGGGTGCAGGCGCAGCTGATGGCGAGAATTATGATGAGATCCGTTATGAAGGCTATGGACCGGGTGGGACTGCGATCATGGTTGATTGCATGACCGATAATAAAAACCGCACGGCCTCTGAAGTGCGGCATGCTTTTTCAAAACATGGTGGCAATCTGGGTACTGATGGCTCTGTAGCTTATCTTTTTAATAAGCAGGGAATGATCAGTTATGCGCCAGGCGTAGATGAAAATGCTGTGATGGATGCCGCACTGGAAGCGGGTGCTGAAGATGTCGTCACTCATGACGATGACTCTATCGATGTGCTAACAACCCCAGAAGATTTTTCAGATATTAAAGCGGCTCTTGAGCGTGCTGGGCTAGAGGCTGCCAATGCTGAGGTAACCTATAATGCAAGCACTAAGGCTGAAATGGATCTGGAGGGTGCAGAGAAGTTGATGCGCATGATTGATGTGCTAGAGGATCTGGATGACGTGCAAGAGGTCTACTCCAATGCTGAAATATCTGATGAGATCTTGAGTGCATTAGAGTAAATATTGATTACAACCTTCACGTCTAATAGCTTTAAATTCTAATTATGCGTCGTATTTTAGGCATTGATCCTGGCTCACGAATAACCGGTTACGGAATCATTGAGAGTGATGGTAATCGTAGCGTGCATGTTGCCAGTGGTTGTATTCGCCTGAAACAAGGCGAATTACCACAGCGGTTGGGTATGATTTTTCAGGAAGTTTCAGATTTAATTACTACTTATCAACCTACCGAAATGGCTATTGAAGATGTGTTTGTCTCTAAAAATGCCAACTCAGCCTTAAAGCTGGGACAGGCACGGGGAGCAGCAATCTGCGCAGGAGTGGTGGGACATTTGCCGGTCAGTGAGTATGCGCCGCGATCCATCAAACAAGCGGTGGTAGGGCGTGGCGGTGCGGATAAAGATCAGGTGCAGCATATGGTCAAACGTCTGCTCTCTCTCACTTGTGACCTCTCTGCTGATCAATCTGATGCCCTGGCCGTGGCCTTGAGTCATGCACATATGGATACCCCCCTAAATCGTTTGGCGAAAGGCAAAGTAGGTGGATGGCGATGATTGGGCGACTGCGCGGAGAGATTGTCTACAAACAGGCACCACGCTTGATGGTTGATGTTAATGGTGTGGGCTATGAGCTGGATGCACCGATGTCGACCTTTTATGATCTACCCGAGCCAGGTCAATCTGTGGTTCTTTTTACCCATTTGGCGATTCGTGATGATGCACATGTGCTTTACGGTTTTATCCGTGAATCTGAGCGCACCATGTTTCGAGCCTTGCTGAAGGTCAGTGGGGTGGGGGCAAAAATGGCATTGGCAATACTCTCCGGCATGAGTGCGGATGAATTTGCCCGGGCTGTTCAGTCAGATGACACGGCCGCACTGGTTCGCTTGCCTGGCATAGGAAAAAAGACCGCAGAGCGTTTGATTGTTGAAATGCGTGATCGGTTGGATAAGTTGGATGTGGTCGCATCTATCTCTTCAGTGTCCATTGGTGTAGATCATCATGTTTTATTAACCGCTGATCCTGTGAGTGAAGCCACAGATGCCCTGATGGCATTAGGATACAAGCCACAAGAGGCCAGCCGCATGGTGCGCGGGGTCAAAGAAGAAGGGTTGTCTAGTGAAGAGCTTATCCGAGCGGCACTTAAGGCAGCAGCACAAAAGTGATGTATATGATTATCGCTCTCCATGTCTGATCGATTAATTACCCCTGATGCCGTTGCTGATGATGTCGCTTTAGATCGCGCCATTCGCCCCAAATTGCTGGCAGATTATGTGGGGCAGCCCGCCATGCGGGAGCAGATGGAGGTCTTTATCCAAGCGGCTCGAGAGCGACAGGAGTCGCTGGATCATGTGTTGATCTTTGGTCCCCCAGGCCTGGGAAAAACCACGCTGGCGCATATTGTTGCTCATGAGATGGGGGTTAATCTACGCCAAACCTCGGGGCCTGTACTTGAAAAACAGGGCGACCTGGCGGCACTGCTCACCAATCTTGAACCGCATGATGTGCTGTTTGTGGATGAGATTCATCGCCTGAGTGCTGTTGTGGAAGAGGTGCTGTATCCAGCAATGGAGGATTTCCAGCTGGACATTATGATTGGTGAAGGCCCATCAGCTCGCTCGATTAAATTAGATCTCCCCCCTTTTACACTGATTGGTGCAACAACACGTGCGGGATCGTTGACCTCTCCACTGCGTGATCGATTCGGCATTGTGCAGCGTCTGGAGTTTTACTCAAATAAAGATTTGGCGCATATCGTTGGGCGTTCAGCCAGCATTCTTAATATTAAGACAGACAAAGAGGGGGCATGGGAGATTGCCTGCCGCTCACGTGGTACGCCGCGTATTGCTAATCGTTTGCTGCGCCGAGTAAGAGACTATGCCCAAGTAAGGGCAGAAGGCGAAATCACGGCAGAGGTGGCAGACAAGGCGCTAATCATGCTTAAAGTCGATAATAATGGCTTTGACATTATGGATCGCAAACTACTGGAGGCAATCATCCATAAATTTGATGGAGGGCCAGTGGGTGTTGATAGCCTGGCAGCTGCTATTGGTGAAGAACGAGGTACTATTGAAGATGTATTGGAACCCTATCTGATTCAACAGGGTTTTTTGATGCGTACTTCTCGAGGCCGAACCGCTACCCAGGCGGCCTACCAGCATTTTGGTTTCCAGCCAAAATCAACATCTGAATCATCGGATCTATTTAGCTCATGAGTGAATTTACCTGGCCTGTGCGGGTCTACTACGAGGATACAGACGCCGGTGGAGTGGTCTATTATGCCAACTACCTTAAATTTATGGAGCGTGCGCGCACCGAGCTGTTACGTGAATGTGGCTTTGAACAGGATCAGCTGATTGAAGAGGAGGGCGTGCTATTTGCGGTACGGCATATCGAAGCAGATTACCTGCGCCCAGCACGTTTTAATGATGCGTTGGTTGTAAGTGTTTGTGTCGTATCACATGGCAAGGTAAGTGTGACCTTTGCTCAAGAGGTTCGGTTAGCTGAAAATGAACAGGTGTTGTGCCGAGGTGTGGTGAAGGTGGTTTGCCTGGATGCTGCCCGTTTTCGTCCTCATCCTTTCCCAAAAAAATTATTAGCTGCATTGGCTGTGGAGTAACCCTGATTTATGTCGAATGATCTCTCTTTTATTAATCTTGTACTAAGCGCCAGTCCGCTGGTGCAGTTTGTGATGGCAGTACTGATGTTGGCCTCCATTATCTCTTGGAGCATGATCATCGACCGGGCCAAGGTACTGAAGAACGCACGTCAGGCAGCAGATGAATTTGAAGAGCGGTTTTGGGCGGGAGCAGACCTGAGTGATCTATTTCGTACAGTAGATCAGGACAGTGACAATATTAAAGGGATGGCCTCCATCTTTCATGCTGGGTTTCGAGAATTTGTCCGCCTGCGTAAAAGTCCAGATATTGACCCTATGGCGGTTATCGAAGGCTCTCAGCGTTCCATGCGCGTTGCCTTGAGTCGAGAGATGGACTCACTTGATACGCACCTCTCTTTTTTGGCAACGGTAGGTTCAACCAGTCCCTATGTGGGCCTGTTTGGAACAGTTTGGGGGATCATGAATTCATTTCATGCCCTAGGCAATGTCAAGCAGGCAACACTCTCTTTAGTTGCTCCAGGCATTGCAGAGGCACTCATTGCCACAGCGATGGGTTTGTTTGCAGCAATTCCAGCGGTGGTGGCCTATAACCGCTATGCCAATGATGTTGAACGGCTAAATAATCGTTACCAGGATTTTATGGATGAGTTCACCACACTATTGCAGCGACAGGCTCACGTATGAGTTTTGTCAGCCATGAAATAAGTGGAGACGGCTGTTAATGGCAGTAGCACATAGAAAACGTAGGCGGCCGATAGCGGAGATCAATGTGGTGCCCTACATCGATGTTATGTTGGTGCTGTTGGTGATTTTTATGATCACTGCACCGCTGTTGACCCAAGGGGTGAAGGTTGATCTTCCGCAGGCTGAGGCTGAGCCACTGCCAGCAGAAGCTGATGATCCTGTTGTGGTATCCGTCAATGCAGCAGGGGAGTTTTTTATTGATATTGGTGAAGGTAAAGATCAACCGGTGGATAGTGAGGCATTAGTGACACGAGTTGCAGCGCTACTCAAGTACAAACCCAAAACCCCTATTATGCTGAAGGGGGATAAAAATGTTGATTATGGCCGGATTATGCAGGCCATGGTGCTTATCCAAGCAGGTGGTGCACCCAATGTGGGCTTGATTGCAGAGCAACCCGAGTAGTATTGATGCGGGATATTATTGAACGTAATCCATTGGCACTGGTGATTGCAGTGGTCATGCATGCTGTAATCATTGCTTTTATGTTGGTGGGTGTAGATTGGCTGGAAAAACCAGTCCAACCCAAATCAAATGTAGATATCGTTCAGGCAAAGATGATCGATCAGTCCAAGATTGATGCTGAAGTTGAGAAACTGAAAAAGACAGAAGAGACAAAAAAAGCCAAAGAGAAAGAACGTCTGGCAGATATAAAGCGTAAGCAGAATAAAGAGAAAAAGAAGCTTGCTGATCTAGAAAAAAAGCGCAAAGCCCGAGAGAAAAAGGCCAAAGCGGAAGCCAAAAAACGTGCTGCTGACGAGAAAAAACACAAGGCAGCTGAGAAAAATAAGAAACTTGCAGCAGAGAAAAAACGCAAGGCAGAAGCCCAGAAAAAGCTAGCGGCAGAGAAAAAAAGCAAAGCAGAAACCCAGAGAAAATTAGCGGCTGAAAAGAAGCGTAAAGCGGAAGCCCAGAAAAAGTCAGAGGCTGAAAAGAAGCGTAAAGCGGAAGCTCATAAAAAGTCAGAGGCTGAACAGAGGAGTAAAGCAGAGGCCAGGAAAAAGGCCGAAGCAGATAAAAAACGTGAAGTAGCAGAAGCAGCGGCTCGTCTAGCAGCGGAGAAAAAAGCACTAGAGGATGCATTGCAAGCCGAACTTGAGGCAGAACGTATGGCTACAGAGCGTGATCAATCTCTTTTTGCGATTAAGCAGAAGATACAGCGTAACTGGCTGCGTCCTACAACAGTAGCTGATGGTCTGAGCTGCACATTGCGGGTGCGATTGATTCCAGGTGGTGGTGTTGCGTCGGTTACGATTAGCCGTAGTAGCGGAAGTGGTGCCTTTGATCGTTCAGTAGAGAAGGCAGTGTATAAGGCTGACCCGCTTCCCGTGCCAAAGGGTGCGGGTTTTGAAGCGTTTCGTGATCTGAATCTGATTTTTGATCCAAGTAAATAATATATTAAATATGATAAAAAAATTGCTACTACTTGTGGTGCTTTTGGGGTCTCAAATCACCCATGGTGCACCACTGACAATTGAGATCACAGAGAGTGAAATAGGTGCGCTGCCTATTGCCGTTGTACCCTTTGGCTGGCAGGGAACAGGCCAAGGCCCGAGTGAAGACATTGCCGCAATTATTGATGCAGACTTGAAGCGCAGTGGTCGTTTTAAAACCATGCCTTCTAAAGATATGATCGCCTTTCCACATACTGGAGCTAATGTGGATTTTCGTGATTGGCGTGTGTTGGGTATGGAGAGTTTGGTCGTTGGTCAGGTGAAACCCAATGGTGTTGGTGGCTATATTGTACGGTTTCAACTGTTTGATGTATTTAAGGGTGAGCAGCTTACTGGTTATAGTATCCCAACGACCGCACGTGATTTGCGCGCTACAGCGCACCATATTAGTGATTTGATCTATGAGAAACTGACAGGTCAACGAGGCGCTTTTGCAACGCGTGTAGCCTACATTACCTCTGTAGTCCAAACAAAAGGTAAACGTAAGATAGCGCTGCAGGTGGCAGATGCTGATGGCTATCATCCGCAAACTATTGTGACCTCAACTGAACCATTGATGTCACCGGCCTGGTCACCCGATGGGCTTAAGCTGGCTTATGTCTCTTTTGAAAAAGGTAGACCCTCTATTTTTATACAGGAGGTCTATACTGGCAAGCGTCAGCGGGTGGCATCATTCAAAGGAATCAATGGTGCGCCAGCCTGGTCGCCGGATGGGCGTAAATTAGCCTTGACGTTATCGAAAGATGGTAATCCAGATATCTTTATTCTTGATCTGGCCAGGCGTACACTGCAACCCCTGACAAGGCATTATGCTATTGATACAGAACCATCCTGGTCACCTGATGGTAAGCATATCGTTTGGACATCGGATCGGGGAGGGAGGCCACAGATCTATAGAATACCCTCTGGGGGAGGAAAAGCAGAGCGCATTACCTTTGAAGGTAAGTATAATGCGCGTGCATCATATTCACCGGATGGGAAATTGATAACAATGGTAACTCAGATTGGGGGAGAGTTTCGCATTAGCGTGTTGGATCTGGCATCATCTCAACTACAGGTGTTAAGTGATGGCAGTTTAGATGAATCTCCTAGTTTCGCACCGAATGGCAGCATGGTAATTTATGCAACAAAGGTAAAAGGGCAGGCTGAACTAGCGGCAGTATCTGTCGATGGTCATGTTAAGCAGCGGTTAGCTTTGCAAGTGGGTGATGTTCGTGAGCCAGCCTGGGCTCCATATAGTCAATAAATTTAAAGAGAGGAAATGACAACAATGAAACACAAAATGATCAAGTTCATTCCATTAATGTTGGCAGCCCTGATGTTTGTGGGCTGTAGCACGACTGAGCAAAAGGCTGAAGATAGTCCTGCACCAGTCAGTGAGACACCAGATAAAATGGATCACTCGATGCAGGGTGAAGATGCTGCAACATCAGGTGCAGAGGCAGCTCGTGGCTGGACTGGACATCCACTTGATGATCCTGCAAAACTGACCTCAACCCGAATGATTCATTTTGACTTTGATCGTAGCGAGATCAGGCCTGAATATCAGGCTATCGTTGTTGCACATGGTGAGTATTTGGCACGGCACTCAAGCCAAACCGTCACCATTGAAGGCCATTGTGATGAGCGTGGAACCCGTGAATACAATATCGCCCTAGGTGAGCGTCGCGCCAATGCGGTAAAGCGCTTACTGATGGCTCAAGGCGCTACGCCTGGCCAGATCACCACTGTTAGCTATGGTGAAGAGCAGCCGCTTGAGAGAGCTTCCAATGAAGTTGCATGGGCTCAAAATCGCCGGGCAGTCTTTGAATACTAACTAGAAGGTTTAATTAAGATGAAGTGGTTTGCGGGTGTAATGCCCTTACTTGCCCTATTAGGGGCAATGCCGGTATTTGGAGCTGCCCCCGTCATTCGTTCCAGTGTCCAGGCTTCACCTCAAGCTGAGGTGAAGAGTACTGTTGCTCTCTCTCTAGAGGGTAGATTGCAACTGATGGAACGTAGAATGCAGGCGCTGACGGATATCCTGATGCGCCTTGATCGTATCCAACAGGAGATACAGGAGCTACGTGGTGACACTGAGACCCAAGGGCATGCTCTTGAGTCTTTAAAGAAGCGTCAGCGTGATCTGTATGGGGATATAGATCGGCGGATGATGCAATTTACTGGCAAGCAGCCTTCGGTACCTGAGGCGGAAGCAAAGTATAGTGGGGTAGCATCCCCCGTTACACCTGCCAGTCAGCCTAGTGACGCAGCTCCACTGGCTGAGAACTCTCCATTGATACCATCTCAAGATATATCCACTTTTTCGCCTGCTGCCCCGTTAGCGACAGTGAAGCCAACAACAGCTGTTGAGACTGCTCCTATTTCTGAATTAGGTGTGGAGGCTGTTGTTGCTACTCCGGTTGCACCGCCCGCAGATCCAACCTTGGAACAGCCCATGTATAAGCAGGCTTTTGATCTGCTGATGCAACGGCGTTATGACGAAGCAAAGCAAGCCTTTCGTGCTTTTTTACGACAGTACCCCAGTGGTCGTTTAGCAGCTAATGCACAATATTGGATTGGTGAAGCCAGTTATGTAACTCGTGATTTTGTAACAGCATTGCGTGAGTTTACAATAGTGGTGCAGAACTTCCCTACTAGCCCCAAGGTGTCTGATTCACTGCTGAAGATTGCTTTTATCCAATATGAGCAAAAAGAGTGGACAAAAGCACGAGAAACCCTGGAAACAATAATTAAACAGCATGCAACAACAACAGCTGCCCGTTTGGCTCGTAAACGTTTGGAGCGGATGCGTATTGAGGGGAATTAGCTGTTCGCTGAAATTTGCTGCTGAATAGCGTTTGGCTAATGTAGCTGTGCCGTTACTCTGGTTTCCTCGTAAATCGGTGAATCATACGCCGGTTACGTTTACTCGGTTTTTCTGTTTCTGTTGGTTGCCCTCCAGTGGCAATGCGTTGATCCCGCAGCTCAGATGCTATGTGTTGGCGCTTGTTTACGCTCTCTTCACTCTCTGTGTAGAAGAGCACAGCTTCAGAGGCAGGTCGGCGTTGCTTGGGAAGCACTTTTACCTCGATACTCCATTCCAATGAGCCTTTATGGATGCGTAGCTGCGCGCCTTGGCTGATCTCTTTACCTGGCTTTGTGCGCTGTGCATTAAGGTGTACTTTTCCGCCATTGATCGCTTCAACGGCAAGTTTACGTGTTTTAAAAAAACGCGCAGCCCATAGCCATTTATCCAGACGCATTTGCTCCCTCATGGCATTATGTATTGAGACCCAGCAGGCTATCCAACTCTCCTTTGGTATCCAGTTGTGCTAATTCATCATAGCCACCAATCGATTGGTCATTGATAAAAATTTGGGGTACGGTGCGACGCTGGGTGCGCTCCATCATCTCCTGCATGAGGTTTGGGTCTTGGTCAACCATGACCTCTTTGTATTCAGCACCTTTTCGTTTAAGTAGCTGTTTTGCTCTCACACAGTAGGGGCAATATGCAGTGCTATAGACAATAATATTAGACATAAGCTTTAATTAGACAATCAATAGATTCAAGGGAAAATCAGATGTCGAATGATACACCGAAAACAGTCTATTTGAGGGATTATAAACCCCCAGACTTTCATATTGATCAAGTAGAGCTGCACTTTGATCTGGGTGAAGAGTTTACATTGGTTCGTTCGCTTCTTTTTATGCGTAGGAATTCTGATGCAGAAAGTGGAGCCTTGCGGCTGCATGGTGAGCAGTTAGAGCTGGTGTCACTCAAGCTGGATGAAGAGGTGCTTGGTTGTGATGCCTATGCTCAGGATGATGAAGGGCTGACAATTTTTGAGTTACCTGAACAGTTTGTACTGGAAAGTACAGTGCGGATTTTTCCGCAAAAAAATACGGCACTTGAAGGTCTTTATCAATCGGGTGCAATGTTCTGTACCCAATGTGAGGCAGAAGGGTTTCGTCGTATCACCTGGTATCTTGATCGGCCAGATATTATGGCCTGTTTTACTACTAGCATAACGGCTGAAAAAGTGCAGTATCCAGTCTTGCTTTCCAATGGTAATCCCATTGAAAGCAAAGAGCTGCCTGATGGCCGTCATATGATGACTTGGCATGATCCATTCCCAAAACCTTGTTATCTCTTTGCATTGGTTGCAGGTGATCTGTGTCATATAGAGGGCTCATATACGACCAGCTCTGGGCGTAACGTGGTGTTACAGGTTTATGTTGAGTCTGAGAATATTGGTAAATGTGAGTATGCTTTGCAGTCATTGAAGAAGGCAATGGCTTGGGATGAGCAGAACTATGGTCGTGAGTATGATCTGGATATCTACATGATCGTAGCGGTTAATGATTTCAATATGGGGGCGATGGAGAATAAAGGGCTTAATGTCTTTAACTCAAAATATGTGTTGGCTAGAGCAGATACTGCGACTGATCAGGACTTTCAGGGGATAGAGGCAGTGATTGCCCACGAATATTTTCATAACTGGACGGGTAACCGCATAACCTGTCGAGATTGGTTTCAACTGAGTTTAAAGGAAGGGTTGACTGTATTTCGGGATCAGGAGTTTTCAGCAGATATGGGTTCTCGTGGTGTTAAACGTATTGATGATGTGCGTCTGCTACGTGCCCATCAGTTTGCAGAAGATACAGGGCCAATGGCTCACCCTATTCGGCCAGATTCTTATATAGAGATTAACAATTTCTATACAGTGACAGTGTATGAGAAGGGAGCGGAAGTGGTGCGCATGCAGCATCACCTGCTGGGAGCTGATTTATATCGAAAGGCGATGGATCTCTATTTTGAACGCTATGATGGGCAGGCGGTTACCACGGAAGATTTTGCACAGTGTATGGCTGATATTAGCGGGCAGGATCTTGAGCAGTTTCGCCATTGGTATAGCCAAGCAGGAACCCCAGAGTTGCACATCACGAGTGATTATGATGCTAAAAAGCAGACACTTATTTTTACTGTTAGACAATCCTGTCCAGCTACCCCAGGGCAGGAACATAAATTGCCATTTCACATTCCTCTGGCTATAGGGTTGCTGGATAGCCAGGGAGTGGATATGCCCATTCATCAAGAGGGAGAGCAAAAGCATTCTTCCGGCACAAAAATAGTTGAATTACGTAAATTGGTAGAAACTTTCACATTTGTTGGAATTAAAGAGCAACCCATACCGTCATTGCTACGTGGTTTTTCTGCGCCAGTAAAAGTTTTTTATGATTATAGTGATGAGGAGCTGATGTTTCTCATGGCGAATGATTCAGATGATTTTAACCGCTGGGATGCTGCGCAAGTGTTAGCTCAGCGCATTATTCTAAATATGATAAAAAGTAAAACACTTGAAGTGCCCTCTGGTTATATTGAAGCAGTGAAAAAGGCACTGAATGATGCCTCAGTAGACCAGGCGCTGTTGGCTGAGGTGCTAACGCTTCCTTCAGAATCATATCTTGGTGATCAGATGGATGAGGTTGATGTAGAGGGTATTCATACAGCAAGTGAGGCGCTGAAAAAATATATAGCAACAGCGCTAAAAGCTGACCTATTGCATTGTTATCAGGGCTGCCAAAATTTAGCTGCTTATCGTCCTGATCCTGCTGATATTGGTCAGCGTCGGTTAAAGAATGTCTGTTTGAGTTATCTGATGCAACTGAATGATGCCGAGATGCGTTCACTCTGTCTTCAGCAGTTTCAGGATAATCATAATATGACAGATGTAATTGCAGCATTGAGTCTCTTGGCTAATTATGATTGTCCTGAGCGGAAGAGTGCATTAAATGTATTCTATGAGAAGTGGCGAAATGACCCATTAGTGCTGGATAAATGGTTTTCAATACAAGCAACATCAAAACTTCCTGGCACTCTGGTAAGGGTAAAGAACTTGAGGAAAGATTCTGCTTTCTCTATTAAAAACCCCAACAAGGTACGTAGCCTGATTGGTGCCTTCTGTAGTACAAATCCTGTTGGGTTTCATGCGGCAGATGGAGCAGGCTACGTTTTTTTAGCAGATGCTGTGCTTGAGCTGGATAAGCTTAATCCACAGGTTGCATCCCGAATGCTTCGTATCATGTCTCGCTGGCGACGTTATGATAGCGCACGGCAGAAGCTGATGCAGTCTCAACTACAGCGTATTTTAGCAGTAGAGGGGGTTTCTAAAGATGTTTATGAAATTGCCTTGAAGAGTGTGTCAGGCTGATTAATAGGAAAAGAGGCACTGGCTAAAGAAATTTAGCCAGTACTCCACTAATGTATAGAATATTATTGCTGTGGCACTGGCCGTTTTAAAACATCCTCAACACGTGATTCATCCAGGCTAAGTTTGCCGGTCTCTTTTTTATGGCATCTCAGGCAGTCTGCGAAAGTGAATGAAACCTTTCCATGGCAGGCGCCGCAGAAAAGACCTTTTGACATATCAGTCATCTTCATTTTGTTGCCGCCTAGTTCATCCTTAAATATGGCAGGATGGCAGGTGCCGCAGTTGATCCAGTCTGAATGGATTTTATGATCAAAGACAACATCACTGACAAAGCCACTTTTTGAGGCAAAAAGTATTTTGTTATCTCTAATCTCTTCAGTAATGTTTTTATCCAGTGATACTACGGGTGTGAAAACATTGCTCTCCTTTAGTTTCATCCAGTCAATGAATTGAAAACGATCAAGGGGAAGCCTTCCATCGGGGAGGTTTTCAGGCCGCCATTTAGCGCCTATTTTTTCTGCGATCTCCTTAATGGCAGCTTGCTTAACTTTATTCGGGTTGTGTAAATGATCTGCGTTTGGTGATCCAGCTATATGGCAGCGATTACAGTTGGATTTGTCAGCTGCTGCAAATGCTTCTGTTCCATTATGGCAGACACCACATAACTTGCCATTTTCTATGCTTTGTCGTGATAGATCATTCTCCCAGCGCTTCATTTTAAATATACCGTTATGGCAAACCTTGCACTCATACATGATGCGATGTAGCCAGTGGGGATAAAGAACCATGGGAAGACCTTGTTTCTCCATCTCTTTTTCATGCTGTTTCATGACGAAATTGCCAAGAAAACGCTCCTCTTTTTTCCACTTCATTATTTCAGCAACACGCTTCTGCTCCTTTTTTAATTCAGATTGAATCAGTGGTGTGACTTTTTTTAGGAGACTCTCATCTTTATGCCAATGCAAGTACATATAAGCGATAGCACTGGCAATGTTTAGCTGCTGCATCCTCTCTTCAAATATGTATTTGTCACTCATGGCTTCTTTAATAAGATCAGAGACTGCGCTGGGAATAACCTCTTTATTGAACCGTATTAGATCCAGCTGATCATTGAATTTTTGTGATTCATAGTTGTATTGAAATTGTTGAAGGAATGACGTGCTATCCATGGCGTAGCAAGTACTAATGAGGGTGGACAGTAGTAAGAAGAGTAAAATGAGCTTCTTATTTGCTTTGTAAGTATATGAACGCATAGTCTATAGTCTTTCTTTTTGGTCGGTTTTAACGCTATTGTAAACTCATAATTTCGCATTTAAGTATAGAGTAGTTGAGTAGAATTGTATGCCTGCATGGTTGGCATGGTGTCAAAATAGTTGACCAAACAACCAGTGCGTGTTAAAAATTGACTTGAATCAAGAACTGTAATGACATACCGTCAACAAGGTAGTAACTTTGAAGGGCGTTGGGATGGATTGTGCGCTCTTGTAATAGAGATTGGTGTGGTGGGTATGGATGCATTCTCCATGGATGCCCCCAGTCTTGCTGCCCTTACATTAAAGCAAAGTACTGTTAGGCTAAAAAATAATGAGGCGAATAACTATGACCCGTAAAATCATATTGCTTATATTACTGGTTATGGCATTTATTTTTGGGGGAGCTTCAACAGCTTTTGCCAAAGAATATGCCGACATCTATATGGACTCAACGCGTAGTAGTATGGAAAAGGCGGGTGTAAAAGCAGTTGTTTTCCCCCATTGGTTTCATCGCATCAGGTTTAAATGCAAGGTGTGCCATGAAAATATCTTTATTATGAAGGCTGGCGAGAACAATATTTCTATGCGACGTATTATGGAAGGTGAAGCCTGTGGTGTCTGTCATAACGGACAGATTGCATGGGAGGCACTCTACTGTGAGCGCTGCCATGCTGGAGAGTTTCAGCCTAAAAAGACGGCTAGTGCAGCTACACAGTAGAGGAGGCACAGCATGAAAACACTAACTACTATACATAATAAATTTGTATTAACGATTTTTCTATTTCCTTTGCTATTTGTCATCAGCTGTAAACAGGCTGATACCATTGAGCAGACACAAACATCATCAGAAGCAGACATTTCTAAGCCTGCTGAAGATGTGATAGAAAAGAAAAAAAGTCAGCCTTCAGTAGCAATGTCAAAAACTGCTTTAGCTGAAAATATAGAAGTTAAACCTATAGAAAAACAAACAGTATTAGATCCTAACAAGCTGCCAGCTACAGCAGCAGGAATCAAACCTGTCGGTCAACAGCCAGTAGTGGCAAAGGTCGTTGAGAAAGCAGCTGAAAAGCCTCTATTGCCAAAACCAAAGCCAGCACTTCCGACATTTGGGCCAGATGATCCAAGAAGCGGAATTTATTTGAGTATTACAGGAAAAATGGCTGGAATGGGTAATCCATCACAAACGGCATCGGATGCATATAGGTATGGAAGAGGCGAGCATCCTAAGGCATTAGCAGGGGTAGGGCTGCCAAAAGATAAGTTTGGTTTGATTGATTGGATGGCTATTGTAAATAAGGAAATTATAAAACCACGGGGTTCGCTAAAAATTGGTGCACCTGAACTGCCTCCATTTGATATGAATGTGCTGATTACAGCAAAAGGTGATTATGTAAATGACGTCTTGTTTCCCCATAAGGCTCATACCTACTGGCTAAAATGTGAAAATTGCCATACAGGTATATTTATTATGGCGAAGGGGAAAAACAACATGACCATGCAAGGGATTGTGCAAGGCAAGTGGTGTGGTCGTTGCCACGGAAAAGTTGCTTTTCCACTGACTGATTGCAATCGTTGTCATCAGACACCAAAGGTAGCGATAGAAGCCACGGGAGTTGCGGTAAAAAAATAGTTGGATTATAAATAAAGCTGAACCTCTAATCTAAGGCAGGTTGTATGAAATTTATCTGTACTCCATCTAAGATACTGGTGTGGCTGATGCTGTTGGTATGCAGTCAAGCAACTAGTGTCTGGGCTGAAGAAGATGATACTTCACGTAAGTGTGCGGTGATCCTTGATTCTGACTGTAATCTTTCGCAGGAAGAGATGCTGAAGGAGTTGCTTCAGGATATGGAGTTCTTCGGTACTTTTGAGAAGATCGGAGGGTCAGAGGATCAGCCTATACCTGCCTTTGAGATGATGCCAAAAGATCACCTAGGAATGATCAATTGGAATAAAGCGGTGACGGATGGCATTATTCGCCCGCGTGGAACATTGACAGATGAAGAGGAGGAAGTACCTTATGAAGGCTTCCTTGATAATATTATTTTCTTCCAAGCCAAGGTTTTTATGATGGCGGATGTTGCCTTTCCCCATGGAATACATAGCTATTGGCTAAGCTGTGACAGCTGTCACCCAAAACCATTTAAGAAGAAAATAGGTGGAAATATCTTCTCTATGCAAGAAATATTTAAAGGCAAATGGTGTGGAAAGTGCCATGGTAAAGTGGCTTTTCCTGCCAGCGGTTATGCAAATTGTAGGCGCTGTCATGTTATTACTAAGAGGGCTATATTAGGTGGCGGACATGATGATGGTGCTGGAATCTGATGTGCTTCAAGCTGTTAATGGGTGGGTTTGTAGCGCAACTATTTAACGAAAATCCCCCCACAATGCCTGCATGGCCGCTAATGCAGCGATGGGTGCTGTTTCTGTACGTAGCACTCTGGGTCCAAGCCTTACTGGCGTAAAACCATTCGCCTCTGCAATGGTTATCTCTTTTTTACTTAATCCCCCTTCGGGGCCGATGAGAAGTAGCACAGACTCATCTGGAACAGGCAGCATGTTGAGTGAGGATGTAGCATCAGGGTGAAGTATTAATTGCGTCCCCTGTTTGGCTTTAACTATCCAGTCATCAAATCGTTGGGCTTCATCAATAGAAGGAATGGTATTCCTGCCTGATTGTTCGCAGGCGGCGATGGCAATTTTTTGCCAGTGATTTAGCCGCTTCTCAAGCCGGTCTCCTTTTAACTTCACTACCGTACGTTCCGTAAAAAGGGGTGTAAAACTGCTTATTCCAAGTTCTACTGCTTTTTGCAAAGCGTAATCTACACGTTCACCTTTTGAAATACCCAGTGCTAAGGCGAATTGAATAGGAGACTCAGTGATGTTTTCAGTGATGGAGGTTATTTTGGCCTCTACCTTTAGTTTGCTGCAACTCTGTAAACAGGCATTGTATTGTTGGCCGTTACCGTTAAATAGAGTGAGTTTATTAGTAGGCTGAAGGCGTAGAACCTGACTGATATGCCGGGATGGTGCCTCTTCTAGCGTGATGGTCTTCCCATTAGTTAGCGTTTGATGAGTATAGATATGAGGAGTGCGCATAGACTCAATATTTAGGTTTGATTGGCATGCTCTATCTTAACGTGATCAACGGAGAGGTGGAATACAGGTCATAGATATGCTGTGGAAGCTTGCACCAAAAAGCCAGAGCCTCTACCCTAGTCAGTATAGTGACTTGCCAATAGAGTGATTTTCAATGGATAGGGGGTTAGCATTCAAATGCTACGTTTTTCTCTGCTCCTAATAACATGCGGTTTGTTAGTGTCCTGCTCCTCAGAGCGGATGTTAGCGCTTGCACTGAAAGATATTCCTGTGCATCAGCATGTTACACAAAGTGATCAAACGGAGTCGAAAAGAGATATCCCAGTAGCCATGTATCGGGCTTTTATGCACCGATTTCGCAGTAATCTGGAGCGGGAGTGGGGCGATGGTATGCAACTGCCAACAGAGCATACCTTCGTTAAATATACTCAAAATTACCTGAGTCGTGCAATTGTTGATTTTGATGCCGGAGTTATTACTGTTGAGACACTGGATCATCGCAACCCATTGGTCAGTTTGCGTAAAGCAGCGATTACTACGTTGCTGACACCGGATGACCCGCGTGCAGTTGATCTCTATTCAACCAAAGATGCTTCTCTACAGGGTACGCCATTCCTTCAGGGGCTTGTGCTTGATCAGCGTGGTCAGTCAATAGAAAGCAAATCACTGGTGTCGCAGTATGCTAAATATTTAGTTAATAAGCATCGTCTGATACGTAAAATCAACACGACTAATGGTAAGCGAACGTTACACTCAATAACTATAAAAATGATTAGTCGACATATGAATGTGCAGGCCAATCGTTATTCAGCATATGTTAAACGTTATGCGCGTGAGTATGGTGTTAGCACAAGTTTGATTTATGCAGTGATGAAAACAGAAAGTAATTTCAATATGTTTGCTGTAAGTACAGCCCCCGCTTATGGATTAATGCAATTAGTGCCTAGTTCAGGTGGGCGTGATGCTTACCGTTATGCAAAGGGTAAAGACATTATTCCAACTCAGGAGTACTTGTTTGAACCAGCTCATAATATAGAGCTGGGCGCGGCTTATCTTGGTTTACTTAATACAGAAGGTTATTTGGGTAAAATCAAAAATCCAGCTACAAGAGAGTACTGTGTTATTTCTGCCTACAATGGTGGCATTGGAACAGTGCTAAAATTATTTGCTAAAAACAAGAAAAAAGCCCTGCATATTATCAATAGCAGCACGCCTGAACGGGTGCATGAGCTGCTGCGTACCAAGCATCCTTATAAAGAGACACGCCAATACCTTGTGAAGGTGGTATCAGCTAAAAAAGAGTTTAGGCATCTTTGATTTGTGACTCATATAGCGCTTTTGCACACGCTAGTACCTCTTCGGTATGCCCTTTTACTTTTACACTTCGCCACTCCTTATGTAGCTTGCCGCTTGCATCTATCAAAAAGGTACTGCGCTCAATACCCATATATTCGCGGCCATAATTCTTTTTAAGTTTTATGACATCAAATTGTTTGCATGCAATTTCATCCTTGTCTGATAGCAGCTCAAATGGAAATGATTGTTTGGCTTTAAAGTTTTCGTGTGTGCGAATGCTATCTCGTGATATGCCCAATATTTCAGTGTTGTATTGATGAAATTGATCATAGCTGCCGCGAAAATTTTGGCCTTCAGTAGTACACCCAGGGGTGTTGTCTTTGGGGTAAAAATAGATCACGACATTCCGCCCCAGGTAATCTGAAAGGCTAATGATTTTATCCCCGGTAGCGGGTAGTTCAAGGTTTTTTACTTTGCGGTTGAGTTTGAGCATCTTTTTTCCTTAGATAGCAATATAGATGTAATGACATGCGCTTGTTATGGTTTTCTGCTCTCTTTATTACGTAAAAAAGTATAGTGACTTGTATCAGACTCTGCTTTACAAAATTGATATCCAGCCTCAGTAAAATCTTTAAGCTGCTCTGGCGCTTGCAGTTGGTTGCGGATACTGAATGAACACATCATACCTCTGGCTTGCTTGGCATAAAGGCTGATAATTTTGTAAACACCATTTTTATAATCTTTGAAAATGGGCGTAATAATGGGTGTATCTAACTCATGAACATTTACTGCTTTGAAATATTCGTTGGATGCAAGATTTATTAGCGTGCTGCCTCTCTCTTCAATATCTTTTTTTAGAATGGGCGTGATTTGATTTTGCCAAAAGGCATAGAGATCTTTGCCAGCAGGGTTTTCAAGTTTTGCCCCCATCTCCAGTCGGTGTGCCTGAATCATATCCAGAGGGCGTAAAATGCCATAAAGCCCAGATAGAATTCGCATATGCGTCTGTGCAAAATCAAAATCTGGCTGCTCAAATGTGGTGGCTCCCATACCTCGGTAGACATCGCCACGAAATGCCAGAATAGCTTGCTTGGCATGCCCAGCTCCGGTATCTGTGGACCAGTTTTGATAACGGGAGCAATTCAGCTCTGCCAGGTTATCACTTAGCCTCATTAGCTGTTTAATCTCACTGGCCGACCTGTTTTTCATAATTGCAGCAATCTCTGCCGCAGATTTTATTAGTGCGGGTGTGGTCATTCCGATATCTGAATAGCTCTCTTCAAAATCAAGTTTCTTTGCGGGCGAGATAACTAGCAACATATCTGATCCTTAATTATTGGGGCGCAGGGCTACTTTACTTGGTGCCAATCTAATTTAATACCAGCCTTTAGTTATATATATACCTGCCGACCTATAGTGAAAGGCAATAGGATCTATCTGAATTCAGATGTGCTGCTAGTTGTTGTGTCAGACCGCAATATCGTTATTTTGTTGGTTGTAAATAAGAGCTAATGCTGGGATGCCACAGACTAAAGCATGGAAATTGCAATCTACGAAGCAATCCTTCTACAGAGATAAAAGTGATGAACCTAAATATTAGAGATTGGAAAATTGGCAGCAAGCTTTATGCCGGTTTTTCTTTGGTTACTTTAGTGCTCATAGTGGTTGGGGGACTAGGCTATCGAAGTGTTGGAAATATGAGCGCCAAGACAACCGATATCCTCCATAGCGTTCCGCTGATGGATTCAGCCATGGAGATGAAGATCGCTGTGGCCAGAGATATGCAGATGATTATGGAGTTGCTGGCAGCGACTAATCAGAGCGAGTTGGATGAGGTCTGGGGCGAGCATAAGGCATTTGCTCAAATGTTTGATACCTATGCTGATGCCATATTGGAAGGCGCTGAAACAGAGGCAGGCACCGTCTACCGTGCTAAAGATCAGGCGCTAAGGGATATAGTGGCTGAGTCTGATAATCATCATAACGATAAATTCCAGCCGGCGATTCACTCCATTTATGAGCTGTCACAAAAAATCTATCTGCTTCAGGCAGAGAATATTGATGATATGAAAAAGATGGAGTCGGCTTTTGAGCAAGCAATAGCGATTGCCGGTCAATTTGAAGTGTTGGTTAAAGCACGCATTGAAAAACAGATGCAGCGCGGGGTAAGTGCAGAGGAAATTCTACGAAGAGAAAACACCTGGGCTGATGTTGCAATGGAGATCAAAGCGACCATTGCCATGACACGTATTATAATTGAGGAGTTTGCACAAGAGACTGATGCGAACCAGCTGGCAATTATCAGGCAGGAATATGATGAAAAAATTAAAGAGTTTGATGGTTGGATTAATGCACTGCTCAATGGTGCAAAGGGTGAAGAGGGGGTAATAGCAAAGGTCTCAGATCGTGAAATTAAGCAGCTGACATTGGAATTGGATCGTCTGCACGATGAGGTATTCCAAGTTGCAGTTAAGGGTTTTATGGCATCGCATACTGCCTTACTGGAAAGAAAAGCCGAGCGCAGCAAGAGTGATCAGATGGCTGATGAGATCGGCGAATCAATGCTCAATCTCATAGGGGGTGTTGAAGAGATTGCTAAAAAGGTCATGCAGAATGCTGCGCAAGAGTCAGACAGTACGGCTGCAGCAGCCACGTTACAGATCATTGTGGGTATTATTGTTGGCATTATCATTTCGATTCTGCTGGCATTCACAGTAACGCGGGCTATTACAGGGCCTATTGGCACCGCAGTGGCGGTTACTGAAACAATTGCAGGTGGTGATCTATCACGCAAGATTGATGTTAATTCAAAAGATGAAGTGGGTCAGTTATTGCAAGCCATGAAAAATATGCAGAGCCAGCTTTCCTCGGTGATTGAAAAGGATATTCAAACTATTGTAGATGCCGCGCGTGAGGGTGATTTAAAACAGCGCATTGATCTTGAAGGTAAGCAGGGGTTCTTTGCCAAATTAAGCAGCGGCGTTAATGATGTGGTGGATGTTAGTGAGCAGGTTACAGATGATACGGTGCGCATCTTTTCTGCATTAGCCCGTGGTGATCTGAATGAAACCATTACAAGAGATTATCATGGTGCTTTTAATACGCTGAAGCAGGATGCTAATGCAACAGTGGCTAAGTTAGCTGAGGTGATTCGCGATGATATCCAACCCATTATTGATTCAGTGCGTGAAGGTGATCTGACCGGGCGTGTGCCAATGAGTGGCAAGCAAGGTTTTTTTGCAGAGCTTAGTACCGGCATCAATGAGATGGTTGATGTGAACGAGCAGATAATTAACGATATGCAGCGAGTGCTGGGGGCGATGGCTGAGGGTGATCTGACTGAGACAATTCAAGCTGAGTATCAGGGTGCATTTGATCGCTTGAAGACAAATCTAAATGCAACAGTGGTTAAATTGACCGAGGTTGTTGGGCAGATTCAATCAAGTTCAAACGCTGTTAGTGATGCTGCAGCTGAAATCTCTTCAGGTAATGCTGATCTTGCGAAGCGTACGGAAGAGCAGGCAGCAAGTTTAGAAGAGACGGCTGCAAGCATGGAGGAGATGACATCGGTTGTGAGAGAGAATGCTGGCAATGCTGAAAAGGCAAACGAACTGTCAATAGATGCAGGTGAACAGGCAAAGAATGGTAGTGCGGTGATAGGGCAGGCTATCTCTGCTATGGAGGCGCTTAGTAGCTCAAGCAAAAAAGTGGTCGATATTATCGGTGTTATTGATGAAATTGCGTTTCAGACGAACCTGCTGGCACTTAATGCCTCAGTGGAGGCGGCGCGTGCGGGTGAGCAAGGGCGTGGGTTTGCTGTAGTGGCTAGTGAGGTGCGTAACCTTGCTGGGCGAAGTGCCGCAGCGGCTAAAGAGATTAAGGTATTGATTGAAGATAGTATGACAAAAGTTGAAGAGGGTTCTCGTCTGGTTGATGAGTCTGGCTCCACATTGGAGGGGATTGTGACGGCAGTTAAAATGGTTACAGACAATGTGGGCAATATATCCAGTGCCACTCGAGAGCAGAGTGCGGGTATTGAACAGGTTAATATTGCTGTAACGCAAATGGACCAGATGACCCAGCAAAATGCAGCGTTGGTTGAAGAGGCAATGTCTGCAGCGCAGTCGATGAGTGAGCAAGCAGGCGACCTGAATAGAATGATGGAATTCTTTACAGTTGGTCAGAGAGCGTAAGTGATACAGACCCAACAATATAAGCAGCGTCTTCTCGTTATCTTTGTGCTTTGTGCTGCTTTTTTATTGGCAGGGTGTCTTGGAGTTGGGTCAAAATCTGGTGGTATATCGGATTTTTTCCTGAAAGAGATTGCGGCTCAAAAACTCAGTGTAGATATTAATAAACTGGTAGTTGATAAGAGTGGACTTGAGTGGATTGTTCGTAAAGAGGGAAAAGGGGATAAACCAAAAAAAGGGGAGGGTATCGTCGCGCATTACACCGGGTATCTACTTGAAAATGGTAAAAAGTTTGATTCCAGCTATGATCGAGATCGGCCTTTCGTAGAGGCAATTGGGGTAGGTAAAGTGATTAAAGGGTGGGACATTGCTTTTCAGGACATGCGTGTTGGAGAGCGGCGAGTGTTGTTTATTCCGCCTGAACTGGGATATGGAGAGCGTGGGGTGGGTCAAAAAATTCCACCGGATGCCGCATTGGTGTTTGATGTTGAATTAATACGAATTATTAAGTAGGTGAGCCTATTCAGGCTCAATTCCTTCTACTTGACATAAAAGAGTACCTTCTGCCAGTTTGGCTTTGATCTGTGTGCCAGGCTTTATAGTGGCAGCATGACGAATGATCTCTCCTGAGGGATGTTGCTGAACAATGGCGTAACCCCGACCTAGGGTAGCCAATGGGCTGATGGTATGTAGTTGCTGGCTGATATGGCCGAGCTGTTGCTTGTATTGGTAGAGCTGATGATGCATTTGCTGGTGCAAACGCTTGTGCAGACTGGCATGCTGTAGCCTAAATTGTGCCAGCCGGTGAGCTGGCGTTAAAACCTTTAGTCTTGCTGTTAGGTGATTGAGCCGTTGTTTAGCTTGGATCTGTCGGAGCTGGTGCTGTTGCGTTAGTCGTCGTGATAACTCATCTATTTTTTGCTGGTACTGTTCCAGTTGTATTGTGGGATGTTGCTGTTCCAGCCGCTGTTTAAGGTGCTGTAGTGTGGTTTTGTAGTGGCCTGATTGTCGGTACAGGTTGATGGTTAATCTATTGTTAAGCTGGTTAAGATGCTGCTGCAAACTGGCCTGATCAGGGCTGATGAGTTCGGCTGCCGCAGATGGGGTTGGGGCGCGTTCATCCGCTACAAAATCGGCAATGGTAAAGTCAATCTCATGACCTATGGCTGATACGATGGGCAACAGCGAAGCGTGGATGGCTCGTGCAATATTCTCATCATTGAAGGCGGCTAAATCTTCCAGCGAACCGCCACCACGAGTGAGCACTAATAGATTGCACTCTGCGCGTTGATTAGCCAGTTTAATCATCCCAGTGATCTTTGCCGCAGCATCTACACCCTGCACGGGAATAGGGTAGATGATAATAGATGCGGCAGGAAAACGTCGCTGTAGCACACTCAATATGTCATGAATAGCCGCACCTGTGGGTGAGGTGATGATGCCGATGCGTTGTGGGAATGCTGGCAGAGGCCTCTTATGTGCGGGGTCAAATAACCCTTCTGCCCCCAGACGTTGCTTTAGCTCTTCATAAGCCAGACGTAGCGCCCCTTCACCTGCTGGCTCCATATGCTCAATACTAAGCTGGAACTCTCCTCGGTTTTCATAGAGCGTCGCTCGTGCACGCACCAGCACCTGCATGCCATTTTCAGGCTGAAAGCGCAGTTTCGTGCGGCGTATGCGAAACATGGCGCAACGCACTTGGGCGTGCTTGTCTTTAAGGGTGAAGTAGATGTGGCCGGAGGCAGGGTGAGCCAGGTTGGATATTTCGCCCTCTACCCAGAGCAGAGGAAAACTTCCCGTTAGTACGGCTTTTACCTCGCTGTTGAGGCGCGAGATGCTGTAGACATCACGGCTGGGCTTACTGCTAAATAACGGCATATTGAGATCTTTTATGTGGTCTGCTGTTATTTTGTGGGTTTGGAGCTATTTTTAGCAGCTGCGGCTTTTCTTGCAGCGGCAGCCTTCTCCTCAGCTGCTTTTTGTGTGGCGGCGGCCTTTCTTGCTGCTTCAGCTTTTTTAGCAATGATGACTGCTTTATAGGCCTCTTCGGCCATGATTGCGGCCTGGTTAGCCATCTTTATGGCGGTCTGAAAATCACCAGATCGGGAAGTTACCGAGGATTGCATGAGTAGATTGGCTGCTTCGTGCCACTCTCCGCCTTCAGTACGGGTTTTTTTCATTGCAGCATCTGCTTTTTGTGCAGCCTGCTTAAATGTCATTTCGGCATTTCGTTGTGTGCTTAATTCCATGGCGTTGGTGGCAGGGGTATCCGTTACGCTGATGGGTCTGGGGGGTATGTCTGCCGCCATGAGCGAGGTTGTAGATAGCAGGGCAAAAAATGCCAGGGCTAATTTGTATGATGGGTGGCGCATGGTTTCTCCCCCTGTTGGATTTTCTGATTTTAAATGGTTTACCCTGCCGACAGCAAATTCTATAATAGTCTGTTTACCTAATCACATTTAAGGATGGGGAAACTGGATTATGCGCCTTGCTCAGGATGCCTTAACCTTCGACGATGTCCTTCTTGTACCGGCTCATTCGGCCATTATGCCAAAGGATGTCGACTTGCGGACACAGTTGACACGTGATATTCAATTGAATATCCCATTGCTGTCTGCTGCCATGGATACAGTGACAGAATCACGTTTTGCTATCGCCCTCGCACTGGAAGGGGGGATCGGCATTATCCATAAAAATATGACAGCTGTGCAGCAGGCTCAAGAGGTGCGCAGCGTCAAAAAATATGAAAGCGGTGTAATCCGCAACCCCATTACAGTCTCTCCCACAACCAGTATTTTAGAGGTAATGGAGTTGACGCGGGCAAACAACATCTCGGGTGTTCCGGTGGTAGATGGCAAGGTGCTGGTGGGGATTGTTACCAGTCGGGATCTACGTTTTGAAACCCGCATGAGTGACCCCGTCTCTTCCATCATGACCACAAAAGAGAAGCTGGTGACGGTACAGGAGGGTGCGCCACGAGAAGAGGTGATTGCGTTGTTGCATAAACACCGTATCGAGAAGGTACTGGTGGTTAATGAGATTTTTGCTCTGCGAGGTCTGATCACAGTAAAAGACATTCAAAAGGCGAAAGAGAATCCACATGCCTGCCGTGATGAGCAGGAGAGCCTGCGAGTAGGTGCCGCAGTTGGCACAGGCGCTGGTACGGAAGAGCGGGTTGATGCACTGGTCAAGGCTGGCGTCGATGTCATTATTGTGGATACGGCTCATGGCCATTCGCAAGGTGTGCTGGATCGCGTAGCCTGGGTCAAGAAGCACTACCCGGATCTACAGGTGATTGGCGGTAATATCGCCACGGCAGCCGCAGCGCGAGCACTGGTTAATGCGGGTGCTGATGGAGTAAAAGTAGGTATCGGTCCTGGCTCTATCTGCACCACTCGCATCGTGGCCGGTGTGGGTGTGCCGCAGGTTTCAGCGGTTGCTAATGTGGCAGCAGAGCTGAAGGGGAGCGGCATCCCTCTGATTGCGGATGGTGGACTGCGCTACTCCGGTGATGTGGCCAAGGTATTAGCCGCTGGTGCCTATTCAGTGATGGTGGGTGGCATGTTTGCTGGAACAGATGAGGCGCCTGGCGAGATTGAAATATACCAAGGGCGCTCCTATAAATCCTACCGTGGCATGGGGTCGCTTGGGGCTATGGCGGGCAAAGAGGGTTCCAGTGATCGCTATTTCCAAGAGGCAACCAATGACACGCAGAAATTGGTGCCAGAGGGTATTGAGGGACGTGTCCCATATAAAGGTACCGTGCTGAATATTATCTATCAGCTGATTGGTGGTATCCGGGCGAGTATGGGGTATACCGGCTGCGCCAATATTGAAGAGATGCGTACCAAGCCTGAATTTGTGCGAGTGACCCATGCAGGTATGGCAGAGTCCCACGTACACGATGTGATTATCACCAAAGAAGCGCCAAACTACCGTCGTGACTAAACGTAAATTGCGCTTACTGCTGTTTTGAGATTGATTTGATATGACTGATTTTACCCAAGATATCCATGCCCACCGTATCCTGATTCTGGATTTTGGCTCTCAGTACACCCAGCTCATTGCTCGTCGGGTGCGTGAGGCCGGGGTCTATTGTGAGGTCTACCCCTACGATAATGTTGAAACAGTGCTTGCTGAGTCTAAATTCGTAGGCGTTATCCTCTCTGGTGGTCCAGAAACGGTGACACTGGATGATGCACCACGAGCACCTCAACAGGTGTTTGAATTGGGTGTTCCGGTGTTGGGTATCTGCTACGGCATGCAGACCATGGCGGCCCAGTTGGGTGGTCAGGTGGCCTCATCATCTGCCCATGAATATGGCTATGCGCAGGTACGGGCGCACGGGCACTCAGCACTGTTGCAGAATATTGAAGATCATACGAGTGCAGATGGTCAGGGTCTGCTAGATGTCTGGATGAGCCATGGTGACCGGGTAGAGTCACTGCCAGATGGATTTCGGATGATCGCCTCAACGGATAATGCACCGTTGGCTGGAATGGCTAATGAAGAGCGGCAATTCTACGGTCTACAATTTCACCCTGAAGTAACACACACCAAACAGGGTAAGCGCATCATTGAACGCTTTTTGTTCAAGATCTGTCATTGCGAGGCGCTTTGGACCTCAGAGAATATTATTGAAGAGAGCATCCGTCAGATGCGTGAGACGGTGGGTGATGGCAAAGTGGTTCTGGGGCTCTCTGGTGGTGTGGATTCATCCGTGGTCGCAGCTTTGCTGCATCAGGCTATCGGTGATCAGTTGACCTGTGTGTTTGTTGATAATGGGCTATTACGCCTAAATGAAGGGGATCAGGTAATGGCCACCTTTGCTCAGCACATGGGTGTCAAAGTGATCAGAGTTAATGCTGAAAAACGATTCCTGAATGCCCTAAAAGGAATCCCTGAGCCTGAACAAAAACGCAAGATTATTGGCAATCTGTTCGTTGATATCTTTGAAGATGAGGCGAGCCACCTGGAAGATGTTGAGTGGTTGGCACAAGGCACCATCTACCCCGATGTAATTGAGTCTGCGGGTGCGAAATCTGGTAAATCTCACGTAATCAAGTCGCATCATAATGTGGGCGGATTGCCAGAGGATATGAGATTGAAACTGGTAGAACCACTACGCGAACTGTTTAAAGACGAGGTGCGCAAGATAGGTGTTGAATTAGGGCTGCCCTATGACATGATCTATCGCCACCCCTTCCCTGGTCCTGGCTTAGGTGTTCGTATTTTGGGCGAAGTGAAGAAATCATATGCCGATATACTGCGCCAAGCCGATCATATCTTCATGGAAGAGCTGCATAACCATGATCTCTACAATAAGGTCAGTCAGGCCTTTGCTGTCTTTTTGCCGGTAAAATCTGTTGGTGTAGTGGGTGATGCCCGTCGCTATGAATATGTCATTAGTCTACGCGCCGTAGAGACAGTGGATTTTATGACAGCGCATATCGCCAAACTGCCGTATGAGTTTTTAGAGCTGGTATCAGGTCGTATCATTAATGAAGTAAAGGGTATCTCTCGGGTAGCTTATGATATTTCAGGTAAGCCACCCGCTACCATTGAATGGGAGTGACCGTAATTTTTAACGCATTGATATATAACAATTAAAATAATCTAATCGACAATATGATCTGCATCATCAATGGTATTTTTCATGGTATTTATTGCGTGTAGCAAAGCAGAAAACATCGATACCATGCAAGGCAAATTGATGCTGGCATGGTATCAGAGATCTTGAACAACTTGCGCTCTGGAGCAATCCGGAAACTAGCTATACCAGTACAGCTTCAAATTGCTTTGCCTTATCCGTGCTGGCTGATTCACTCAAGAATAGGATGGAATAGCCCATCGACTCTTTGAGTGAGGAGCTGCTGCTTTTCCTGTTCAAGTTCAGCCAGCCCCGAATCGATAGCGGAGATATCACGAAACTTATCTCCACTGCGATATTGATCATGCATGAGCTTGAGGCGGTTTGATCAACGACTCAGCCGGAATACCCAGGCCTTCGTGGAGCTTCCAGATCATCTTCAAAGTCAGCGAGCGCTTGTGATTCAGGATCTCGTAAACGCGATTACTTTTGCCGATCATGGGCTCCAGGTCTTTTACGGTTAAGCCTTTGCGTTCCATTTCGAATTTGATCGCTTCAACAGGATCAGGCAAATCCATCGGGAAATGCCTGGCTTCATAAGCCTCAATCAGCGTGACCATGACATCCAGCTTTTCGCCTTCTGGGGTATCTGGCCCAGCCATCATCAGGCTTTCAATTTCCTTTAATGCCGCGCGGTAGTCGGCATCAGTTTTAATCGGTTTGATGTCCATCGTTAATCCTCCGGCAGTTAAATAGTTTGCACATCAATCTTGTCGTATTGCACATGGGTGCCAATAAAGCGGATGTATACAACCCTGTAGGCGTAGTTGATCCATACGACAAGTCGATACTTGTTCCCCGCAATATTGAACACCACACGGCCATCTTTAAGGATGCTGGCATTCCTGAAGTCCTGCTTTACCTCGGCAGGTGAGCTCCAGTCGGCATGCAAGGTATGACGGTGCCAAGCTAATGTTGGCTCCTTGGCATCCTGATACTCCGGGCTTTCTTCCCAGAAGGCTTTCAGTGTCGACAGTGCGATGATTCTCATACTTTAAAAGATAGTCCCAAAACGGGACTATGGCAACAGGTTTTTTTGTGCGTATCCTAATCTGGCTGACACTATCAAAGCAGATATCCTACTGAATAGTGTTCGAAAGAGGCATTAGAGTACTTACGGATTTACGGAGAAAATGAAACCATTTCAAGAGATTCCTGAACATGGTATTTTTCATGGTATTACCACCTACACCAACAAATAAGCTATTGATATTAAGTCGTAAAAATGGCTCGTTTACAATCGAGTGGGAGTAGGCTGAATTTGTAACGCATTGATATATAACAATTAAAATAATCTAATCGACAATATGATCTGCATCATCAATGGTATTTTTCATGGTATCCGCCGCGTGTAGAAACGCAAAATGCAGCGATACCATGAGTGGCGGATTGGTGCTGCCATGGTATTGGTCGTGCGCAACGGCCTTGCAAAAGGTAACATATATGCTACTATATGAATCATATAACAGAGGTTAGAGAGTACCTCGATGCAGAAGGGCGCAGCCCTTATGCCAAATGGTTCGATCACCTGAATGTAGCCGCTGCGGTCAAGGTGGCGACAGCAGTCCATCGGATGGAGCAAGGTAACTTCTCTAATGTGAAAGGTGTAGGTGCCGGCGTCTATGAGTACCGGATTGATTTTGGTCCTGGCTATCGGATCTACTTTGGCAAGGACGGGGATCGGTTGGTGATATTGCTCGCGGGTGGCACCAAGAAGCATCAGGATGCGGATATTTCCGCCGCTAAAGCGCACTGGTGCGACTATAAGCGCCGGAAACGGCAAGAGGTGTAAAGATGGCTCTGACGAAAGATTTTAAGGATACCATTCAGGCACGCGCCCAACGGGATCCAGCGTTTCGCAAGGCCCTGCTGCAAGAGGGGGTGGAATGCCTGCTCGCCGGTGATGTCGATACCGGCAAGGCGGTGCTGCGTGACTATATCAACGCGACGATTGGATTCGAGGAATTGTCCCGAGTTTTCGACAAGTCGAGCAAGAGTCTCATGCGCATGTTCGGCCCGAAAGGGAACCCCCAGGCGAGCAACCTGTTTGCGGTGATCGGTTATCTGCAGGAGCAGGAAGGCATACATCTGGAAGTCAAAGCCCGGAAGGTAGCTTAGGATGCCGTGTGGTTGTGTTCCGTAGGCAATTTTCAGTGGCGATTAGCAACAATTTCTGAACATGGTATTTTTCATGGTATTATCACTTACCCATACAGTTAAGCCATTGAAAATAAAGAGTAAAAATTGCCCGTTTACAATCGAGTGGGAATAGGCTCGGCCCCCAATATTTTTAGAATTTAATCGCTATGGTAAATTTTTAAATTGTGACTGTAGAGAGAGATCAATATTGGATGGAGCAAGCTATTGCACGGGCTTGCCGCGCTGAAGATCAGGGTGAAGTGCCTGTTGGTGCTGTAGTGGTTCGGGATGATGAGATTATTGGTGAGGGTTGGAATTCACCTATTAGTGAGCATGATCCCAGTGCCCACGCGGAGATACAGGCACTGCGTGATGCGGGTCAGCGTGAGGGTAATTACCGTCTTCCCGATGCAACACTCTATGTCACGCTGGAACCTTGTGTGATGTGTGCTGGCGCTATTATTCATGCTCGAATTAAACGACTGGTCTTTGGTGCTTATGATCCCAAAGGTGGTGCGGCAGGTAGTATTTTTGATCTGCTGCCTTCAGATGGGCGTTTTAACCATCGGGTAGCATCTGAGGGTGGTGTACTAAAGCAAGCTTGTGCGGATCAGCTGAAGGCTTTTTTTAAGATGCGCCGGTAGCTGTTTATATTACGGCTGGTGAAATATTCAGTGGTGCAGGTACTTCTACTTTAGGTTGTTTGTTTTGCTGATTCTCTAGCCAAATCAGAATTTCATAGTAGCTGCGAATGCTATCGACATAGGCCACTGCTTCACGTCCGCGAGCATATCCATGGCGGGTTTTTTTGTACCATTTCTTTTTACTGAGTAGCGGTAAAGTCTGTTTTACATCAGCCCATTTATTAGGATTGCCACCATTTTTTTGGGTAAGCTTGCGTGCATCTTCCAAATGACCAAAACCAATATTATAACTGGCCAATGTCATCCAGAGACGATCCGGATTAGCAATCTTTTTTGGGATTTTTTTCTCCATCATTTTTATGTAGCGTGCGCCACCTTGAATGCTTTCAGCAGGGTCTAGTCGGCTTTTAATGTTGAGCTGTTTAGCGGTCACTAAAGTCAACATCATAATGCCGCGTACCCCCGTAGGCGATTTTGCTCTGGGGTTCCAATGTGATTCCTGATAGCCAATGGCTGCCAGTAACATCCAATCAAAATCATTTTCTAAAGCCGCTTTTTTAAACAGTGCCTTATATTTCGGCAGCCGTGAAGCGGTGTGCCGTTTGAAGGTGCGTTTATCAACAAAATTGAGTTTTTCAATGTGGCCATAATGCCGTTCAATTAGGCTTTTTAGCGTGCCATCTTCTTTGATTCGTTTAAAAAATTTGAGTGCTGCATCGTACAGGCTTGAGTCTTCAGAGTGAGGAAATGCCCATGCCAAAGATTGAGGGTCAGTTAGATCTATGGCAGGTTTCAGCTCTGGGTAGTAGCGTTGGTTAAGTGCCGCTTCATTGGAGTCGGCAATTGTGTAATCAATCACCTGCTCTTTTAGAAGATAGAGAAGCTCATCACTCTCCACATCATCCCTTGCTTCCCAATCCAGAGCAGGGTGTTCTAGCTTTAACCTGTTCAACTCCTCTTCATGACTACTGCCTGCCATAATTTCGAGTGTACTGCCAAAAATGTCTGTGATCTTCCGAGGGCGATAGGTGCCTGTTCGGTAGATGAGTTGCTGGGTGATCTCTTGATAAGGCAGCCCAAAACGCACCAAAGACTCACGTGCTTTAGTTATGGTTAATCCGGCAGCTGCAAAGTGAGCCTCTTTACGGCTGATTGCAGGCAGGATGTCAGTGAAGCTGTCAGGAATAACAAAACGTGGAGCTACTCCAAGTTTTTTAGCAAAGAGCTGAACCAGATCATGCTCCAACCCTGTGAATCCCTCAGCACCTTCATAATAGGTAGTGGGGCTGTTTCGAGTAATAACCACCAACTCCCCGTCCTGTTTGATCTGATCCAGGAGTGGAGTAGGCCTGCTACAGGCTAACAGCATAAAGGTAGTGAGAATGAAGAGAATGATGCGCATTCAATAATTCTACACGTAAACTGGATGCCTGCCTTAGGATGTTTGCATAAGATTAATGATGTAATATCCTTAAAACAACGAATTGTGAGCTGAGTGGAACCTGTTGGGTATGCTTTGCAGATTTTTGAACAGATCAGTTTAGGAGAGGTACCGAAGTGGCCATAACGGCGCGGATTCGAAATCCGATGGAAGCGTAAGCTTCACGTGGGTTCAAATCCCACCCTCTCCGCCATTTGCTAAGTTAATCAATGTGTTACGTGATTGGTTGGCCGGTTGTTTTTTCTTGTTGGCATTGCTGTGGTACATTTTTGGTACACTGGCATGCCGCAAAACATGTTGATTATGTGCTTTCATGTTAGCTAGAACACCTTACATTCTCAGTATTGTGTATTTTAAAGAGAGTGATTAGGACATAATTATTTTGTGGCTATTTCATACCCCATAGCATGATAGCCGCGAAGTCGTTTTTTAAACATCTTGGCAAATATGGGAACTTTCTCATCAACATAATCGACGATCCGGACTTCGTGCTTGCCCGGGTGCAACCTGTGCAATCGTCCAGCATATTGGATCAGTGTCCCTTTCCATGAAACTGGAAGTGCAAGAAACAGGGTGTCTAACCGAGCATCATCAAACCCTTCACCAATATATCTACCTGTTGCCAGAAGAAGTCGTTCTTCATCATCAGGTATTGTGTCTAGCTGTTGGTGGATTTTGCGCCTTTCTTTAGCCGAACGGCCACCGTGTAAGGTGACAATATTCCGTACAAATCCCTTCAATTGTTCATGGAGCTGCTCAAGATGATCTTTGCGTTCGGTTAAAAGAATCGGTGAACGATCTTCTTCCATGGCAAGAAGAATATCATTAACGATTTGCTCATTTCTTCTATTGTCCACAGTAAGCAATCCATACAACTCTTGGATAGAAGGATTAGAAATTCCATCTGGAAGATCAAAATCTGTTTTCTGTATGATGAGTCGATGTTCAAATGGTTGTTTTGCCAGTTGGCTTTTTGGCTGAACTTTGAATCGAACGGGGCCGATCTGCATATGGGTGATAGGCTGATGACCATCACGGCGTTGAGGTGTTGCTGTTAGGCCAATAACATAACGAGCTTTCACTTCAGAAAGAACCCGTTCAAAGGAGATAGCAGGTAGGTGATGACACTCATCAACAATTACTTGCCCATAGTGAGTGATGATCTCCTCTGCTGCTGTATTGTTCTTGGATAGACTCTGAATCATGGCGACATCTATTTGACCGGTAATATTCTTTTTTCCTGCGCCGATTTGCCCAATCAACTTTGGGTCTAAATTAAGGAAGATGCTGATCTGGGATCTCCATTGTTCCAGAAGAGGTTGCCTGTGAACCAGAACCAACGTATTGCATTTACGTTCCGCAATCAGATAAGTACCCAAGACAGTTTTTCCGAACCCGGGTGGTGCAACGACCACGCCATTATCATGTGCAAGTATGGCGTTCGCAGCTTGTAACTGTAGGTCGGTTAGTTGTCCGTGAAAACTGGCTTCGATGGAATTGCCTAGATTTCTAAGATCATCTATTTTGAGATGGCTTTTGTGTTCTTGGAGCAGGGTTTGAACATCTTCAAGACAACCTCTTGGCAGACTAATATGTTTGCTGTATTCCTCGGTACAGGAAATAATACGGGGTGTTAGTGCTGTTGAGAGCCTGAGGTTCTGCTTCTTGTAAAACTCTGGGTTTTGGAAGGCTGCCAATCGTTTGATTTGATTAATCAGCGGTGATGGCAGGCCGTTCTTCTCAACAAAAAGGCGCTGTGAAAGAACACCTTTCACTTGAGTTGGAATGGGCTCGGTGATGGAAACAGTCTTGGGTTCACAGCAAGATGCTCTTACCCAAGGAGTGCAATCGTATTCGTCTTCCCCCGTGCTTACAACGTGAACTCCGATGATTTGCCTTTTAGTGGCCGCCTCCATGGTGATACTTTCAACGTTGGTTACTGGAATTCTTTGTATTGAGGCAAGAAATCCCCATTGATCAGGAAATGGATTTAGCTCATCGTCGAGAAAGAGTGTGTTGCCTTCCTGTCTGGAATGATATTGAAGTGGCAGGGCGATGAGATTGCCGAACCCACCCTTTGGCAAGGTGTCCTGATTAGGAAAGAGCCGATCATAAGATGCCATGCTGAGCTGAGGTCGCTGGGACATGGTTTCTGTGATGAGGAAATCTCCCAACTTTCTAGCCATAGACGCAGGAACTGGACTGTTAAAGAAGAACCAGACATGTGCCCCATTGCCAGAGCGGGAGCGTTCGACGGCATATGGGATGTTGATGCTTCGGCAGGTTTCAAGAAAGGCCAGTACATCTTCTTTCCATGTTGCTTTGTCAAAATCAGCAGCGAGAAACCAGCAGGTCTCATCCTGTAGCATGGGGTAGACCCCCATCACATGGCGTCCCTGGAGGTGATCCAGTAAGGTATCTTTTGTGACAGGAAGATAGGCCTGATTCAGGCAATCACTACATTTCACTCGAGGTTTTTCACATACCCCACGAACCCATTCTTTGGCACAGGCAGGTGAATACCCTTTTTTTCCTGTTCTCTTATTGATCCACAGTTTTGGATAAACATCTGCCCGGCCTTGGAAAAGACTATGAAATAGTGTGATCTTTTCTTCGGGTGTGAGAGATGCTGGTGATTCAGCATGATTGAGACAAGGTTCAATGGGATGGCTACTCTTTTCACTGTTGTCATACTCAAGACATTCTCTAAGTGACTGGATAGTAGCTTCAATCTCTTTTTGTTGCTGATGCAGACTCGTAAGCTGTTTTTCAGCATCGGCAATCTGGGAAAGTATTTTTTGGCGATTGAGTACTTTCTTCATTGTTGTCAGTTTCGTCAGTAAGAGATCATCTGGATTTTAGCTAAACAACAGCAACTAGTTTCAGATTGAAAATATTAAAAGCTTGGCATATATTAATAACTGCCTAGGTAATAATAATTGATCCATGCCAGAGATGTCTAAAAGAGAGCAGGTAATAGATTTTATTCGGGAACATTCGGTTGTCAGACCAAGAGATCTGAAAGATGTCGGCTTGCCTAAAGATTATCTCTACCAGCTTGCGCAAGAGGGCATAATTGAGCGTGTAGGCCGAGGACTGTACCAGTGGCCAGATAAAGATCTGGGGCGACATCAAAGTCTGGTTGAGCTGAGTAAGCTAGCTCCCAAGGCGGTTGTTGCACTGCTTTCAGCACTCAATTTCTATGATTTTACCACCCAGAACCCTTTTAAGGTGTGGCTGGCTATCGACCGCAAGGGCTGGCGGCCAGAGATCTCATATCCTCCTGTGCGGTATATCACTATGTCCGGTAAAGCCCTGCATGAGGGAGTTGAGATCCATATGCTCAATGGGGTGCCAGTTAAGGTATTTTGCTTGGCCAAGACAGTAGCTGATTGTTTCAAATATCGGAATAAAATTGGTCTGGATGTTGCCCTAGAGGCGCTACGGGAGGGTTGGTCAGAACGGAAGTTTACTATGGATGAGCTGCTGTACTATGCGGATATCTGTCGGGTGAAGAAGGTGATGCAGCCTTATCTGGAGAGCCTGGTGAAATGAGGGGAGAAATCTAATGTCACAGAACACGGCTGCATCAATTCGCCAGCGCCTGCTCAATCTTGCCCGTAAACGCTGTGAGGATTTTGATTATGTGCTGCGCCAGTATGTAATGCAGCGCCTGTTGTATCGTCTGAGTACCAGTCGTTATGCTGATCAGTTTCTACTTAAGGGTGCATTACTGTTCTGGGTTTGGAATGAGGCGTTTCATAGACCAACCCGTGATATTGATCTGCTGAGTTTCGGTGACAATGATGTCCCTCACCTGGTAGAGGTGTTCCAGCAGATCATTTCAGCCCAAATTGATGATGGTCTGGTGTTTGATATCGAGACAGTTACCGGTGTTGAGATCAAAGAGGGTGCGGACTACCCTGGAGTCAGATTAACCGGTTTTTCTTTCCTGGCTAAAGCCCGAATTCCTTTTCAGGTAGATGTCGGTTATGGAGATGCTGTGGTGCCAGCGGCGGAAGAGGCGCTGTTGCCTTCATTTCTAGATCTGCCCCCACCACAATTACGTGTATACCCGGTCTATGGCGTGATTGCTGAGAAGTTTCAGGCGATGGTGATGCTTGGACTGGCCAATAGTCGAATGAAGGACTTTTATGATATCAGGATAATTGCTTCCACCATGGCACTAGATGGTGATCTGCTTGCACAAGCCATTCAGGCTACGTTTGAGAGGCGGAAGACAGCCATTTCCCAGGAGCCGCTTACACTGTTTTCTGATGACTTCGCCCAGGATCAGGGCAAACAGAAGCAGTGGCAGGCATTTCTAGGGAAAAATAGTATTGAAGATGTATCGAGTTTTGTTGAAGTGATGCAAGA
>JAJFJN010000002.1 GCA_021773975.1 Gammaproteobacteria bacterium | reverse complement strand
TAGCGAGGGAAAGCCATTTTGAGTCAGATTTTTTGATCAAATGAGGCGAATATTGGGCATATTTAACGAATTTGATCGGAAAATCTGGCCGAAATGGCTTTTCCGCAGTAGGTTTTTCTATTCTCGGACAGCCTCCTAGTAAGGCACAATTAAAAAAGGCAGTTGAAATCAACTGCCTTTTTAATCTATTTATCGAACGGATGCCTCAAGATCATCGTCTCATCCCGGTCTGGGCCGGTGGAAATGATGTCGATGGGCACACCGCAGATCTCTTCAATCTTCTTTAGATAATTCTGGGCATTCTGCGGCAGTGCGTCAAAGCTCTTGGTTTCAACCGTTGAGTCTGACCAACCTGGCATTTCAATATAGACTGGCTCACAACGGGCAAAACGTTCTGCACCGATAGGTGGAATATCAATTTCTTCGCCATCAAAATTGTAGGCAACACAGAGGCGAAGGGTTTCAAGCCCATCCAATACATCCAGCTTGGTGATGCAGAGTCCTGTCACGCTGTTGATCTGGAAGGTACGGCGTAGTGCCACAGTATCCAGCCAACCACAGCGACGACGGCGACCTGTTGTCGCACCAAACTCATGCCCTTTTTTACCCAGATACTCACCATCAGCGTCAAGCAGTTCAGTAGGGAAAGGACCTGCACCAACACGGGTGGTATAGGCTTTAACAATGCCAAGGATATAATTTAGATCACAGGGGCCAAGACCACTGCCACTGGCTGCTCCGCCTGCGGTGGTGGTTGATGAGGTGACATAAGGGTAGGTGCCATGATCAATATCCAGCATTGAACCCTGTGCACCTTCCAGCAGCAAGCTGCCACCATTCTCTTTAGCCTGGTGCATTGCTCCTGGGACATCCGTAATCATCGGGGCAATTTGTTCTGCCTGAGCCAACGCCTCATCCAAGGTCTGCTGAAAATCAACCTTATCTACCTTGTAATAGTGCTCAAGTGCAAAGTTGTGATACTCCAACACCTCACGCAGGCGAGTCTCAAAATGAGCAGGATCAAGCAATTCACCCAGACGAATACCACGCCGGGAAACCTTATCTTCATAGGCTGGGCCAATACCACGACCTGTGGTGCCGATGGCTTGCTTGCCTCGCGCGATCTCACGCGCCTGATCCAGCGCAATATGATAGGGAAGAATAAGCGGGCAACCTTCACTGATGCCCAGGCGCTCTCTGGCCGGTACGCCACGTCCTTCAAGCATCTCAAGCTCTTCCAACAGTGCCGCTGGTGAGAGCACAACACCATTGCCAATATAGCAGCGAACACCTTCTCGCAGGATACCGGAGGGAATCAGGTGCAGTACCGTTTTTTCACCCTCAATAACCAGGGTATGACCTGCATTGTGTCCACCCTGAAATCGCACCACACCCGCTGCGCGATCTGTTAGCAGATCTACAACCTTACCTTTACCTTCGTCACCCCATTGGGTACCTATGACAACGACATTTTTGCCCATTTTGAATCTCTTTAAATATGTTAAATACTGAATACTACCCAGCTGTTATCTTGCTGTTTCAAAATTTTATTGCAACCCATTTTAACAGCATCTCCAGTCTGCCCAGGCAGTGCGCAAACCACACGTTTACCCTGGGTTCGTAGATTTTCAATGAATTGCAGCAGTGCCACATCGTCAGACCAAGGGGCATAGATGCACACCTCCTCGTCTGATTGCGTTGCATTCCAGCCGCCCAGTTGCAATAGGGCTTTTAGATCAGCACTAAAGCCTGTTGCAGGGCGTGCTCGGCCAAACATCTTACCAATAGCATCATAGCGCCCACCGCGGGCTATCTCTTGACCACGGCCAGGGACAAAGGCAGCAAAGACCACACCGGTTTGATAATGGTAGCCACGCAGCTCTCCCAGATCAAAATGCAGCGGCACATTGGGCAGGCGTTGCTGAACCATTTTTGCAACCTGATCAAGATAGTTCAATGCATCCTGCACCTCTTGCTCTGCCTCTGCCAATACCTTCTTTGCTCGATCAATGGCATCATCACCATTCAGTTCGGCTAAGGCAGCAAGCATGCCAGCCGCTGGCTCTTGCACATTCAATTCTGCCAACAGTGCATAAATCTCAGGCATCGCCTTGCGTTGCAGTGCATCAAACAATGTCTGCTCAGCGGTTGTATCTAATCCGGCCTGCCGCGCTAGTCCACGATAGATACCCACATGCCCCAGATCAAGATAGAGATCATTAATCCCTGTGCGCTTGAGCGTCTCCATCATCAGGCAGAGTATCTCAACGTCACTCTCTGCCCCGGCATGACCGAACAACTCAGCGCCAATCTGTAGTGGATTACGCGAGCTGGCAAAGCCATCCGAACGGGTGTGTAAAACAGTTTCTAGATAACAGAGTCGAGTAGGAACATCACGGCGCAGCTGGTGGGCATCCATGCGCGCTGCTTGAGGGGTCATATCTGCACGCACCCCCATCAACCGACCGGTTATTTGATCCGTCAGCTTAAAGGTTTTTAGATCAAGATCACTGCCTGCACCCGTGAGGAGTGAATCCAGGAATTCGATAAAGGGCGGGATAACCAGTTCATAACCCCAACTGCGGTAAAGGTTGAGCAGGTCACGTCTTAGATTTTCAAGGTTCCATGCCTGTGGTGGAAGAATTTCATCCACACCTTCAGGCAATAACCAGCGTTCATTATCCATCTAACGTCTCAATTAACCAGATACAAGGTGGCAACACCAACCAGCATACTGACCAAGCCAGTCATGCGTAGTGCTTTATCATCCATATCTGACATCGTGCGCATCATATTACGCATGCCGCCTGGATTAAGAAAAGGAAGTACCCCCTCAATAACCATCACCAATGCCAGTGCAACTAATAGATCATGCCACATATACACAAAAAAGCCGGGCAGCGACTGCCCGGCTAATCCTTATTTATCAAAAAGGCTCATAAAAAACAGCTTCAGTAGCGTAACTACTTACCACCACTAAGGTTTTTAAAGTATTTAAAAAACTCAGAATCAGGCTCTAAAACCATCATATCACCACCGCCACTAAAGACAGTGCGGTAGGCATTCAAGCTCCTATAGAAGGAATAGAATTCACGATTTTGATTATAGGCAGTAGCATAGATTTCAGAAGATTTAGCATCTCCAGTACCACGCAACTGCTCTGCCTCTTTATAGGCGCCAGCAACGATGACGGTACCCTGCCTATCTGCATCAGCCCGTATCTTTTCAGCCTCCTCCGCGCCTTGCGCCCGCAGCTCACTGGCAACCCGTTGCCGTTCAGCACGCATACGGTCAAAGACAGATCCACTCACCTCTTGTGGTAGATCAATCTGTTTGACCCGAACATCAATAACCTCAATACCAAGCTCAGCTGCTTGCGCATCGGAATCTTTGGTCAACAAGGCCATGATTTCTGCACGTTCCCCTGAGATAACCTCTTGGATAGTACGCTTACCAAACTCATCACGCAGGCTGGTGTTGATGCGCTCTGACAACAACCGTGACGCTGTCGTGATACGGCCACCTGTAGAGCGGTAATACTGCGCTACATCAGTAATGCGCCATTTGGCAAACGAATCCACGATCACATCTTTTTTCTCAGAGGTGAGGAAACGCTGGGGTTCAGTATCCAATGTCTGGATCCGCGCATCAAATTTGCGAATATCATTAACGATTGGCACCAAAAAATGCAGCCCAGGATCATATTCTGAATCCACAATCTTACCCCAGCGCAATTTAAGCGCCAGTTCCCATTCCTGCACCTTAAAGGCCGCAGAATAACCCGTTACAGCTACTATTAACGCAAGCACCAGAACACCCATTTTACCAGTACTCATTAGCGTACCCCCCTACCACGATTTACGTCGCGTATGCGTGTATCAGCTGGTTGCTGTTGCAGCGGTGCTGTCAAACCATAATCTGAAGTTATTGGTGAGATAGTAGGATTCCCTACATCTGTGCCTTGCGATTTGATCAATTTATCCAACGGAAGATACATCAGGCTATTGCCGCTCTTAACATCCAGCATGACTTTACTGGTCTTACTCAGCACATTCTCTACCGTCTCAATATAAAGACGCTCACGAGTCACTTCAGGTGCTTTTTCATATTCCGTTAGCACAGCAAGAAAACGGCTGCTCTCACCTTCTGCCTCTGCAATTACCCGCTCTTCATAAGCTTTCGCCGCTTGAACCTGGCGAGCCGCTGCACCACGAGCCTGTGGAACTACCTGGTTGGCATATGCATGCGCCTCATTTTCCAGTCTCTCTTTATCCTCACGCGCCTTGATAGCATCATCAAATGCACTCTTAACCTGTTCTGGCGGTTTAGCAGGCTGCATGTTGATGCTGGTAATTTCAAGGCCGGTTTTATAGGCACTAATTAGCTTTTGAGCACGCTCTTTAATATCTGCAGCAATAGATGATCGGCCTTCTGTCAGGATAAAATCCAGGTTACTTTTACCGATGGTTTCGCGCACCGCTGTTTCAGTGGCATCCTGAATGGTTTTTTGTGGGTTACGATCCTGAAACAGATAATCCGCTGGATCCTGAATTTTGGACTGCACTGTCAGCTCAACATCAATGATATTCTCATCTTTTGTCAGCATCTGTGCTTTATGACTAAAAGAGCTGATCTGGTCGATATTAACCTTATAGACCTCATCAATAAGAGGCAACTTAAAGTTCAAGCCAGGATCAGTAACCTGATTGTAGGCACCAAAACGCAATACAACGCCCCGCTCGGCAGCTTCAATCTTATAAAAACTATTGGCAACGAGAATAAGTGCAATCGCAGCTATAACCACAACAGCGATAGTGGCTGCTCCACCGGGAATGCCTCCTGAGCCAGACCCACCACTGGAGTTACCACTGCCGCCAAATATACCGCTGAGTTTTTCCTGTAGTTTTTTAACGACTTCATCAAGATCTGGTGGGCCTTGATTTCCGCCACCCTTGCCTTTATTACCACTCCAAGGGTCTTTCTCACCCTTGTTGTCGCCACCACCCGGTTCATTCCAGGTCATAAAACACTCCAATTATCTATTGTTGCCTTTTGAGCCACGCGTAATGCGCAAGTCAGTGAATTTTTCAATACCGCGAGTGCGCGATTTTAGGGGGGTTACTGCACTGTGGCAAGCAATCGTTTTACTAACGCCTCATCTTGCCCAATAAGTTGCTCATAGTCTCTAATAGGTAGCTCTACATCCATCTCCCAGCCCCCATCATCCAGTGCCTGATCCTGATAGACCTGTCCCAACTGATAAAGTTGCGCATGTAAACGCCCATCCGTTGCAGAAAGCCGTAAAATTTCACGAACATGTTCCTGATGAAAAAACTCAGCAAGCGCCTCAACTAGCAATTCAATACCCGCACCTGTCTGTGCAGATAGCCAGATCCGCCTGACCACACCATCCTCATCACGTTCAACACGTGGCTCACCCTCATCCATCAGATCGATCTTGTTATAGATCTCAACCTGAGGCACCTTGTTTGCACCAATCTGCTTTAGTACGTCATTAACTTCAGCTATACAGACCCCACGCTGGGGGCTGGCAACATCAATCACATGTAACAGCAGATCTGCTGATGTTGTCTCTTGTAGCGTGGAGCGAAATGCCGCCACCAGCTCATGCGGGAGATGTGAGATAAAACCCACCGTATCCGCCAGTACAACTGCCCCTTCATTCGGCAGTTCTAAACGCCGCAGGGTAGGATCGAGTGTGGCAAAAAGCTGGTCAGCTGCATAGACATCTGATTCTGTTATGCGGTTGAATAGCGTGGATTTGCCCGCATTGGTATAACCCACCAGAGAGACCGTAGGCACCATCGCTTTACTTCGTCCTTTTCGTCCCTGCTCACGCTGAGTAGCCACCTTCTCCAACCGCTGCCTTAGCAGGCTAATTCGTTTGCCCAATAGACGGCGATCTGTTTCAAGCTGGGTTTCACCCGGCCCTCTCAGGCCGATCCCCCCCTTCTGGCGCTCTAGGTGGGTCCAACCGCGCACCAAACGGGTAGAGAGATGTCGCAACTGCGCCAGCTCAACCTGTAATTTACCTTCGAAGGTGCGGGCACGTTGGGCAAAAATATCCAGGATCAAGCCGGTTCGATCCACCACTCGGCACTGGAATTCCTGCTCAAGATTACGCTCCTGACTGGGCGAGAGCGCATGATTAAAGATAACCAATTTGGCCTCTTCCGCTGCAATAACATCTTTGATCTCTTCGGCTTTGCCTTTACCAACAAACAGTCGTCGGTCAGGCCTTTGTCGAGAGCCACGCACAAACGCCACGATCTCCGCACCCGCAGAGGTCGAAAGCAGCTCAAACTCATCCAACTCATCCTTATCGGCTTTAACACCCAGGTCAAGATGTACAAGAACGGCACATTCACCGCTAGCAGGACGATCAAACATTAAGTTTTTTAGGGAGGGTGACTATACAAAAGAAGAGGTGATAGATGATGAAATTATACCTGTTTAGCAAAAAAGAACATCCGTTTATTAAAATAATAAACCGGGGCGGATTAATCCGCCCCGGTTTATGTGCTCAATGATTACCCGGCTCAGGAGTTCCAGGTCCAGCATCTACTTCCTGCTGGAAACGGATATTTCTGACAGGTACAACAGTTGAAATAGCATGTTTATATACCATCTGGCTCACACTATTTTTAAGTAAAACAACAAATTGATCAAATGATTCAATTTGCCCCTGAAGCTTGATTCCATTCACTAAAAAGATTGAAACGGGTACTTTCTCTTTGCGCAAGGCATTGAGGAAAGGGTCTTGTAAACTCTGCCCCTTGGACATAAAGTTCTCCTTATTGTTGGATATAAATATTTTGAATTTAATACACAAACACGAACAACGATCCTGTCATTCCAATTAGATAGTGTAGCACAAGGCATAAATCCCACTAAAACTCTCAGATATAGCTTAGTCACCTATGTGGAGACACCTTAAAATATTTCAAGACCTGCGCACAAAGTTTTCCTTTTTCATCATCAAGCCAATGTACATCCTGCTCACTTCGCAGCCAAGTCAGCTGACGCTTTGCCAGTTGCCGAGTCGCTATGATGCCTCGCTCAACCATCTGTTCATAGCTACAGTTTCCAGCTAAATACTCCAGCATCTGTCGATAACCCACTGAACGCATTGAGGGCAAATCAGGGGTAATATCTGCCCTGGTCAGCAACCCCTTCACCTCATCTTCAAAACCCAGCTCAAGCATCTGTCGAAAACGTTTGGCAATACGCTGATGCAGTACAGCACGATCCTTCGGAGCACGTACTAATTTGATTAAATTATAGGGTAGCACCTGCTCCCCATTACGATTTTGTAACGCGGTAAGTGTTTGCCCCGTTAATTCAAACACCTCCAGTGCTCGTTGAACACGCTGTGGATCATTGGGATGAATACGCGCACCTGCAACGGGGTCAATCTGCATAAGACGCTGATGCATCTGTTCCCGCCCTACTGTGGCTGCCTCAGCCTCAAGTCGTGCCCGAACGACTGGATCTGCCTCTGGTAATTTCGACAGCCCATATTGCAACGCCCTGTAGTAAAGCATAGTGCCACCCACAAGCAGGGGAATGCGCCCTTTGGCAAAGATCTCTTCCATTTCACGCAAGGCATCTTCTCTAAAACGAGCCGCAGAGTAACTCTCTGTAGGATCACAGATATCAATCAGACGATGCGGCGCCACCTTCAGTACATCAGCGCCTGGCTTGGCGGTACCTATATCCATGCCCCGATAGACCAATGCCGAATCTACGCTGATAATGTCACAAGGCAATGCCTGCACCAGCTCCACAGCCAGATCTGTCTTACCTGATGCCGTAGGCCCCATGAGGCAGATTGCACTGTTTTCAGGTATTACACTCATTACTGCCCTCGCTTAAACAGTCGATCCAGCTCATTCATGCCTAACTGAGTCCAGGTGGGACGACCATGATTACATTGGCCACTACGCTCCGTACGCTCCATATCTCGGAGCAGTGCATTCATCTCATCAATGGTCAAACGGCGATTAGCACGCACCGAGCCATGGCAGGCCATCGTCCCCAATACGGCATTGATCTCATGACGGATACGCTCACTGGAGCCATAGACCACCAGATCGGCCAATATATCTCGCAACAGTCGCTCGGCATCAACACCATGCAGTGCAATTGGGATAGCACGCACAGCAAGCGTTTCTGCGCCCATCCGATCCACTTCCAATCCCAACGCCTCAAATATTGTCTGCTGCTCTTCAGCCAGATCGGCTTCTCGTCGACTCACAGCGACTGTAATGGGAACCAACAGTGGCTGGCTTCTAATATTTGACTCATCCCAGGCCAGCTTGAGGCGTTCATAGGTGATACGTTCATGGGCGGCATGCATGTCTACCAGCACCAACCCTTCTCTGTTTTCTGCCAACACGTAGATACCTTGCAGTTGAGCCAGCGCAAAGCCTAACCGTGGCATCTCATCCTGCTCCACTTCAATAGTGGAGGCAGCCACCTTGCCTCGATCTGGCCGCTGCATCTCAAAACCAGCCTGATAGTTGGCGCTTCGCTCAGCCAGATTAAGGGGGGCTGTCTGCGGCATATATGAAGGCGATGAATAAGCCGCTGCTGTTTCTATCGGCGCTGCTTGCACAGGCATATCTGAGGTTAGTCCTGGCCGGTCATCTGCCAGCGACTTGTGTAGTGTGCGGAATAAAAAATCGTGCACTAGTCGTCCTTCTCGAAAGCGCACCTCATGCTTGGTTGGATGGACATTGACATCTACCATCACTGGATCAAGTTCCAGATAGAGCACATAGGCAGGATGTCGACCATGATAGAGCACATCCTGAAAGGCCTGTCGTACGGCATGGGTAACCAACTTGTCTCTGATCACTCGACCGTTGACATAGAAGTACTGCATATCCGCCTGACTGCGTGAGAATGCCGGACGCGCCACCCAACCATAAAGCCGTAGCCCGGCAATCTGATGTTCCAGAAAAATGGCCTGCTCCAGAAAGGCTTTACCCAGCAGCTCTGTCACCCGTCGTTCCTGCTCACTGCGCACTATTGCCGGAGACAGTAAAATGATCTCCCGTCGGTTATGCTTTAGAGAAAAGCCCACATCAAAACGCGCCAAAGCTAAACGTTTAACTAATGTGTCGATATGGTTGAACTCTGTCTTCTCTGTTTTAAGAAATTTACGACGGGCGGGGGTGTTATAAAAAAGATCACGTATCTCTAGTGTTGTTCCCACTGGGTGCGCAGCCGGTGTTGGCGCCTCTGCCCCAGGCATTAGCTGGAAAGCATGTTCTGCCTCCTGCTCATGAGAGATCAGCGTCAACCGCGAAACTGAGCCAATACTGGGCAGGGCTTCACCCCGAAACCCCATGCTATTGATCCGTTCCAGCTCTTCCAGGCTAGCCACTTTACTCGTGGCATGACGGGAAAGTGCCAGCAACAGCTCATTTTGAGGGATGCCTCGTCCATCATCACGCACACGCATCAGCTTGATGCCACCCTGCTCTATCTCAACATCAATCCTTTTTGCACCAGCATCCAGGCTATTCTCAACCAACTCTTTAATAACAGATGCCGGGCGCTCAACCACCTCGCCCGCGGCGATTTGGTTAACTAAAACTGAGGGAAGTATTTTAATATGCATAGGCTGGTCATTTTGCCACTTGCACGGTCTTCAAACTAGCGTGATATATTACCCAAGGGAAACTTTTCAAATTAAGAATAAAATCATTCAGTAACATAGCTATGCCAAAGAAGTTAATAAAACGCTACACACCTGATAAAGAGACCATTCGCAACCACAAATATCTGCGCATATTTGGGCGACTGCTCTATGATCCCAATCTATGGCACCTCAACCGCCGCTCGGTATCTGGCGCCTTCGCTGTAGGACTATTTTGGGCCTTTATCCCCATTCCCTTTCAGATGGTGGCCGCTGCGGCTACCGCGATCCCAGCTCGAGTCAATCTGCCTATATCCGTAGCCCTGGTATGGATCACCAATCCTATTACCATGCCACCCATGTTCTACTCCACCTATATTGTCGGCACCTGGATTCTTGGTGAGCCAGCACAAGAGATTGAGTTTGAATTGACGGTAGATTGGCTGATGAACAGTATTGGCGGTGTTTGGCAGCCACTCTACCTGGGCAGCCTGCTATGTGCTGTTATCGCAGCAACTATTGGATATGTTGCGATGCGCGGTTACTGGCGCTGGCATGTGGTGAATCAGCTCAAAAAACGGCAGAAAAAACAGCCGGAAGCTGACTAATTTTGAAAAACGCCATCATTCAGATTTAATACCCGATCCATTCGTTCTGCTAAAGAGTGATCATGGGTAACCACCACAAAACTGGTACCTTGCTCCCGGTTTAACTCCAGCATCAACTCATAAACCTGCTCTGCCGTATTGCGATCCAGATTACCGGTAGGTTCATCTGCCAGCACACAGCGAGGATTATTCACCAGCGCACGGGCAATCGCCGCACGTTGACGTTCACCACCAGAAAGTTCACTGGGCTTGTGTTCAATGCGCGCCGCAAGGCCGACTCGCTCCAGCACTTCTGTGGCTCGCGCCCTGGCTATTGAAACCTCTGCACCACCGATAAGTAACGGCATGGCTACATTTTCCAATGCGGTAAACTCTGGCAATAGGTGGTGAAACTGGTAGACAAAACCCAGTGCCTGATTACGCAAGGTGCCACGCTCAGTCTCACCCAATGCAACCATATCAACCCCATTGATCAGTACCGTGCCGCTGGTTACGTGATCCAGCCCGCCGAGGCAGTGCAACAGGGTGCTTTTTCCTGAACCTGATGAGCCAACAATTGCAATGCGTTCACCCGCTCCCACGCTGAGATCAACACCTTTCAGCACCTCAACCCGCAAGGTTCCATCCACAAAGGTGCGTACCAGATTACGGCATTCAAGCACAAGTTGATCACTCATAACGCAGCGCCTCCGCTGGTTGAGTCCGCGCAGCCTTCCAGGCGGGATAGAGGGTCGCCAATATGGTCATTACAAAGGCACTGATGCTGATCAAACCCACATCGTTCCAATGCAGATCAGAGGGCAGGTCACTGATGTAGTAAACGTTGGCATCAAGAAAGTCATAGCCAAAGGTGGTCTCTACCCACTTCACCAATGCTTCCAGATTCAGTGCCAGTGCAATACCGCCTACAATCCCCAGCAGCGTGCCGATAAAACCGATCATCGTTCCCTGTACCATAAAGATAGTCATGATGCTGCGGGGAGAGATCCCCAATGTACGCAAGATAGCAATATCCGCCTGTTTATCAGTCACAACCATCACCAGAGTCGAAACAATATTAAAGGCCGCCACCGCTACAATCAGAAAGAGAATGATGCCCATCATCCGCTTCTCCATCGCCAGGGCACTAAAAAAATTCTGATGCTGGCGTGTCCAGTCACTGACCCGATAAAGCCCCGGCAGGTCATTCGCCAGTTGTCGTGACACTTTAGGTGCCAAATAGAGATCATCTAACTTCAGGCGTACACCGGTAACCGCATCGCCCAGACGCTGCAACTTACGTGCATCCCGCATATGCACCAGTGCCATATTACGGTCGTACTCACCCATCCCAACCTCAAATACCCCAGTCACGGTAAAACGCTTAAAACGAGGCATGGTGCCAGTTGGGGTGATCATGGTTTGCGGGGTAACCACCGTCACCTTGTCACCAGGGCTAACATTCAATACATAAGCCAGCTCTTTACCGATAACAATATTGTATTTCCCTGGCTGCAGATCTGTCATTGAGCCAAACTCCATATGCTCTGCTACATCCGAGACCTTCGGCTCATGCTCCGGAAGGATGCCACGCAGTATTGCACCACTGACATTCTTGCCATTAGCCAACATCACCTGCCCCTCTACAAATGGAGCCTGCCCAATAACGTTCGGGTGATCCTTTGATAGCGTGATCACCTCTTCCCAATTCTCAAGCCCACCCCGCACCGAGGTAATAGTGGCATGGGATGCCATCCCAAGAATCCGTTCACGCACCTCTTTATGAAAGCCATTCATAACAGAAAGTACAGTAATCAATGCCACCACACCCAGCATGATTCCCATCATCGAAGTCAGTGAGATAAAGGAGATAAAGTGGTTGCGCCGTTTGGCACGGGTATAGCGCAGACCAATAAAGAGTTCGAGAGGTTTATACATAACCGCGCATTAAACCATATTACTGAAAGGCATGGCGTTACCTAATTAAATAAAATAGTTAAAAACCAAAAAGCCCCGCATTACGAGGCTTTTATAGCAATCTGCACCCAGCTAAAACACTATTATTCGTCTCTTCCCTGAGACTCACCCCTGTGGGGCTTACGTGATAAATTGCTCCCGGCAATTATTATTCGTCTCTTCCCTGAGACTCACCCCCGTGGGGCTTACGTGATAAATTGCTCCCGGCAATTTATTCTATATTTTGGACCTGCTCACGCATTTGCTCAATCAACACCTTCATATCAACAGCAAGCTTGGTGATTTCTGCATCATTTGATTTGGAGGATAAGGTATTTACCTCGCGATTAAGCTCTTGCATCAGGAAATCAAGACGGCGACCAACGGGCTCTTCCTGTTGAAGCACTCGTTCAACCTCATCCAGGTGGGTATACAAGCGATCCAGCTCTTCATCCACATCCAGGCGCTGAGTCAGTATCACCATCTCCTGCTCTAATCGACCAGGATCCAGCTCATCACTCAACTCACTTAAGCGAGTGCGTAAACGCTCACGAATGCTCTCCAATACAGATGGAATCCGCTGTTTAACCCTGCCAACCTGCTCACGCATAGTGATGCAACGCTGCTGAATTAGTCCAGCCAGTGCCTGCCCTTCTCGTTGGCGGGTTTCAATAAGAGAATCAATTGCCTGATCAAGCAGCTGGGCGGCTTGCTCCTGCACTGGCGATAAATCCTGTGGTGCTACTGTCATTACCCCAGGCCAACGAAGAATATCCATAATAGATGGGGGTACAGCCTCATGTAACAGATGCCCCACCTTATCTGCGGCTTCCATCACTTGGGTTGCCAATCGTTCATTAACCTCAACCCCTGCAACGGTAGTCTGTACGGGCTTAAAACGCAGACTGCAATCAATTTTACCTCGCCCTAAACGCTTATTAATCTTCTCTCGAATCAGCGGCTCTATCGCACGCAACTCTTCTGGCAGGCGCACAAACATCTCTAAATAACGATGATTTACCGACCGAATTTCCCAAACCAATTCTGCCTGCTCGTCTCTATTTTCCTTTCGTGCAAAAGCGGTCATACTGTGAATCATCTAAACTCCCTTACACATTTAAAACTTAAAAATAAACACACTTTAAAGCATGTATTTTATTATTTCAGACTAATCTATGAACAGATGTATCATAGTGCCCCAGCCACCTCCTTGCACCTGCAATTGTTAAATATCATTTAATGACACAATCACGAGACAGTCTGCCAGCAGGAACTATCGTGGACTGCTATTCCATCATAAAGATGATTGCCAGTGGCGGCTTTAGTCTTATATATCTTGCTGAAGATGAGGATACGCAAGAGCGGGTCATCATCAAAGAGTATCTGCCTAAAAAAAGCGCCTCACGCAACAAAACAGGCCAAATAAGAATAATCGGCAACACTAAACAACACAATGCCTTCCATCATGGGCGCAAACTCTTTTATCAAGAAGCCAAGGCTCTCGCCAACCTGCATCACCCCAATGTAGTTAAGGTACGAAACTTTTTTCTTGCCAATGAAACAGCTTATCTTGTGATGGATTATGAGCCAGGCAAAAACCTGGGGGGCTATATCAAGCAGCGTGGAGGCAGCCTCAGTACCACCTTTATTATGACTGTTTTTCCACCGATTTTAGATGCCTTGAGCCTAATTCACTCCCGCAATCAGCTTCACCTTGATATCAAACCAGGAAACATCCACCTGCGCCCTGGCGGCAGCCCACTGTTACTGGATTTTGGTGCAGTGCATTACTTCACCAAAACAAGCAGGATTAAAACCAGCCAGGTTATAACCGCGGGTTTCTCCCCTCTTGAGCAGTATTATGCATCAGGTGATATAGGTCCCTGGAGCGATGTCTATGCCATCGGTGCCACCATGCGCTCTTGTATCGAAGGCAAAGCCGCACCATCAGCAATAAAACGTCATGCCAAAGAGACGCTGGTGCCTGCTGTAAAAAAACATAAGCAGCAATATCCTGTATATTTACTGGAAGCTATAGACTGGGCAATGGAGATGGATTCCAATCAACGCCCACAAAATGCGGGCGATCTATTTGATGCTATAACAAATAAAAAAGGTCGCCCCACAACAACCAACATCACAAATAAGCAATAAAAAACACAAAATGAGAGAGATACGTTACCAAACTGCAAGAATGACACTCATTGGCAATCGATCCACCAATCAGGATAGATGCACACTGATTGAATCCATCAATAGCGCATTGATCTGCCTTGCAGATGGAATGGGGGGGCACCCAAAGGGTGAAATAGCCGCCCAAATACTGATGAATGTCTGTACACAGACATTCACAGAAGCACGCAAACCCATCCAGGATCCAGCCACTTTTCTATCAGAAGTTATGAATGCAGCGCATGAACAGATCATTGCCTACGGAAAAGCACAAGCGCCTGCTATCAAACCCCGTACGACGGCGGTAATTGCACTCATTCAAGACAACACGGTGTATTGGGCGCATGCGGGTGATAGCCGCTTCTATCTATTTCGGGGTAAGAAAATCCTATCACGCACCACTGATCACTCTTACGTGGAACTATTACGTAAGCAGGGGGCAATCACCCCATCAGAGTGCGCCGCCCATCCACAACGCAACTATGTAACACGCTGCTTAGGGGGCAACCGGCTCCCCGTGGATTTTTCGCATGGAAAACCCACACCACTACTGCCCGGTGATATCCTATTGCTATGCTCAGATGGATTATGGGGTACGCTGGACAACAGTAGCCTGGCTCGGGGTATCTGCACAGATGAGCCACTCTCTGAGCGCGTAAAACATCTAGTGCAACGCGCTGGAACAACTGCCGCACCTGAGAGCGATAATATTACCGCCATCGCACTACAGTGGATTGCAGGGGTTCCCTCTTCACCATTACATAAATTGACCATTAACAAACCAAGTGACACAAACGATCAACAGTCAACACTCAACCAGGCTGTTGATGATCTTAGAAACACCATTAAGTCCTTTAAACCATAATTAGGAAACCTTATGAGACCCAGCGGCCGCAGCCCAGACCAACTTCGCCCCATCACCATCACCAGAAACTACACCAAGCATGCTGAAGGATCTGTGCTGGTTGAGTTTGGCGATACCAAGGTGCTCTGCACCGCCAGCATCGAAGCGAGAGTACCCCGCTTCCTCAAAGGGACAGGACAAGGCTGGATCACCGCTGAATATGGCATGCTACCCCGCTCTACCAATACGCGCATGGGACGAGAGGCATCACGTGGCAAACAAGGGGGACGCACCCTCGAAATCCAGCGTCTAATAGGGCGCTCACTACGTGCAGCAGTTGATCTTAATGCCTTAGGAGAACACACCATCACCCTCGATTGCGATGTCATTCAAGCTGACGGTGGTACGCGCACCTCCTCCATTAGTGGTGCCTTTGTTGCCCTACATGACGCTATTGGCACACTGCGCAAAGCAAAAAAAATAAAGCGCGACCCTATCTACGGCATGATTGCCTCTGTCTCTGTCGGCATCTACAAAGGAGAGCCAGTGCTTGATCTGGATTATGCTGAAGACTCCAATGCCGAGACCGATATGAATGTCGTCATGAATGATGCCGGTGCCTTCATCGAACTACAAGGCACAGCCGAAGGACACGCCTTTCGTAGTGAAGAGCTAAACGCCATGCTAGAGCTAGGCAAAAAAGGGATCAATGAAATCCTTGAGCATCAGCAAGCAGCGCTGTCAGAATAACCCGATAGATTGGAAACCCAAACGTGAATTTCAAGCAAGATCAGAGCCGCATCGTATTGGCCAGTGGCAATGCCGGCAAGGTTAAAGAGATCAATCAGCTACTCAGCAATCACCAAATCCAGGTGCTGCCACAGAGTGATTTCAATGTACCTGATATAGAAGAGACCGGCTTAACCTTTGTAGAAAATGCCATCCTCAAGGCACGCAATGCAGCCCAGCATAGCGGGCTGCCGGCCATTGCCGATGACTCAGGGCTGGAGGTTGATGCACTCAATGGTGCACCTGGCATTTACTCTGCGCGCTTTTCAGGTTCAGGGGCAACTGATCAAACCAATAACGACAAGCTGCTTGATCTGTTAAAAGATGTGCCAGAAGCTGAGCGTGGCGCCCGCTTCCAGTGCTTGCTTGTCTACCTACGCCACCCAACCGACCCAACTCCACTCATCTGCCAGGGTACATGGGAGGGGAGAATCCTGTTTCAGCCCCAGGGTGAAAATGGCTTCGGCTACGATCCTCTCTTTTTTGTGCCCGATCACTACTGTAGCTCTGCCGAACTAAGGCCAGAAGTAAAAAACCAGCTTAGTCACCGTGGCCGCGCGCTACGGGAACTCTTGAGCAAATTATCAGACTAACAGTCACTGTCACAATCCAATATATAGTGCTACTTTATTATTATCTTCGGAGTCTAAATATGAATAGATTGACCCTCATCCTGGCGCTATGCGCATCACTCATCACGGCTACAGCCAGCGCTGGAACCGTAGCTGGTCATGGAAACAGCACTATTGATCTACCCAACATTGGCAAAGTGCTTGAGGTCCTTAATGTAGCAGGGTACACCTACCTGCATCTTGAGGGGAAAGATAAGAAAGAGTGGGTTGCCGGTAAGGCAAAAGAGGTAAAAGAGGGTGATGTTGTACGCTATAGCAAAGGCAGCATTATGCGTAACTTCTTCAGCAAAACCTTAAATAGAACCTTCCCTGAAATCCTTTTCACCAGTGCTATTCAGATTGAAGGGGCACATCCAACCCCCGCCAGCACTGCAGCCACATCAACCCTATCCAACACCAGTGCTGGACAGCAGGACAATGTTACCGAAAGCACTGCAGTCAGTGCAATTGATAGTGGTGGCTACACCTATATTGAAGCGAAGCAGGGTGACAAAACAACCTGGCTGGCAGCGCCCAAAACAGCTGTCAAAGCGGGTGATGCCATTCGCTACGCTAGCGATAGTGCTGTTATGAAAAACTTTTACAGCAAAACGCTTAATCGAGAGTTTCCAGAAATCCTATTCGTAGGCGAAGTACAGGTTATTCAATAGCTATAAAACCGCGCACAGCATTATTATTTACCCTATAAAGCTGGTGATAGAAGCTCGGCTAACTCACAGACCAGTGATCAATCACCATGGATGCTACCACGCACAACATTTCAAAAATCACCCACAGCATCTGCCCCTTCTGCGGGGTAGGCTGTGGCATTGGATTACGGGTTGAACAGGGCAAAATCACTGGCGTAGAGCCACTTACCCATCATCCAGTCAGCCAGGGCAGTCTCTGTGCTAAAGGCTGGAGCACAGCCTACGCAGTCGATCCTATTGATCGGATAAAAACGCCGCTCATAAAAGAGAACGGCGAGTTCCGCCCCGCCACATGGGATGAAGCCTATCGCGTTATTAGCGAGGCATTCTCAACCGCCATTAGCGAAAAAGGGCCAGATGCCATCGGCATTATTGCCTGCGCCCGTGCCACCAACGAAGATTGCTATGCAGCTCAGAAATTTGCCCGAGCTGCACTACGCACCAATAATGTGGACCACTGCGCACGCATCTGCCACAGCCCATCTGTAGCCGGTTTGCAGCAGACGCTTGGCTCTGGGGCAATGACCAACTCCATTGGTGATATCGAGAAGGCAGACCTCATCGTCATCTTTGGCTGTGACCCTACGGAGAACCACACGGTATTAGGCGGCCGCATCATACAAGCCAAGCTGGCGGGCGCCAAACTGCTGGTCGTCGACCCCCGTCTAACCCGCCTCGCAAAGATGGCAGACCTCCATCTACAGCTAAAACTCGGCACAAACATCGCGCTGATCAACGGCCTGTTGCACATCACCTTTGCCAATGGCTGGGAGGCTAAAGAGTTCCTCAACAGCCGCTGTGAAAACGAAGAGGCCCTGCGGGCCAAGGTAGCAGAGTATCCACCTGAAAAAGTCACCGCGATAACAGGCATACCTGAAGAAAAGCTTATTTCTGCAGCCAGAATGTACACAGAGGCAGACCGTGCCATGCTGTCATATGGCATGGGCATCACCCAGTACACCACAGGCACCAACAACGTCATATCCATCTCCAATCTTGCCCTGGTAGCCGGACAGATCGGCCGTGAAGGCACTGGCATCAATCCGCTTCGTGGGCAGAATAACGTCCAGGGCGCATGCGATATGGGCGCACTGCCCAATGTCTTCCCTGGTTATCAAGAGGTTGAAGAACCTGCAAACAGAGAGAAATTTGCCGCATCCTGGCAACAACAACTCCCGGAACATAAAGGCCTGACATCTCTTGGCATGACCAAAGGGGCGCTGGCCGGAGAAGTGCGCTGCATGATGATCATGGGCGAGGATCCCGTTGTTACTGACCCCGACCAAAACCATGTTCGACGCGCGCTGGAGGCGCTTGATCTCCTGGTTGTTGTAGAGCTGGTTATGACTGAAACGGCCTCAATGGCTGACGTCATCCTACCGGCAGCAGCCTTCTCCGAAAAATCAGGCACCTTCACCAATTGCGAACGGCGCGTGCAGCTCATTCAACCAGCCATCCCCCCACTGGGCGAAGCAAAACCCGATTGGCAGATACTGGGTGAACTGGCTAACCACCTTGGCTACAGCGGCATGAACTGGAAGAGTTCAGAGGCCATCTTTGATGAACTAGCCCGTTTGTCTCCCATCTACCAGGGCATGAGCTACCCAAAATTAGCGGCCAATTACGGCTTACAGTGGCCCTGCAATGATCAGGCACCTGGTGGCACTGCGTTGCTGCATAGCAAGGAGTTCAGTCGCGGTAAAGGGAGGCTTATTCCTGTTAATCATGCTGACCCAGCAGAGATGCCAGATGAAGAGTATCCCCTCTTTTTCACCACAACCCGGCTTCATTTCCACTATGGCTGTGGCTCAATGACCCGCAAATCACCACTTCTGGAGCGGGAAACACCCAATGGCGTACTCTTCATTAACGCCAAGGATGCAGAGACACTGGCGATTGGACCTCAGACAAGGGTGCGTGTTATTTCGCGCCGCGGCGAGGTGGAGACACGGGCAATTGTGACGGATGAAGTACCGCCAGGAACGGTGGCCATGCCCTACCATTTCAAAGAGGCCCCATCCAACAGGCTGACAAATAACGCCCAGGATCCCGTCACCAAAATGCCGGAACTCAAAGCCTGCGCAGTCCGGGTCATCAATCTGGAAAATGAAGCGACATGAAGGTCTTCATCCTGGAAGATATTGAGCAGCTGCGTGACCACCTGGCCACACAGCGGCAGGTTTTCACCCCACAGCACACTGAGGGATCCACGGAACTGGATTGGCTACCCCTCACCCACAAAACCAAATCTATAACCTCTGCGTGGCCGGTACTGCCAACCTATCCAGCCAAACAGTTCTTTTTTCCAGATCGGGAGATACTCTTTCAGTTTGATGGTCACGCATTTGAAGAAGTCCTGCCCGAAGTGGAGCTACAAATACTGTTTGGAGTCCGTAGTTGCGACCTGTGCGCCATTGCCTACCAGGATCAGTTTTTTCAACAAGACCCTTACTACCAGGCGCGCCGCAAGGCCACACTGCTGGTGGGGATCGACTGCAAACAGCCCTGTGAGGGTGGATTTTGCCCGACCGTCAATGCAGGGCCTTTTATTCGAGACGGCCTGGCCGATCTGGCCTGCCATCAACGCGAAGATGAAAGCTGGCTGGTTCTTGCACACACGCCTGAAGGCGCAGCGTTAATCCAAGGATTAAACCTGCAGACCGCAGATCCCAATCTGATTACCCAGCGTAGTACGGAAGAGAGTCAGATTGCCGCAGGGTTTCCATCTGCAGTGCACATTGAAGCAGGCATCCAACGCATCAATCAGGCTCAGGTTCCCGCAGAAACCTGGCAGAGTATGGGGCTACAATGCCTTGCCTGCTCTGGCTGCACCAACCTATGCCCAACCTGCTCCTGCTTTACCAGCTATGACCGCCCTATTGCTGACGGTATTGAGCGCGAACGCTGCTGGGACTCCTGCCTCTACGATGCATTCCAGCGCGAAGCCAGCAGTCACAATCCCAGTGCTGACGCAGGCCAGCGCGTGGAGCGTTTCTGGTTCCATAAGTTTTCTGACGCATATGTAAAAACCTTCGACCGATATGGCTGTACTGGCTGTGGTCGGTGCGAAAAGACCTGCCCTGGTGTTATTGGAGTTCACTCTGTTATGAAAAGAATCTCGGGCACACTATGAAAGGACTCATGACCCCACAGCCGATCCGAATCGCAGAGATCTATGATGACGGTGAGGCATCCCGTCACTTCACCTTTGAAGCTATCAACGGCACTACGCATTCAGCTAAACCCGGGCAATTCTTTACCCTGGTTCTCCCCGGACATGGCGAAGCCGCATTCACATATCTCTCTCTGCCTGATGCAGATGGGCGCTTCAAAGCATTAATTCGCCAAGCAGGCTCACTCACCACTGAGCTATTTAAATGTGATACTGGAGATCTTATTGGCTTTCGCGGCCCTTTTGGCAACGGCTGGCCAATAGATCAGTTACTGGGAAAGCGTGTATTAATCATTGCTGGTGGTATCGGGCTACCCCCATTGGCAGCTATAGCTGATCACCTAATAGCCGATAAAAACACCCAGGTTGCACTTATCTATGGCAGCCACTCACCCACTGATCAAGTTCTAAAATATGAGCGCTCAGCCTGGCATATGTACATGCCTGTTCTTGAAACATTCGACCACCCTTCAAACAACGAACAGCTTGCTGGCACTCCACTAGATCATGTAACAGAGATAGAGATAAAACCAGGTGGAAAACCCGAAGCCATTCTGACCTGCGGCCCTGAAGTGATGATGGATGCAGTAGCTCACTACTTCACACAAAACAACCTCGCCTCAGAAGATATCTGGCTTGCACTAGAGCGACGTATGCACTGCGGTGTTGGTGAATGCGGGCATTGTTATCTAGGCAGCAGCTACGTCTGCACAGATGGCCCAATCTATAGCTGGCAACAGCTTACCCAGCTTCACCGCCAGACCACAGCCTAAAGGAAAGTTCAAAAAAGCCGATCTAACCATATAACACAGAGGGATTTTTCCAATCCACACAAATAGCAGCAAATTTATGGACATGACAATGGGCAATAAAAACACAGCTGATTTTTATACGGCACTGGAAGAAGGTGCCAACCATTTGGATAGGTTAAACCAAACCTACCCAAATCTAGCCAGTGATTTTACCCGCGATGCAGTTGAAGCGTTCCGTCGCATACCCATTGAGCTACAACAAACCCACGAAAAAGAAACACACAGCACAACTACTAGCAAACAAGATTTTACTGAAAAAGAGATCAATGACCAGAAGCTGATCGAAACGACTCAAGCGTTACTCGCCATACACAGCTTTGACGATGTTTTAGAGATATTACAAACTGAACATGGGGTAACACTTAACCTGGCTCAATTGGTCAATCTAGCCGGAAACAATATATATATCGTAGCTTTGCGGCGTGAAGCCCAAGAGTTCCAAGCTAATGCTATCTCCCTACCTCAAATAGCCCAGCTCTGGTCTGATCTTGAGCGGCCACCCATTGGCGACTCAGGCTGGACAACAACCAGTGTTTCTATAATTCTTGAAGAGAGTCATTAGCTCAGTTAAACAACCAGCTCTTGATCAACAAACGCTTCTCTTTGCCTAATGGCCGGTAATAGCACCTCATCCGCAAACTTACACCCCGTTATACGCGGATCTGTTTGATCCTGTTTTTTAGCTTCATCTGACCTATGTCCTTCCCCGCTTTCCAAAAATTCCAGCATGAATTCATAACCTATTGGCCACGCCTCAACCTGTTTAAACCGCTCCTTTATTGCTCGCAATATCATCATCCCTGAAAAATCCAAATCACCCCAAAAATAGACTGGCCACTTTTGCGCTGATTCAGCAAACCACCAATCTTCAAAAATATCCCGCCACTTATAAACGCCATCACCATGTAGATGCAACAATGCACCCTCTCGAGATCTTATTCGGTTAGCACTCCCTTTAAATCCTGAAGAGTAGACCACCGCAAACCCCTCAACACCTGTCGGCATACCATTAATCGCACATGTATAACTATCCTGATTTTCAATAAACAAAACACCACTGACCTCTTTTGGCAGATACACATTAACCACTAGAGGGCGAGGTAGAATCATCAATTTTGGATAGAGTGAACAGACCAATTTCTCTCGTCCATCTAAAAATTTAGATAGCCCAAAAAAACAGCCCGCGCTCAGCTGGCGTAAAGTTACTGGGGCACCTAAGTAACTGCCTATTTTAATAAATCCAGAGATAATCTCTTCACAAGATCTATTACCGATATAAAGCCGGGACGAGCCTAACTGCTCAACCGGTCCAGGAAAGTTACCTGCCATTGCATCTACTACTGCCTGCCACTCGATTAATGACAACGCTTTTCGTGGGCGATTTAACCAGCAGCGCAATACTGATTCCGCACCCGCATTAATTACCAGCCTGGCTCCCGTATATTCAGGCTCATAGAGGCCGCGTTTGGTATTAAGATGAATAGAAAAAAGGGGATACTCTTTACAAAGGATTTTTATCAAATCCCATTGCATATCAGCCTCACTGCCGCCATGAAATAAAAAAGGAAACCTCTTTACTGTGAGCTTAATACCCAGTGGCCCTTTTCTTTTTTCAGCCGGTATACGATCAAGTCCATCAAGAAAAAGCCCCAGTAACTTTTGGATCTCTTTCTGTTCATCTAACCAACAAGGTTTATTATTTATATCCAACGCCTTACCTTATCTAAAATTGTCTGCCTACAAAAACGCATCAAAGCTCAGCTTCTTATATTAGGGTTTTCCATAAAAATTCCACTTACTCATTTATTTCTCATGTAAACAAGATCCAGTTCACACTTTCTCCGCAAGTATCCCACAAATCAGACGAATTAAAAGGTAAGAGCCAACAACACTGGCTTGAGATATTTGGTGGTTTTCTAGCCTTATTTTAAAACTAAACCGAATAAATCGGGAGACATGCATTATGTCAAAATCAGAAAAGAATAAATTAATCCGTCTGATTGCTGGACTGGCTTTTTTTGTTCTTGCCGTAATGATTACTCAAATGCAGTAAATGCCATTTATGGCTAAATATAGCTGAGGTATAACACCTGCCCTTGTTGTTATATCTCAGCTTTTTTATTTCTTATTGATTTTCAGAATAGTCACGTAGCCACCTTACTCAAAACTACAATTTAGCTTGTTTGATAGCTCAAACTATCTCTTCCATAAAATCCAGTTCTGCTTGTTGATAAATGCTTCGTCGGTGATTAGACCAAAGCGCTTTTATCTTCTCTTGATTGCATGCTTTACGATCAACCAATACCCTGGTTTTTAATTGCCCTCTGGGTTTTTCACTGGGGCATTTTGCAAAGACAAATTCATTGCTGATCAGATCCATAAAAGGCCCACACTTACTAGTCGGCATTATGAAGATAAGCTGCAATCCCAACGATTCTGTTAGGTAGCTGATAACCTCTCGTGAACGGGTTTCATCCATTTTAGAGAAAGCCTCATCTACCAGCACCATACGTAGATGATTGCCTGACTCTGCAAAGCGAAAGGCAGAGGTGATCGCCGCAGAGCGAATAATGTAGGCTGGGGTCTCTAGTTGTCCACCACTACCCGTACCATATTCGCTCAGTGCAATGGGCGGCTTGCCCTCCACCTCTTTGTAGATCTCATAACGTCTATAATTGCGATAATCAGCAATACGCTCTAAGTCGCGCAACGCCTTCTGCGCATCCTCATCCAGCAGCATTTTCATTAGATCATCTCTGACCTGTTTAGACTTTTTCGACAGATCAGCATCAAACAGTGTGGCACCATCACCTAAGGTTGGGTTTTTGATGACCTCTGCAAAGAAACGGGCATAGTCACGAAACTCGGGGATCCAGTCACTATCAAAGCGAAAGGTCTCCTGATCATCACCAAAACGGTGATGCTGTAGCTCTTTATTAAGTTGTTCAATCTGACGTTTACCGTCATTGATTGCCTGATGAATAGAGTGGCAAAGATGGGTAACAAAGGCACTGTTAAAACTCTCTTTCAACTGCATGAGCTGCTGGTGCTTCTCCACCAGGATGTTGTTTTTAAGCTGGTTATAGACACGATCTATGTCCCGTTGCAGCTCACAGACAGCACGGAATAGCTTGGCATCATACTCACCCTCAAAACTTTGATAGATGATGGCATCAGCGGGACGACAGTTCTGATTGTGCGACTGGATGGCATCATCCATCTTACGCTCACTGGCATGCAGTCGTCGCTCAGCTTCTTTACGGTCTGCCAAGGCAATCTCTGGCGCTAATGTTTTAGCATCAGCATCTGCTAGATTAAGCCGAGCATCACAGTCAAAATCACTCCAATCAACAGCCAGTTTATGCAGCAGACTTTCACATGCCTCCACCTTGGCCTGCGTCTCTTCCTGTTGTTTGCTTAGCTCTTTACTACACTCTGCAATCTTACGCAGCTTCTCCTGAAATTCACCCTCTTGTTTATTCAGACTAGCTTCTTGAATGCCCCACTTCTCTTCTTGCTCTCGCAGGGTTTCAAGCTTATTTTCCAGCTCTTGAAATTCGGTCAGATCCAGCTGATCCAGCAGACCCTCCAGCTTTTGTAACTCACGATGAATAGCCAGCATGCGGGTAATGGTGTCGGCATAATTCAGTCGCACCAACCCATCCACCGCCTGCAAGAGGCGGGCACTCTCCTGCATCAAATCATTGGCACTTTGCCACTCCGTGTTCAGTTGTTCCAGCTCTGTACGTTTAGCCAGTAGTGCACGCTCTCGTGCATTTGCGCCAAATACCAGCTCTGCATCTGGCAGATCACAACGCCACATGCTGTAACTGCCTGCACCCATACCATCAGCAGTAATACCTCGTCGTGTATTGCGCAGTGCCTCAGCCGACTCCACCCGCAGAACCGTGCCATAGCTAGCAGTAACATAGCTCTGCGCAACCGCATGGCTAAAGCCCATCACATGCAGGATGGAATTAGCATCCAGATGCAGTCGCTCTGCATCCCGCTGCGCCTTTTCACCCTGAATAATACGCGCTCGATTATCCCGACCCGACATAGCACGCACGATACTAATGGCTTCAGCCTCATAACAAGGCTCAACAATAATGGAGAAACGAGCACCGCCCAGATAACCCTCAATCGCCGCCTGCCAGCATGGGTCTTTGACCTCAATATGATCACACAAGACACGCGGATCTGCCTGCGGGCATTTGGCTCTGATCTCAGTCAGCGCCCTGTCAACATAATATGGATAGTTGACCTGATGCGACTCCAGTCGCTCAATCTCCTGCTGTTTCTGTCGGTGCTTCGCAGCCTGCTGATTGTAGCGATTCTGACGTTGATGTTGGATACCGGCCAGCTGGTCGCGCAGGTTCTGTCCGCCCTCCTCATCAGGAGCCATATACCAGTGATCCACCCACTGATTATGCAACCATTGCGCCACCCGTGCCTGATCAAGATGCTGCTCAAGCGGTGAAAGATCGCCCAGGATGTCACGCCCAAGCAGGGCATGAAAATCAATCTCTTCACGCCCACCCTGCTCTAACAATTTACGGCAGAGTGCTGCACTATTAAGGTCAGCCGCTATCGGTAGATCAATCAACAGCTGAGGCAAACACAACCCTTTGGCAATAGCCTTACTCTGCTCCACATTCTGCTGTAGCTGATTATCCTGCCTCAGCAACTGTGTAGCCTCAGTGGTCAAGGCTTCCTGATGTGCTGTACGTTGTTGTTCCAGCTCATCCTTCTGTTGCAGGGCACTAATACCCATGCGTTGGGCTTCCAGCGCCACCCGCTGTTCATGAGCCTGACGACGACGCTCAATCACCAGCCCAATCTCACTGCCGTTATTCTCTAATTCCTGTTGCAGATCCTTCTGTTTCTGTTTGGCTTTAAGATAATCCTGCTGACGCTGTAGAAAATGATATTGCGCCAGTGTGTAGTCAATCGTATTGAGTTCAATCCACTGCTCTATATAGAGCTGACCCTGAAGCTTGGACTGTTCAAGAATGCCGATGGACTCTACCAGCTGGGCAGCATCCCGCTCCATATTGTGAATGGTTTTAAGCTGCTCAGATATGGATTTGATGGCATCACCCAAATCCCGTTTCTCTAAAATCTCATCCGACACAAAACGATCAATTCCCTGTACAGGCTTATAGGCCATAAAACGGGAGAATGCCTTGGCAGCAGCAATGGCCTCCTGCTCAGTTACCGAATCATTACGACCACGCAGGATGGCATAGAGTCGACGCAGATAGGCTTTTTTAGTGTCATATTTCTCGACCTGACGTTTACCAAATTCACTGATAAACAGGGTTTGGATTTTATCCAACGGAGTGACATATTTACCTACGTTGTCTTCACGCACAAAGTGCTTCAGTGTCAGTTCCTGACCAGGCAAAAGCATGAAAAGCACTTCATCCTGACGGGCGGCCGGTTGGTTGCCCGCCTGATCCAGCCAGGCACGTACCGCAATCAAGGCCGTAAAGGGTTCGCCTTTTTCGCCTTGGGTGGGATGAAAGATAGCGGCGAGATAACCATCGGTAGGGTCAAGCCGTGCATAGCTACCATCATCACACCCCAGCACATAAGAAGGGAGGGTACGCACCCGCTTGCCACCACGCCCGCGCTGGGTGGTCTCATCCTGGCCGGGGTTGAAATGAAACAGGTTCTCATGCGCTGCTGTCATAATGGTCTGGATCGCATCGGCAGCAGTGGTTTTGCCCGAACCATTACCACCTGAGAGCAGATTAATAGGGCCAAACTCAAATTCCAGGTTTGGAATATTGCCCCAGTTAACGTAGACGAATTTTTTTAGATACACGTTTTTGCTACCTTATCTATTTATACAGTAGAGGCCTGCGCCTCTTCTTCACTATCTAGCTCTGCAACAAGCTCAGAAGTACTCTCACCGCTTAACGCTTGCAGGCACTCATCACTGACAAAGTTAACAATCATGGGGTGAATCTTGATCCAGGCCTCACCTGAATCAAACCGCTCATCCTGGCGACAATTGATCAGTCGCAATTGACGCAGTCGTTTAAACAGTTGGGTTCGTTCTGTCATCTTCTCAGGCAGACTGCGACTGAGTAGGTTTTTTATTGCAATGCCGAGTGATTCCAAAGATTCTGTGACATAACCATTTTCATCTACCTTGCCTTCGCGCAGTGCCTTATCATATTGCAGTCGCAGTACCAGTACCATCGCAACCTCCTGCTGACTCAGTCGACTACGCAGACTACCACCAAAGGCAGATGCCTCAGCCTCTTCCATACCAGGCACCTGACTACCCGGTGGATAGAGTCGCACATATTCAAATTTTGGTTCATGCAGCAGACGCACATCCATCAGTTCAAAGTAATCCGCCACCTGTGCATGGAGGCGCAGATAACGGTCGTAGATCTGTTGTTCCACCAGGCTCTCATTGCGACACAACACACCATAATTGAGCAGCCGAATGACCAGCTCTTTAAACTCATTCAGGGAGACATTCTCACGCTCAAGCGCTTGTTGCAGAGGTTCATTCAGCATAATCGGATTCAATCAACTCTATGGTAAATTCATCGGTTAGGTCAAAATAGTCGGTATGGACACGCTGGCCAGTGGCCTCTACCTTGAAGTGAAATTCGCTGGAGCGATTACCCGCAGCACCCACCTCAATCGCATGCGCTCCCATCAGCAGTTCGCGGGCATTGTTGATCGGCAGGTTATGACTCTGAATGCGATGCCCCTGGCTCAGTGCTTTTACAACATACTCACGTAGCGCCTGGTTATTGACGGCAAAGGCTCGCTCCATAGCCTGCTCAATATAGAGTCTGCGACGCGTCTCTTTATCTAACATCCCATGCTCCTCCACCCCCGTATTCACTACACGGTGAATGGGATTAGAGCGCAATTTTGTCAGCCCAGGCTCAACAAAACCAATATTGATACCCGCCAAGGCATCAGCCGTTGCGGCCAGCCGCTTTGACTGCTCTTCACCGGACAATTCAGAGAGCTTTTGACAGATGGGTGCCAGTTCACTCTGGCGACCACTACAACTAAAACTAAGCTGACGGATGATGATGTCAGCACGGCGGGTAAAACCATGCAAAGCACTGCGCAGAGCGGGCAACATAATCTCACTGGCGCTGTGCATGCGACTCTCGATGCCATCCAGAATCATCCAGTAAAGTGAGGCTTTGCTATCCTGCAACAACTCAGGGGCGGCTTTACGCAGTGCTCTTTCAGCATTGCCCTTAAAATCTTTTTGTTTACGTCGCGCCTTGCCAATCAGGGCTTGAATCTCATCCCGGTACTTCTCCACACTATCAGCAGAGAGCCGCACCGCCAGATCCGGCATAAAGCGTTTCTCCATAAAATCGAAGAACTCATCACTGGCACGCTGCACCAACTGCTGGGACTCTACCTCTCGTACCAACTGACGTTTGCGCTCCTCCAGCTCGGCAATGACATCACTAAAATCACTGATGATACGCTCGGAGTATTCATAGGCATCGAGCAGATCATAGACCTCCCCACGCGCCACAAAAGATTGCAGGGCATTACGAGTATTGCGGGTATTACGATGGCGAGTACGAAAGCGGCCACCCGTCGCCTCCACCATCGGTTGGGTAAAAAGGCGACCCACACGGGTGAAGGCATAGCTACTCTGGAGCGTGGCCTCATCAACCTGCCGCTCAATCCAGCCATGCTCCATCAGCAGATTAAGAATCCAGTTGGCCTGCTCACGTTCGTTACGTACTGGCAGACCCGTCTCATCCTCGTTGAGATCCAACAGTGGGGTACGAGTGATGACCTCCTGGAAGGTCTCAACTACCTGCTCACGCATCACAATACGGCTGTAATCCGCCTGAGCACTGTAGAGACGGGTATAGAGCAGACGCAGGCACTCGACAATCTGCTCGCGGTATTTACCGGTCAGAGGGCGGAAGAATTGGGTCTGTTGATCAGTGAAAAACAAAGTTAATTTATCTGGGTTTATTACTGCGGTAGCGGTTAAGGAAGGATATTATAGCCACTATAAACCGAAAATACTGAAGAGAGAGCTATTGCCGTGGACATTAACCTTACCCCTTACGAGGCACGCATTATCGGCTGCCTGATCGAGAAAGAGATCACCACCCCAGATCAATATCCATTGTCACTTAATGCCTTGGTTAATGCCTGCAACCAAAAGAGCAACCGCGAACCTGTGCTCAATTTGGATGAGTCCACTGTACAAGAGACATTGGATAAACTAATCAAAAAGCATATGGCTACTGATCGAACAGGTTACGGTGGCCGAGTACTTAAATATAAGCACCGTTTCTGTAACCTGGATTTTGGCTCATTAGAGCTCACAGATCAGGAGCTTGGCATTCTCTGCGTAATGCTACTGCGTGGACCACGAACCCCCGGTGAGCTGCGCACCCAAACCAATCGCCTCTGTAAGTTCAGTGATGTACATGAAGTTGAAGCCATACTGCAACAACTGATGGATCGGAAGGATGGTCCTTTTGTGGTCAAGTTTCCACGCGAGCCAGGCAAACGAGATTCACGCTATGCCCATCTTTTGAGTGGTGAGGTGGAGGTGCCTGTGGTTGCTGCTACACCTACACAAGCCAGCCCCACATTATCTCACTCAGATCATGCGCGGATTAACCAATTAGAGCAGCAGGTGCAGGAGTTACGACAAGAGATTGAGGAGCTAAAAGAGCTGGTGCTATAGCATAGAGATAGGATTTATCTATAGTAGCTCAATGGCTGCAGTCCAGCGATAGCGAGCACTTGCCTTCGGTCCTGGAGCGAGTGCAATGTGCCAAGCAGCCAAATGACCATCAATAAAAACCCCGCCTGGGCAAATCATAACGGGGTTCTTGTTGAGGGTCCGCGGGTAAGTTATGCGGCTTTGTACCGCCTGTAGCTGATGCCTGCTAATCCAAGACACATGAGTGCTAAAGTTGCGGGTTCAGGGACTGTGGCAATCTGCCGAATACCGAAGGTAGTCGGCAGATTATTTGTATGAAGTAACAGTCGGTAATCCGCTGTCTGGCCAGCTAAATGATGAGCTGGCGCCCAAAACTGGAGTTCATTATTGTTTTGAGCGGAATTTTGAAAAATGACAGTATTGGACCACCCAAAGAGAATATTGCTTATATCTAGTGGGTTCAGGAAATTAGCGTCATAGAATTCAAAATGATAGTCTGACCAATTCCACGGCGTTGTGTTGTGAACCCGGAATTGGAACATCCAGTCTCCGCTCGCTCCAGCTAAGTCAATGATCTTATCAAAGAAACGAACCGGCTCGCCCGGATCATTATCTACTACTGCAAATCCATCGTGGGACGGGTATGGGATCCGATTGTCTTCATTATAATCTTCGAAGATAGTAAGAGTGCTATTGGCGTCATCCTGGTCAATACCTGTTATGAAATTGAGATCATCAGTCCAGCGATCTGTTACCGTTATAGCCTGTACCTGCCCTACACTGAACAGCAGTGAGAGTAATAAACTAACGAGAATAAAATTAAATATCTTCATGACTAACCGCTTCCATTTATCCAGATGTTAAGAGTAATTTGATTAGCAAAAATCATACCTGGACTAATATTTATATATATTACAGGTGGTTACTAAATATAGAGTTGATTTAGACCTTTGTTGTTGTAAAAAAAACTGACACTTTATAAAGCCTTTTTCGGGCTGATATCCCCAGCATCCCCTTAGAAACAGGTTCTTAGGCATATAATTCCTAACTTTAACAAGAGGTTAAAGAACAAGCGGGGCGATAAACACAAGTGTAAAAAACCCTGACAAACAAAACCCCGCCGAAGCGGTTCAATGGTAGAACCTCAGCTTCCCAAGCTGATGGCATACCTTTGGGGGAATGGGGCAGCATCAGGAGAACTGTAAACGCCAACCCATTCCGAACACCCGAATGGTGGCTGCATGTCGTCTCCTGCCTATTACTACCTGCATCTATAATGTGTGTGGAGCAGACATCAGCATGAATTGCAGCATCTAACTAATTTACTTGAAGAGTTTCAATGCCACATATCAGGTTAAGTTAGCACTTGCACCAACCATCTAACCCTTTAGAATATTCTCCTCACCATTGATCCGCGCAATGATCACAGCACCGCAGGAGTCACTGAATACATTTACAGCTGTACGACACATATCCAACACCCGATCCACAGCGAGAATCAGGCCAATCGCTTCGGCGGGCAAACCGATCGCCGCTAAGATAATGGAGATAGCCACCAGACCAAAGACCCCGATAGGGGCAAAGCTCATGACCCAATCGGTAATCTTCATCATGACACTGAAGATACCCTGCCAAAAGTTGTACATGGTCTCGGCATAGGCCTCTTCAATCTTGGTCATGAAGAAACCAAATAGCAGACCAAAGAAGATCAACCCCAACATCTGCCCATCAGCTGCAGCAGCAACGACATTGGTCGGCACCATACGCAGGAAGATATCAACTACATCGCCCGCGCTCTTGCCTTCTACCTTGGCGACAACACTGCTCGCCGCCTCTTCTGACAACCCGATGATATCCTTCGCTGGCTGACTATCAACCACACCTGGCGCTATCGCATTAACGACCAGTAGACCAATCATAATTGCAATCAGGCTGGTGGTTGCATAATAGAGCAGCGTCTTGCCACCCAACTTACTGAGTGCACTAACGGAGCCAATACCACTGATACCCACGATAATGGATGAGAGTATCAACGGCACAATCAACATCTTCAATGCATTGAGAAACAACTGACCGATAAAGGCATAGACATCATAAAAATAAACGCCAAACAACGCGCTCTCTTTAACCTGTTATTAAACCCGCCACTACCGCCAGCACCAGGGCAATAACAATCCGCCAGTGTAATTTTAGTTTCGTCATGTTGCGCTGATTCCCTGTTGATTGTTATGGCTGTTTGTATCAACCATACAGGCAAAGATAGGCTGTTTCGCGGGCTACCTTTACATTGAATTTGCTATCTGCTGGCACATCAAAAGAGTTACCTGCAGTAAAAGTCTGGAACTCACTGGCACCAGGCAGTTTTGCACTCAAGGCACCACTTACAACTGTCATTTTCTCTTTGGCTGCGGTGCCAAATTCATAGTCCCCTGGAGCCATCACCCCAATGGTGGCTGGTAGGGTTTCTGTCTGAAAGGCAATGGATTTTACTTTGCCATCAAAATACTCATTGGTTTTAAACATGCTTTTTCTATTCCAACAATTAGGGCAGTTAATACAAATCAGGCCGGGGAGACCCGGCCTGATTTATGCTGATATTCAGTGACGCGATTTAATCTTCGCGGGAGGTCACTTCCAGCAGGTGGTATCCAAACTGGGTTTTGACTGGCCCCTGCACGGAACCAACCTCTGCACTAAAGACCACCTTATCAAACTCTGGCACCATCATGCCTGGACCAAATGAACCCAGATCACCGCCACTGTTACCAGAAGGACAGCTAGAGTGCTGCTTGGCCAGTTCGGCAAATTCTGCACCGTCTGCAATCTGTGCTTTAAGTTCGTTACATTTCTCTTCTGAATCTACCAGGATGTGTCGTGCTGTTGCGCTTGGCATTATCGTCTCCACTTTGGATTAAAAAAATCAGGCCGCTTATAGCGACTGTTAGGCTTTAAAACTTCGGGCATGCTACCGCATTAGGCTTCAATGGACCATTCCATATAAGAAACTCAACGTATACCTAAGGTTTCTGGCAAGCGCTTCACCCAATCACGCACCTCTCTGCAGACACGCCGATAATGCTCCAACGCCTCCTGCTCAGATGCGGCACCCTTGGCTAGCTCTGGCGGATCATCAAATCCACAATGAATTACCACGGCCTTACCAGGAAATATCGGACAGCTGGCCTGGGCACTCCCACAAACAGTAACGACATAATCGAACTCCACAGCCAGATCTGCCAGCCTCTTTGACTGGTGATGGGATATATCAACACCCTCCTCTGCCATCACAGCAACAGCATTGGGGTTTAATCCCTGAGCGATGGTACCCGCTGAAAAGGCATCTATACCGTCACTATGGAACTGCTTAGCCCAACCCTCTGCCATTTGTGAGCGACATGCGTTACCCGTGCATAAAAACAGGATTTTAACTTTTGGTGGTTGAGCCATTAGATCAACAGCAGCATGAACCACCACTGTCATTGGTAGTCACTGCCTTATCAAAAGGAAGTGCCGTGCCTTTACCTTCGAAAATCCCATGATGCGTGTCATTCGACCCTAAAAACTCAAAATGCTCTGCAAAGCGTGTCTCACTTAGCATACGGTAGGTATTTCCACTCACAGGAAAGGCGACACCTGCTTTGATGACATTCTGTTTATCAAATTGAAGTTGGCACTCATGATGGGGAATCGTGCCTTTGTAGATCACAGCCTGCCCATAATTTTCGCAGTGAGGCTCCAGATCTGGCAGCTTAAAGAGTCGATAGGTGGCTGAGAAGAAATCGATATGATTGATACGTTTTGCCACTTCATCGTTATCTATGGATAACGGACGGTCTTCCACCAGACGTGGATCTAAAAAACCCACATGTTTGGCCAGATTATGGAAATCATTCCAATAGAGTGCGCCGCTTAGGCATTCACCATAAAGGATAGGATCTGCCATTAGCTCCTTCGAAATACGTCGGTCTGAGTAGACATCTGAGAAATAGACCTCCCCACCGGGCTTGAGGATGCGGTAGGCCTCACGCAGAACGGCCTCTTTATCGGGCGAGAGGTTAATAACACAGTTTGAGATAATGATATCGAAGCTATTATCCGCCAGCCCCAGCTCATCCAGGTGCTCGATATAGCCTTTTTTGAACTCAATATTAGGGGTGCTGAAACCAAACTGATCCATGTGGTAGTCGATGTATTTATTGGCCACAGCGAGCTGCTCATCGGTCATATCCACGCCCAGCACATAGCCCTTTTCGCCTACCAGCTGAGAGAGCAAAAAGCAGTCACGACCAGAGCCACTACCCAAGTCAAGGATGCGCATGCCCTGCAATAGTTCAGGCATTACCAGACCACAGCCATAGTAACGCGCTGAGACTTCAGCATGGATCTTGCTCAAACCCTGCTTTACAAAATCAGGCATTGCCGTATCCGTACAGCAGGCATCTGTCTTTAGGTCATCAGAGCCCTGCAAGGTCTTCCCGTAATACTCTTTTACCGCATCTTTCATCTAGAACAATCTCTCTATTTCATCAGCAAGCCGGATAGGATACGATCCCTAATCCATTCCTCGCAAGTAATCAGTAGTACTTTTCTTCATATGAACGAACCCCAACAACCCAAACGCGCGCACAAATCCGCTGAACTTGGTGCAAAATCGATGCTGCTTGGCCTGGTTGGCTCTGTCGTAGCCTACTTTGGCCTCTGGATTGAGTCCGATATGACTGGCTTTATTGGCTGGGGAACCGTAGGGATCGCGATGCTAGGTGGGATAGTTTCACTCTTTTGGTACATGGGTGCCAGCATTCTGCAGGTTATAAGAGCCAAACCCGAAGAATAATCCCTACACCTAATAGCGTTATATGCTCATTATTCATATACTTGCATAATTTCTTTTTGCAGCTAGCTCCACCTCAATAGCAATCAATATACGACACCTAAAACCATGAAAATATCCACCTGCCTATTACTGTTACTTTTTCCCTTCACTGTTTTTGCAGCAGATGCCTATAAAATGGACGAAACAGAGATGCAAATCATGATGAAACAGATGCAAGAGATGCAGGACTGCATGCAGCAGATCAAGAAAGCTGAAATTACCGCAGCCGAACAACACGCCATGAAAATTGCATCTGAAGCTAAAGCTCTCTGCACCGAAGGAAAGCGTGAGCAAGCCCAACAGCACGTTCTTGCATTCAGCAAAGAACTAGCAAAATCACCCGCACTTCAAGAGCTAAGGCGATGCAGTGAAATGGCCACTGGTATAACCCCTATGATCCCCATACTAGATCAATACAAAGTTGGCAACTTTAGTGACTATAACGTATGTGACCATTGAAATAATCACCCATCCATTTAACTTATAAAATGGACATGGACGCATACACACCAAAGCAAATCGCTGAATTGGTCAATAATGTGGGCATTAAAAAAGCCAACCTGCCTTTTCTGCAAACCATTACGTAGCCCCTAGCTTCTGTTTTTTCCGTTGTAGAATCACCTCTTATTCATCATTAACAAAAAAACATGTCATTCTCAGAAAGCTACACAGTAAAATTCTCAACCATTTGTGAGCAAACCCTCTTCTCTATCCTTTCAAAAGAAGAGCAGACATTTATTAGCGAGAAGGCAGAGAGACATCGTTTTACCCTGCAAGAGCTACGGCAGATTTGTGAAATTAGCCGTGACCTGAATATGTGGGGAGAAGCGTCAATACAACAGAGATGGCGCCACTTTCCCGTAGGAAATACCACGGGAAAAGCAGAAAAAAAAACAATCATCAATCAACTTAAAACAGATTGGTTGGCACTTAAAGAACATGCCACTCATTACCCTATAGTGGAAGCCATTTCTCTTCCATCACAAAAACTGAAGCTGGAAACAGTCGATAAAAAACAGCTGGGATTAGGCTATTGCCCTGTCGCCTCAGAACGCACTCGCTGCTGCAACCTGGTGACATTGGACGCCATCGACAATTGTGGTTTTGACTGTAGCTATTGCAGCATCCAAGCCTTTTATCACGAAGACAAGATCTACTTTGATCAAAGCTTTGCAGAAAAACTACAAGCACTTGAGCTAGACCCAAACCAAACCTACCACATTGGCACAGGGCAATCTTCCGACTCGCTACTGTGGGGCAACAAGCATGGCATACTGGATACATTAACAGCCTTTGCAAAAGCCAATCCAAATGTAATCTTAGAGCTAAAAACAAAATCAAAGAATATCAGCTATCTACTGGAGCATGAGATACCCGCCAACATCATCTGCACATGGTCACTCAACACACCCATCATCATCAGCAATGAAGAGCATCGTGCCGCAACATTGGACGATCGCATTAATGCAGCCCGACAGGTCGCAGATAAAGGCATCATTGTTGGCTTTCATTTTCACCCCATGATTCACTATGACAACTGGAAAGTGGACTACGCCAAAATCTTTCATAGATTGCAGGCGTCATTCACCCCGGAAGAGGTAGCACTCATATCATTTGGCACACTGACCTACACCAAGTCTGTAGTTAAACAGATTCGCCAGCGGGGATTAAAAAGTAAAATTCTACAGCTGCCACTAATCAACAGCGACGGGAAATTAAGTTATTCTGAGGAGACAAAACTTGAGATGTTTTCTCATGCTTACCAAAGCTTTGAACAATGGCATAAACAAGTATTCTTCTATCTCTGCATGGAAAACAACAGACTCTGGGAGCCTGTATTTGGTTATGCCTACCCCTCTAATGAGGATTTTGAATTAGCGATGAAGCGTGCATACATAGCAAAAACAGCTGCTATTTAGTTGCTAATGTTAATTTAGCCCGCACCTGCCCAGGCTCATCTTCTGCTGTCACATTAATGTTTTCTACTGTGATTGCATACGAGCTGCCAACCGCTGTTAACCATGCAATCATTTGATCAAAAGAGGCTTCTTCCAACCATATTCTTGCTTTTTCACTGCCTTCTGGGGTGATGCGTTTCATGGATTCTTTAATGCCATTCTGACGACTTGTTTTACTGACTACAGCCAGCAGCGTGTCTTTTCCTGAGCCACTCAGTTTTTTCGCCCCACCCGCATTAGCACGCAATGCTTTCGCTTCTAAACCAACCCTTTCTAAGTGTGACTTAAGCTTTTTTTGTGCTGCCACTCTTGTGGTTAATAAATCACTTTGCTCTACCAATGGTTCAACCACAAATAGATAGCTCATCATTAATACAAAAGCGATAGAGCCAAATACCAATGTATTTTTTTCTCGTACCTGGAGTGTTGCCCACCATTTAGCCATGACTATTTACGCTCCTTTATCATAAGGCGACCATCCACTCCGTCTTTTCGCGATACCGCTGACAGCACTTCCACTTCGATATCCCGCTCACGCCCTTGCTGTAATTTTTGTTTGAAAATCTCAAACTGGCTCAGATCTGACCCTTGCAGCCGAAGTGTGAGCGCACCGCTTTGATAGCTCAATCCTTCCAACTGTAGTTCCTTCTCTTTAGACAGCTCTTCGCCACTCATATGTAATAGCGCAAGAAATGTATCAGCGCTACGCCCGGAGTGCTGTCGCAGTTCCGCCAATTTCCGATCAGCCAGTTGGCGCTCACTGCCCCTTGCTATCTTACCCGCATCAGGAAAAGCGTCACGATAGAGTGATTCAACCTCTTGTGTTAATTTTTTATCTTCTGCTATCAGTTGCCAGTAGCTGTACCCTACCCCCCCCAACTGTATAAAACAGGCCAGAACCAAAAATGACACGGCCATACGCCAAGGCTTGAAGGCCATTAATGAGGCACTGTTCTGCGGACGATATTCACCTTGCAACAGATCAAACCCGCTATTAACAGCCAGGACGGAGGCCATCATCGCCATTCCTGTCTCTGGCACAGGCAAGAGATCTACTTCACAGCCTGTCAGTTCTAATTGGCTCATATCGGGTGCAGCATCTCCGCCATACCACACCTTAAACTTAGGTTGCTCATCACCTGTAAATTCTTTCAGTAAGCGGGTGACAATGAACGGTAGGCTATCCACATCCAACTCTAATCCTTGATCACTGCCATAACGCAGTAGCGCTTTTTTATCCTCAATCAGAATAGTCCAAACACCCTCTTTCCACGGCAACAGTAGTGGAGCGGCATAAGCAGATACCAGCTGGATTTCTAGCTGGGCTAATACATCCAGATATTGATCTAGGCATTGACGACGAATGACAGCCACTGGCATAGCGCCTTCAGCATCCTGCTCGCCCCTGGCAAAATGAAGTAGGTCCACATCCTCTGCCAGCTGCTCTTCCACCGCATAGGGCAATGCCCGGGCAATGCCTGTTACATTACGCGTAGGGATGGTGACATTGGTCAGCAGTACATCTGTGCCTGGCACCAATAAGACAACCTCTTTATTCTGGCAGACAGTGGCCAGCTCTTCGCCATTGCCTCGCCCTACCCCTGATAGGGGGCGACCTTTGGTATTAACGGACAACCACTCAAACTGGTCATCAGAAAAACGAATTAAAATCTGGTCAGCCACTAAAATATATCCTCTCGCATGCGCTGAACTACTATCACTTCACCCGTCTGTTTTCGATACAGCAAGGATGCCACTCCCACCTTTGCTTGGCCCACAGTCACTTGACTATGCACCATAAAATAATGGCTCTCTACACCCAGGTCATTTCTAGATATCACCGCAGCGGCGGCTGGTAATCTGTTATTAATATCTGCTTGATTTTTAAAAGGATCACTTTCTCTTTCGGCAACTACTGTATTTATCTCCCCTGAAGTACTTTGACCAGCCATAGCAATTAGCACACTCTCCAGCACCTCTCTGGGTGCTGTATTAATGTTAATTTCAACAGGTACTGGGGGCACGCCTTGGACTATAGGCGCTACAGGCAATGCCGTAACAAAAGGTGCCAGTTTTTTATAATCTGCCAAAGTAAAGCCATTAACTAATAATAACTCACTACGGTGAGCCATGTAGCGATTTGCTGCGCTATAAGGCGGATTTAGTGCTTGATAGGTATCATCCTCTGCTCCGCCTACTCCATGCTGCGTAGGGTTATTATCCAGCCAATCTATTACGGCATCTGCCAGATCCGGATTCAAATCCCGGTTATCCAACAACCGAATAAAGCGAGCCTCATTAAGAGGATTTACTTGCGGTGGCTGCTGATCTATCAGACTATTAAGATTAAATAGTCCCTGCTGATCAACCATATGGCCCTTAGTTTCGCCTCCTTCCACAGCCGAGTCCGTCATAGGGATATTCCAACGCTCATCTAGGCTGTCTACCTGATTACTATTTTTAGCATCCTCTATCAACTCAGCCTTGGCCCAGGCTTCAACACCCAGCATATGCAGCCAGGCCTGATCTGAGCGCAAAAAGTTCTCAGTACGTCGAGCATCCACCTGAAGACGCGCGCTGATGGATACGGCAGCTATGGTAGCAATCGCCACCACCAATAACACCGTAACCAAAGCGATACCTGCTGATTTTTTCAGTGGCTGACTCATTTTCGCATTCACTAATAGGGGGTGGCAAAAAGACGTTTAATGGTGCCCCAATCATCCAGCACCAATACTATCTCTACCGCTCTTGGCAACGCATCTTCTTCACCTAGCCCTTGAGCAGCAGGTGGAGGCCAAGTACTGCTCCAATCTGTATCTAAGAAACTAAATGCAACCTCACTTACACCATGCAATAACACCATCTTCTGAGGAACATTACCCTCTGCACGATCAAGCGTAGGCCAAATCAGCCGCCTGAGTTCACCATCTTCTAATTGATAACCCACACGATACAAGCCACTGCGATGTGTTCGATGTGGGTTGTTATTTCCACCTCGGGTAAAAGCAATTTGGTACTCTAATCCCGAATCCACCACTAGGGCGCCCTCTCGCGGCATACTATAAAATTCAGTGCGAATGCTTCGTGGTGCCATGTGCTGCATATCCTGCTGTATTAGGATAATTGCCATCTGTAGCTCAGTCAGCCTTTCTGCTGCCCGCTCGGTGCCATTACGTGCATTCAGGATGGTCTTTAACCCGCCATAGGCCATCATCGACATAACAGAAAAAATCGCTAAGGCTATCAATACTTCAAGGAGGGTAAAGCCATAGATTTTCTGCCTTCGTTGCACTAGCTACTTACCTCAAAAAACGTGGTAAGCAAGGCATAAACAGTCTCTTCGTTTTCTGACTTAACGGTTACTTCAGCCTGCATAATCGTCGGCATTCCTGTTGTGGAGATCTGAATACGCCAATTCCATATGCGCCCCGCCATCTCCTCCTGCCCCTCCTGTGCACCCGCAGGCGGTCTACCACCGGCTACGCGCAATGAGGCCAACTGGTTCAGTGCCACCCAATGAGCAATCGTTTTATTTTCAAGATAAGCCTGATTTGATGTAAAGCCACCTGCGGATTTAACCAATGCAGCCATCGCAATAGCAAGAACAGCCAATGCAATCAGCACCTCCATCAAACTAAAGCCTGCATGCTTCCTGACTGATATCACTGTTTTGATGCCTGGAGGTGCATCTCTACCTCACCACTCTCTTTAACTTCAATCATGAATGGATCAGGGATATCAACCGCATAGATACGCAACTGAAAAGGGGATGTCTCACCGCTGTCATAAAAAACAATAGCGGGCGATGGCTGCTCTACTTCTTTTCCTGTCTCATCTTCTTCTAAATTAACGCTAACAGGGGGGACAACCTCATCAGACTGCTTCAGCTCTAAACGCCAACCTTGTGGCAACTGATGATGCTGCAACATATCATCACCCTCAAAGGTTACCCATTCAACACTTTTGCCTCGTGAAACAAAGTGGTAAGCATCCGCTTCAATCAGAAGCCCAATAGCACTGGCCTGAAGAATAGACTTCTGTGCAGTTAGACTTAATAACCGGTGCAGCCGTTTTGTCTCATTCTCCAACGACTGTGTGGCGCTGCCAAAACCAACGGAGAGCTTTATAAATCCCGCTGAGATAAGCGAGATTATAAAAATAACGATCAGCAGTTCTAATAGCGTAAAGCCAGCCTGTTGATGCCTCGATAAAGATTTTGACTGGATCAACAAGCTGGGCAGAAAGGTTCCTGCCACCTGCTACTCCGCATCCCAATTCCCAATATCAGCATTCGCACCCTGACCACCCGGCGCATTATCTGCACCCAATGAGTAGATATCGAATGATCCATGTGTTCCTGGCTGAAGGTAGTTATAAGCATTGCCCCAAGGATCTTTGGGCATACGATCAATATACCCACCCTCTTGGTAACGTGCGCCACTACTCAAGCTTCCTGGTGCAGTCACCAAGGCTTCGATTCCCTGATCTGTCGTGGGATAAGTGAAATTATCTAAACGATACAGATCCAATGCCGCAGAGAGTGAACGAATATCTGACAGCACCTTGGTAACGCGCGCCTCATCTGGCTTACCCATGATTTTAGGCACCACAATGGCGGCCAGAATACTCAAGATAACCACCACCACCATCACTTCAATTAGAGTAAAACCAGAAGATCTGCTCTCCCTGCCATACTTATGCCTTTTGGCAACCATTTTCACCTTACCTCAGTAAATATTTTAAGAACCAAACTTCCAGCCAGATATTAAACCATCTCTTTCCGGAGTTTTTAAGAGACGTAGCCTACCATTAATAGCCTCTATCAGGCATTATGTCAGGATTAATTTTTACAAAATTCAGCACCACAAATAACAATAAAACAGAGATATACCGTGGTAGTTGCTAAGGCAACAACCATTACTTACTCTATACTGTGTCTTTAGGCTTTTTAAGTGATTTAAAACAATCCAGTGAACAATCTTCAATCTCTTTTACCTCGACTGTTACCTGCTACAGCATCACTGGCTGCCGCAGCGCTATTAGCATTGGCAACCGTCAATATCTTCAATGACTATCAAACAAATCAAAACGCTGCTCAAGGCGGTGAAACAGCGCGACTAAGCCAAGCTGGATTCCAATCACCGACAGACGCACTCAATCTTAAGCAGATTCCAAACTGGCATCTGTTTGGCAAGAAGGATCTGCAAGCCAAAACAAAACCCATTCCAGAGATCATCGAAGCCCCTGCAACCCCACTAGCCCTGTCACTTCAGGGGACATTTCTTGGCAAATCCAAAACTGAAGGGAGCTGGGCTATCATCAGCTCATCTAATGATGAGCAGGCGCTGTACCACATTGGCGATGCAATACCTGGCGGAGCTACTTTATTTGCAGTAGAACCTTTACGGGTCATACTGGAACGCGGTGGGCGACATGAATCACTTTCTCTCCCCCGCCCCTCTATGGATGAGGATCCACAGGCAACAATGACCAATAACCCCCAGCCATTACCAGGGGACAATGCTCCCGACTCATTACCTAGCACCAGATCACCACCCAGTAGAAATCAACGTAGTAGACATAACGAAAAGCAGGCACTGATCGATGAAATGGCAAGAATACGAAAGAAATTCGCCAAATAAGCGCCGAACACCGTCATCATGCAGTTTGAATCAGCCTACATTTCCCGCATAATGATTTAGTTACCCATTACACTGCCTATATAAAAATACCAGCAGCAGAAACTGGCTTAATATTAAGGAAAAATAAACGGTACTCCATGTTAAAACGCATTCAATTAATTTTATTGGTTTTTGCCATTTCTCTACCTGTCTGGGCAGAAGGCACGCTAACATTAAACCTAAACAATGCTGATATTCGAGTGTTAATCAACACCGTATCGGAGATGACGGGTAAAAACTTTATTGTTGATCCACGCGTAAAAGGCAAAGTAACCGTCATCTCATCCAGCCCTAGCAATCGTGATCACATCTACGAAATCTTTTTATCCGTGCTCAAGGTGCACGGATTTGCCGTAGTGCCCAGCGGTGGTATTCATAAGATAGTGCCCAACACCATTGCCAAACAGGACAATATTCGCACTGTCACTGGCACCCAAGCTCACCAAACAGATGAAGTCGTGACCCGTGTTGTTGCAGTCAAGCACGTGATGGCCTCACAGTTGGTTCCTATTTTACGACCACTAATGCCTCAGCAGGCTCACCTGGGTGTGCACGCTGACAGCAATACCCTGATTATCTCTGACTCCATTGCCAATATGGAGCGTGTTATCAGCATCATCCAGCGCATCGACCGGCTTGGAAGCAACGAAGTAGAGATCATTCCACTGGAACATGCCAATGCCGCAGATTTAGTACAAGTATTGACATCACTACGCAACACAGCAAAGCAAGGGCAAGCTCCACCAGGGCAACAACCCGTTTTAGTGGCTGATCCCCGAACAAACAGCATTCTACTGGGAGGTAATCCCGATCTCCGCCTGGAGTTACGCGCACTGATTGCACATCTGGACACGCCTATCGCTATGGAAGGCAACACTGAAGTGGTCTATCTCCGCTACGCGCAAGCCAAGGATCTGGTCACAGTACTGCAAGGCATTGGCAGCAAACAGCTAGAAGCTGAGAAAGAGGCTAAAAAGGGCCAACCGTCAAAATCCCAGTTTGACATTCAGGCAGATGAAGCAACCAATGCGCTGGTCATTACAGCACCGCCTTTAATCATGCGATCATTGAAGCGGGTCATCAATCAGCTGGATATTCGACGTGCTCAGGTTTATATCGAGGCTGTCATTGCAGAGCTGACCGTTGAAAACACCATGAAATTAGGTGTGGAATTGCAATCTCCAATACCGTCAACAGGTTTTTATGCATTTTCTGACCATACAACAGGTGCTGGAGAGCTTCCTGATACTGTTTTTAACCTGGGTTATATCAGTGGTGGCACCCTACGCGCAAAGGTTCAAGCCTTTGCAGGAAACACCGATACCAATATCCTATCTACACCATCACTGCTTACTTTAGACAATGAAAAGGCCACAATACATGTGGGGCAAAACGTCCCCTTTGTGACAGGGCAATACACCACCTCTAGTGGTGACACATCTTCTTCTCCATTCCAAACAATAGAGCGCCACGACGTGGGTCTCAAGCTAACTGTCACCCCTCAAATCAATGAAGGCGACACCATTAAGCTGGAGATTAATCAAGAGGTCTCTGACGTTACAAATAATGAAGATGTAGATGGTCTAACGACTAACAAACGCACACTTGAAACCACTATTCTGGTAGATGATAAGCAGACCATTGTTCTGGGTGGACTAATCAAAGACAACCTAAGCGAATCCGTATCTAAAGTGCCGTTACTTGGTGACATTCCAATACTGGGGCTACTGTTCAGAAACAGCCACACTACAACGGATAAAACCAACCTGATGATATTTCTGCGACCTGAAATCATCCGGGACCAACGCACAAGCCTACAACTAACCAATTCGAAATATGGTTACATCAGGGGTTTACAGAAGGATATTAAAAAAAATCAGAGTGAATGGAAACTCCGTATGGTTCCTGATGAAGATCGCCCGCTACTGCCAGAATTAGACACCCAGATACCCGCAAAGAAGACGCCTGACTCCACCCGCAATATTCAGGCAAATTAAATGCCTGCGCTTCAAAGTGATCAACAGGAAAACACCAATCCGCTGGCTCAACTCTCATACAGTTTCGCCAAACGGCATGGCGTATTGATTAAGCATGAGGATGACGGGAAAGCGACAATTGCGCACCTTGAAAACAGTACAACCCTAGCACTCGCAGAGGCTCAGCGTTTTCTCGGCACCCCTGCCAGTTTTAAATCACTTACGGAAGACGAATTTCACGCCCTGCTACAAAAAACCTATGAGCAAGGCTCGGCTCAAGCCCAGCAGATGATGAATGATATTGGCGATGATATGGATCTCAATGATATCGCCGACCAACTCCCTGCCCCGGAAGATCTTCTTGAGAGTGCTGACGAAGCCCCTATCATCCGTCTCATAAATGCCCTACTCGCTGAGGCTATCAAAGAGAGCGCTTCTGACATCCACATCGAACCCTTTGAAGACCGAATGGTGGTACGTCTCCGAGTCGATGGCGTTCTGCGACAAATTCTGCAGCCTCTGCGCGCCATGGCACCTATGGTTATCTCCCGCCTCAAGGTGATGGCCAAACTGGATATTGCTGAAAAACGTCTGCCACAGGATGGGCGCATCTCACTGCGCATTGGTGGCCGGGCAGTAGATGTACGTGTCTCAACACTGCCTTCTATCCACGGTGAGCGCATCGTGTTGCGACTACTGGACAAACAGGCAGGGCGACTGGATCTAAAACAGCTGGGCACGCGCGAAGATGAGCTTAAAGCCATGGAGTCACTGATCCGACGACCACACGGCATCATTCTAGTAACCGGCCCCACAGGCTCAGGTAAAACCACCACCCTGTATGCTGTTCTCACTACGCTCAATGATCGAAAGAGAAACATCCTAACGGTAGAGGATCCTATTGAGTATTATCTGGATGGCATTGGTCAAACCCAGGTTAATCCAAAAGTAGAGATGTCTTTTGCCCGTGGCTTGCGCGCTATCCTGCGCCAAGATCCCGATATCGTCATGGTGGGTGAGATTCGTGATCTGGAGACGGTAGAGGTCGCTGTCCAAGCCAGTCTGACCGGTCATCTGGTGCTATCTACCCTGCATACCAATACTGCCGTTGGCGCTATTACCCGACTACGTGACATGGGGGTTGAACCCTTTCTACTCTCATCCAGCATCATTGGGGTTTTAGCTCAGCGACTACTACGCAAACTCTGCCCTGACTGCAAAGAGGCCTACACCGCCAGTCCAACAGATCTAGAAACTCTGGGCATAACCCCAGAACCCGGCGAAACCATTACCCTTTACCACCCTAAAGAGTGTAAAGCATGTAACTATCAAGGATACCGTGGACGCAGCGGCATCTTTGAGCTGGTCATCATTGACGATGCCATAAAAAACCTTATCCATGAGGGCGCTGGTGAGCATGAGTTAGAGAAGCAAGCACGCACCCGCTCACGCAGCATGCTACAAAATGCCAGAGAGAAAGCCCTTTGCGGTGAAACCAGCTTGGAAGAGGTTGTTCGGGTTGCACATGAAAGTTAACGCCATCATCGAGGGAATATCTCTTGGGTGCATTTGAGTATCAAGCGCTCGATCAACAGGGGCGACAAAAAAAAGGCACTATAGAGAGTGAAACCTCGCGCCTGGCACGCCAGGCACTACGCGAAAAAGGGCTAACCCCACTCTCTGTTGAGGCCATTACCACCAAAGAGTCGCGTACACCTGCAGCGATAGGCGGAGGCAACGGGATTGGCACACGTGATTTGGCACTACTAACCCGCCAACTCGCCACACTGAGTCGCTCTGGCATCCCTCTGGAAGAGGCACTGCACGCCGTATCACAACAGACAGAAAAAGCCCGCATCAAGCGCATTATTTTAGGCGTTCGCTCACGTGTGCTGGAAGGCCAAAGCCTCTCTAATGCATTAGGCAACTTCCCTAACGCTTTTCCAATACTCTATCGAGCCACCGTAGATGCCGGTGAGTCATCCGGTAAACTGGATTATGTATTAGAAAAATTAGCCGAATATGAAGAGACCCGGGAGCTGATGCGCCAGAAAGTGCAGCTGGCCATGGTCTATCCTATTATGCTGACCTCCGTCTCTGTCCTAATCGTCATCGGACTGCTAGCGTATGTAGTACCAGAAATTGTTGGGGTATTTGAGAACCTGGGGCAAGATCTACCCATCCTGACACGCGGGTTAATCGCAGCAAGCGATTTTATACTGGCCTACGGCATATTCGTACTGGGTGGAATTATCGCTATCTGGATGAGCTGTTCAGCCATACTGCGAGTTGAACATATTTTGTTCACCTACCAAACAATACAGCTAAAACTCCCACTCATCGGGCGCTTTATGCGCAGCTCTAATACAGCACGCTTTACACGTACACTGGCTATTCTTGTGGGTAGTGGCGTGGAGTTACTGGAGGCGCTGCGGATCGCCAGCAAGGTGGTGCCCAATCTACCCATGCGTAAAGCTGTGGAGCACACTGCCGTACGGGTCCGAGAGGGTGATGGCCTCAGCCGGGCACTGAACCAAACCAAGCTATTTCCACCTATCACCGTACATCTGATTGCCAGCGGTGAATCCAGCGGGCAGCTACCCGAAATGCTGGAGAGCGCCGCAGATAATCAACAGCGCGAGGTTCAATCCATGGCCGAGATGCTAATTGGCATCTTTGAGCCTGTGCTGATTCTATTCATGGGTGTGGTAGTTCTGCTTATCGTTATCGCTATCCTATTGCCTATCTTTGAGATGAATCAGCTAGTGCAATAAGAACCAAATTGTTTATTCACTGGAGCCAAAACGCTCCCCTACCTCTATGAATTCACATAAGTGAGCCAATAAAGTTTCAACCAGAAAAGGGTCAAAATGCTTTCCCTTCTGCCCCTCAATCCACGCCACGGTCCTATCTAACGGCCAGGCTTCTTTATAACTGCGCACAGAGAGCAAGGCATCAAAGACATCCACCACGCAAACAATCCTGCCAAAGATATGGATACCCTCACCTCTTAGCCCCCAGGGATAACCCGAACCATCCCATTTTTCATGGTGCTGATGTGCTATAACTGATGCCGCTTGCAGTAGTTTACGCTCAGAATGTACCAGCATTGAATAACCAATCGTCGTATGGTTTTTCATACTTTCAAACTCATCATCAGTCAACTTACCTGGTTTCAATAAAATTTCATCAGGTATACCCAGCTTACCAATATCATGCAGTGGCGATGCCGCTGCTATTAAACGTACATCATCATCCGACAAACCAATCTTGCTCGCTAACAAGCGGCTATATTCAGTCACTCTCTTGGTATGGTTTCTTGTCTCTTTTGAGCGCTGTTCTTCAATTACGCCCATGGTGAATACAGTCTCTTTCAGCGTGTCCTCAATTTCATTATTGAGATCCACCAGATTATGGTTCATCTGTTTGAGTAGTTCCTGATTCGCAATAATATCTGTATTAAATTGATTTATCTCATCAGCAACATGCATGAATTCCAGTGATTCAAACTTCTCCATGTTGACCGGACTATGCTCTTCATAAGCCACTTTAGCTCTTGCGATAAGGCTCTCCAATGGCTCTTTGACATAGATCTGAACAGTTCTGAAGATATTGACAATAAGCAGTAGAATAAAAAACAGTGAGGCGACCAATACGATAAGCAATATCCAGGATGCCATCGTGCGGTATTCTTGTAGATCAAGTTCAATATTTACGGCACCCAGCACTGTACCCTCAGCAACCTCATGACAGCTAAGGCAATTTAAAGCTCCACTGTTTGATGCAATATAGGGCACAGCGGCATAAATTACGGGGGCAGCATCAAAATCATTGATAATAAATACCGCTTTTTTTGTTTGAAAAGCCTTCTGCACCAAAGGCGTTATTACCTCTTGCCTGGCACCCATTTCACCATACTGCTCAATTACAGCAGGAGAACGAATAATCGATATCTTATTTATATTATTTAGGGTTCCTATCTCACTCAGGAAATAATCCCGCTTATCCATAATTTCAGCTTTCATATGCGCCGTAAGGCCAGCCTTGACCATATCCGCCACAGCCAAAGCCTCATTTTTTACAATATTGTGTGAAAGCGCTCTAAAGTTGAATGCGATAATTATTGCCATTATCGTAGCTGCCAACATCAGAAACGTCAGCAGGTTTTTAACTGTAATGGTTTTGATGCTCTGTCTTAACATTTTTTGTCCTCAACCCAGCAACTAATCAGTGAGCGGGTGACATCAGGGGACTGCATTTATTCTGCAAGAATGGATACACTGGCAACCTTATAACATAGCCACTACACAAAGGATTAAGTATAGGACAGCAATCTCTTTTTACCTGAAGCAAAACAGGCAAAACCCAAACAAATTGATTCAAGTTTTCTTATTAATAAATGAATCGGCCAGCATTAACACGACACCAATTGATATGGCACTGTCTGCAATATTAAATGCAGGCCAGTGACACTGATTTACGCCCTCTTTTACCACGCCACCGAAGAATGGAAGGCAACTATCAGAAACGTAGTAGATATCAATAAAATCGATAACATAGCCATAGAGCAGACGGTCAATCAGATTACCCACTGCGCCACCAATAATCAGACTTAGTGAAATAGCAACCAGACGTTCATTAGCTTCGAGCTTTACCAACCACACCGTAAGGCCAATGGCGGCCAAGGAGGCCACTGCAACAAAAAACCAGCGCTGCCATCCATCCTGATCACTCAGAAAGCTGAAGGCAGCACCTGGATTAAACATCAGGGTCAAATCAAAGTATGGCAGCAGCGGTACGGACTGGTAGTGTACAAGCGAGGCCAGCGCCCACTGTTTGGTAAGCAGATCCAGACCAATAACGGCTATCGAGATCCCCAGCCAGCGCCACATGGTGTTAGGCAAATCGACGAACCTCGCCTGAACCCACTACATTTTCCACACAGCGACCACAGAGTTCAGGGTGATCAGCATTGCTTCCCACATCACTCTGATGATGCCAGCAACGGCTGCACTTCTCATGCTCTGATGGCGTGATAGCCACTGATAACTCTGGAAGATCTGTAGCTACCGCATTCTCCGGCTGCTCTGATTTTGTATGCAAGCGCGCATAGGAGGTGATGAATACAAAATGCAACTCATCCCCCAATGCGGCCAATTGTTGATAGAGCTTCTCATCACAATAGAGATCCACCTCTGCATTCAAAGCAGAGCCAATAATTCCAGCCTTACGTGCATCTTCCAGATGTTTACTCACTGCAGAGCGAACCGTTATCACCTCATCCCAAAAAGCCCGATCAAGGCTTGCAGCCTCATCCAGTGCAAATAGGCCGTCATACCAAGTCTCTAGAAAAACAGCTTCACCTCGCTCACCCGGGATATGCTCCCAGATTTCATCTGCAGTAAAGCTGAGAATCGGTGCCAACCAACGTACCAATGCCTCGACAATATGATACATGGCAGTCTGGGCAGAACGCCTGGACAGGCTATCAGCTTGGGTCGTGTATTGACGATCTTTGATGATATCGAGATAGAAACCACCCATCTCTGTGGTACAGAACCTCTGCACCTTTTGATAGATAAGATGGAACTGGTAGTCACGGTAAGCGGCAACAATTTCCTCTTGCAACTGTAGGGCACGGTCAACCGCCCAACGATCCAGTGCCAGCATGGATTCTGGTTCTACCTTATGTTGTGCTGGGTCAAAACCGTCCAGGTTAGCCAATAGAAAACGAGCCGTGTTACGAATACGACGGTAGACATCAGAGGTGCGTTTAAGGATCTCATCTGAAACTGTCATTTCATAACGGTAATCACTACCTGCAACCCACAAACGGATAATATCCGCCCCCAGGTTTTTGATCACCTTCTGCGGTGCAACCACATTGCCCACTGACTTGGACATCTTGCGGCCATTGGCATCAACGGTGAATCCATGGGTCAGCACCTGCTTGTAGGGCGCTTGTCCTGATACGCCAATCGAGGTCAGCAGTGATGATTGAAACCAACCACGATGTTGATCAGATCCCTCAAGATAGAGATCCGCCGGAAAAGCCAAATCCTCACGGCGCTGCAATACACAGGCATGGGTTACACCCGAGTCAAACCAGACATCCAAGGTATCCGTAACCTTATCGTAATCAGCCGCCTCATCACCCAACAGATCTTCTATCTTCAATTGGAACCAGGCTTCAATACCCTCAGCCTCGACCAACTTGGCAACCTCTTCAATCAGCCGTGGTGTCTCTGGGTGCAGCTCACTGGTCACCTTATGTGCAAACAGCGCAATCGGCACACCCCAGGTACGCTGACGAGAGATACACCAATCAGGGCGACCTTCTACCATCCCTTCAATACGCGCCTTACCCCAATCAGGAATCCACTCAACCTGATCAATATCCCGTTTGGCCGTCTCGCGCAGTCCTTGCTGATCCATGCTGATAAACCACTGCGGTGTGGCACGGAAGATGATGGGGGTTTTATGTCGCCAGCAGTGAGGATAGCTGTGATTTAGTCGCTCTTCATGCAGTAGTGCACCTTTGGTTTTGAGTACCTCGATCACATGCTCATTGGCTTGAAAAACATGCTCACCGGCAAACAGCTCGGTGCCTTCAAGAAAGCAACCATTGCCACCAACGGGATTATCTACCGGCAGGTTGTAACGTGCGCCAACCACATAATCGTCCAGACCATGGCCTGGCGCTGTATGCACTGCACCTGTACCTGCTTCCAGTGTGACATGCTCACCCAGAATGACAGGCACTTCCCGCTTATAGAAAGGGTGCTGTAATTTTAACCCTTCAAATACCTCGCCATTGGCATAGCCAACCACGTGGTACTGCTCAATGCCGTAGCGAGCCATTACATCCTTGAGCATTGCATCTGCAATAATCAAACGCTCACTGCCACGCGGCCCTTCACACTCTACAACCGCATATTCCAGCTCAGGGTTAAGTGCCACCGCCTGGTTGGCAGGCAGGGTCCAGGGGGTTGTTGTCCAGATAACAAAAGAGATCGGAGTACCCTCATGTCCACTGCGCACATGCTGGCAGCGAGAGAGCAGCGCCTCCTCATCCAGCACCGCAAAGCGGACATCAATGGCAAAAGAGTCTTTATCTTGGTACTCGACCTCAGCTTCTGCCAAAGCGGAGCCACAATCGGTACACCAGTGCACAGGCTTGAAGCCCTTCTGCACATGTCCATTTTCAACGATACGGCCCAGCGTGCGAATGATGTCAGCTTCAAAGTGGTAATCCATGGTGAGGTAAGGATTATCCCAATCACCTGTCACACCCAATCGTTTAAAATCAGTGCGCTGCTTATCCACCTGCTTTCCGGCATAGATGCGGCAGGCCTTACGAAATTCAGCAGCCGTGATCTTTTGACCCGGCTTGCCCGCCTTCTTCTCAACCTGAAGTTCAATCGGCAGACCATGGCAATCCCACCCCGGCACATAGGGTGCATCGAAGCCATCCAGCCCGCGGCTTTTAACAATAATATCCTTGAGCACCTTATTGACGGCATGGCCAATATGTATCTCACCATTGGCATAGGGAGGGCCATCATGCAGGATAAACTTGGGCCGACCACTCGCCACTTCCCGCTGCTTGGCATAGAGATCCATCTCCTCCCAACGTTTGAGTCGCTGCGGTTCCCGCTGCGCCAGGTTTCCCTTCATCGGGAAGGCTGTTTTTGGGAGATTGAGGGTGCTCTTATAGTCTGTCACTGTGCATGCCTATCGTCTTAATCTAATCTTAAAATTTATGTTTCTGCTGGAAGCACACCGAGGATTTTTCTCGCCGCATGTGCATCACGTTCAATCTGTCTTCGTAGTTGCTCGAATGAATCAAACCGCTTTTCATCCCGCAACCGTTTGCAAAACTCTACTTCCAGGTGCCTGCCGTAGATATCCTGATCAAAGTCAAACAGATGCACTTCAAGCAGGTAACGTCGATCACCATCTACTGTCGGTTGATTACCGATATTGGCAACACCCGGGATAGGCTGATCACCCAAGCCATACACCTGCACTGCAAACACACCATGTAGCGGACTAGCTTTGCGGTGCAGACCAATATTGGCTGTAGGGAAACCGATACTGCGTCCTCGCTGGTCACCATAAACCACTCGCCCACAGATACGATAGGGCCGCCCCAGGCAACGCCCTGCCAGCGCTAAATCACCGCGCGCCAATGCCTCTCGTACCCGGGTGCTGCTAGTTCGCTCATCATCAACAACCACCGTATCCATACTGTCGACACCAAAGCCATGTTGCTCTCCGGCTTTGCGTAATAGCTTTATATCACCTGCGCGACCCTGACCAAAACGAAAATCATCGCCCACCAGCAGATAACGTATCCCAAGACCTGTAATCAACGCCTGCTGAATAAAATCATCTGCCGTCATGGCAGCCAGTTTGGCATTAAATTCAAGCAGCATGACTCGCGCAATACCCGCCTCTTCCAGCACACTCAGCTTCTCCCGCAAGCGGGTCAGACGCGCCGGTGCGGCTTGGGGGCAAAAGAACTCCAACGGATGAGGCTCAAAGCTAATAACCGTTGCCGGAACACCCAACCGCGCACCTTCACGCAGCAGATGTTTAAACACTGCCTGATGACCCAGGTGCGCCCCATCGAAATTACCGATGGTCGCAACACAGCCCCGATGTTCCGGGCGCAGATTATGAAAACCACGAATGACCTGCATGAATGCCTTCAGTGCCAGCAAAAATGGGGGATTATAACCTAAATAACCACATGTGACCGTGCTTCCAACACTCCAGCAAGGAGCAGAAAACAGCACACTATCAATGGCAGCTCAGATGGCAATGACCTCAACAATCATCTGGAGACCAACTGTGCCCTCTAAGTCAACTTGTTGTTCTAGCTGCTAGACATGAGCCGATTAGCCTGCTTATTCAGCTCATATAATGATTTGATTATTGAAGAAGATCGCTCAAAAGCCAAATTGGGGGGGTTGATTACAAAAATTGCAACCAGAAGTTAGGCCGGGGTTTTGGTGGGTAGACATAAAAAATCGAACGCATAATAGAAAAACCCCAGCCAGCTGCTGACTGGGGGTTCTCTATTGAGGGGATTGCTCTATTAAATCGATCCCATCAACCAATGCATACTAAGCACCCTATCTTCTATTATTCGACCGAATAGCATGGCGCCAGCCACCTGACCCACCACAGATCCAGGCTGGGCAAATGCCATCGGTTGGATCAAGATCATTATCAATCTCATACTTGTCTGATAAACCATCTCTGTCTGTATCTTTCTTGGTCGGGTCAATGCCCGCTAAATATTCTTGAAGGTTGGTCAGCCCATCATTATCTGAATCAAGTGATGCATTTTTTCCATCAAGCGAAGCTAAACCATATTTGATTTCCCAGCTATCAGGCAAGCCATCATTGTCATCATCCATATCCAGAAAATCTGGAATACCATCAAGATCTGTATCAAACCCTGCTTTTGTGGCGTCCATTGGGAACTCATCAATATGATCAAGTGTTCCATCAGCATCATAATCAATAAAGCTATTGCCAGTTTGAGTCAATTGGAATGTATTTCTTTGGTGATTGAATAAGCCTTTAACTACGACTCTAGAATCAAATATCACACCATTGCTATTTGTCAGTCTCAGCATATAAAAATAGGAATGGGAAGGATCAGAAAAACTAATGGTCTGTAAGTTTGAGCCTGACAAGATTACGGAGTGAGTGCCACTGGTACTGAAATTCCAAGGCACATAAGAGCTGGAGTTACTCGATAACTGAGTAAAGTTACCTTTTACCTCCAAGGTTCCAGCGCTAAAGTATGACCCACCTGTAGAAGAGCTATAGTAGCCATCCATTACAAAAT
>JAJFJN010000001.1 GCA_021773975.1 Gammaproteobacteria bacterium | reverse complement strand
GCGGAAAAGCCATTTCGGCCAGATTTTCCGATCAAATTCGTTAAATATGCCCAATATTCGCCTCATTTGATCAAAAAATCTGACTCAAAATGGCTTTCCCTCGCTACGGTTTCTATTCTCGGACAGCCTCCTAGGCTTGATTAGCCACATATATAGGGAGGCATGCTGCTAAGTTCTGATTATGCAGTTGGCTCATCAAAAATTGGCTCAAAATCCGCCTAAATGTAGATTTGATGCGGTGTTTAAGGCTTTTTCTGAATCTTGGAGATATTCTCTATGTATTTATATCTATTGTAGTTTCACTACTCTGGATGAGCTAACTGCATAATCAGATGCTAAGTGCTTGGTTTTATCCCTAGCTGCCGTCGTCATCGCACGGGATGCAACAGCCTGGAATCTAGCGGATGAGCCCACTTACTGAATTGTTTTACCGCTGATCACACTTTGGGGTGAATGGGAGATTATGGCATATCACGCGTTGCACTCAGTCTCGTAATATCTGCAACAGAGTTACGAAAAAAAATATCTGCTCCTAGCCGATAGTGCCAGTTTATTAGGCGGAATTAAATAACTGCTTCGCTGGGCTGCTGCTATTTGGATATTTGGCTTGAATGACTCTTCCATGTCGATAACCGATAATTGCCATCTGCGTTTGAATGTCTCCTTTGGTTGTGAAGCAGAGATTGCCAGCCTTTTTAGTCTCTTATTGCACTGCTCTGCTGCGGCCAATCTTTCTTCCTTGTCAGTAGGGAGGTATGCTTTGCATGCCATGACAAAAGACAACCAAAAACTCACTCAGCGTTCTGTTAAAAAAAATGTAGCCACCTTTCTGGATAAGGTGGCCAAAATGCCTGTGGTTAAGCCTGCTGCTGATCGTGGTCGCCTGATTTTTGCGATGGATGCCACTGCCAGCCGGGAGCCAACCTGGAAGAGTGCCTGCCAGATTCAGAGCCAGATGTTTGATGAAACAGCTGCGTTGGGTGGCTTGGAGATCCAGCTCTTCTTCTACCGGGGACAAATGGAGTCCTCAGCCAGCCCCTGGCTGCGTAGCTCAGAGGAGTTAAAGCAGCGCATGCGAGAGGTCTATTGCGTTGGTGGCATGACCCAGATCAGCCAAATGCTGCGTCATGCCTTGCGAGAGACTGGACGGCATAAGGTCAATGCATTGGTTTTTGTGGGTGACTGTATCGAGGAGCCGGTGGAAAAATTATGTCAGCAAGCGGGTGAGTTGGGAATGCATGGTGTACCGCTGTTTCTGTTTCAAGAGGGAGATGAGCCGGTTGCAGAGAAGGGCTTTCGCAAAATGGCCCAACTTTCGGGTGGTGCCTACTGTCCGTTCAATGCGGGCAGTGCTCGTCAATTGGCAGAACTCCTGGGTGCGGTTGCAGTTTATGCAGCGGGTGGTCGGCGCGCGTTGGAGGATTTTGGCCGTCGTCAGGGTGGCGATGTACCCAAGCTGCTTCAGCAGTTAACAAAAGGGTGATGCTGTGGGCATAGGGCGTGTCATTATTTTTCTTGGAATCTGCTTTGGGCTGTGGCTGGCATTGCGTTGGTTTGTGCGTACACCACCGGAGCAGGTTTCCAAGGTGTTGGTGAAGGTTGCTATTGGTGCGGCTGTTGCATTCCTGGTTATTCTGGCTGCTACGGGCCGTCTGCATCCGCTGTTTGCAGCTGCTGGTGCAGCCGTTGGCGGGGTGGTTACGCTGGGCATGCGGTTGATCCGTATGCCTTGGGTATTGGGTTTGGCGCAGCGACTGTTTTTTCAGTACCGGGCCAATAAAAATGCGGCGGAGCCTTCTGCAAATCAACGCTCTCAGGTTGAGACACGCTTCGTGCGGATGTTTCTGGATCATGACAGTGGTGAGATGGGCGGTGAGATCATTGCCGGGCAGCTGGCGGGTTCCCGTCTGAGCCAGCTGGATCAGGCTCAGCTGGTTGCCCTTTGGCAACGCTATATTGCAGAGGACTCGGAGTCAGCTGCGTTGCTGGAGAGCTACCTCAATCATCTCCATGAGAGCTGGCGCGATCAATGCGGTGCCGGGACTGGAAATACAAATAGTGCACCGCCTTCCAGTGGCCAAATGAGCCGGGAGGAGGCGTGCAAGATTCTGGGCGTAGAAGAAGGGGCAGACAGGGAAGAGATCATCGCCGCTCACCGCCGTCTGGTTTCAAAGCTTCATCCAGACCGGGGTGGTTCAACCTATCTTGCCGCCCAAATTAACCGGGCAAAAGAGGAACTTCTTGGAGGGTGATCAGTTATGGAGAACGACTGCTCCAACGCTTTCATTCGGCTAAACCGGCTAACTCGAATCTATCTTCAGGGGGAGCGAGAACAGCGTGTGTTGGATGGCGTCTGTGGCGAGATCCAGCGGGGTGAAACGGTGGCGCTGTTGGGCCGCAGCGGTTGCGGCAAATCAACACTATTGAATCTTATTGGAGGTATTGATCAGCCGGATGGCGGGGATATCTACATCAATGACACCTGTATCAATCAGATGGATGAACATGGGCGTACCCTGTTTCGCCGTCGTCATATTGGCTTTATCTACCAGTTTTTCAATCTGATACCCACCCTGACGGTGATGGAAAACCTACTGTTGCCGCTGGAGCTGAATGGTTACGATTTGGCAGAAGGACGCCACCGCTGCATGACGTTGTTGGAACAGGTGGGGCTTTCTCAACGTGAGAGCAGCTACCCTGATCAGCTCTCGGGTGGTGAACAGCAGCGCGTGGCTGTGGCACGGGCGCTGGTACACCGGCCTGCTGTGGTATTGGCTGATGAGCCAACCGGCAATCTGGATCTCGAAAGCGGCCAACAGGTGTTGGATCTGCTCGACCGGTTGGTGCGTGACGAACAGTGCACGCTGATTATAGTGACGCATAGCCAGGCGGTGGCCGCCAGGGCGGATCGGATTTTTAACCTTCGGCAGGGGCGGTTTGTCGCCAGTGAGGATGTGGTTTGGTGAGGAGTCTTTCCTCATTGTTTGCCAATTCTTCCAACCTGTTATGGCGTGCCAGCCTGCGACATCTTGGACGCCACCCGTGGCAGATGGCGCTCTCCATTCTGGGTATCGCACTGGGTGTTGCTGTGGTGGTGGCGGTGGATCTGGCCAATGAGAGCGCACGCCGGGCCTTTGACCACTCGATGCAGACGGTCACCGGGCAGGCTACGCATCAGATTGTTGCGGGACCCACGGGGCTGGATGAACAGCTCTATGTCACATTGCGGCGCAGTGGCCGTCTCCCCGTCAGCGCGCCGGTGGTTGAAGGTTATCTGGCCTATGGTGAGCAGACCTTGCAGCTGCTGGGTGTTGATCCCTTTGCAGAGAGCCGATTCCGTAACCTGCTCAGCCATGTACCGGCTGAAGGTGAAGAGGGGCTTCTCCAGCGTCTGTTAACCGAGCCAGGTGCAGTGTTGATGAGCCGGGAGAGGGTGGAGGGGTTTGGGCTGTCGGTCGGGCAACCTTTTGAGCTGTGGCATTCCGGCCAGAGACGGCAGGCGGTATTGGCTGGTTACTTTGAACCGCCTCCTGAGCAGAGAGCCGTTCTGCGGGATCTGCTGGCGGCGGATATCTCAACAGCTCAGGAACTGCTGGACCGGATGGGGCGGCTGAGTCGGATTGATCTTATCTTGCCAGATACGGCTACAGAGAGGCTTGATGCCATTAAGAGCCTGCTGCCGGTTGGGAGCCGATTAACCCCCGCTGCTTCACGCGGGTTGGCCATGCAGGAGATGACGCGCGCCTTTAGCGTTAACCTGACCGCCATGAGCCTGCTGGCGTTGGTGGTGGGGCTTTTCCTGATCTACAACACGCTCTCCTTTTCTGTCCTTCAGCGCCGGGAGTTGATGGGGCAGCTGCGGGTGTTAGGTGCGACGCGTGCCGATCTCTTCAGACTGGTGCTGGGGGAAGGGTTGCTAATAGGCGGCCTGGGCACCCTGTTGGGGCTGCTGCTGGGTATCCTGCTGGCGCAAGAGCTGCTACAGCTGGTCACCCAAACCATTAATGACCTCTATTTTGTACTGACGGTGCGTGAACTCGCACTGACCCCGATGGGCATCATAAAAGGGCTGTTATTGGGTGTGGGCGGCAGTCTGCTGGCTGTGCTGGTACCGGCTTCAGAGGCGGCGCTCTCACCACCGCGGAGGGTGCAAAACCGATCTGGGGTGGAGCAGGGTGCCCGGAAGCTACTACAGCCTTTTGCCTGGTCTGGTGTGATATTGCTGATTACGGCTGCGGTGCTGTTGCTGCTGAGTGACAGTCTGTTGTTTGGATTTATTGCACTGTTTGTCCTTATTCTGGGTTTCAGTCTATTAACACCGATGTGGGTGTCGTTGATCTGCCGCTATAGCGCCCCACTGTTTGGCCGTCTGTTTGGCTCACCTGGGCGCATGGCTGTGAGGGGTGTTCAAGCCTCTCTGAGTCGTACCGGTGTGGCGATTGCTGCACTGAGTATTGCTGTGGCCACCACAGTCGGGGTGGGTGTGATGGTGGATAGCTTTCGTGTCTCGGTGCAGCAGTGGCTGGAGTCGAGCCTGCAGGCGGATATCTTTATCTCGCCGGATGCACCTTCCGGCACGGGCTATGAGGCTGCATTGTCCCCAGCTGTTTTGCAGATTGTTGAGCGTCTTCCCGGTGTTGCAGGCATTAGAATGAGCAGGCCGGTAGAGATTCAGTCTGGCGATGAGATTGTCCATCTTACTGCGCTACGTTTAGCCGCAGAGAGCTACGCCGGTGTGCAGTTTTTGCAAGGGACACCAGAGACGGTGTGGCCACTGTTTGATCGGGAGCAGGCGGTGATCATCTCTGAACCCTATGCCTATCATCATGGATTGCATGCGGGCGATACCCTGGAGCTGGAGACCAACCGGGGCAGGCAGCCCTTTAAAATCGCTGGTGTCTTTCGTGATTATGAAACAGAGCAGGGCGTGGTCAAGATGCGTATGCCGCTCTATCAGCACTATTGGGGTGATAAGAGCGTCTACTCTGCCTGGCTTTATCTGCAGCCCGGTGTGGATGTTGATGCTGTGCTAGAGAAGCTGCATAGGCTTGTGGGTGACCAGCAGGCGCTGCGCATTCATGCCAGTAAAACCCTGCGTGAGGCCTCCATCAAAACCTTTGATCGCACCTTTGCCATTACCCATGTGCTGCGGCTGTTGGTTATTGGTGTGGCCTTTGTCGGTATCCTGAGTGCACTGATGGCCCTGCAACTGGAGAAGGCACGGGAGCTAGCGGTGTTGCGTGCTATGGGATTTACCCCCAGACAAGTCTGGGGTCTGGTCACGGCGCAGACCGGGTTTATGGGGCTGATCTCCGGGCTATTGGCGCTGCCGCTGGGTTTGGTCTTGGCTGGGGTACTGATTTTTGTGGTCAATCGACGTGCATTCGGCTGGAGCATGGATGTGGTGGTGCCGGGGATGGTGCTGCTTGACGCCATGCTGCTGGCGCTGGTGGCGGCGCTGCTGGCAGGACTTTATCCAGCCTGGAGAATGTCTCAAACCTCGCCTGCACAGGCTCTGCGGGAAGAGTGATGCGAGCGGTTATTGTCGCCTTTCTTTCTATCTTTGCACTTACGCTGGGGTGGCTGTTGTTACCGCAGTCGGCAGAGAAAAATGTATCAACCAATGTGGCTGATCTGTTGGGTGGTGTAGTAGATGCCGGATTTGAGCGGGCTGTGCAGCCACGCTCTTTTCTGTTTCCACAGGATCACGCTGCTCACCCGGGGTTTCGTAGTGAGTGGTGGTACTTCACAGGCAATCTGGAAACAGTAGAGAAGAGACGTTTTGGCTTCCAGCTGGTCTTCTTCCGTAATGCCTTAAAACCGGGTGAGGCTGAGGGGAAGTCGCTATGGCGGAGTAATCAATCCTGGATGGCTCATTTTGCATTGACGGATGCTCAGGGCGAACAGTTTCATGCGTTTGAACGGTTTAGTCGTGGCGCAATGGGATTGGCGGGGGCGCAGCTTGAACCATTCAAGGTATGGCTGGATGATTGGTCAGTCACTGAGCAGGATGGCCAATGGGTATTGCAGGCGGCTGAGGTGGATCTCTCATTAACATTGTCGCTCATCTCATTGCGCCCGCCAGTGCTGCAAGGTGAGGCGGGTCTCAGCCAAAAGAGTGCGGCTGCTGGAAATGCCTCCTATTACTACTCTATTCCACGATTGGCAGCAGAGGGGCAGGTTGTAATAGAGGGGGGGAAGCATGCAGTGGCCGGAATGGCTTGGCTGGACCGTGAGTGGAGCACTAGTGCGCTGGGTGAAGAGCAAGCAGGTTGGGATTGGTTTTCACTGCAGCTGGATGATGGCTCGGATCTCATGTACTACCAACTGAGGCGCAAGGATGGCAGCCCGGATCCTCACAGTGCAGGGAGCCTGGTGTTGCCTGATGGGGAGGTGATTCGGCTGGGATCAAAGGAGGTCAGGCTTCAACCCTTGGCGTATTGGGACAGCCCAAAAGGAGGGCGTTATCCAGTGCGCTGGCAGTTGCATATCCCCTCACAGAAGCTCAAATTAGAAGTGGCCCCTGTGCTGGAAAATCAGGAGCTGGATCTGCTGGTGCGCTACTGGGAGGGTGCGGTGGATGTCAGTGGCACACGCACAGGTCGGGCTGTGCGTGGCCGGGGTTATCTGGAGTTGGCTGGATATGCAGTAGATTAGAGGATTGAATAAGTGTTACCTCGTTCACGATAGGCCCAGTTTCGTAATAGCCCCACCACAGAAAGTAGAACAAACAGGACAAAGGCCCAGCCTGGTAGGCTTAGCCCCAAAAATGTCCATGAGATCTCGGCACACTCACCTGATCCTCTAAATATCTTCTGCATGGCTTCGGCTAGTGGAAATGCCTCCATCATATACTCCAGCCCTGGTCCACACTCGGGCACTTGATCTTCTGGTAGATGCTGCAACCAGACATGTCGTCCCGCAATAACGCCTCCCACTGTACCGGCTAAGGCAATCAACAGGCCGTAGATACGCCCTCCAATACGTCCTGCAGGGTTATGCAAGGCAGCAACCAGAAATATGATTCCCATTGAGATAAAGGCAATACGCTGCAAGATACAGAGTGGGCAGGGTTCATGTCCGGCTTCTTGTAGATAGAGAGCGGCTCCAATCAGTGATGCACAAATGATGAATCCAAACAGATTGATCCGGCGTTTGGAAATGCTCTGTAGAAGGCTCATTTATTATCCCCTGTTATGGCAGTGGGTTAGTGAGAGTGTTGTTGGTTGTGCGCGGGTTGTTCTGGTGCATGTGAATGGTCACCTGTCGGTTCTTTGATCAGTGCTGGAAAACGGTGTGTGGCATATTGGGTGTGGCAGCTTAAGCAAGTCTCAGTGAGGCGATAGTAGTAGAAGGTCACTAGCTCGATGTGCTTCTCTTTGGCAACATGAGCCATCATATTGGCCGCACTGTGGAAGCTATTGTCTAGCTCTTTAAATCCCTGGGGCAGGGTTGCCATCAACTCTTGAGCCTGTGCTGAAGTTAGTTTCTGTTTCATGATGTGGCCGCTTGCAATCTTTGCAGCATGATCAGAAACACCTTGCCAGTCACCAGAGACAATAAGTGGCAGCATCTCAGCCATGCTTTTTTGCAGCTCCCCCATCTCTTGTTTGAGAAGCTCACGAATGGCAGGTGAAAGTGTGGTGACAGCTTGTGCCTTTCCTAAATTATGTTCAGTGTGATCTGTTTTTGATTCGGCAAATACCAGGCTATTGAAGCAGCTAGATACGGCAAGAATTAGAAGCATTCTAAGAGCTGTTGGCATAAAAATCTCTATTTTATAAGGTTTAAGTTGTATTGATGAAGTAGGTGATTTTACCTGCATTCATTGACTCTTCAAGTGGAAATAAAGTTCATTGTGAAGGGCTGCAAAGTAAAGCATAGGCGCTTAATGTTCTGGCGATTCTACAGCCTTTAGTAATTAAAAATCCCATATATTGCATATTTTGAGTATATCCATGATTGATGAGGTGTGTGGTAGCTATGCTATTGCATGGTGCGAATGGGATTGGGTTGATTCTGAGAAAGCATGAAAAATATTGGAGTTATTTACACTAAAGTAAGTCAATTCAAGATGTAGGTTCCTAGTATGGCTAAAGCTTCCAAGTCGCAAGTCGTTAAACTTAGTAGATGTGTGGATATCAGTGGCGTTTGTGTGTGCCGGTGATAAATGAAAAGCGTGATGAGAGTCCTGTTTCATTGTGTTACTCATATACCGGGCTTTTGTGAAAGGGGATGTTTTTCATAATGGAAACTCAGGGAAAGGCGTTTCTTAATGTACTACGTACGGATGTTTATTTGTTGGCTTTATGTATTGTGAATTTACTGTATGCGGGGCTGGTGGAACATTCCATGGGTTGGTGGGGCATTCTATATGATGGCAAAAGAAGAACATAGAATATACAAAAAGCAAAATAGCTTATGGCATGGCTCTGTGGCCTGTTCTGCACAGCTATGGCCTAAAGCTGTTAGTGTGAGTTACCCAATAGTTTGTAGCATTCAAACCCTGATGCTGCAGTGCCTGTTATTGATTGCGTTTTTACTGCTTCTGGCCCCAAATTCATCCTCAGCTGCACTGCCAGCTGTAGAAACATTACCCCCCCTTACCTATCATTTGCATCTTCCATCTGGAGTAGCGGTTGGAGATGATGAAAAGATTTATGTCGTAGAACCAAACATGAGTGAGCTGCATGTCTTTAGTAAAGCAGGGCAGCATCAGGGTTCTATTAATGGCGTCGTAGGCCTTGCAGCAGTGGCGGTAGATTCTATTGGGCGGATATATGTGGGTAATGTTCGTGAGAATGGTAAAAGCAATGTTGCGGTGTATGGAGCCGATCTCTCTTTTATTGGCATGCTTGGGATGGGAGAGGGTGAGTTTCGAAGTCCAATAGGTATCACTGTAGATAGTGCGGGTTTAATTTATGTGGTTGATGGTCGTGACAGCGAGGTTAAGGTCTATAACGCTGATCGATCCTTTAACTTCTCTTTTGGCAGTAAAGGAGCGGGTAATGGCCAGTTTCAATTGCCGACATCAATTGTTATTAATGAGATTACCAGTGAGATACTGATCCCCGATTTTACTGCACTGACTGAGTCTGCTCGGGTTCAGGTGTTTGACCTCAATGGCGTGTTTTTACGCAGCTTTGCTACAACGGGCACTAATGAAGTGGGTGAAACGGTTGCCTTTATCCGGCCTTTTGGTATTGCAGTGGACACCCTTGATCGGATCTATGTTACGGATGGCTATCAGAATGTGGTGACGGTGTATGACACCTTAGGAAACTATCTAGGCAAGCTTTATGACAGCAACCGCCCGCTACGTAATCCCATGGGTATAGCCTTTGCACCAGGTAGCAGCCGTCTGTTTGTTGCCTCGTTGAACACGAAAAGTGTTGAGACGTATGGCATTGATAGTGTCTATGGCAATATTGTTGGTTCACCTCAGTCGTACAACTTTGGCAGTGTTACTGTTAATGAGGTATCACCAAGTCAGAGCTTTAACATCTCCAATAATGGTAGTGGAGATCTTGCCATTGGGGCAGTTACGCTCACAGGTGTCAATGCATCTGAATACGCTATTGTTTCCAATAACTGTGCAGATACAATCTTAGCGCCCACTGCAGGATGTGTAATAGATGTGCAGTTTAAACCGCTTGTAGCTGCTAGCAAGAGTGCGTCGTTGTCGATTGTCTCAGATGATATCTATACACCAACGCTGGATGTTGTGTTGAGCGGAAGTGCAGAATCTCCGCAACACCAATTAACTATTGCTAAAGATGGTGCAGGCAGTGGCTTAGTACAGGCTGCTGGGATAAATTGCGGTACAACCTGCACTAATGATTATCCTGACGGTACAGTAGTTTCCCTGTCGGTATTGCCGAATGAGACTTCAGCCTTTGCTGGCTGGTCTGGGGGAGGCTGTACGGGTACTACAAGCTGTGCAGTAACTATGGGTCAAGCGGTTACTGTAACAGCAACCTTTGATGTCAGCCTGATTCCACCCGTCAGCTATTCTGTAACAGCCAGTGCGGGTGCTAATGGCGCTATTAGTCCGGCAGGTACGATAGCGGCGCTTGAGGGTACAGCAGTAGTCTTTAGTATTGCTCCAGATGATGGCTACCATATTACAAATGTGTTTGTTGATGGTGACTCTATTGGTGCCATGGATAGCTATAGCTTTAGCCATCTAGATAGAAACCATACGATTGCAGCTGAGTTCTCCACGACTAAGAGCCTCTCGCCTTCAGCCATTGAGATGGGCGAAGTGAGTGTAGGGCATGAATGGAAACGGGTCGATCTGAGCGCCACCTTTGTTGATCCTGTTGTTGTGGTTAAACCTGCCAGCCTGAATGATGCATCACCTGCTGTGATTCGGATGCGCAATGTGGATGCGCAAGGCTTTGAAGTGCGTATTCAGGAGTGGGCTTACCTTAATGATTTGCAAGGCAATGATGTAGCACATGCTGAAGAACAGGTTAGCTACATTGTTATGGAGAGGGGTAGCTACACCCTTGAAGATGGCACACGGGTTGAAGCTGGCCGGTTTGATACGGATGTGTCCACCTTTATGGCAACAACCAGCTTTACAGAGGCATTTACCGTTTCTCCTGTCGTGGTGTCAAGTATCGTGACCTATAACAATGATGATGCTGTGATTAGTCGAATGAGCAATGTCGGTGTATCAGGTTTTGGGCATATGCTACAGAAAGAAGAGATAAGCACACAGCCTTTTGCTGTTGAAGCGCTCTCCTATATTGCTTGGGAGCCATCACAAGGCGCACAGAATGGCATCAGCTTTGAGGTGGGTAGAGTGACTGATGTTAACTCTCAGCAAACTACTGCGATAGCCTTTAGTGGCAACTATACGAATCAACCGTTGCTGATTGCAGACCTACAGACGACCAATGGTGGTGCAGTTAACCTGCGTTGGAGTGATAAGAGTGCCACAGGAACCAACGTATTACTCAACCAGGAACAGTCCCTTAGCATCTCAACCAGCATTAACGAGCAGCAAGATCCTATTCTTGCAGCATCGTCTGTAGAGGATCTAGGCTACCTGGTGTTGTGGAAAGAGGGCTTGCGGCCACATACATTGACGGTAGATATGCGTGGTCATGGTGATGGTCAGGTACAGGCTCAAGGTATCAATTGTGGTGCGGATTGCAGTGAAGCTTACAGTGATGGCGCCGTGGTTCGTTTATCTGCGGTTGCAGCGGATGGGTCATTTTTTGCGCGTTGGTATGGTGGTGGCTGCAGTGGCAGACAGAGCTGTGTTGTTACTATGAATCAATCCATCAAAGTGGTACCCGTGTTTCATGTAGTGCACGACCTGACGGTTGTGACAGATGGTCTCGGTAGTGGCCAGGTGCTGGCGCAGGGTATTGATTGCGGTACAGATTGCAATGAAACTTACTACAGTGGAACCCGGGTCACCTTATCAGCAGTCGCGGCGGATGATTCAGCCTTTGCGGGTTGGTCTGGTGGGGGTTGCCGTGGTGCTATGTCGAGCTGTGTTGTGAGCATGGGGCAGGCGGCTACGGTCACAGCATCCTTTGCCTTGGATGCTGATGGCGATGGTCTGCCAGATAGCTACGAAGAGCAGTATGCCTTCCTAAGCCCGCTTGATGCTTCCGATGCAGGTTCTGATCAAGATGGTGATGGCGTGACCAATCTTCAAGAGTATCAGTCAGGTGGTGATCCGACCAAAGAAGATACAGACCGGGATGGCCTGTCAGACAAATATGAGTTTGATAATAATCTCGATCCAACCGATGGTAAATGCCCCGCCTGGGTCTGTGGCGGCTCAGGTGGTTGGCGGCATGCACTCTACTCACTGCAGTAAATCCTGTGATACAAACACACTAGACTGCCCTTAACCCTTAGCTATTAGTCAGCAGTGCCCCTCCAGCTGACCCAATCAATCAAACCATTAAACAGATTGCCGGTCAGGTTGCCTCGATTCACACCTATAGCAAAGTTACCTGAACTGGGCTTGATTATATCGCCCGTATACAGCTTCTTCTCATCCGCAAGATACGATTGCTCGGCATTAGTGCAATTGGCATAGCCTGCCCAATTTTCATTGCTGCCACTACCATCTGCGCCCTGGTCGTCGATATAGATATCCACCGGCACAAAGAACTGCCCTGGTATACCGCCGGGCTTATTGGTATTCCACACCGCTTTAATCTGATACCAGTGGTCATTGGTGATTGGGCAGGCAGTGTAGTCACTCAACACCAGCTTCCAATTATGCCCTCCATGGGTATCCTGTGGAGATAGCCAGAGGGCAATTGAGGCGGTGTAATCCGGTGCGCTAAAGTTGGGAAAATTAGCCGTACTATTGTTGTTGCGCCATACAGAGAGTTGGTAATTACCGCCAGAATCCCTGGCCAGGATACGTCGGATATAGTTCTCGGCAGCTAACCCTATGCCTGTTGGTTTAATCCGCGCCTCAAGGGTCATGGCCGTAGTGGCCTGCAGACAGCCGGTATTGTTAGAAAAATTGATATAATTTGCACTAACCCCATCACCAGAAAGGGCTGAGCCGGTCAGTGTTGTTGCACCAGCAACAGTACCAGGCGTCATCATCTGGCTATCAAAGGCATAATTGCTGCCCGGCATTTCATTGAGATTGAACGCAATCAGCCCAGTAGGGCAGGCTGATGACATCCTGAGTTTAACCGGTAAGCTGGCAGCCACTAGATTATGCTCATCAAAGATGGCTGAGCCTGCTGCAACCAGAGTGTCGGACATAAAATCATCAAGGTCATCCAAGGCTGAACTCAGGGTTAGAGTCGCCCTGTTGCTGCCTGCGACATGACTCACGTTGAGGATGGTACGGTTATTGTCGTTATCAGTCAGAGTAAAATCCTCTGCTAGCAGGCTACCCATTGAACCGGTGCTGCTGTAGACCCCCTCAGAAAAGGTTACGGTCAGTTGATTGCCGCCAATCACCCCTTCTGCACTACTGATATAAGGGCCAGCCTGTGAGTCATAGCTATCGAAATAGCTGGCATCCTTGGTGGTATTCCATAGCTTGGCCTCATCGATACGTCCAATGAAACCGTTCTGCCAGGTAAAACCGCCCACCGCAAATTCACCGGCACACCAGGTGCCTACGTAACAGCTGGCAGCCTCTTCATTCCAGCCGCTATTTTCAGGGTAGGCGAAGATAGAGGTCTCATCTGCCGCGGGCTGCATGTTGTCACCCGAGGCATCACTGGTGGTGACATCCTCACCATTCACAAAGATCCGAATGCGTCCCACTGACGGATCCGCTGGATCACGTCCAGGGCCAGCTGTATCAAAGGTAGCTGCCACATGGGTCCAGGCATTGAGTGGAATAGCAACAGAGCTGTAGGCGCCCCGGATGGCGCTCATTCCATCCTGAGCCGTTCCGTTGTTATCCGACTTGATATTGAAAACCACCCGCAATGCCCCATCAATCGATTTTAGCGTCAAGGCATAGCCGCCATTGGCATAGCCGACATGTTTGCTGAAGAGGGTGTATTCCGTTTGAGTGCTCTCATCCGTCGGGTTGATCCAAGCCTCTTGCGTAGTATTGAACTTCATCTCCGTATAGGCCCAAGTGCCATGCTTCCCTGCATCCGTTGACCAGAACTCATTTTCGGTGCCCACTTGAATCAACTGGTCACCATTGAGTGATATACCTTTGCCAGATTTGCCAGCCACAAAGGCTCCAACAGCACCTGGGAACCATTGGCTATCCATTTGCCAGGTGCCGGAGTCTTTTAGGTTGTTTTCGAAATTGAGAGCAAAGACAAGATCAGGATTAAATGTGCGAGTGCCACCTGAGCCGACCTTATTATCCATCCGGTGGATGGAGTTACGCACATGGCAACTTGCATTGCCACAGCTCATGCCTGCATGCCAGTCACTGTAGTAGTAGTGACAGTTATTGCACATGGTGTTCCAGATCAGTGTGCCTGTGCCACCATTGGGGTTGGTTCGGATCATAGAGCTATTTCCGGAACCATGTACCTCATGGCAATCGGTACAGCTGAGTGCAAAGTTGGCTCCTGCAATCCGATCCTCATGGTTATAGGGTGCTCTGGAGAAAGCAATGTCACCCTTACTGCGGGTCATGACCGGCCAGCAGTCACCGGGGTTTTCGGCGACGCAAAGATCACCATCCCAGCCTGAGGCTTTGCCACAGGTATGCCAATTAGGGCAAGTACCATAGCCATTGGGCTGGTTTGCTGACTGCAAGCCATGTGGGTCACCCTCCCAGTTGATACCGCCATGGCCACCTGATTCAACCATGGTTTTGTGGCAATCAAGACAAAAAGCAGGGTAATTGGGGATCTGGGCGCCTGTGAATTTATCGCTCTTTGGTGTGCGATAGGTGCCGCCATAATCATCCATCTTCTCACCCGCTTCATCGCCCCAAACGGTGAGGTTTCCGGTGGGATTTGTGGGGGTGGAGATGCGGGTAATGGGGCTTTTCGATTTGTCAGCCTCCCAATATTGTCCTGTCACCAGGTGGACATTGTGGCAATTGACGCACTGCAGTTTGTAGTTCTTGTCGCCAATGGAATAGTCATGATCCAGATTATGTTTCACACCCAGATTAAAGGCCTGCTCAATATCATCCGCCAAAGCACTACCGGATACAGCATGATTTGAGACTTGCATCAGATCACCTGTGTCACTGTGGCAGCGATAGCAGAGCTCCTGTTTAGCTCCACGGGTCATGGCGGTAGATGCTGCGCCAGCTGCTGGATTTCTGGGGTCTTTTACACCATGTGGGTCATGACAGACGGAGCACTGAATATCCTGCTTCTCATCTGAGCCATGAGCGGAAAGATCGTAACTGGCATAGTCAGTGAACCATTTTGGATCGGCATCAGCTTGCTTGCCTGGCCCGTGACACTGCTGGCAGACACTGTTATCACCGTCATTCTCGTAGCCATCTTTAAGCCGCTTGGTGCCATCGCGAGTCCAATGCCCCTTGGTGTAGTCATGACAGTCACTGCAGACTCGGCCGGCGCCGGGGTTACCTAGTGCAGTATCGTCCTGCCAGGAGAGACGGCCGTAGGTCTCGCCACTGTCCTTGCCGTGACCATTGACATAAAAACCGTAGGTGTTGGCACCGGTTTCCAGATTCAGATCTCCCACGATATTTGGGGCTTCACCGATGCTACCAGGCCCCGTAACCGGTGTGGGATTGACGGTATCATTGTGGCAGCTGCCGCAGAATTTCTGTTCACCCAGCTCGCCTAGCCAGGTGTCGGTCCAGCTGTATTCGCCGCTATAGTCGGTAATCTTGACCCCTGATTCGCCTTGCGATGAGCCCGGGCGGAAGAAGTAGTATTTTGCGAACATCGATCCATTGCCATGGCAATTGGCGCAGACTTGGGTGCCGCTATCCATTCCTGTATTTGGGCATGTCGTGGTTGGGCGGCCATCACAAAGCGTTTTGCCGTCTGCAAAATAGACTTCATTGGGGTAGTTGGAGCCAGGCTCATAGCTGCCATGGCAGCCCCAGTTCCCTTCGCCACAGGTGATCTTGGGGCCAAACTCCTTTTGTACGTGTATGTCATGCGCCCCCGCTCCCATAGGCAGGAAGCCGTTCTTATGTTTGTGACAGAGGGTGCATTTGATGCCTACATTGTGGCTGTGATCCGCTTGCTCAGGGTTGTCGTTGTTGTTGCGGTGGTGACGGGTCTTGGTATGACAGACTTCACAGGGGCCGTCGTAGACTTCATCCCCATCAGCAAAGGTGTTTGGCCCAACCGGACGGAAGAGTTTTACGGGTTTACGACCGCTGTTTGGGGTGTTGATCTCATACCGGACGAGCTTGCCGTAGATCACAGCAAAGGGGGTGCCTGGTGGGAGTTTATCCACCTCAAGCGGACCTTCCAGGGTTAGCGTATCACTGCTGTTTCCAACAATTCGGTAGCCGTTGACAGCACGGCTGTATAACACCAGTCCAGCGAATTCATCCTCTTTCCAATTCGCACCGGCACTACGCAGGGTGGTTGCCGTTACCTCTGTGACAGTTCCCGAGGTGAGGTAGGCCTCTTCACCATATTTGGCCCGCTGGTACTGGAAGTGTGGTTCATGACAGGTGCGGCATTCAATGGCCCAGTCGCCATAGTCGTTGTCAATGGAGACGCTGGAGTGGGTTTTCATAAAAGGCGCCACAACGTCATTGTGGCAACTCCAGCAGAGATTGTTGGCTGGAGTGTCATCAATATTCTGAGGCGGGTCAGGCATAACTACATTGAAAAACTTCTCCATCCCACCCAGGACGTTGTGACAGTTGAAACAATCGATATTGTTGACGGTGGTGTGAGGAAAACCTAAAAAGCCTGCCTGGGCCTGACCGGCTACCCATGATATAAGTAGGATGGCCATCACGCGCATGGATATTGCCCACTTATGCTTTAGTCTGTTCACATGCATGCCATTTGTCTAGATTATTTAGGTATAGAGAAGGTATTAGCGGGGTCACTGCCTGCGCGGTATTCCGCACCGTCCGGATGACCGTCATTGTCTGCATCGCTATCCAGGAGATTAATGAGTCCATCTCCGTCATGATCGAGGCTCCATGCTTCTGCCCAGAAACGTCGCTCTTCACCATCTGGCAGACCGTCATCATCCGTATCATGGGCCAATGCAGAAGAGCCGTAGGTATTGATTTCATCTGCGTCGCTCAAGCCGTCACCGTCATAATCAGAATCTGTGTTTGCAAGAGACACTCCAAAGGTTAAATATCCGATGGCCTCTCTGGCATGCTGGGTCTCTTCGTCACGGGACTGTTCTTCATCCACCTGTAGCTCAATGCTCTGTGGCTTAGCCTGTTGTATACGCAGATTGGCCGTGTCACCGCCTGCGGTGGTCTGCATATCCGCAATGAAGGCGGGGGTCTGCATAAAACTGCTACTGAAAGCCAACGGCTGAAAGCGGTGATTGATGCCGGTGCTGGCCTTAGCGGCCTCAAATAAGAGGCCATCTACTTCACCCACTGAAGGCGTCCAGGCAATGTAGGCGACCTGCTCATGAGCATGCGGTCCACGGTTAAGCTCTTGTTCCTGCAGCCGGTAATCAAAGCCCTCCAAACTCACATTGCGCATGCGGCCGGTGACGGCATCTGTTTCATGGGTGCTTGTGATCGATGTGACAATGATGGGCTTTGAGCTGAATGCCTGCTTGAATGTTACAGGGCTGTATTTGTGTATAGTCGCATGATCGAACTGTCCCGCTTCAATCTGTACACCATCTGTTAATGTATGCACACCCCGTTCTATCACCAGGTAGCTTAACTTTTCTTTACCATGGATATCATCGAGGTAATCCCATTCCTGGAGGCGAACCTCAAAGCCGCTCTGATCAAGATTGCGTATACGTACGACCGCGGGTTCCGCATCATTATGGGTTGCGGGTTTGGCGACCACTACGGGGTCGGTGAAAGGGGTCCTGAACACTACGCGTTTCCAGGTATGATCAGCCTGTAGCTGCCCCACCTCCAGAACAGCAGAAAAATCCACCGCTAAGGTGTGGTCTGCGCGAATATTGGTGACGGCATATTCTGCCAATGCACCTATTGGATTACCGTCTAACGTTATGCCGGCGACACGGTAGCCGGGGTCTGGGGTAATCTGAAAACGGCTATCACTGCCTGCTGCAACCTGTAGATTACCTGCCGGTTCAATTCGCCCATGTGCTCCAGCAACAGCCTGCAGAGTGTAATCAGAGGCTGATTGAGCCACGTTAGATCGCTTTTTACATGCTCTACGCGCATGTTTACGGCTACGACAGCCTAAAATGCTTCCCATGAGAGCGGGTGACTGGTGAGAGGGGGAGGGTGCTTCATCTACAGATCGTTGGTTTTCATTCCTGGGAGGTGCCGCCAGAACCCGGCTATTACGTCGTTGATCAAATAGATCAAAGGCCACAATGTGTGAATTATTGAGCGAGGCTATATACAGCCTTCCAAGGGATGCCTCATAGGCCATGCCCAAAGGATTATGCATGGCTGCCCCTGCTGCAGATAGTCCCCCCAGATAATTGCCTTCACTGTCGTAAGCGGCCACTTGACTACTATAGGCGTCTGATACGTAGAGACGCTGACTATTATCCATCGCCATCCCGATAGGTCTGACAAGCGGAAGCCCATTCATTCCCATGGTATTAAAACTGCGCTTAAAGTTCCCAGCCAGATCGAAGGCTTGTACACGACCTACCACGCCATTAGCAAAATCCAAAACCAGAATCTCTTCAGCATAGTCATTGACCACGATGGATACAGGATGCCGCAGTTGACCCGAATTAATTCCATCACTACCAAAGGTAAAATCAAGAGCGCCTTGCGGGGTATAGATCTTTACTACACCTTTCTTAGCATCGGCCACATAAACACGGCCATTTTTATCCAGGGTAATGGCTGTGGGCTTTTCAAACTCGCCATTACCCATTCCCAGCTTACCCAGCGGTTTCAAAGTGCGGCTGTCATAGAGCGTGACACTGCCATCGCCTTTGCTCCCCACATAGAGTTGTCCGCGTCTAGTAACGGCAACGGAGAGGGGTTTGTTCAGCCCTTCAAGACGGTTGATTTGCTGGCCATACGTATCATAGACATCCAGCCAGTGGCGCCCCGTCTCCACTACATAAAGGCGTCCCCGATGATCAAGGGCAATTGCGGTGGGCGCTTGGGGGCCTACGCTGATTCCAGTAGCGGCCTCGTAGGTCGGTAGGGTAGCGGCAAGCAGGGGAGGGAGCATGCAGAAGATGCCAACAAAGGCGGCAGTGGCATAAAGACTCAACGCTTTAAGAAATTGTGCGCTGTTGCACCCCAACATCATAGCTATCCCTTTTGATTAAATCATTGTGCTGTCTGACAGCAAAAAATACCCTAAGGATTATATGGATTGCTAATGAGGACATCCAATCTTTTTTTTAGTGAGCCACCGGTGCTTTGCACGCTATAAAACAGTTCACTGAATTGCGCTATAGCGCTACGCATCGGATGTGTAACTATCGGTATGCGTGTTGGTTTCAATGTATATCGCGAGAAAAAAGTGTGGCAGCAAGAATGATTGAAATGTGTGCTAGAGGCCGCTGTGATGCTGGATGCATCACATTGAACGTTTGAAAAATACCTATTTCTGATGATGCAAAAATCTTTTGTCGAGATGCTCGAAGCACCTAAGCCACTATAGAAAAAAGGCCTTGCACATAACGAATGTTTTGCTAAATAGGAATTTAATGCATCTCATATAATTTATTGGAATAGCCTAGATTAAATCGTTCTAACCTGATGGTGAGCAAGGTTCTGCTCTATATCCTATTCTTTGTAAGGTGATACGGGGTGGTTAAGGGGTTTGGCTTGCTTTGAGAGGGTGGCATTAGCCATGTTGCAAGATGTGATCTGTGTCTAAATTCAATAATTAAGCTGCAATAACGCATTGGCTCAGCTTAAGAATAGCCTCTAAAAGTCGATAGCTAATAAGAGCACTGTTTTTCTTACGGCAGTATGAATATACAGTGGGCTGAAATTATAGTAACCAGTAAAGGGTGCGCTACTACAGTTTTTGGTTTAGTGGCTCAATCCAAAGCTTGTGGGCTGGCTTGTGCATTTAAGGAGATATATACAGTGAGTCCTTAATCTAGGGCGGAAAACAGGTGGGGCAGTTTGTGGTAATGATGTTCAAACAATTTATTTTCTGTTTGGTCAGCGGGTTGCTTTTTGCACTTGCTGCGCAAGCAGGATCTATTGTTGGTTCAAAGCATGATTTGAGTTCACCTTTTGGTGGTGGATCTGATGAGATCTGCGTTTACTGTCATACCCCCCATGAATCAAATGCTGATGTTGATAATGATGGCAGTGTCGATTCAGATCACGCAAGCCGCCCGCCTGCACCGCTTTGGAACAGGCGCATTACAACCATGGCGCCCTATCAGATGTATGCCAGTGCTACTTTGAATTCAAATTGTGATAATACGCCAAGCCCGCTCTCTCTCATCTGCTTAAGCTGCCATGATACCGCAGCAGCTAATAGCGCTGTTGGTGCCGTTGATTTTGTGGATACGCATAATTTGGTCAACGAACCCAATAGAGGCGATGCCAATCCAAATTGTGGCACACGATGCCACCCGGGCGGAGGGGATCCTGTTCCCGAATCGTGGTCAATTGGGCCTGATATATCAAATGATCACCCCATTTCTCTGAGTTATCCCACACCTGCAGAGGATCCTGATTTCTTCATTCCACCTGATTTGCAGAAAGGCTGGAGTGATGTGAAATTATTTAAAGGACGAATAGAGTGCCCCAGTTGTCATAATCCGCACGATCCAACCAATGTGCCATTTCTGCGTAAATCAATGATGGCTAGTGGACTTTGTACTACCTGTCATAATAAATAAACTATTCTATTATGCTATTACATCATGGCAGGCAGATATAGAGACCTAACAGTAGGCCCAATTAATAGGCATAAAATATGTGGGTAAAAATACGATTTATTGTTATGGGGCTGCTATTGGGCCTGCTTCCTATGCTTGCTCCCGCCTCAATGGATTACCCGCATTCGGACGTAAATGGATTCACCTGCCTCACATGTCATGACATACACGGTGGTTTTGGCAAATTATTGCGTATAGCGGCCCCGCATCCGCCGCAGAACATTGATGACACACCGGCCAATAATCTCTGCTGGAGTTGCCACAATGATGTAGTTGCACCGTTTCAAAACCCCCACTCCAGTGAACAGATTGATGAAGGTTATGGCCAGTGGGCGATAGAGTGTGTGGTATGTCATAACCCGCATAAACAGGAGCAGAACTACTACTATGGCGCTCAAGGCTATCTTGCGACAGGCACGGTTACCACGGTGAGCACCACCTCACTCTATAGTGCAGGCGCTACCTGGACAGTCGATGAATTTGCCGGCCTGGTCGTCATCCCTAATACCGCTCATCAGATATATAACAACTACCGTATTCTTTCCAACACCGCTGACACGCTAACCATCAGCGCCGGCTTGAGCGGTGACGGTATGAATATGAGCACGGTATCACCAGGGAATACCTTTGCGATTATTTATGGAAAATTGATCTATGGCCCTAACCGGCTCTCCAGGCCGGATCGGGGCAGCCCGGACAACCTCCCCGCATCAGATACCTGTAGCGTTACAGCCAATGTTTTCAGTTGCACCAACCGCATTGATGCCACAGTAAAATTTTTGCGGGATTTTAGAGTCGGATATGGTGGCTCAAATGAACACTCATATGCCGGAGATGTGGATGGTGATGGGCTATACCAGGGCCCCTGCGAAGTGTGCCATACACGCACCACACATCACCGAAATAACAATGACTTTCCGGGGGATGCGGATCACACCCACAATGTCGGTCTCAAATGCACCTTATGTCATAAGCATGAAAATGGTTTCCTACCGTTGGGCGCGGGAGCGCATGAAGTCCATATAAACAAAGAGTTTGGGCCAAAGATTACCTGCGCAGATGGAGACTGGGGTTGCCATGGCATCTTTGTGCCGGGCTCAAACTCCCCCAATGAGGTGATATTTGCTGATGGTTTTGCCCTCTGTGACGGGCGTCCAGGAACACCGTGCCCCAATACCGGCAGTGATACCGGCACTCAGGTTTGTGCCAACTGCCATGGTGAAGGCTCCCTGTTGGCCAAATATTACTTCTTCCGCCCTGGTTCATCTGAAGGTGATGCGGGGCTCTGGGTCACACCGCAAAGTGGCCCATACACCTGGGCAGATACCTGGTTGGGTGAGATTGGCGAGAAGAAGTATTGTGGTAGTTGCCATAATGATACCGACAACACCTTTGTTCCAGGCCCTCAGGCTCCGGGGCAACCAGCCAATGTCGTTGGTGACCTGGATTTAGAGGCGGACACCAATACCTATGGTTTCTTTGTCAACGGCCACGGTAAAACCGCAGGCAACTATGACCGGCTCTCCTGGCAGAATGATACGGAATTGGGCAACCCGGCAGCCAATAAGCTCTGTAGTGACTGTCATGAATATACGGGAACCCATTTCAGTAATCCGGACCCGATAGATAAACGCCTAAAACCCGGCTTTGAGAATGATGCCGCTAGCACTGTCTGCGACAAGTGCCACGGCCAGGAAGGTGGTGACACGGCTACCGCAGATCCCAAATACTATACCACCCATGCCGCCTATGAGAACTCGGCCCATGGTGCGGACAGCAAGTCGGATCTGAAATGCACCGATTGTCACGATCCGCATGGCGCCCTGAACCAGGACCCAGTTGGCAACGGTGAGTCCAATCAGGCCATGACCAAGGGCTACAAGCAGGGTCTCTGTTATCGTTGTCACAGTGACTCTGGCGATCTTATGAATGTGCAGAACTTTGCTGTCAGCGGCCATAAGGGGGTCCATGATGGCGCGAATGATGCGGCAGCGCTGGTTGATGCGGATGGAAGCTATGACGATGTCACTGATATGACAACGAATGCGACTTGGACAGTATTTAATCTCACTGACGGCAGCTCGGGGACGCTCACTGGACATGATTCTACGCTGATGCAGATATCGGTTACCCTCACTGGCGGAACGGATAATGACTGGGATACCGGTGATGAATACCATATCGTCTACCAGTCTGGTGGGGCACCGGTGGATGATATTGAGCATGCTTTGACCCAGGCCAATATCCACAATATGGGTTGGGATTACTCCATCAGCGGCAAGAACTATAAGCTGAACTGCGTCTCCTGCCATAATGTGCATCTGGTAACCGGCCAGTTCTGGGAGGCCGATGAGTTAAAGAGTCCTATCACCCGGATCTCCACCCCATCAAGCCCTGAGGGTAACCTCAATGTCTGGGGCGATGTGGTCGGTGAGACTATGGATAGCTATGGTGGCACCTACGCCCAACCAAAGGGTGAGGAATTCACCGGGACTGAGCTACCAATCTATCCTCAATTCTGCCTTGACTGCCATGCGACCATGGTTGAATCAGGCGGTCACGGTGGCATTGATTGGAGTGGTGATCCCCATGGCCTGCAGTCAGCTAACCAGCCTAACGGCTATGGCACCTGTCCCAACTGGTTTGCCTGTGGTAAGGCATCTGGCTGGGATGGTGATGAGTGCCTGGCAGGTGATGACTGCTGGCCGGTGATAAGCCGGGGCAAGGGTGATATCCTCTTCTCCAGAAAACCTTTTGATCATGAGCAGCGAATTGCTGGTGCCAACTTTGCCTTGAGCTGCACCAACTGCCATGAGCCCCATGGTTCGAATAACAGCTCCATGGTTCGACCTAACCCCAATGGTGGCACAGGTACTATTATTTGGAACACCATGTGCAACAACTGCCACTACTACTACTCTGACTGGCATGCGGGTATGAGCTGTGGTGATGCCAGTTGTCATACAACCACCAAGATTCACCGTATGGGTAATAAAACCGGTTCACAAGGTACCCGTATTTTTGAGCCAGACCTTCCGCTCTACCTGAAGTTTGACGGCAATCTGAAGGACTCCAGCAGCACCTGGCAGATGGATAGCCAGTGGTACGACTCTGCTACGTATGGTAGTGGATCCTTTGTGGCCGGCAAGGTGGGGAATGCTATCCAACTGGGAGTTGATCAAGGGGTGCAGGTTGGAACGGAGAACGCCTCCTGGTCAACCGATGCGGGGGCGCACAACACCTATATCTATACTGAGATGAAGTTCAACACCAGTCAGGAGATATGGGTCTATCCCATGGGCGATGACGCCTCAGAATACAGCATCTTCACCAAGCATGTGGGCTACAACAATGGTGGCTACGCCTTTACCCTGGAGCCAGCAGGTGTAACGCCGGGATTGAAAGCAGTCTTCAATGCCAAGACGGACAACAACGGCACGGCCCAGGATGGCATGGATAGCATCCGTGGTGCCTACAGCTCTGTGGTTATCCCGCTCAATACCTGGACCCATATAGCAGCCACCTTTGATACCGCAGGACCGGATCGGGATCCGAATGACCCTTCGGTTGGACGCATCCGTATCTATGTCAACGGTGAGGACAAGACCACCAGTGATAGTGTGGGGGACAATATGCAACCTGAGGCTGGTGAGACCTCCATGTATGCCTTTCCGGAGAACAGCGGCTGGAATGATGCCGAAGAGCCAGGCCAAGCATACTGTTATCTTGGGCACTGGTGCGCCGGTGAGTTTATTGTGGGCGGCTTTCCCTGGCAGAGCGATTTTATTGGCAGACTTGATGAAGCCAAGATCTGGAATGTTACTAAGGATGCCGCCTATTTCTTATCCAATGATGCTTTGGCTGGCCCCTATATCAGCTTAGTGGAGGGTGTCATCGGCAGTGATCAGCTGACCGTGACCTTCTCTGAAGGGGTCTACACCACAACCGGCTCCACCGGTGATCTGGTGCCGGCCGATTTCGCAGTGACGGATGCAGACAATAGCCGCACTATCACAAGTGTCACTCACACGGCAGGCAGCGATACCGCAGTGCTCACCCTGAGTTCAGCCATCGATGCCACCGATGATATGCATGTAGATACCCTGGCACCTGCAACCAATGGCATCTACGATGACCAGGATGTAGCAGCATCCACCACAGCGGCCGCCTTTAAGCCTTCATCGGCATGCCCCACCAGTCCAGTGACCTTCGATCTGAATGAGGCTCCGGGCAGCGGCTACGTGTTTGATGATCAGGGCATGTTGCCAGGTGAGGTGTTTGGTGATGCATCTACACTGACAGGCAGCTCCCTTGCCGGTAACGGAACCGACCGTTATGCCATCTTCAACTATAGCTCCGGGTGCATCCAGGTGGACGATGCCATGACCCTTGAGGCGCGCTTCAAGCCGGCAGGCCTAACCGGAAGCGGAACGGCCACCTACGTGCAGCGTGTATTCGCACGGGATGGCGGCGGACTCTTCCAGATGTCACTCTGGCGTAATAACACATGGGTTAACTACAACGCACCGGCTGACGAGGCCTCTATCGCCCTCTGGGTAAGACCGGATGATCTCCACGGTGGCAACACCTGGAAGGTCATATTGACCAACTATACGGGGGGTGCCACCGGCGGAGAGAATGACTGCAAGATCGTCGATGGCAATTGGTATCAGGTTAAAATGAGATGGGATACCGATGCCGTAAGCCCTAGCACAATAGGCATCCCTGGCAGCATCTATATGGATGATCAGGGCACTGATGGTGCAGGCACCGGTGAGAACTGGGCGGGTTATGTAGACTGTACCGACACCGATCAGTCACTCCTGACGGACGATCTATACAGGTTCTATACCGACGATACGATGTTTGGCGCTATCTCCAATTTTGCCATTGGTGTAAACAGAGGCAATCAAACCAAACATCTTTTCAATGGTGAGATCGATTGGGTAATCTGGAAAGACACAGTAGATCCGGCACCTTAAACGAGGGAGTATAGAGTTGAAATTCCATTTAAAACATTCGCTATACACCTTGCTCGCCTGTATGACAATGGCACTAGTGTCCTGTAGCGATTCAGGGTCCAAATCTGTAGCTGGCTTCTATGGGGAACCCGCAAACTATATTGATAATACCTCTATAGATTACCCGGATTTTTCACTTCGTTTTATTGAAAAGAAGGTCTCTAAAGCTGACACTCCAGAAGCTATTGCGACCTATTCATTTCAGATAAATGAAGGAACCTATCAGCAGCAAATTGATTGGCATGATGCGAGTTATAGAATGGGTTCATATGAACCATTTTTGTATAAGGGACAAAAGTTTGTCCTCGATCTCAAGTACTCTGACTTTCTGGACAGAAAACTTTCTGATGAGGAGTTGATTATATGGACACAGCCTCAGTACGAACAATTTAAACACAATAAAAGCCAAGTACAGAATGACAAGATACGCAAATTGAGCGAGCCAGCCGTGAAATTTAATCAGCAGCAGCAGAGAAATAAGGCTGCAGCGCCCCTATTTGAAATCTATAAAGAGTATCGCCAAGCACTTGATATGTCAGAGTTGGATAATGTTGCTAGCTTTCTGAGTGAAGAAAATCCGCAAGATTTGGCCAAGCAAGTTGATACCCACTATTCGCATCATAATCCAGGGTTACATACGCTGAACCTTCAAGATGCTGTTATTACAGATAAAAGCGCTAAACTCCACTTGTCGGCTGCATCTGTAAAAGACAATTATTTGATTGGTGTGATTTTTATCAGGCGAGAGGGGCAATGGAAAATTGCTGATGAGAAAGTCATGCCTGACAATGCTGATGGAAAAGAGTGGATAAAGCACTTTTTGTAGGTAAGGCAAGTTACATAAAACAGAAACACTAGAATTTCTAATTTTAGATAGCTTGCTTAAAGATGTAGGTTCCTGGCATGAGTAAAGATCTCAAGCACTGGGCCGTTAAACCTAGTGGGTGTATGGGTATTAGCCCTGCTGAGTATTTGCCTGCTGCATTTACATATAAGACGAATATTGCAGGATCTTCTGTATGCGGGGTTGGTGGAGCATTTCATATGATGGCGAATGTAGAATATATAAATGATAGCGCAGTTTCCGATGTGAAACGGTGGTGAACGTGCCACAAAAATCATCTGTAAGTTGCACGATGGGCTGTAGCATCCATGCGGTTATGATGCAGTCTTTGTTCTGTATTGTATTACTCTTACTGCTGGCTCCCAATCTCTCTTCCGCGGCATTACCTACTGTAGAAACCCTTCCCCCCATCAGCTTAGGCTTGCATATGCCAGCGGGAGTAGCTGTTGGAGCTGATGAAAAAATCCATGTCGCAGAACCAACTGTAAATGAGGTGCATGTATACAGTCGGTCTGGGCTGCTTCAAGGTACTATTTCCGGACTTGATGGTCCTACTGCAGTGGCTGTGGACTCCGCTGGGAGAATATATATAGGTAATGCTGGAAGAGGTGATGTTGAGATATATAGCCCTGATTTTTTGCTGCTTGGCGCACTTGGAATGGGGTTAGGTGAATTCCGTCGACCAGCCGGAATTGCTATAGATAGTGCAGGCTTGATCTATGTGGTTGATGGACTCGAGAATGAGGTTAAGATTTATAATGCTGATTATTCCTTCAAATTCTCTTTTGGCAGCAAAGGAGCGGGGAATGGTCAGTTTCAACTGCCAACATCAATTGTTATCAATGAGATTACCAGTGAAATACTGATTCCAGATTTTACTGCAACGATTGACTCAGCCCGGGTTCAGGTATTTGATCTTAATGGTGTATTTAAACGTAGCTTTGTTACAACAGGCACCAATGAGCAGGGTGAAACCGTCTCCTTTCTTCGGCCATTTGGTATTGCAGTGGATACCCTTGATCGAATCTATATCACGGATGGCTATCAGAATGTTGTAACAGTGTATGACACGTCAGGAAATTACCTCGGTAAGCTTTATGACAGCAACCGCCCGCTACGCAACCCATTGGGTATAGCTTTTGCACCCGGAACCAGTCGCTTATTTGTCGCCTCATTGAATACAAAAAGTATAGAGACGTATGGCATTGACAGTGTCTATGGCAATATTGCTATTTCACCTCAATCACATGACTTTGGCAGTGTCACTGTTGAGGAGGTATCGGCAACCCAAAGCTTTGATATCTCCAATGATGGCAGTGGAGATCTTGCCATTGGGGCGATCACACTCGCAGGTGTCAATGCATCTGAATACGCTATTGTTTCCAATAACTGTGCAGATACAACCTTGATCCCTACTGCAGGGTGTGAGATAGACGTACAGTTCAAACCGCTCACCGCAGGCAGTAAGAGTGCATCGTTGTCGATTGTCTCAGATGATATCTATACACCAACGCTGAATGTAGCGCTGAACGGGCATGCAGAATCTAAGCAATATAGATTAACTGTTGCCAAGGGCGGTGCGGGAGGCGGCTTGGTACAGGCTACGGGGATTGATTGCGGTGCAACTTGTGCCCACGATTATATTGACGGTACGGTCGTTTCCCTGTTGGTATTACCCAATGAAGATTCAGCCTTTGCGGGCTGGTCTGGGGGAAGCTGTACAGGTACAGCAAGCTGCGTAGTGACTATGGATCAAGCGGTTACTGTAACGGCAATCTTCGATATAAGCCCAGTTCCACCGGTTACTTATTCAGTAACAGCCAGTGCCAGTGCTAATGGCACTATTAGCCCTGTAGGTACTTTAGAGGCACTTGAGAATACCGCCGTAACCTTTAGTATCACAGCAGATGAGGGCTACCATATTACCGAAGTGCTGGTTGATGATGTCTCAATTGGTTCAATGGACAGCTTCACCTTTACCCGCCTAGATGCAAACCATACGATTGCAGCTGAATTCTCTACGACCAAGAGCCTCCATCTATCATCAATCGAGATGGGTGAGGTGAGTGTAGGGCATGAATGGAAACGGGTTAGCCTGAGCAACACTTTTATTGCCCCGGTAGTTGTGGTTAAACCTGCTAGCCTGAATGATGCTTCGCCTGCTGTAGTTCGAGTGCGTAATGTAGATGCACAGGGTTTTGATGTGCGCATTCAGGAGTGGGAGTACCTTACCCTTGATGCCCAGAAGGGTGATACGGTAAACCATGCAGAAGAGCAGGTCAGTTATATTGTCATGGAAAAAGGTAGTTATACCCTTGAGGATGGCACGCGGGTTGAGGCTGGCCAGTTTGATACTGATGCATCCTCATCCTTTATAACGACTAGCTTTGCCCAGGCGCTCAACGTTTCTCCTATCGTTATGTCAAGTATTGTTACATACAACAATACTGTGCCTATGATCAGTCAGATGAGTAGTATGGATGTGTCAGGTTTTGGATATAGGCTCCAGAAGGAGGAGATAAATACACAGCCTTATGCGGTTGAAACAGTCGCTTATATTGCCTGGGAGCCATCACAGGGTTCCCTGAATGGCATCAGCTTTGAGGTAGGCAGCGTTGCTGATGTCAATTCCCAGCAAACTACAGCGATAGCCTTTAGTGGCAACTATACGAACCAACCGTTGCTGATTGCAGACCTACAGACGACCAATGGTGGAGCAGTTAACCTGCGCTGGAGTGATAAGAGTGCTACGGGAGTCAATGTATTGCTTGATCAGGAACAGTCCCTCAGCATTTCAACCAGCATTAACATGCAGCAAGCGCCTATCCCTGCAACTGCTTCTGCGGAAGATCTAGGTTATCTTGTGCTGTGGAAAAATGATTTGCGGTCACATACATTGACAGTAGAAATACGTGGTAATGGTCAGATACAGGCGCAAGGCATCAATTGTGGTACAGATTGCAGTGAAGATTACAGTGACGGTGCGGTGATTCGTTTATCTGCGGTTGCAGCGGATGGATCAGCCTTTGTAAGGTGGTCTGGTGGTGGTTGCAGCGGCAGGCAAAGCTGTGTGGTCACTCTACATCGAGCAGCCACAGTGATGGCGGTATTTCAACCGGTGTACGACCTGACGGTTGTGACAGATGGTCTGGGTAGTGGTCAGGTACAGGCACAAGGTATTAACTGCGGTACGGATTGTAATGAAACTTACTACAGTGGAACCTTGGTTACCTTATCAGCAGTAACGGCGGATAGTTCAGCTTTTGCGGGTTGGTCTGGTGGTGGTTGTCGTGGAGGCATGGCGAGCTGTGTTGTGAATATGAGTCAGGCAGCTACGGTCATGGCATCCTTTGGCTTGGATGCTGATCAAGATGGACTGCCAGACAACTATGAAGAGCAGTATGCTTTCCTAAATCCACATGATGCTTCCGATGCGGGGTTTGATCAGGATGGTGATGGCGTGACCAATCTTCAAGAGTATCAGTCAGGTGGTGATCCGACCAAAGAAGACAGTGACCGGGATGGCCTGTCAGACAAATATGAGTTTGATAATAATCTCGATCCAACCGATGGTAAATGCCCAGCCTGGGTATGTGGCGGCTCAGGTGGTTGGCGGCATGCAATACAACGCTTAAAGTAGATGTTGTAATAAAAATTATCAGGCATAAAAAAGGCGGCTCAGTCAAATAGAGTGAGCCGCCTTTTTTGTATGGGTTAGAAATCGTTGGGAAGTGCCGCCAGCTCTGTTGCTGTAAATACAGGGCCATCGATGCAGACATAGGTGGAACCGATGTTGCAGCGTCCGCATTTGCCTATACCGCACTTCATGCGGTTTTCCATGGTGGTGACCATCTGATCCTGGCTAAAGCCTAGTCTCTCAAGGGCTTCAAAGGTGAATTTGATCATGATGGGCGGGCCACAGACAATGGCGATGGTGTTCTCTGGATCGGGTTTAACGTCATTCTCCAGCACATGAGGAACAAAGCCTACGTGGCCATCCCAATCCTCAGTTTCGCCACCGGGATCAACAGTCTTGACCATAGTGACGTTGTCCATCTGATTCCACTCTTCGATTTCTCGTTTGTAGACTAAGTCGGCTACAGATTTTGCTCCGTATACAATTGAGATATGCTCAAAGCGGCCGTCTTGCTCACGTAGATCGAGGCAGTTCCAGATGACAGAGCGTAGGGGAGGTAGCGCGATACCGCCACCGATGAAGATCAGGTTTTTGCCTTTCCAATCATCGATAGGGAAGGTATTGCCATAAGGGCCGCGAAAGCCGATGGTGTCACCTTCGGTGAGGTTGGCGAGGGCTGCAGTATTCTTACCTGTCTCACGGAAGCAGCATTCGATATGGTCTGGGCGGGTGGGAGAGGAGGCGATACAGAATGTACTCTCTCCGGCACCAAAGGCGGAGTATTCGCCAAATTGACCAGTTTCAAAACTGAAGTTTTTGGCAACCTCTTCATCCTGAAAATTCAGGTGGAAGGTTTTGATGCCTGGCGCTTCATTGATGACCTTGGTGATGGTCATGAGTTCGGGTTGATAGATATTGGACACGGATGTAATACCTTTATTCGAAATCTGGGTCAGCTTTCATGGCGTTTGGATTGGCTGCCTTGTGGGCGACCTCTGCCATATATTCGGTGATATCCAGGTTGACTGGGCAGGCGCGGATACAACGGCCGCAGCCGACGCAACCTGGTGTTTCAAACTTCTCTGGATAGATCTTAAACTTACAGTTGAAGCGGTTACGGTAGCGCTTGAACTGCCAATCACGAGGATTATGGCCAGAGGCATGCAGGGTAAAGTGGTCAAACTGGCAAGAGTCCCAGAATTTAATCCGGTAGCCCTTGGAGCCTTTGTTCTCATCAACGATATCAAAGCAGTGGCAGGTTGGGCAGACAAATGTACAGGCTCCACAGCCGATGCATTTCTCGCCAAGGCGCTCCCACATCTCATCATCAAAATTGGCGGTATCCATCAGCCAGTCCATGATGGGAGCAGAGTTGCGCAGGCGGGTCAGCTTCTCGTGCACTGTGGCTCCCGCCTTTTCGCGGGCTGCCTGATCTCCTTCACCTTCAAGCAGGGTTTCAAGCTTGTTAGCGACTGCTTCGCCAGCTTCGGTCAATACTTCAACATGTAGACGACCATCGCCAAGTTCCGTCAGGTGCAGATCTGAGCCTTTGGCGCTGTCGGGTGCCAGGTTGACTGAGGTACAGAAGCAGCTGGCATCGGGTGCTGTGCAGGAGTAGGTGACGAAGGTGGTGCGTGAACGACGTTCGGTGAAGAAGGGATCTTCAAAACCTGCATTGGCATCAGAGAAAACCGATTCCAGTGAGGCAATTGATGCAGCATCACAAGGACGCACACCAATGATCACTGTCTGTGGGTATTCGTGATGAACAGGAATGATCTCAATCTTTTTCCCACGTTTCTCGTAGGCAAATAGAGGTTCATGTTTTGCAAATAAAAACTCTTTTACACCGTTGAGGGGGAGCAGACCTTCGCCAACCTGGTGGTCGTCACCAGAATCCACTTCAGTGAAGGTAAGAACGTCGATGGAGTCAGTACCATCTTCATCCAGTCGAGGTATAAGGCGTGGGGCGATCACCCGTAGATCGGACTGCAGCAATAGATCGATGCATTTTCCAATGTCGCTTTTATTAAGTGTGGCTGTTTTCATAAATTCACGGTTCGAATTGAAACTCAATTATACCTTCGAGGTACTAAGGCCAGATTAATGAACTTGGTTCCTCACAGGGTTATATCCTGGTCTGTACTACTTGATGAAATCCTCGCGATCGTCAACCTGATAGGTGATCAACGGATGCTTGTCTTCCAGGGAGTAGCCCGGCTTGTAACTGTAGCTCTCCTGCACAACCTCTTTCATGCGCTGGTTGAACAGGTCTACCTGAATATCCATTGGGCAGGCGCGGGTACATTCACCACAACCTGTGCAGCGTCCAACCAAATGCATGGCACGGGTCAGGTGCCAGGAAAAAACGCCCTTTTTATGTGCGGCTGGATCGATCCAGCTGGGTGTTGTCTCATCGGTAATACAAACATTGCAAGAGCAGTGTGGACACACTTCCCGGCAAGCGTAGCATTTGAAGCAGCGATCAAAGTCGGTTCGCCAGAAGGCGAAGCGCTTATCCAGCTCCAGCTCCATCAGATTTGCTACTTTAGGTGATGTCACTTCGTATGGGCTGGAACGGTCTACATCTGGCTTGGTGCCAGGGAAGAAGTCTGTTTCATGAGGAGTCATGACATCACAGCCGATACATTTAGTAGCTCGGTTGCCATCATGCAGACTACCATCCCATTTTTCGGGATGAGAGACCTGACCCTCACAAGGGACACCAAGGATATAGATCTCGTCACGCTTCAGTTGATTTTCGGCGATCAGCTGGACGATGGCACGGATGTCACAACCCTTACCGATAATGGCAGTCTTTTTCCACCCTTTACGGGTGTACTCATGGCGCTTGTTGAGATAGAGCGGCAGAGAGTTGATACAGCGTGGATCGTAGATCAGCTTATCTACATCTTTAGCTTTGCGTATAAAAACAGGTGTTGTGCGTGAGGGATCACTCCCTTCTGCATAACCAATAACGACATCAACGTCGCCATCTTCCAGTAGCTTGCGGGCCTGGTTACGGATTTGTTCGATCATGCGGACTCCTGATCTTTCTGCACCAGAAATTGTGCGTAGGGGTCAACAATTTCATCATCATATTGTGGATGACGACCTAGCTCACGAACCTTTTCAGTAAAGGCATCAATGACTTCGGTCCATTTGATAGCTTCTGCCGCTGATATCCAGGAGAACTCAATGCGCTCGATATCAATGCCATGGAAGTCCATGAGTTGACGAAAGGTTGTGTTACGACGGCGAGCGTAATAGTTGCCTTCGTTGTAGTGGCAGTCACCCGGATGACAACCAGAGATGATGACACCATCAGCACCCTGTTCGAATGCTTTGATCATGAACTGCGGATCAATACGGCCTGAGCATGGCAGACGTATCATACGTACGTTTGGTGAATAGTCCATGCGGCTGGTGCCAGCTAAGTCAGCACCAGAGTATGTGCACCATTTGCACACGAAGGCCATGATCTTTGGTTCAAAGTCATGTATTTCGATTTTCTTTCCCATGTATCAGCTCTTTTAAATCTGAAGACTTAAATAATGTCCCCGCCAAAGGCGGTGATCTGGGCATAGACCTGCTCGTTGGTGTAACCCATAAGCTCGATGCTCTTGGAGCGGCATGCGGTGTTACATATGCCACAACCCTGGCAGAGTCCTGGGTTTACCTCAGCTGCCCACTTGCGAAAATTGCCGTTGCGGTCCTTCAGTTCGACCCGGCTGATGGCGAGGTAAGGGCATACGGTGACGCAGTCCCAGCAGTTCATGCATTTCTCTTGATCTACGATGGCTATTTCAGGATCGCGCATCATCTCATCTTTCGAGAAGAGGCCAAGCACCTTGGCCGCTGTGGCAGAGGCTTGAGCGACGGTCTCAGGAATGTCTTTTACACCTTGGCAGGCACCAGCCAGGAAGATACCACCTGTTGATGATTCAACAGGCATCAGTTTTGGATGCTGTTCAGAGAAAAAGCCGTGCTTGTCGTAGCCTATGCCTAAGGTTTGAGCGACCTGTTCAGAGTCACCCTGTGGCACCATGGCTGTCGCCAGTACGACCATATCAGCTTCTACATCTACTGCTTGACCTGTTAAGGTGTCAGCACCTTTAACCAGGATCTTGTCACCCTTCTTAGTAAGGCGGGAGACCCGTCCGCGGACGTACTGTGCGCCTTCGTCTTGCGCACGATTGATAAACTCTTCGTAGCCTTTGCCGCCAGCACGGATATCCATGTAGAAGACGTAGGACTTGCCGTGATGCACTGCGTGTTGGTATAGCATGGTGTGCTTGGCAGTGTACATGCAGCAGATCTTGGAGCAGTACTCGACGCCTTTATTGCAGTCACGTGAGCCTACGCAGGCGATGAAGACCACAACCTCTGGAATCTTGCCATCGGATGGGCGTCGGATCTGGCCGCCGGTAGGGCCGGAGGCAGAGGCCAGGCGCTCAAATTCCAACCCGTTAATAACGTCGACCAGACGACCGGCATCAGAACGTGGAAGGGCTTTGCGCTGCTTGGCAGTGAGCTTCTTGGGTGTCATGTGAGGAGGACGCCAGCCACCGTACTCACGGTAGACGTTAGGCATCAGCTGGAAGCCGGTAGCCACGATGATAGCGCCAAAATCAATCTCTTTGATTTCATCCTGTTGGGTGAAATCAATGCAATCAGGGCCGCAGACATCGGCGCAGAGGCCACATTTGTCCTTCAGAATCTTAGGGCATTCCGTATTGTCGATGACAGGTACGGTTGGCACTGCTTGTGGGAATGGAATGTAGATGATTGGGCGTTTGACCAGCCCCATCTCAAACTCACTCTCGGTAGAGAACGGACATTTCTCCCAGCACTCACCACAACCGGTGCAGAGATCGTCGATGACATACTTCGCTTTTTGGCGGATACGTGCACGGAAGTTGCCAATGTAACCTGATAGCTGCTCCAACTCGGCGTAGGCGTGTACGGTAATCAGTGGGTGGTTCTGAACCTCCACCATACGTGGAGTCATGATGCACTGAGAGCAATCCAGGGTAGGGAAGGTCTCAGAGAGGCGCGCCATGTTGCCACCGAGCGATGGCTCACGTTCAACAATGTGTACATCTACGCCAGCTTGCGCCAGATCAAGAGCAGCCTGGATGCCAGCGATACCACCACCAAGCACCAGTGCGCGCTTGGTCAGCGGCATGACGTAGCGTTCTAGCGGCTTGTTGAACTTGATGCGTTCAATCATCATCTTGGTCAGGTCTTTGGATTTGACCGTGCCCACTGCTTTATCATCATGCACCCAGGAGCAGTGCTCGCGGATGTTGGCAATTTCTACTTTAAAAGGGTTAAGCCCGGCAGCCTCTGCCGCATTACGGAAGGTGGCTTCGTGCATTTTCGGGCTACAAGCAGAGACGATACAGGCATCCAGCCCTTTCTCTTTAATCGCCTTCTTGAACATCTCCTGCCCTGGGGCAGAGCACATAAATTTATAATCTTCGACATGCACCACGCCGTCCTGCTCGCCACAATATTTTGCAACTTCAGCAGTATCAACGGTGCGGGCAATGTTGTTGCCGCACTGACAGACAAAGACGCCAATTTTGGCCATATTTTACTCCTTCGCCGTTCGTTACTTAAACGGTAGGGGACTTAACATCCCACCGACGCGACCGAATTTCATCTGTTGCGTAGTTGGGTAGGATCATTGGGCTGACTGCACCACGATCGAGTCCGGCATCGCTCAGGGCCTTTCCGTACTCAGCCAGGTGGTCCAGACTGGCTGCACCTGCTTCAGCGCCATCAGCAATTGCCTTGGCAGCAGATTGACCAGCGCGACGACCAAATACCAGAATATCCAGCAGCGAGTTACCCATCAGGCGGTTGTGACCATGCACGCCACCGGTGGTTTCACCTGCGGCATAAAGCCCAGGGATGGTAGACTCTGACTGGTCATTGATGGCGATTCCGCCATTTTGGTAATGCAGGGTTGGGTAGACCAGCATAGGTACTTTGGCGATATCAATGCCAAAGCGTTTGAACTGAATGTATTTGGCTGGCAGTTCGCGCTGCACTGTGCCGGGGCCATGTAGTTCATCAATAAGTGGTGAATCCAGCCAGACGCCAAGGCGACCGGTTGGGGTCTTTACACCTTTACCGTTGCCAACACATTCGCGAATGATTGCAGCAGACTCAACATCACGTGGCTCCAGTGGGAATACAAACTGTTCGCCGTCTATATTCAGTAGCTGTCCGCCCAGGCCACGTACCTTCTCGGTTACTAGCAGGCCGACGTTCTGCTCGGGATAGGCGGTGCCTGTTGGGTGATACTGGACAGAGTCCATGTAACCCAGTTTGGCACCTGCGCGGTAGGCCATAACCAGTCCGTCGCCTGTTGCGCCATAGTGATTGGTGCAGGCAAATCCGCGATAGTGCAGACGACCGGTACCGCCGGTGGCGATAACAGTAGTCTTGGCTTTCACGGTGTAGTAAGCACCGGTCTCCATGTTATTCAGGACGGCACCAGAGCAACGGCCGTTCTCATCCATCAGCAATTCAACGGCGGGTGAGAATTCAAGGATCTTAATTTTGTCTTTACGATTACGTGTTTCATCGCGTAGCACACGCATGATCTCAGCACCGGTCATGTCGCCAGCGGAGTGCATGCGTTTGCGGCTTGTGCCACCACCGTGACGGGCTTTCATGCGGCCATCTGGGTGTTTATCGAACATCATGCCCAGAGATTCCAGCCACTCAATGATAAGCGGGGCATCGTTGGTCATGGCGGCTACAAGGGAGCGCTCATTGGTGAAATGACCGCCACCGATTACATCAAGGTAATGAAAATATGGGGAGTCAGGCTCCTGATCGGCACCTTGAATACCGCCTTCTGCCATGACAGTGTTGGAATCGCCGTGGCGCAGTTTAGTCGCCAGGATGACATCCAGTCCTTCGCCTGCTGCAGACAGCGCAGCTGCACTACCGCCACCACCACCACCGATGACCAGTACATCGGTCTCATAATCGGGTGTTGAGAGGTCAGGATTAACCGCTTCCAACATGCTACGAGATTCCAGCAGGTCGACCAGCTCTTCCGGATAGACTTCGTCTTTGTTTGGGCCAATGCCTAGGGCACGACGGCCTTCTTCGGTGTAGTCAGGGTGGTATGCATTGAGGACTACATCCCGTGCATCCATAGACATAGCGGGGAACGCTTTCCCAGCACGAGACTCAGATAGGCGCTGAGGGCGGCTTTCCTCGACCTTTTTGATCTGGTCGAGCATTTCTGGAGTGTAACCTTCGGACATGCTTTCCTCGCTTATAGATGAGTCTGGTCTTCGGGCATCCACTCGCCTGGCTTGGCCAGATCGGGTTCACGCTCGCGTTCCACGTAGAGTTTTTTCAGATCGTCCGCGCTCATTTCACAGAGCTCGGCCAGCATTGGTTCGTAACGCCCTGCGCGAACCTGCTCGGCGCGTGCTGTAGTTACTTCTGACTTAGGTGTCAGTCTGGCGCTTGCTATACGGCGGGCCGTCATGGCGACATTAAACTGGGAAATGTTGGCTGGACAGCGTGCAGCACAAAGTCCGCACATAATGCAGTCAAATGATTTCTCGGCGCCGCCCATGATATCGCCGCGCTTGAAGTGGGCGATATAACCCATGACGTCGATGTCCATCGGACAGGTGCGGGTACAGGTGCCGCAACCAACACACCGGAAGATCTCCGGGTACATAGTGGCGATCTGCTGATCCGCAGGCATCTTGGTTTCAAGATCGAGCTCTGATGCCCTGTTGGACGGGAAGAAGGGTATCTGTGCCAGAATCATGCCAGGTTCTACTACTGTCTGGCAGGCTAGACCTGTTTGTAGTGTGTGCTCCCCTTCTATTCGGTAGAAGGTGCCACATGCGCCACAGATTCCGCCACGGCAGCCGCAACCACGCTTGAACTGGTAGCCGACAAATTCCATCGCCTTCAGGATGGTCAGAGTCTCTGGCACTTCATAGGGCTGACCCATGATGCTAATGGTGATGTAGCGGGCGTCTGGTGGCGGAATAGTCCGGTCACCGACCATGATTGGTTTGTTATCTTCTGTACATTTAGTCACAGACTGACTCCTAATCAGGCTCAAAATTACTTAGATTCGCTATCACTACCGTTGGCTTCAAATAGAGGCCTTGGGTCGATGTGATGCTCTTCAAGTTGGTGTGTTTTGGTATCCAGGCCGAAAGCAACGGCTAGGAGCTGGGTAAAATAGAGTACGGGCATCCCATCAAGGTCAGCAAATTGTACTTTATCCCCCTGGCTTTGATCCAGATTTGATTGGCAGAGTGGGCAAGCGGTGACCAGCGTTTCGGCACCGTATTCGTTTGCATCGGCCAGAATGTCGTATGAAAGTTTGGATACCTTTTTTGGCTCACGCATAACAAGGTATGAGCCGCAGCAATCTACTTGAGCTGGGAAATCAATAACCTTGCAGCCGAGCGCATCCAGAAAGTCGTGCATGATAACTGGATCTTCAGGGTCATCCAGGCCGATCTCTTTCTTAGGTTTTAGCAACAGGCAGCCATAGTAAGGCGCTACCTTATATTTGCTCATGTCGGTTTTGACCATTTTGGCCAAATTGTCAAAGCCGATGACATCACGCAGGTATTCCAGATAATGAATGACCCGAATGGAACCTTCATATTTGCGGTCAAGAAATGCGTTAACGGTCTCAAGTTTTTTCTTATCCTGACCAAATGCATATTCAGTGCGTTTGAGGGTGTTGTAGCAGAAAACGCAGAGGGTAATAAGGTTGGGGTCAACCTCTTCTTTCTGGCAACGTCTCTCTGCTTCTACCAATATATTGGTGGGGGCAGTGAGTCCCATGAGGTTATCTTTGGTTAGCGGATAGGAAGCGCCGCAGCAATTCCAATCCTTTAGTTCGTCCATTTCAAAACCGATGACCTCGGCGCAGTCCATAGCTGAACGCTCGAAGCCAAGCGCTTTGGTTTTCATGGTGCACCCAGGGTAATAGGGAATGCGAACAGGTTTTTCTGACATCCGGATTCCTTTAAATGCTTAGATAAATTTACGGAAACCGCTGATGATAGCCATCTGCGGTGAGTGAGCAAGAAAATCACGATCCATTGCCTCAAGATTGACTCTGGGATCCATGTCGCGCAGATGCAGGTTCTTGAGGCCTTCAATGATTGCCGCTGGGCTGACATTTTTAGGACAGCGCTCTGAGCAGGTTAGGCAGGCCATGCATGACCAGATAGACTCTGCATTCTTAGCTATGTCAAATTGGCCTAGCTTTAAGTATTGGATAATCACGCTAGGTGGCATATCCATGGATGCTGGGCAGCCGGCCGTGCATTTTCCGCACTGGTAGCAGTCGGAGATGGTCTCGCCGGTAGCGAGCTCAAGTTCACGTATACGTTTTTGGTCTTTCTCAACTGGGTTGATCAGCATTCCTGACCTCTTCAATTAAATCAGTTCTCCACAGGGTTTAAAACAAGCCTTGTGGTAGCGAGGTTGCATATTCAACCTCATGATCTCTTTTTGTGCAAGATTGACATTGTTTTAATATTGTGTCCCTTGGGTGATTTATGTGGATTAATAGTGAGGTGTATTTTGTTATCTGCAATATAATAGCATGATAAATATATAGATTTAGTTGTTTCGCAGGGAATTGTTACTCCTTTGATTTTTCTGATCCCTATTTATTTTTAAGTAGATTATTTAAATTGTTTGTACAAGTATCTCTGTGTTTTATCGGAAGGGTTTCTGTAGTTTAGGCACTATGTCCGAAGGGTTGCAGCTGTATTATGATTTATTTCTTATGATACGATACGCCGGATTTACTAGGGTGTCATTTTGATTTGATTGTTGTATCTTATTGATTTGACTGTTAAAAATGATCGTCTTGTATTGGTTTGATTAAATTAGGGATACACATGAGCCAGCGCTTCATTTATATTGCGGCCTTTAAAACTTAATGGGCACCGGCTTTTTTTGCTGTAAACCCGGATGAACTGATAACAAGAGGCTGACCTTTGCAGTGACTTGAAATAGTACTGCATGCGGTTGGTTCTACTACTAACGCGTAAGGAGTAGAGAATATGTCCAGGAGAAAAATTGCTTTAATTGGGGGTGGTCAGATAGGTAGTATCTTGGCTCTCCTTATTGCTCAAAAAGAGCTGGGTGATGTGGTAATACTGGATCGTCCTGAGGTGTCAGACCCAATGAAGGGTAAGGCGTTGGATATGATGGCTCTACGGCCACATGGTGGATATGATGTTAATCTCTCTGGCACAGGCGACTACGCTGATATTGAAGGCGCTGATGTTGTTGTTGTAACTGCAGGCCTGCCAAGAAAACCGGGGATGACCCGTGATGACTTGCTAGAGATTAACCTGGGCATCATTGCTACTGTTGCAGAAAATATTAAAAAGCATGCGCCAAATGCCTTTGTTATTCTAACCACTAACCCACTGGACGCGATGGTCTATGCCTTCTATAAGCAAGCAGGCCTTCCAAAAGAGCGCGTAGTTGGTATGGCAGGTGCCCTGGATAGTGGCCGCTTTGAAGCCTTTGTTGCTATGGAGACAGGTCTTTCATCTGAAGATGTTTCAGCTATTGTGCTGGGTGGGCATGGCCCTACGATGATCCCTCTGGTACGCACCGCAACTGTTGGTGGTGTACCGCTTGACGCTCTTCTCCCAAAAGAAAAAATTGATGCTATTGCTGATCGTACCCGTGAGGCCGGCACTGAAGTGGTTAAGCTTTTGGGTAATGGTAGTGCTTACAATAGCCCTGCTGCCTCCTGTTGTGAAATGGTTGAGGCCTACCTCAAGGATAAAAAACGCGTCATCTCCGCGGCTGCTCTGTGTGAGGGTGAGTACGGAATTGATGGCTATTTCATGGGCGTTCCATGCGTTATCGGCGCAGGTGGCATTGAAAGAATTCTTGAGTTTGAGTTAACTGCCGAAGAACGGGCAATGTTCGATACAACCCTCGAAGCTGTAGTCTCCACAGTAAAAGAGACCGGCCTCTAAAGATTACTTTAATTAAGCTATTTAACGATCTAACCTTAAACTTTTAGGAGTCAACAAATGCAGATCACAGGCATGTTGTGGGGTTCCAAGCTTCTCGAGTATGTGGATTTTCCACGCGCTGAGATTCTTGGGCCAGAAGCCAGTACCGATGAAATTCAAGCAATGCTTGATAAGTGGGGACTGTTGCTAGTCAAACCCGTATTTAAGGGTGGTATTGGTAAGAAGGGCAAAGCAGGACTGATTGGTTTTGCCAAAGACCTGGATACCGCTATTGCAGAGAAAGAGCGTCTTTACTTTGCAAAGCATACCCACGGCAACTCTGTTGCAAAATCTGAAGGCGTCACCTTTGAGAGTGGCATCCCGGCTGAGTATGAGATCTACGTCTCTATCACTGATAACACAAAGTTTCGCGCACCTACTTTGACGATCACCCATCATGGTGGTGTCGATATTGAAGAGCTGCCTGAGGACAAGATTGCAACTGTCCCGTTCGATCCACTAACCGGCTTGAAGGGTTTTGTTATCTCAAATACTTTGCGCCAACTGGGTGCGCCAAACGAGATCATCAGCCCACTAGTGCAGAATCTGCCCAAGCTCTGGGATCTCTTCCATAACTACGGTATGAACATGCTGGAATTGAATCCAATCCGCATGATGCCGAATGCCAAGGGGCGTTTGGTCCCTGTAGCCTGTGATTTCAAATGCTCTTTTGACACCGATGACCCAAACTGGAAGCGTCTGAAATTGCCAGCCAGCCTCGACGCGGGCGAGCTTTGTCCTTACGAACTTGAGGTCAACCAGCTGCGTACCTATCAGGGTCAGTCCGATGTATTTGTTACCAATGACCAGGGTTCTATCACTGCTATGACCTTTGGTGGTGGTGCTAACGCACTGGTAACTGAATTGTTGGGTGATGCGGGTATCGTCTCTTCTGATTTTGGTGGTAACCCGCCTTACGAGAAGATGTACGAGATCAGTCGCATTACCTATAAGCACTGGTTGGAACAGAGCAATGTGCTGTTCATTATTGGCGGTAAGGCAAACAATACGGACATCTATGAAACCTTCCGCGCCATGACCGATGCACTGCGTGACCATCTGAATGAAAATGGCCTCAAGCCTCTTTATGTTGTTGTAGGGCGCGGTGGACCAAACCTAATTCGCGGAATGGGTTACATGAAGGATGCGCTGGATGGTTTGAAGATCCCTTACAAGATGTTTGGTTTTGATTCTTCCATGAGCGGTGTAGTGAACTATGCCAAAGATGTTGATGATTGGATGAAAAACGAGGGCGGAAAAGCCGCCATTGCCAAGGCAATGGGTGTTGATTCCACGTCCGAGTCTGCAGCCTGAGTTTAAATGAACTCAGCATTCTTCAGTATCGATATAAAGCAAACGAATAGAGGTTCAGAATGTCATCATTAACAAGTTCTGGAAAGCACAGTCGGACACCACGTGGTGTTGCGGCTTTCGAACATTACTATGTGGGAATCGATTCCCTGGATCAGATCTGCAATAAAGAAGATCGGGTCTGTGTACTTAATATTGCAGGTGGTGAAAGCCGTACTGTAACCCCAGTTAGCAATGTCTACTCCGGTGGTAACATCGTATGTGGCACCATGCCAGGTCGTTCTGGCACCTCCATGAAGACTGAGGTTGGTGATATCCCCATCTACAGCAATGTGGCAGAAGCCATGGATGCAGGCCACAAATTCAATGTGGCTGTGGTCTATGTGCCGCCTTCAGGTGTAAAAGACTCTGTGATTGAGGCGGTGCGTGTTAATCCTGAGATTAATAAAGTGGTTATTCTGACTGAGAAGGTGCCGCTTTCTGATTCTCGTATCATCCGCCAATACTGCCAGCAGCAGGGTGTCGATGTCTTTGGTGCCAACTGTCTGGGTATTGCCGATGCTCATAAGCACATCCGTATCGGTGGTGCGCTGGGTGGTAACTCTCCTGAAGAGTCTCTGGTTCCTGGTTCTATTGCCCTGTTTTCAAACTCCGGCAACTTCACCACCACCATTGCGACCTATATGCTAACCAAAGGCTGGGGTACCACGGTATCTGTCTCCTCTGGTAAGGATGTGTACATTCACTTCTCTGCGCCAGAGTTCACCCATGCTTTCCATAACGATGATCGCAGTAAAGCGGCTGTTATGTATATTGAACCCGGTGGTTACTACGAGCATGATATTGAGCTGAAGAAGCCTGTGGTGGCTTGTATTGTGGGGCGTTGGAAGTCCAAGCTGACCCGTGCTTGTGGGCATGCTGGTGCTATTGCCGGTTCTGGCGATAACGCTGAAGCCAAAGAGAAGTGGTTTATGGATAAGTTTGGTGTAGATGACATCTACACCCCAGAGAACCCAGTGCTATCTGCCAAGGGTGCTGTGGTAACCAATATTTCACACATCCCTGAGGCGCTCTCTGCTGTTATGGCTCTAAATGGTATTCAGCCTGATTTTGAACCTAAGGGTGATCTCTCGCTGAAGCCTTGGTTTGCCAGTGATACTGATATCGGTCTGCCAGCTGAGCTGAATGAGCCGGTTGTTACTGCAATGGCTCCATACGATGAGCAGATCGCCGCCCTCTTAAAGCAGGTTGGTGTGGTCTTCCCACGTCAGGCTCTGAAGGATGCATCCGGTGCTTCCATGATGGATCCAAAGACCCAAGTGAGCCGTCTTCAGGGCGTGAGTGTGCTGGATGCCTCTACTCATACTTTCGAAGAGAATCTGGTGCTTTCACTTGCTCGTGAATACCCCGATGCCAACGGTGCTGCATTGGCTAATGTGGTTCTGAATGCCTATGTGAATCAGGCGGGGCAGATCACTGTAGCTGCTGCTGATGCTGCCCGTGAAGCAGGTAACAGCCCTAATACGGTTCTTGCTTCTGCTGTGGCCATTGTTGGTCCAAACATGGTTGCTGGTGCTAAAGCCGCTGCTGAGGCACTTAAGAATCTGTTTGGTCAGTCTGGCCTGGCTAATGCCGCTGATGAAGGCTTTGATGTTAGTGCTATTGTTGATCAGGCGGCCTCTGGTGATGCAGCCGATGCGCTGGTTGGTGAAAGTTCTGCTCGTGCCGAAGCCATGCTGGCTGCTATCAATGCACGTGGTGTTAAATCTGTCTTCATCCGTACCCTGGAAGCGCTTGCTGAGAAAACGGGCAAGGCTGTTACCGAAGATGCCATCACAGCTGCAGCGGGTGCCCATCTGGTATGGAAAGGATTGATGCATAAACGTGTCTCTGTAACCACGCTGGTTAATATGCCATGGCATCTGCGAGTATTCAGTACCTTGATTGGTTCTTCTGCACCCGGTGATCAGCAATCAGAAGGCAGTTTCTATGGTGTTGCTGATAGTGAGCTGATGAATAGCTGGAGCTTTACTGAGACGGCTCATTTGGCACTGTTGGGTACCAAGCCTACTGAGGCTGAGCTGTTTGCACTCTCTATTCTGCTGGGCCTGCTCACCACCAATGGTCCTGGTACCATCTCTGGCCAGGGTGCCAAGGGTGCGGTTAGTGCCGATGGTCCTGAGGTTCCAGATCGCGTACAGATCAACAAGTCCTACATTGGCTTCCTGACCCACACCGGTTATGCTCACGGCGGTAACGGTTTTGAGGCGATGGCCTTCCTGATGCAGCAGTTCAAGAATACCGGCCTGAAGAACCCAGGTGATGCAAATCACGGTATGGATCTGGCTGAGATGGCTCTGAGCTACGCCAAAGAGTACAAGACCTACAAGGTTAAGGCTAAGGCAGCAGGTGAACTTTCTTACGCTAAGATCCCTTGTATCAACCACCCTGTCTTCAAAGGCAAGGATGTGAACTATGACCCACGTGAGGTCTTCGTTAACAACCTGTTTAAAGATAAGGGTCAGTACAATATCTTCCTGGATTACTATCACAATATGGTTGAAGCCTTGGCTAAAACGGGCGTCAGCAAGAACGTCTACTGCGTAAACGTCGATGCTGTTATCGCTGTGATTCTACTGAAGATGCTGTGGCAACCTTATGCAGAAGGTAAAGTCAGTGAGAGCCAGCTTGAATCAGCTGCATTCACCACCTTCCTGTATGGACGTATGATTGGTAGTGCTGCGGAGATCGATGATCACACCAACCGCGGTAAAAATATGGACACCCGTACTGCAGCTAGCAAAGTGAGCTATGTCGGGTAATCTGTAGGGGTTTACATTCTAGCTGTAACCCTTCATTATTCCGCACCCTCTCCTGAACTAGGGGAGGGTGCGTTTTAATGAGTACGGTATGATTGTCCTGAAACTATTAGGCCATGCCGCAACTGAATCCAGAGGATGCCGATGGAACAAATCAGGCTCAAAAGCACCATTGCTGAATTGAATAACAGCGATAGCATTCGCATCATTTGGCGCTTCCTCATGAAGAAAGCGATCCTTTTTTGTATGGATCTGAATTCCGAATATCATCACCTGATTTCCCTGGTTAGCTATGCCAGAGATGGTCAGGATATTACTATCGCTGCACCCCATGCGCTGAGTGTCTCCACTTTCTGTGTTGAAGACCCTGCTGCACAACTGGTGCTAAAGCATCTCTTACCAAATTCCACGATAAACTCTCAGCAAAGCTGGATTGCCACAGGCAGCTGTTAGCTTATCGCTCATTTTTCATCTTATTTAAATATGCTGTTTTTGAAATAGAATCTTTAAACCGAGGAAAAACCATGACAACATCAAAGATCATTTGGACCAAGATTGATGAAGCACCTGCTTTAGCAACCTACTCTTTGCTGCCGATCGTTAATGCCTTCACACAAGCTGCGGGCGTAGACGTTGAGACAAGAGATATCTCTCTTGCTGGCCGTATTATTGCCAACTTCCCTGATAACCTAACGGATGATCAGAAGATCCCTGATGAGCTGGCTCGTCTGGGTGAACTGGCTAAAACCCCTGAAGCTAATATCATCAAGCTTCCTAATATCAGTGCTTCTCTGCCACAGCTGCAGGCTGCTCTTGAAGAGTTAAGAGCTAAAGGTTATGACTTGCCTGATTATCCTGAAGACCCGCAGAATGCAGCTGAAGCTGACATTAAAGAGCGCTACTCAAAGGTTTTGGGTAGTGCTGTAAACCCAGTGCTGCGCGAAGGTAACTCTGATCGTCGTGCTCCAACTGCAGTTAAGAACTTTGCTAAAAAGAACCCTCACTCAATGGGTGCGTGGGCTTCTGATTCAAAGTCACATGTTGCCACTATGAGTAGCGGTGACTTTGCCTCTAACGAGAAGTCCACCACCATTGCAGCAGCGACGACAGCCAAGATCACCTTCACAGGTACGGATGGTTCAAGCACTGTATTGAAAGAGGCTGTACCTCTGGAAGCCGGTGAAATTGTTGATGCGACCTTCATGAGCAAGAATGCGCTGGTTAAATTCCTCGAAGAGCAGATCGAAGATGCTAAAGCTAAAGATGTTCTTTTCTCACTGCACATGAAAGCAACCATGATGAAGGTCTCCGACCCGATCATCTTCGGTCACTGTGTAAAGGTCTTCTACAAAGAAGCCATTGAGAAAAATGCCGACGCTATTGCAGAACTGGGTGTTAACTTCAACAACGGTATTGGTGATCTCTACACCAAGATGCAGAGCCTGCCTGAAGCTCAGCAAGCTGCCATCAAAGCCGACATTGAAGCCGTTTATGCTACTCGTCCGGCAATAGCGATGGTTGATTCCGATAAAGGTATCACCAATCTGCACGTACCAAGTGACGTGATTATTGATGCCTCAATGCCAGCCGCTATCCGTGCCTCTGGTCAGATGTGGGGTCCAGATGGTCAGCAAAAAGACACCAAATTCACCATCCCTGACCACAGTTACTCACTGCTCTTTCAGGCGACTATCGAGAACTGCATTGCAAATGGTGCGCTTGATGTGACCACCATGGGTACTGTACCTAATGTTGGTCTGATGGCGAAAAAAGCAGAAGAGTACGGTTCACACCCAACTACCTTTGAAGCACCAGGTAATGGCTCTATCCGTATCACCGATAGCAATGGCGACACCATTCTTGAGCATGATGTAGAAGAGGGTGATATCTGGCGCATGGTGATGGTCAAAGATGCTCCAATCCAGGATTGGGTGAAGCTGGCTGTAAGCCGCGCACGCGCAACGGGTTGGCCTGCAATCTTCTGGCTGGATGAAGATCGTGCTCACCACCAGGAGATGCGTAAAAAAGTGGATCTTTACCTGAAGGATCATGATGCCTCCGGTCTGGATATCCGCTGCCTGTCAGTCTATGAAGCAGCCAAACTCTCCGTAGAGCGTATGCGCGCCGGTGAGAATACTATCTCTGTAACCGGTAACGTTCTGCGTGACTACAACACTGATCTCTACCCAATCCTCGAGCTGGGTACTAGTGCCAAGATGCTCTCTATTGTTCCACTAATGAACGGTGGTGGCCTGTTTGAGACGGGTGCTGGCGGTTCTGCACCTAAGCATGTTCAACAGCTGGTAAAAGAGAACCACCTACGTTGGGATTCACTGGGTGAGTTTCTGGCTCTGGCTCCATCTCTGGAGCAGGTTGCGAACCAGTCCGGCAATGCTAAGGCTCAGGTTCTGGCTACCACATTGGATCAGGCAACTGGCAAACTGCTGGATAACAACAAATCACCTTCACGTAAGTGTGGCGAGTTGGATAACCGCGGTAGCCACTTCTATCTGGCCATGTACTGGGCAGAGGCTCTGGCTGCACAGTCTGATGATGCTGACCTACAAGCGAAATTTGCACCTGTTGCAAAAGAGTTTGCTGCCAATGAAGCTAAGATCGTTGCAGAGCTAAATGCAGTTCAAGGTCCAGCTGCGGATCTTGGTGGTTACTTCCGCACAGATGATGCGAAGACAACTGCTATCATGCGCCCTAGCGCAACCTTGAATGCAATTGTTGATGCGATCTAAGAAAGTTTAGGCTTAGTAAAAGTATGCTGATGGCTAGGGAGTGGCCATCAGCATTAATTTAGCCATCAGTTATTTTAAAATGCCTGCGGTAGTTATAGCCGGTACCCTTTGTTTTAAGTCACTTCTTTTTGTTTTTACTTTACCGTCGTATTAACTACGGATCTTATTATTTGTCGTACCGCCTTTTATTTGTTTGGCGCGAAATATTCCGATAATCCATATAAAATTCTGCAGAATATAACCCTAGTGTAGTGTCGCTATTAATGTGTTGTCGATTTGAGCAGATCTAAACGCAACTAAATCTAAGCTTAGCTCATGTAATTGTTTGGTCACATTGCGTAACTGATTTTTTACATCATGGTGACGTAGCTTAATAATTGCTGCATAAAGAAATCCCCCAGGTAATATTAGGCTTATTGCTCCATCTTTGGTGTTAAAGCTTCTCGTTTTTTCAGTTTTTGATAAGGTCACTTTACGTTTGTTTAAAGCTGATTTAGCATGATAAATATCTTGAATCATCTCCATCATTGTGACTTGAGGCATATCAATGATGAAGCTTGGGTATTGATTATGTTGAATTGCATTGTCTTGTTTGTTTTTTGTCGTTAGTAAATTGTTTGCGCTAGAAATTTGTGCATAACAAAATAGCTGTATAAAAAAAACCAGCATTCCGATATGAGTATGTAACATGGTTTTCCCTTTAAATTTTCGATGTTGAAATTCTAGTGGCGATGTTGTTTAGTAGATGTGAAATAGTTAACGTTAGAGATTATGTGTTAAGTAAATTAAGATATTTGTTCCAAAGTGTTATCTGGAGCACTATGCCAAGGTGCTCTACTATCTATGCATGTAAAAGAATGTGATTCATATTGGTCCAAAATAAGTTAGGTGTTAAAGGGCTTGAGTCCAATTTTGAAGTGCGACACGTTGGTCAGATAGACTTCTTGGGTTTATAAAAGTAGGTATGTATATTTAAATATGAAGTGATGCGCTGTTTTGAGTAAAGAGCGAATTTGATTTTTTATGGCCTAAAAAAACTGGACTAGCTATTAATCTAGAGGTAGTTTGTTGAATAGCATCTGAGCATTATAAATAATGCTTACCGCATACGATCAAATGCTGTGATTGGTCTGCTAAATAATATGTTATTAAGGATTATTGCTATGCAAAGAAGTAAGTTGTTTTTACTGCTGGTATTGTTGGTTGCCCCAGTTGCATCTGTAGTTTCACAAGAACAGGAATTTGAACCTAAAGGTGGACTAACAGATATATGTAGAAATTTTCTTGGCACAGAGTGTGACGCTAAACAGGAGTCATTACTCAGATTGTATGTTGGCAATATAGATATCTATAGTTTATCAAAAGATTTAGATGTCTTTGCTGGTGAACCAACAGCATTTGAATTGCTACCGAAAGATCATGCTGGTTTTGTTAATTGGAATAAAGCAGTAACTGAAGGAATTATCCGACCAAGAGCTTCGCTTACAGATCAAAAAATAGATGAGTATGAAGGTTATTTCGCAAATCTTATGGTCTTCCAAACAAAAATCCCCCAAATACCTGATGTGATTTTTCCGCATGGCATGCATACCTATTGGTTAAGTTGTGATAGTTGCCATCCAGAGCCTTTTAAGAAAGTAGCTGGAACCAATAATTTCACTATGGGAGACATTATTGGTGGTAAGTTTTGTGGTAAGTGCCATGGGAAAGTGTCATTTCCTGCTGCGACCTTTAAAAACTGTAATCGTTGCCATATGCTGAAAAAAACAAAAGCACGAGTTTGGAGTGAAGCTCCATAGCGGCCAAAGATTAAGTGTGACTTATAGATTTCATCCTTCCAATTTTATCTACTCTATGTTTGTTGTTTAAATTGCATATTTATACTTAAGAGTAGAGCATTCCCTGTGAGTTAAATGTTGACGGCTTTCTAATATGCACTATTATTTATTCGTAAACTACGAATAAAGATGCGGATTGATAGAGTGCTAAAACCTCAAGATATTGTTGTTTTGCTGAAATTAACTGCCCTTGGTCATTCTGACTGGTCATATAGCTTATTGGCATCAGAACTTGGGATGAGCCAATCTGAGGTGCATGCCGCTATCAAGCGCGCTACTGCAGCGCAACTAGCATATAAAGGCGCTGCAAAAATAGCACCAAATACTGAACATTTGTTTGAGTTTGTCGCACATGGTCTAAAATATATGTGTGCGCCAGTATTTGGTAAGGTATGCACGGGTATCCCAACTGCTTTTTCTGCTCCATCACTGCGCATGAGAAGCCCGGCAGCAATAAAAATACCCTATGTATGGCCTGATCCTGAGTCGGAAGTTAAGGGGCTTTCATTTTTACCGCTTTATAAATCTGTTCCAAAAGCAGCAAAACAAGATAATGAACTCTATATATTATTGGCGCTTGTTGATGCCATTCGAGGTGGTTGTGCTATCGAGCAGCGGCAAGCGAAGCAAGAGCTTGCAGTGAGATTTAAGATGGCATGATTGTTCAATAAGCTATGTATATGTTTAGTCTTTAAGATTAAAAAATGTGTAACTGATCGGAGAATTTAATGTATATAAAAAAGCCATTTGAACATGATGATCAAGCTGTAAAGGGGGTTGATGGTAGGCGATCTATTCGACGTAGACATCTTATTTATTACCTTAGAGTATGGGATGTTGATACTAAAAAAATGCTTGGTCATGTTGTTGACATTACTACCGAAGGGTTGATGCTTATTAGTGATCAACCAATAGAATTGAATAAGAAATTTAATCTTGAAATGCAGTGGCAGAACGAAGAAGGAACTAATCGAATAAATTTTAGCGCAGAAAGTCGATGGGACCATAATGATATTAATGTGCATTTTTACGATACTGGGTTTGTAATTTTAAATCAGGTAGCAGATGTTTTAGATCCTATTCGTGAGTTAATTGATGAATATGGTTTTAATGATTAATGGTGATGTGACTATGTATGAACTAGCAAATGCACGAATTACACCGAATGGTCATCTTGATATCCTCGCTGAAGTAGAAGTAAGCAAATTGCTAGATACGAGTCAAGGCGGCATGTATGAGGTTTTTAGAAATTGCTCTTTAGCTGTTTTGAATTGTGGTAGCTGCCTTGATGATGGCAAAGAGTTATTAGAGCGATACAAAACGTTTGATATTCGTGTGATCCAACAAGCACGAGGGGTGAAGTTGGAGATACTGAATGCACCTGCAAGTGCATTTGTTGACGGAAAAATAATAAGAGGAATTAGTGACCATCTGTTTGCAGTGTTGAGAGATATTATATATGCAAGCGATGAAATTATTGATAGCTCAAATTTTGATATGAATACACCAGATGGTGTTACCAATGCTGTCTTTCATATCTTACGCAATGCCAATATATTTCAACCACGCATAAAACCAAATCTTGTTATCTGCTGGGGAGGGCACTCAATATCTCGCAAAGAGTATGAGTATTCAAAAGAAGTTGGCCATGAGATGGGGCTCAGAGGGCTTGATGTATGCACAGGTTGTGGTCCAGGAGCAATGAAGGGGCCAATGAAAGGTGCGACTATTGGACATGCGAAGCAGCGCATTAATGATGGTCATTATATAGGCATAACAGAGCCAGGTATTATTGCTGCTGAATCCCCAAATCCAATTGTTAATGACCTTGTGATTTTACCCGATATTGAAAAACGCCTTGAGGCATTTGTTCGCACAGGGCATGGCATTATTGTTTTTCCTGGAGGCGCAGGTACCGCAGAAGAGATACTTTATATTTTAGGAATTCTTTTGCATCCTGATAATAAAAATATGCCCTTTCCTCTGATTTTTACAGGCCCTGAAGGAGCTAAAGAATATTTTGAAGTGATTGATCAGTTTATTTTAAATACTTTGGGAGAAGAAGCCTGTAAGCGCTATAAAATAATCATTAATGATCCAGCAGCAGCAGCGCGTGAAGTATTGAGTGGAATTAAAAAAGTACGAAGATTTCGGCGTGAAACAAGTGATGCATATTATTTTAATTGGCTATTAAAAATCGAACAAGAGTTTCAAATGACGTTTGCCCCAACGCATGAAAACATGCTTGGATTAGAGTTGCATAAAAATCAGGAAAGTCATTTGTTAGCGGCAAATCTTAGGCGCGCATTTTCAGGGATTGTTGCAGGCAATGTAAAGGATGATGGAATACGTGCTATTGAGCAGCATGGCCATTTTGAAATACGTGGTGATAAAGAAATTATTGGTCCTATGGATAACTTGTTGGCATCATTTGTCAGCCAGCATCGAATGAAATTACCAGGCAAGGCCTATAAGCCTTGCTATCGGATTATTAAGTAAATGCGGGTATAAATTTATGGTGGATACTGAGCGCCATCCAGATGCAGAGGATCTAAAAAAATTCCCGCTGCTAAACGATTTGAATACTGAGCAACGAGAATTGCTGGCGGATTCTATTTATATTAACTCTGCATGTAAGGGTGAATCTGTAATTAAATATGGAGCAACAGATGCGTATAGTTTTTTTCTTCTTAAGGGGGCTATAGAGCAGCGTTCACCTGATGGTGGTGGATCGACTATTGTTGCAAACTCAGCAAGTGCTGCTTGCCCAGTTGCTCAGCTGCTTCCACGTAAATATGATGTTGTTGCTTTAAGTGATATTGAATACCTTGTTATTGAAAGCTATATGCTGAGAGATTTATCATGTGATCACCTTGAGTCGGAAGATGAAGGTGTGAGTGTGTTTATTGTGCCTGAGAACAGAAAAGCATCTGAGCATGCACTTGCCGTTAAGATTTTTGAAGATATTGAAAACGATAAGTTGCATATGCCGAGCCTTCCTGAGTTTGCGATAAAAATTGGACGAGCGCTTGAAGATGAAACTTCAGATGCAGAATATATAGCAAAAATCATTCAAACTGATATGGCAATAACTGCAAAATTGGTTAAAGCAGCTAATTCTGTACTTTATATTGGGCGTGAGCCAGTTCAAACATGTGTTGGGGCAGTTGTGCGGCTTGGTGTTCATGCAACTCATAGCCTGGTATTAAGTTTTGCTCTACGTGAATTGTTCTGCTCAAAAAATTTCATGACCCAAAAACATATGCACCACTTGCGGTATCACAGTGCTGAAGTAGCTGCCTTGTGTTTCATACTCGCGCGTTTAACAAAGAAATTTGATCCAGAGCATGCCATGCTAACTGGCTTACTGCACGATATTGGCGTTGTTTCCATAATTAGCTATATTGAGAAATACCCCGAACTTGTTGATGATGAGCGGGAGATTGAGCATGTTATTGAATTGTTGCGTGGCGCGACAGGAGAAGCAATCTTAAAGGCCTGGGGTTTTCCTGATGATATGGTTATTGCATCAGCTGAGGCAGAATACTGGACTCGTGATCATACTCCAGAGCCTGATATATGTGACCTTTTGTTGATTGCACAACTGCATAGCTATGTTGGAACTCCAGAAATGCACAAACACCCCTGCATGATTGATATTCCATGTTTTGCTAAATTGAGGCTAGGTGAGCTTAGCCCGCAAAAATCTTTAATGATCCTTGAAGAAGCTACTGATCAAGTAGCTCAAGCTGAGTCGCTTCTTATATAAGCGTTTTTAGTGGCAGACCATGAAGCATGGTGCGGAAGCGAAATGTCAACCAGTGGTTACTTTACTGCGAAAAATGCAATTTTGTTGATATACGATCAAAGACACATTGGAGCTGAAGTGGTCAGTATTTTTCGCTCTTTGTATCTTGATAATGATTAATTAGCACTTACTTATTGTATACTTAAGCCCGTTTTTGTGGGGCATTCACTTTTATAGTGTTACGTTATTACTACTATTGCGTAAATTAATGCATGTTTAATTATATGGATACTTGTAAGTGTAGGGTTTAAATGACTGCCAGTAAAAATTTGAATGCGATCGTTAGTGCGCCGGTTTATGTTAATTCAGAGACTATGATTTTGCGAGTTCGACCAGATGGGTGGGAGCTTCCTGACTATACTCCTGGGCAGTTTGTTGTGCTGGGGCTGCCAGGTAGATCGCCTCGTGTTTCCATTCCAATGTCAGATATTGAGATTCAAACACCTCCTCCAGACAAAATAATAAAGCGTGCATACTCCATTGCTTCATCCTCCAAGAAGAACCATCAGTATCTGGAGTTTTATATTACGCTGATCAGATCAGGTACCCTAACTCCCCGGCTGTTTGCACTTAAGGAGGGAGATAGGATTCATATGGGCAAGAAAACCAGTGGTATTTTTACACTGGATGATACACCGGAACATGTCAATTTAGCGCTAATGGGCACAGGCACGGGGCTTGCTCCATACATGAGCATGATCAGAACCTTTCTTAAGAAGCAATCGAGCAGAAAATTCACCATTATTCATGGTGCTCGTCACTCCTGGGATCTTGGGTACCGACTTGAGTTAAGCATGCTTGCTCGCCTTGTTGATAGCTTTGATTATTTCCCTGTCATTAGTCGTCCTACTGAAGAGACTATTCCCTGGGCTGGAGAGACGGGTCATGTGCAAGATGTTTGGGCGCGTGGTGTGGTAGCTGAAAGGTGGAATATCAAACCAACGCCACAAAATACCAATGTTTTCTTATGTGGGAATCCGGGCATGATTGATACCACATTGGAAATATTGGCGGCAGATGGCTTTAAGGAAAAAACCCGAAAAACCCCGGGTGAGGTGCATGTAGAGCGCTGGTGGTAGGGTTCTACTCTTGACACTTAGTGTTACTGAAGTCTTCTACTCACTGCAAGGCGAATCTCGTACCGCTGGGATACCAACAGTATTTATACGGCTTGCTGGTTGTCCTTTACGATGCAGCTACTGTGATACTCAGTTTGCTTATGAGCAGGGTGAAGAGATGACTGTTGCATCACTCCTTGAAGCCACAGCTCAATTTCAATCTACTTATGTCACCGTTACCGGAGGAGAGCCGCTCGCTCAAGATGAGAGCTTAGTGCTTTTAAAATCTCTTTGTGATGCGGGCTATAACACCTCTCTGGAAACAGGTGGCATGTTAGATGTTTCAAAGGTGGATTCGCGGGTTGTAAAAGTGATCGACCTTAAAACTCCTGGCTCAGGCGAATGTGAAAGCAACCGCTATGAGAATATTAATTACCTGCAACCACATGACCAGATTAAATTTGTTATCTGTAGTGAAGAGGATTATATCTGGGCAAGAGAGCAGCTGACGGAGTGGAAGTTAGCTGAGCGCTGTGAGGTCTTGGTTTCACCCTGTCACGGGAGTCAGGATGCGACAGAGCTGGCCGAATGGGTCTTACGAGACCATCTGCCAGTAAGATTTCAATTGCAGCTACACAAACAGCTGTGGGGAGATGAGAGAGGTAAATGAGCAAAAAACCTAAGGCTGTCATTTTGATTTCAGGTGGGCTGGACTCAGCTACAACCCTGGCTATAGCCCAGGAACAGGGCTATGAATGCTATGCCTTGAGCATGGATTATGGCCAGCGCCACAGGGTAGAGCTAAAAGCAGCTCATTGGGTTGCTGAATCTTTTAGTGTTACTGAGCATAAAATCATTAATGTAGGGCTGGATGCGCTAGGTGGTTCATCGCTAACAGATAAATCAATAACGGTGCCAGATACGTTGGAAGAGGGCATTCCCTCCACCTATGTTCCTGCGCGGAATACTATATTTCTCTCAATTGCATTGGGTTGGGCTGAGGTTATTGGTGCCAATGACCTCTTTATTGGTGTGACAGCCGTTGATTACTCTGGTTATCCTGATTGTCGGGAAGAGTTCATCACGGCCTTTGAGAACGTAGCTAATCTAGGGACAAAGGCTGGAGTGGAAGGGGGTTCGTTTCATGTGCACACACCACTGGTCAAATGGAGTAAGGCAGAAATTATCCGTCAAGGGGTTCGTCTGGGCGTGGATTATGGGCTAACCGTTTCATGTTATCAGGCTGATAATGAAGGTAGGGCATGTGGAGTCTGTGACTCATGTCGCTTTCGGGTGCAGGGTTTTCAAGAGGCTGGAGTGGTAGATCCAACCCGCTATCGAAAATAACCTTTTTTTACTGTTTTGACTTTGCAGGAGCGGCAAGATCCTGTATTATCGCCGTCCTTCAAATGCTTGATTGTTCATGCGTCCTTGGCGCTTCATATCAGGCAACATCAGACATGGGTCGTTAGCTCAGTCGGTAGAGCAGTTGATTTTTAATCAATTGGTCGCAGGTTCGATTCCTGCACGACCCACCATTTTGACTTCCAGCAACATTTCAGAACGACCTTTTTACTCCCTAATATCGGTTTGATGGCAAGGAAAAGCGCCTATCACTTGGAGCCTATCCCACCGTATCACTCAAAGATGTTCGAAACAGTCGGGATGAAGTGCTTGGCTTCCGTCCTGATTACATTGAACACCAGCTTGCACATGCTGTGCGTGATCCAAACGGCCGCGCCTATAACCGAACCGCCCATCTTCCAGAACGTAAAAGGATGATGCAGATATTATCTTGATAAATTGAAGGCTGGGGGCTGAAATTAGCTCTAAAGCGTGATCAAGCAACACTCACCCCATAAATACTCATTTACACGATATACTCACCGTCCTAGCACTGCCCATTACCCACAACAAAGCACTGAACAAATCAAGCAAAGTATCACATGCTTAATGCATGAATACACAAAACCAAATCAAACGAACGCTATCCAATCCTGCAAATATAGAATATATCAGCCATCTTCTTAGCGGTAATGAAATTGCCCACCGGACAGATTTAGCTAAACGTACCTGTGAACAATTTGGATTTTATGATGTGCGTGGTCAGGCACAACTGGGTGGCTGCCTGAAAGCATTGCGTGAGCTTGAGACATCAGGGCATTTTATACAGCCTTGTCCAATATGGAATGAGTCTGAACCTGGGGCGTATTTCTAACATGAAATGAGCCTCAAATCGCCCAAATTGTTCATAATCACCCGATGAGAACGATTATGACGATAAAGAATTTAGACACGATTGAGGCGCTTGAAGCCTTCCTTCAGGGCAACCAGCCTGTAGTTTTTTCTGTTTTGGGCAACAAAACTGAGCGCTACAATTTCATACGAAAAACGCGGGTAAAAATCGACTACATG